>NZ_NJPP01000019.1 GCF_002778015.1 Bartonella tribocorum | reverse complement strand
GGCGGACGTCATACGCCGTTTTTCACGAATTATCGTCCTCAGTTTTATTTCCGTACGACGGATGTTACGGGTATTGTTACGCTTCCAGAAGGGACAGAAATGGTTATGCCAGGGGATAATGTTGCGATGGATGTGTCTCTGATTGTGCCGATAGCGATGGAAGAAAAGCTTCGTTTTGCTATTCGTGAAGGTGGTCGTACTGTTGGTGCCGGTATCGTCTCCAAGATTATTGAATAAATAATGCTTGTTAAGCGCCTCGATTATTGAAGGCGCTTTATATGACAGGAAAGTAAAGAGCATGAACAGTCAAAATATTCGCATTCGCTTGAAAGCGTTTGATCATAGAATTCTTGATACGTCAACGCGTGAAATTGTATCGACTGCTAAACGGACCGGTGCGAGTGTCCGTGGTCCCATTCCGCTTCCGACGCGGATTGAAAAATTTACAGTCAATCGTGGACCGCATATCGATAAGAAGAGTCGTGAGCAGTTTGAAATGCGTACGCATAAGCGTCTTCTTGATATTGTTGACCCAACGCCGCAAACAGTGGATGCGCTTATGAAGCTCGATCTTTCTGCTGGTGTGGATGTAGAAATTAAGCTCTGAGGTTTGAGGACAGAAGGAACAGACCCGATGCGTTCAGGTGTAATAGCACAGAAGCTGGGCATGACCCGTATTTATAATGATGCTGGTGAGCATGTGCCGGTGACAGTACTTCGTTTGGAGAATTGTCAAGTCGTTGCTCAGCGTACAGTTGAAAAGAATGGTTATACTGCTGTTCAATTAGGTGTAGGCTTTGCTAAGGTTAAGAATACTTCACAAGCTCTTCGTGGACATTTTGCTAAGGCTTCTGTTGAGCCTAAAGCCAAAATAGCAGAGTTTCGTGTAAGCCCCGATAATCTCCTTGATATCGGTACTGAGATTACAGTAGAACATTTTGTTCCAGGGCAGCGCGTTGATGTGACTGGTACCAGCATTGGTAAGGGATTTGCCGGTGTTATGAAACGGCATAACTTTGGTGGTCATCGTGCTTCCCATGGTAATTCGATCACACATCGTGCTCATGGTTCTACGGGACAGTGCCAAGATCCTGGTAAAGTTTTTAAAGGGAAAAAAATGGCTGGCCATATGGGGCAGGTGCGTGTAACAACACAAAATATTGAAGTTGTTTCCACTGATATTGAGCGTGGTTTGATTTTAGTGCGTGGTGCTGTTTCTGGTTCTAAGGGGTCTTGGATTTTGGTAAGAGATGCCGTGAAGAAACCTCTTCCTGAGAATGCTCCAAAGCCTGCTGGTATTCGCCGTCTTGTAAAGGAGAAAACGAAAATGGTTACTCCAGTGACGGAAACCTCTGAAGTTGAGGGAGCCTAATAATGGATCTTGTAATTAAAACTCTTGATGGTAATGAAGCTGGTAAATTAAAGGTTTCTGAATCTATTTTTGATCTTGTTCCGCGTGAGGATATTTTACAACGTGTTGTTCGTTGGCAGCTTGCACGTCGTCAGCAGGGGACCCATCAGTCTCAAGGCCGTTCCGATGTGTCGCGGACGGGAGCAAAGATGTTTAAACAAAAAGGGACTGGGCGTGCTCGGCATTCATCTGCACGTGCACCACAATTTCGAGGTGGAGGTAAGGCGCATGGTCCGGTGGCTCGTAGCCATGCACACGATCTTCCTAAAAAGATTCGTGCTCTTGGGTTACGCCTTGCTTTATCTGCAAAATTAAAAGCAAAAGATTTAATTGTTGTGGATGAGTTAACTATTAAGGATGCTAAAACGAAAAAGCTTGTTTCTCATTTTTCTAAGCTTGGGTTTAATAATGCTCTCTTGATTGGTGGTAAAAAGATTGATATTAACTTTTTTCGTGCAGCTTCGAATATTCCTAATATTGATATTTTGCCCATTCAGGGAATTAATGTTTATGATATTTTGCGTCGCAGCAAACTTGTTTTATCAAAGGCAGCTGTTGAGGCTCTTGAGGAGCGTTTTAAATGACAGATCTTCGCCATTATGATGTAATTATTAGTCCAGTTATTACTGAAAAGTCGACTATGATTTCTGAATATAATCAAGTTGCTTTTAATGTCGCGCCGAAAGCGACAAAACTTGAAATTAAAGCTGCTGTTGAAGCGCTTTTTAGCGTAAAAGTTAAAGCAGTTAACACGATAGTCCGTAAGGGTAAAGTGAAACGTTTTAAGGGTATTGTTGGTCGGCAGAGTGATGTCAAAAAAGCGATCGTAACTCTGGCCAGTGGTCAGACTATCGACGTTTCGACAGGTCTTTAAAGAGGCTCGGAGATAGGAATAATGGCACTTAAGCAATTTAATCCAACGACACCTGGGCAGCGTCAGCTTGTCATTGTGGAACGTTCTGGTCTTTATAAGGGAAAACCCGTAAAGATATTGACTGAGGGTTTGTCTTCAAAAGGTGGACGGAATAACCGTGGTCGTGTTACTGCTCGTTTCCAAGGTGGTGGTCATAAGCGTAGTTATCGATTTGTCGACTTTAAGCGTCTTAAGCGTGATATTTCAGCGAAAGTTGAGCGTTTAGAGTATGATCCTAATCGCACTGCTTTTATCGCTTTAATTCGCTATGAAGATGGGCAATTAAGTTATATTCTTGCACCGCAGCGTCTTGGTGTCGGTGATTCTATTATCGCTGGTTCGAATGTTGATGTTAAACCAGGAAATGCCATGCCCCTTGGCAATATGCCAGTAGGAACGATTATTCATAATGTTGAAATGAAGCCGGGAAAAGGGGGACAGATTGCACGTTCAGCAGGTGCTTATGCGCAGTTGGTTGGACGAGATCATGGTATGGCTATTCTTCGTTTAAATTCTGGTGAGCAGCGTTTGGTTTCTAGCAGCTGTTTTGCAACTGTTGGTGCTGTTTCAAATCCTGATCATGGGAATATTAATGATGGTAAGGCAGGTCGGTCACGATGGCGTGGTAAGCGTCCACATGTTCGGGGTGTTGCTATGAACCCCGTTGATCATCCGCACGGTGGTGGTGAAGGTCGTACATCGGGGGGGCGTCATCCGGTGTCTCCTTGGGGTAAACCTACAAAAGGTAAGCGTACGCGCTCCAATAAAGCCACTGATAAATTTATTATGCGTACGCGTCATCAGCGCAAGAAATAAGAAAGGTAGTCTGAAGTGGTTCGTTCAGTTTGGAAAGGTCCGTTTGTTGACGGCTATCTTCTTGGTAAAGCAGAGAAGGTACGTGCAAGTGGGCGCAATGAAGTTATAAAAATATGGAGTCGTCGCTCTACTATTTTGCCGCAGTTTGTTGGTTTGACTTTTGGTGTTTACAACGGCAATAAGCATATTCCTGTTTCTGTTTCTGAAGAGATGGTTGGACATAAGTTTGGTGAGTTCGCTCCTACCCGGATTTATTATGGTCATGGTGCCGATAAAAAAGCGAAGAGGAAGTAGGAATGGGAAAAGCTAAGGTTCCGCGCCAGCTTAGAGATAATGAGGCAAAGGCTGTCACACGAACAATTCGTGTTAGTCCGCAGAAGCTTAATTTAGTTGCTGCAATGATTCGTGGGAAAAGGGTTAATGTGGCTCTCGCTGATTTGGCGTTTTCGCGTAAACGTATTGCTGCTACTGTGAAAAAAACGCTTGAATCGGCGATTGCAAACGCAGAGAATAACCATGATCTTGACATTGATTCGCTCGTTGTCGCAGAGGCTTATGTTGGTAAGTCGATAGTGATGAAGCGTTTTCATGTTCGTGGTCGCGGGCGTGCTAGTCGAATTGAACGTCCATTTTCACATCTTACTGTTATTGTTCGTGAAGTTAGCGAAAAAGTGGAGGCCGCGTAATGGGTCAGAAGATCAATCCAATAGGACTTCGTCTTGGTGTTAATCGGACCTGGGACTCTCGTTGGTATGCTGATAGTGGTGAGTATGGACGTCTTCTTCATGAAGATTTGAAAATTCGTTCTTATGTGCTTGAAGAGCTTAAGCAGGCGGCTATTTCTAAGGTTGTTATTGAACGTCCTCATAAAAAATGTCGTGTTACGATTCATTCTGCACGTCCTGGTTTGATTATCGGTAAAAAGGGTGCTGATATCGAGAAGCTTCGTCGTAAGCTTTCAGAAATGACCAATGCTGAAACTTCATTGAATATTGTGGAGATTCGTAAGCCAGAGATTGATGCTACGATTATTGCGCAATCAATTGCTCAACAGTTAGAGCGTCGTGTTGCTTTTCGTCGTGCAATGAAGCGTGCTGTTCAGTCTGCGATGCGTCTTGGTGCGGAAGGTATTCGTATCAATTGTTCTGGTCGTCTTGGTGGTGCTGAAATTGCTCGTATGGAATGGTATCGTGAAGGTCGTGTTCCACTTCATACCTTGCGTTCTGATGTGGATTACGGTACAGCAGAAGCTAAGACCGCTTACGGTATTTGTGGTATTAAAGTTTGGGTCTTTAAGGGTGAGATTCTTGAACATGATCCGATGGCTTCAGAACGTCGTGCTACGGAAGCTGATCAATCTGGTTTTTCATCGAATCGTCGCCGCGAAAATGCTTAGTTTTTGAGATTAAACTAAAATTTGGAGTAGAGAACAATGTTGCAGCCAAAGCGCACAAAGTTCCGTAAGCAGTTCAAGGGCCGTATTCACGGTGTTGCGAAGGGTGGTACGGGTTTGAATTTCGGTGCCTACGGTTTGAAGGCTGTTGAGCCGGAGCGGGTTACTGCTCGTCAAATTGAAGCGGCGCGTCGTGCAATTACACGTTATATGAAACGTTCTGGTCGTGTGTGGATTCGTATTTTTCCAGATCTTCCGGTTACTTCTAAGCCGACTGAAGTTCGTATGGGTAAAGGTAAGGGAAGTGTTGATTATTGGGCTGCACGTGTTGCTCCTGGGCGCGTCATGTTTGAGCTCGATGGGGTTCCTGAAGATGTAGCACGTGAAGCACTAAGGTTGGGCGCTGCAAAATTGCCTATAAAAACACGTTTCATTCAGCGTATTGCGGAATAAAGAGGTTAAGCGATGAGAGCCAGAGAATTACGGGCGCAAACGCTCGACCAAATGAGAGATGAATTGGCGAAATTAAAGAAAGAGCAATTTAATTTGCGCTTTCAAAAAGCAACGGGTCAATTAGAAAAGACTGCACGTGTTAGACAGGTTCGTCGTGATATTGCGCGTATTAAGACTTTTCTTCGTCAAAAGTTAAGTGAAAGTAAGGTTTAAGGAAATAAGAGATGCCTAAACGCGTTTTGCAGGGTGTTGTTATTAGCGACAAAAGCGATAAGACTGTTGTTGTCAAAGTTGAGCGTCGTTATTCTCATCCGCTTCTTAAGAAGACTGTTCGGCAGTCTAAAAATTATAAAGCGCATGATGAAAACAACCAGTTCAAGATTGGGGATCAAGTTTCTATTCAAGAATCTAGACCCATTTCGAAAGATAAATGTTGGGTTGTTGTAAAAGACAATGTAGCGTAATAAATTAAGTTTATTTTTTTGGAATTTAACGATGGTTCTTCATTGATAAATTTTAAGGTGATAGCTTTATCGTTATTTGGCAGGCAAATCCGAGTATATAAAAGGTACAAGCGGATATATATGTTAAGAGAAGGTGGCCAGTCATGATTCAGATGCAAACAAACCTCGACGTTGCTGATAATTCTGGTGCTCGTCGTGTCATGTGCATCAAGGTGTTAGGCGGTTCAAAGCGGAAATATGCTTCGGTCGGTGACATTATTGTTGTTTCGGTTAAGGATGCTATTCCTCGTGGCCGTGTTAAAAAGGGTGATGTTATGAAAGCTGTTGTGGTTCGTACTGCTAAGGATATTCGTCGCGCAGATGGTAGTGTCATTCGTTTTGATAGTAATGCTGCGGTTTTAGTGGATAACAAAAAAGAACCGATTGGTACGCGTATCTTTGGACCGGTTCCTCGTGAGTTGCGTGGAAAGAATCATATGAAGATCATCTCGCTTGCTCCTGAAGTGCTGTAAGGGGTTAATGTTATGCAAAAAATTCGAAAAGGTGATAAAGTCGTCGTTTTATCCGGTAAGGATAAGGGATGTAGTGGTGAAGTAATTAAGGTTAGTCCAAAAGAGAATAAGGCTTTTGTTCGTGGGATTAATATGATTAAACGTCATCAACGTCAAACGCAGAAGCAAGAAGCTGGAATTATTTCTAAAGAAGCTCCGATTCATCTGTCTAATTTGGCGATTGCTGATCCTAAAGATGGTAAGCCTACACGTGTAGGCTTTCGTATGAATGCAGATGGTAATAAGATACGTTTTGCCAAGCGTTCAGGAGAGTTGATTAATGGCTGAGGAAAGACAAATACCGCGTATGAAAGCGTATTATTTTGAAGTGATTCGTAAGGCGCTTCAGGAGAAGTTTAATTACAAAAATGCGATGCAAATTCCGCGGATTGATAAAATTGTAATTAATATGGGGATAGGTGAAGCGACTGCTGATTCGAAGAAGCCTTCCCTTGCCGCTGAGGATTTAGGGCTCATAACAGGACAGAAGGCTGTTATTACCCGTGCACGTAATTCTATTGCGACCTTTAAGGTTCGTGAAGGGATGCCGCTTGGCGCTAAGGTGACATTGCGTAAGGATCGGATGTTCGAATTTTTAGATCGTCTTGTTACGATTGCGCTTCCGCGAGTTCGTGACTTTCGTGGTTTAAATCCAAAGAGTTTTGATGGTCGTGGCAATTTTGCTATGGGTATTAAAGAACACATTGTGTTTCCAGAAATCAACTATGATAAAGTTGATCAAATTTGGGGCATGGATATTATCGTTTGTACGACAGCAAAAACGGATGATGAAGCGCGTGAGTTGTTGCGTGCTTTTAATTTTCCTTTTCGTTCGTAACGGCAAATGTAGCGAGGTAACATTATGGCCAAAGTAAGTGCCGTTGAAAAAAATAAACGTCGTGAGGTGATGGTGAAGCGTTATGCTGCACGCCGTGCACGTTTGAAAGCAATTGTTATGGATCAGAAGGTTTCTCTTGAGGAACGTTTTAAAGCTTCTGTTCAATTGGCAGAATTGCCACGTAATTCTTCGAAGGTTCGTATTCGTAATCGTTGCGAAGTTTCAGGTCGTCCGAGGGCTTATTATCGTAAGTTAAAAATGTCACGGATTGCATTGCGTGAGCTTGGCTCTATTGGGCATATTCCTGGTATTGTAAAGTCTAGTTGGTAAGAGGAGATTATTTAATGTCTATGTCAGATCCTCTTGGTGATATGTTAACACGTATTCGTAATGCACTTGGTCGTAAAAAAGGCAAAGTGGTTACTCCAGCTTCGAAGCTTCGCGCGCACGTTCTTGATGTTCTTCAGTCGGAAGGTTATATTCGCGGATATAATCAAATTGATTTGGGTGGTGGAAAAGCTGAACTTGAAATCGAATTGAAGTATTTTGAAGGGATGGCTGCTATTCGTGAGATTTCACGTGTGTCAAAGCCTGGTCGTCGTGTGTATGTTTCTGCTAAGACACTTCCACAGGTGGCAAATGGTCTAGGTATTTCGATTTTATCGACTCCTAAAGGCGTTATGGCTGATCATGAAGCGCGTGAACAAAATGTTGGTGGAGAACTCCTTTGTCGTGTTTTCTAAGGTATGTCAAGAAAACGGAAGAAAAAGTAGGTTAGAACAATGTCTCGTATTGGAAAAAAACCCATTTCAATTCCTTCTGGGGTTACTGCTACTGTTGAAGGTCAGCTGGTTAAGGCAAAAGGTCCAAAAGGTGAACTAAGTTACGTCGTTAATGATGAAGTCTTAGTTAAATTCGAGGAAAATGTCATATCAGTTATGCCGCGGGATCAGTCAAAGGATGCACGCTCTAAATGGGGTATGTCGCGCTCAATGATTGAGAATATTTTTTGTGGTGTAAAAGATGGTTTTGAAAAAAGGTTAGAGATCAATGGGGTTGGTTATCGTGCTACTTTGCAGGGTAAGGATATTCAACTCTCTCTAGGCTTTTCACATGATGTGGTTTATAAAGTTCCATCAGGTGTTACTGTCACTGTTCCTAAGCCCACAGAGATTGTTATTTCTGGTATTGATAAACAGCAAGTTGGACAAGTTGCAGCGGAAATTCGTGAGTATCGTAGACCTGAGCCTTATAAAGGTAAAGGTGTTAAGCATGCAGATGAACGTATCTTCCGTAAAGAAGGTAAAAAGAAATAAGGATTTTGTATTATGGTTTCATCTAAGGACATTATCCAGCGTCGTGCAAGACGTGTTCGTCGTAGAGTTAAGATGGTTTCTCATGATCGCCCTCGGCTTAGCGTTTATCGTTCAAATCAGAACATCTATGCGCAAGTTATTGATGATTTACGGGGATGTACACTTGTTTCAGCTTCTACTCTTGAAAGTGATTTAAAAAAATCATTAAAAAGTGGTGCTGATAAAGAAGCCGCTTTTGCTGTTGGTAAATTAATTGCTGAGCGTGCGAAGCAAGCTGGTGTTAATGAAGTGGTTTTTGATCGTGGTGCCTATGTATACCATGGTCGAATCAAAGCTTTGGCTGAAGCTGCTCGTGAAGGTGGTTTGAACTTTTAAAGTTTCCTACTTATGGATGAGGAAGGATACTTTAGAGTATTTCGTTTAAGTTCTTCTGGTTTTATGAGGAACTTTGTTATCGTGCTTCCGGAAAAGAAAAAGGAATGAGGAATGGCACAAAAAGAACGTGGTGAGAGAGAAGAACGCGATAATGAGTTTGTCGATAGACTCGTTCATATTAATCGTGTTGCTAAAGTTGTAAAGGGTGGTCGGCGTTTTGGTTTTGCTGCTCTTGTTGTCGTGGGAGATCAAAAAGGGCGCGTGGGTTTTGGACATGGTAAAGCCCGTGAAGTTCCAGAAGCTGTTCGTAAGGCAACGGAATCTGCAAAGCGTGGGATGATTTATGTTCCACTTCGATCTGGGCGTACATTGCATCATGATCTTGAAGGTCGTCACGGAGCTGGGCGTGTTTTGCTCCGTTCAGCGTCTGCAGGTACTGGTATTATTGCTGGGGGGCCGATGCGTGCTATTTTTGAAGCTCTTGGTATGCAGGATGTTGTTGCAAAATCACTAGGATCATCAAATCCTTATAACATGGTTCGTGCAACATTTGATGCATTGAAACATCAAATGCATCCGAGAGATATTGCTGCTCAGCGTGGTATAAAATATTCGACTTTGCAGGCGCGTCGTCGCCATTTAGTTGACGTAGAAGGGTAGTTTCTGAGATTGTCAGAAAAGGAATTAGGAAATGGTTCAGAAAAAATCTCAGAGTGATAAAACTGTGACAGTAGAGCAAATTGGAAGCCCTATTCGAAACTCACAGATTCAACGTGCAACCTTGAAGGGGCTTGGACTCAATAAAATGCGTCGGCGGCGCGTTTTAGAAGATACACTTTGTGTACGGGGTATGATTGCTCGAGTTCGGCATCTTGTTCGCGTTATAGATGAAGATTAAGGGTTGCAGGAGTATTAGATATGAAACTCAATGAACTACGTGATTGCGAAGGTGCAACAAAAAATCGTAAGCGTGTTGGGCGTGGTATTGGTTCGGGGATTGGTAAGACTGGTGGTCGCGGTGTAAAAGGGCAGAAATCGCGTTCTGGTGTTTCCCTTAATGGTTTTGAAGGTGGGCAAATGCCTATCTATCGTCGTTTACCAAAACGTGGATTTAAAAATTTCTTTTCTAAAATCTACAATGAAGTTTCACTGGGACGTATTCAGTTGGCCATTGATTCAGGTAAGTTGAATATTGAAAAGCCTGTTGATATGGTTGCTTTGAAAGAGGCTGGTATTATTCGTCGTGAGAAGGATGGGGTTCGTCTTCTTTCTGATGGTGATTTGAAAGCGAAGATTACCTTTCATGTTTCTGGTGTTTCAGGGGCCGCTCGTGTTAAGATTGAAAAAGTAGGTGGTCAGGTTATTTTTCCTGATGTTGTCGGATAATTTTTTTGATATAAGCCGTGATTTAAAGAAGGGATAGATCTATTCTTCTGAATGTTTTGTGGAGAATTGTTTTAGGTTCTGCAATTATTTGTATATAAAGATATGAATTTTAGGGTTATACTTCTGTGATTAAAAAACTGGAGTGTGAAGTGGAGACGTTTTATGGCATCAGCAGCAGAGCAATTTGCTTCCAATATAAACTTCGGTACCTTTTCGCGTGCAACTGAATTAAAGAAACGCATTTGGTTTACTCTTGCGGCACTTCTTGTCTATCGTTTTGGCACTTATATTTCTCTTCCAGGTATTAATATTGATGCTTTACGGCAAACATTTGAACATCATGCATCAGGTGTCTTAGGACTCTTTAATATGTTTGCTGGAGGTGCTGTTGGGCGTATGGCAATTTTTGCCTTGGGTATTATGCCTTATATATCGGCATCTATTATTGTACAATTGTTAACATCTATTATTCCTTCTTTGGAAACTCTTAAAAAAGAGGGGGAGGTAGGTCGTAAGGTTATTAATCAATATACGCGTTATGTAACAGTCGTATTGGCGATTCTCCAAGCTTTTGGTATTGCAGTTGCGCTTGAAAGCGGTATAGGGACAGGGCTTCAAATTGTTATAGAACCAGGTCTTATGTTTCGTATCTCTTCTGTTATTACACTTGTTGGTGGGACAATGTTTCTCATGTGGCTTGGTGAACAAATTACATCACGCGGTGTTGGTAATGGGGTTTCTCTCATCATTTTTACAGGGATTGTCGCCAACTTTCCTTCTACTTTTGCTCAGCTTTTGACTGCGCATAGTCAGGCTGATTTATCAACTTTTCTTTTAATAGCAATCGTTCTTATTGCTGTTTTGGTTATCGGACTTATTGTTTTTATAGAACGTGCACAACGGCGAATTCTTATTCAGTATCCAAAACGTCAAGTTGGTAATCAAATGTTTCAAGGCGATATGTCGCATCTTCCTTTAAAGTTGAATACTGCTGGTGTTATTCCGCCTATTTTTGCTTCATCTTTATTGTTATTACCTGCCACTATTAATAATTTTTCTGATAAGATGCCCCAATGGATACAAGCCATTTCTTATTCTCTTGGTCATGGGCAGCCACTTTATATGATTGTTTATGCATTTTTAATGGCGTTTTTTTGCTTTTTTTATACAGCTATTGTGTTTAATCCAAGTGATACTGCAGATCAGTTGAAGAAACATTCTGGTTTTGTTCCAGGAATTCGTCCAGGTGAGCGTACAGCGGAATATATTGATTATGTTTTGACGCGTATTACTGTTGTGGGGGCACTTTATATTATCTTGGTTTGTTTACTCCCTGAATTTATGATATCTGCATTCCAAGTTCCTTTTTATCTTGGGGGGACGTCTTTGTTGATTGTTGTGACTGTTACTCTTGATACGGTTGCTCAAATCCAAGGGCATCTTGTTGCGCACCAATATGAAGGGTTGATAAAAAAATCAAAACTTCGTGGAGGTCGAAGAAATCGATGAGAGTTGTTCTTTTAGGTCCTCCTGGAGCGGGAAAAGGGACACAAGCTAAAATGTTAGCTGAGGAATATAATATTCCTCATTTATCAACAGGGGATGTGTTGCGTGAGGTTCTTCGCAGAGAAACGGAAGTTGGTAAAAAAGCTAAAGCTATTATAAGTTCTGGTGCTTTGGTTCCTGATAGTGTTGTTAATCAAATTGTCTCAGATCGGATTGATGAGGCTGATTGTATAAACGGCTTTATTTTGGATGGATATCCAAGGACTGTAGGGCAGGCAGAAGCCTTAGAACAGATACTTCAATCAAAAAATATGCGGCTTGATGCTGTTATTGAGTTGTGTGTTGATGAAGATGCATTGATTGAACGTATGAAAAAGCGCGTTCAGGAGACAATAGCGGCGGGTGGACAGGKTCGTTTAGATGATAATCCTGTTGCTTTTGCAAAAAGATTAGTAGAATATCGTGAAAAAACATTCCCTTTATCAAAATTTTATTCAGAGAAAGGAATGTTAAAGGTCATTGATGGAATGATTGGTATTGCTGAAGTGACACGTATGATTAGAGGTTTTCTTTCATGAGATTTTTTTGAGAGGGAAATGAAAAGAGTTGACTTTTGAAATAAAATCTATCACAAATAATTTTAATTTGTTTTAGTTGAATAAGCGGATTCGGAAGGATTTTTTCTGAGTCTATCTTTTTCTTTAAGGTATGTCAGGTATTTTATAAAAATTTGTCAATATAACTAAGGAGAGTGGGCGTGGCTCGTATTGCTGGCGTCAATATCCCGACTAATAAGCGTGTAATTATTGCGCTTCGATATATCCACGGGATTGGACCAAAATTTGCTCAAGAAATTATTGAAAAGGTTGGCATTCCTACGGGGCGTCGTGTGCATGAGCTTTCAGATGCCGAGGTATTGCAGATTCGTGAGGCGATAGATCAGTGTTATCAAGTTGAAGGTGATCTTCGTCGTGAAGTTGCTATGAATGTTAAGCGTTTGATGGACCTTGGTTGTTATCGTGGATTGCGTCATCGTCGGTCTTTACCTGTTCGAGGGCAGCGTACACATACAAATGCTCGTACGCGTAAGGGGCCTGCTAAGGCAATCGCTGGCAAGAAAAAATAAGAACCTTTTTGAAAGGTTTTTTATATATTCTTTTTCTTGTTGAAGTTCGTTTAGCAAGAAAAAAAGGTGGAGCTGCTGATGTTACGGCAGTGATGAGATCATTGAAAGGAAAATTATGGCCAAGGAAGCCACACGTGTTCGTCGTCGCGAACGTAAGAATATTTCGTCGGGTGTTGTGCATATCAATTCAACATTTAATAATACAATGATTACCATTACTGATGCTCAGGGGAATACGATTGCGTGGTCGTCTGCTGGTGCTCAAGGATTTAAAGGGGCGCGTAAATCTACGCCTTTTGCCGCTCAAGTTGCTGCGGAAGATTGTGCGAGAAAAGCACAAGAGCATGGTATGCGTTCTTTGGAAGTTGAAGTTTGTGGTCCTGGGGCAGGGCGTGAATCGGCTTTACGTGCGTTGCAATCCGTTGGTTTTGTCATTACTTCTATTCGTGATGTAACACCAATTCCTCATAATGGATGTCGTCCGAGAAAAAGACGGCGTGTTTGATTGGGTGTTGTTTTTTTGTTGTCGGAGATTTCTCTGATGTTCACATTGGTCGTTACGATTGAATGGTAGCGGAACTAAAGAACGGGAATAAAAATATGATCCAGAAAAACTGGCAGGAACTTATTAAACCCAATAAGGTTGAATCATGTGCGCATGATAACCCAAATATTATCAGCGTAATTGCTGAGCCTCTTGAGCGGGGGTTTGGCTTGACATTAGGAAATGCCCTTCGTCGTGTGTTGTTATCTTCGCTTCGTGGTGCTGCCATTACTGCTGTACAGATTGATGGCGTTTTACATGAATTTTCATCAATTCCAGGTGTTCGTGAGGATGTTACAGATATTATTCTGAATATAAAGGAAATTGCACTTCGTATGGAAGAAGAAGGGCCTAAACGTCTCATCGTTTATAAAGAGGGGCCTGGTGTTGTGAGAGCGGGGGATATCAATATCGTCGGGGATATGGAGATTCTCAATCCAGATCATGTTATCTGTACCCTTGATGAAGATTCTGAAATTCGTATGGAATTGATTGTCAACACAGGGAAAGGATATGTTCCATCTGATCGTAATTATGTTGATGATGGTCGTATAGGACTTATTCCAATTGATAGTCTTTATTCACCAATTCGTAAAGTTTCTTATAAAGTGGAAAATACGCGTGAAGGTCAAGTTCTCGATTATGATAAATTGACGTTAACGATTGAAACGAATGGTGCTGTTAATGGAGAGGATGCTGTTGCTTTTGCAGCGCGTATTCTTCAGGATCAACTATCATTATTTATTAACTTTGAAGAGCCACAGAAGGAGCCTGTTGAAGAGGCTGATTCTGAGCTTTCCTTTAATCCTGCACTTCTCAAAAAAGTGGATGAATTAGAACTTTCCGTTCGTTCGGCAAATTGTCTTAAGAATGATAATATTGTCTATATTGGTGATCTTATTCAAAAAACAGAATCTGAAATGCTTCGGACACCAAATTTTGGTCGTAAGTCATTGAATGAGATTAAAGAAGTTTTGGCATGTATGGGGTTGCATCTTGGAATGGAAATTCCTGCATGGCCACCTGAAAACATTGATGATCTTGCGAAACGCTATGAAGATCAGTATTAAAATTAGAATTTAAGGAGAGGGCTTATGCGCCATAGTAAGTCAGGCCGCAAGTTGAATCGGACTGCCAGTCACCGTAAAGCGATGTTTACAAATATGGCGACTTCGTTGATCGAACATGAGCAGATTGTGACAACACTTCCAAAGGCTAAAGAAATTCGTCCTATTGTTGAAAAATTAGTTACTCTTGGTAAGCGTGGTGGTTTACATGCGCGTCGACAGGCAATTGCAGCGCTTCGTGATACAGGGAAAGTTACAAAGTTATTTGATACACTTGCGCCGCGTTATGCATCACGCAACGGTGGGTATTTGCGTATTATGAAAGCGGGGTTTCGTACCGGTGATAATGCGCCTATGGCTGTTATAGAATTTGTTGATCGTGATGTCGAAGCGAAAGGGGCTGTGGATCGTGCTCGTATGAAAGCTTCAGAGAATGAAAAGGGGACGTCCTCATAAGTTCTTTATTCTATTGTTTTTTAAGGCCGCCTTATCTTAGGCGGTTTTTTTATGATTTGTTTTACTTGAGAAGTAAGAAAGAGATGATGAGAGAAAATTATAGGATATTGAATTATTTTATTTTTATAATATTTATTGTCTAAATGGGTTGTTTTTATTCTCTATTATGAAATATTAATAGAGATCCTTCATTCATTTGTGGGGATGCTTTTTAAAAATTTTATGAATCTTCAACAGAATGGGCTGGTTTTATAAGGAGTAGATTATGAGGTGTTCTTTTTGGGTGCGGCTTTTTTTTGCGATTATGATGCTGATATCGTTTGATCATATCTATGCTCATGTTCCTCAAACACAAAAGGAAATCTCTCTTTCATTTGCTCCTTTAGTTAAAAAAACAGTTCCATCTGTTGTAAATATTTATGCAGCTCGACAAATTAGAGCGCGATCACCTTTTGAGGGTGATCCATTTTTTGAGCAATTTTTTGGTCGTTTACAAAATAATTTTCCTGTCCGTAAGCAATCGTCATTAGGGTCAGGCGTGATTGTTGATGCGCGTGGTTTGATTGTTACAAATTATCACGTCATTAAAGATGCAAGCGAAATTAAAGTGGCTTTTTCTGATGGGCGAGAGTTTGAGAGTAAGGTCGTGCTTAAAGATGAAGCAACGGACATTGCCATTCTTGAAGTTGATGCAAAAGGGACTCAGTTTCCTGTTCTTTCTTTGGGGGATTCTGATACTGTTGAGGTTGGTGATCTTGTTTTGGCTATTGGTAATCCTTTCGGGGTTGGTCAAACGGTTACAAGTGGTATTGTTTCAGCGCAAGCACGCACACGTGTAGGGATTTCCGATTTTGACTTTTTCATTCAAACAGATGCTGCTATTAATCCAGGAAACTCTGGTGGCGCTTTAATTGATATGAAAGGTCAATTAATCGGAATTAATACGGCTATTTATTCGCGTTCCGGTGGTTCTGTAGGGATTGGTTTTGCTATTCCAGTGAATCTTGTAAAAGTGATGCTTGCTACTGTTAAACGCGGTGGAAAATATTTTGTTCCGCCTTATATTGGGGCATCTTTTCAAAATGTTACACCTGATATTGCTAATGGGTTAGGTTTAGAACATCCTTATGGGGCTCTTATTATTGAAATTGTCAAAGACAGTCCTGCTGAAAAAGCCGGCTTGAAAGTAGGTGATGTTATTTTGAGTGTGCAAGGGGTGCGCGTTGATAGTCCAGATAGTCTTGGTTATCGTTTAATGACAGCTGATGTTGGGCGTAGTCTTGCTTTAGAATATTTACGAAGTGGAAAAACGTTAAAGACGCAGATAACGGTTGCATCAATATCGGAAACTGCATTTTTAAAATCTGAAAAAATTACGGGTGACAGTCCTCTTGCTGGTGCTGAAGTGTTAGATTTAACACCGCAAAATAGTCGTCGTTTTCATTTTCCTATATCGGCGAAAGGTGTTGTGATTACCAATCTTGAAGAAATGAGTAATGCTTCTGGAATTTTTCGGCCTGGAGATGTGTTACGTGTTGTGAATGGCCATAAAATACAAACAGTTCATCAGTTAAAAAAGATTCTTATGCAAACTCGTTCGCGTACGTGGCATTTAGAATATGAACGTGATGGTATGTATATTCGCCAATTTATTCGCTGAGGTTTTTTTTGGAGAAAGATTTTTTTACTTCCTCGTTTGATCTTCAGGTTAATAAAAATCAGCCACTTGCAGAAAGAATGCGTCCTTGTTCTCTTAATGAGGTTGTAGGACAAGAGCATTTAATTGGAGAGAATGGTTTGCTTTCGCGGATGGTGGAAGCCGGCTCAATTGGATCGATGATTTTTTGGGGACCTCCAGGGACGGGAAAAACAACAGTTGCACGTTTGTTAGCACTTGAAACAAATTTCGCGTTTGAACAAGTTTCTGCTATTTTTACCGGTGTTTCTGAACTTAAAAAGATTTTTCAAGCTGCACAGAGGCGTTTTATGTCTGGGGATAAAACGCTTCTCTTTGTTGATGAAATTCATCGGTTTAATCGTGCACAACAGGATAGTTTTCTTCCGGTGATGGAAGATGGTACGGTAGTCCTTATCGGTGCAACAACCGAAAATCCTTCTTTTGAACTGAATGCTGCTCTTCTTTCGCGTGCACGGGTTTTAACATTTTTTTCTCATGATCATGAAAGTTTAGGCATGCTTTTGAAACGTGCTGAAGAGGTGGAAGGAAAGCTTCTTCCCTTGGATGATGGTGCCAGAGACGTTTTGATAGGAATGTCTGATGGTGATGCACGGGTAGCATTAACATTGGCAGAGGAAGTTTGGTCTGTCGTGTGTGGGGAAGAGCTTTTTGATTCTGCGGCTTTGCAAAAAGTTATTCAGCGTCGTGCACCCATTTATGATAAAGGACGAGATGGGCACTATAATCTCATTTCAGCGTTGCATAAATCTGTTCGTGGCTCTGATCCTGATGCGGCACTTTATTATTTAGCACGTATGTTGGATGCTGGTGAAGATCCTCTCTATATTGGGCGAAGATTGGTTCGTATGGCTGTTGAAGATGTTGGTTTGGCGGATCCTCAAGCTCTTGTCATTTGTAATGCGGCAAAAGATGCTTATGATTATTTAGGGTCACCAGAAGGAGAATTGGCTTTGGCACAAGCATGTCTTTATGTTGCAACTGCACCAAAGTCAAATGCGACATATCTCGCGTATAAAGCAGCGCTGCGTTGTGCACGCAAAAATGGTTCTTTACCGCCTCCTAAACATATCCTTAATGCTCCTACAAAATTGATGAAAGAGGAAGGGTATGGGGATGGTTATTGTTATGACCATGATGAACCAGATGCTTTTTCAGGACAAGAGTATTTTCCAGAAAAACTTGGGCGACAGAGTTATTATAAACCTGTTGAGCGTGGATTTGAGCGTGAAATTGTAAAACGTCTTGAATGGTGGAAACAATTGCGCCAAAAGCGTAAAAACGACCATAAAATTTGAATTAAAACACGTTTTTTATTGATTTTGGATTTATTTTTACCTCTCATGTCATTGTATGAACAATTTAGTTTATATTTTAAATACTTGTTGCATTGTTCGTAGAGCAATCTTTTTGATATCTTCAAAATGTATATCTTGTTATGGGGTCAAATTAAAAAAAATCTGTCATTCAACTCTTAAAGTTGCTTTATTATTGAGTAAGATATTGATTTATATTGATTCTTTAACTGTTTTGTATTTTGAATAAAAATCCCAAATACTGTATGATTTTCTCATTCCAAATCTAATCAATCAAGACCATTTCTTGTACGTTATAAGCGGGATTAATGTGTCATAAAACTGTACAAGAAAAAATTAAAAATAACTCTTCATGGATCGTTTCAAGTGCCGAGAGTTGTTACAACATTGGGGGCTAGTAAATAAGTGTTATGGTGCTTGGCTTGTTTCTTTCTCAAGCGTAAAGATGGTGGTGCTTAATGGATAAAGTATACCATTTACGAGCGTTATCGCGAAAAGAGTGTGATGAGTGTTGAAAGATGTTTTTTTTTAACAAGTGCGTGAATATGCAATACAAAGGCATTCTGTTCTTCGATGCAATAGGGTGTGGTTTTGATTGATGATGTGTTTTGTGTGATTTAAGAGAAGAGTTTTTTCTTAGGGGCTTAACGAAAGGAGGAAGGAGAAAGGTTAAACATTGTGTTGAAATTTAAATTGTTGCTTTTCTCGAGAGAGATAAATGTGTTAACTTGCTCCCCTATAGAGGTATTTTTTTATTTGAAGTCTATGTTGTGTCATAAAATAAGGAGTGCCAATTTTTTATTTTTATGGTCATGATATGCTACAGAGATAACATGGGGATAGAGATGGAAATAGCCTTTGAAAACCTAAACTCAAGGCTTTTGAAAACCTAAACTCAAGGCTTTCGTTAAATTAAAAATACAGTATAAATTTTAAGTGTTAGATTATTATGAATCGGTCAAGGATATAATCGTGGATAAAACAAAAGCTCTCGATGCTGCTCTCTCACAAATTGAACGTTCTTTTGGTAAAGGCTCGATTATGCGTCTTGGGCAAAAAGAGCAAGTTGTTGAAATTGAAACAGTTCCAACAGGATCGTTATCCTTGGATATTGCTTTAGGAATTGGTGGATTACCCAAGGGGCGTATTGTGGAGATCTATGGACCAGAAAGCTCTGGGAAAACAACATTGGCTCTCCATGCTATTGCAGAGGCACAAAAAAGTGGTGGGATTTGTGCTTTTATTGATGCAGAGCATGCGCTTGATCCTATTTATGCGCGTAAGCTTGGGGTTGATTTAGAGAACTTGTTTATTTCTCAACCAGATACTGGTGAGCAGGCATTGGAAATTACAGAAACGTTGGTTCGTTCTGGTGCTGTTGATGTGCTTGTTGTGGATTCTGTTGCCGCTTTAACACCGCGAGCAGAAATTGATGGTGAAATGGGGGATGCTTTACCAGGATTACAAGCACGATTGATGAGTAAAGCTTTACGAAAGCTCACGGCTTCTATTTTTCGCTCTAACTGTATGGTGATCTTTATTAATCAAATTCGCATGAAAATCGGTGTGATGTTTGGTTCACCTGAAACAACAACAGGGGGAAATGCTTTAAAGTTTTATGCTTCTGTTCGGTTGGATATTCGTCGTATTGGGTCTATTAAAGATCGGGATATGATTGTTGGCAATCAAACCCGTGTTAAAGTGGTGAAAAATAAGTTGGCTCCTCCTTTCAAACAAGTTGAGTTTGATATTATTTATGGAGAAGGTATTTCCAAGCTAGGTGAGTTGATTGATTTAGGAGTCAAAGTGGGTATTGTTGAAAAATCTGGCTCGTGGTTTTCTTATAACTCTCAACGTTTAGGACAAGGACGTGAAAACGCAAAGCAGTTTTTGCGCGAACATACAGAAATAGCTGCAGAAATTGAAACGGCTTTGCGTCAAAATGCTGGTTTGATTGCGATTGAATTGTTAGAAAATGCAGGATCAGAAAATATAGAAAGTGACGAAGCTATTTAATGGAGCGTTTTTTCATCTATAATTTTTCCATTTAAGATTTTTTCTATTTTTATTTGTTTGAGTTTTTAACATACAGCCGTTTTTTCTCAATTTTTTGAATAAATAGTCCATTTTTTGATTAAATTGACGCCATGCGTGGCAAAGAGAATATTTGAGAGGGGGCTTTTATGGTTTTATGCGATATTCTGCAGGTGTATATATGAATAGTGTTAATAATATCCGATCAACATTTTTGGATTATTTTGATCGTAATGGGCATAAAGTTCTTTCTTCTAGTCCACTTGTTCCACGCAATGATCCTACACTTATGTTTACAAATGCAGGGATGGTGCAGTTTAAAAATGTTTTTACTGGACTTGAACAACCTCCTTATAAAAAGGCTACAACGGCACAAAAATGTGTTCGTGCGGGTGGAAAACATAATGATCTTGATAATGTTGGTTATACGGCGCGCCATCATACATTTTTTGAAATGCTGGGTAATTTTTCTTTTGGCGATTATTTCAAAGAAGAGGCTATTTTTTTATCATGGGATCTTTTAACAAAAGAATTTTCCCTACCAAAAGATAAATTGTTGGTAACCGTTTATCAGAGTGATGATGTTGCTGCTGAATTATGGCGTAAAATCTCAGGTCTTCCAGATGAAAAAATCGTTCGTATTGCGACAGCTGATAATTTTTGGGCGATGGGCGACACAGGGCCTTGTGGTCCTTGTTCCGAGATTTTTTATGATCATGGTGATAAAATTTGGGGTGGCCCTCCTGGAAGTATAGAAGAAGACGGTGATCGCTTTATTGAGATTTGGAATCTTGTTTTTATGCAGTATGAGCAGCTTTCTAAGGAAGAGCGTGTTGATTTACCTCACCCTTCTATCGATACCGGTATGGGATTAGAGCGTATTGCTGCTGTTTTACAGGGGGTTCATGATAATTATGACATTGATCTTTTTCGTACATTAATTGGAGCATCAGAAGAAATTGCAGGGATTAAGGCAACAGGTGATTTTGTTGCGAGCCATCGTGTTATTGCTGATCATCTTCGCTCATCTGCATTTTTGATTGCGGATGGGGTTCTTCCTTCCAATGAAGGAAGAGGATATGTTTTACGTCGCATTATGCGTCGTGCTATGCGTCATGCGCATCTTCTTGGTGCTAAAGAGCCTTTAATGTGGCAGCTTTTGCCTGCTCTCATTCGCGAAATGGGAAATGCTTATCCCGAATTGGTGCGGGCTGAATCTTTGATTTCAGAAACTTTAAAATTAGAAGAAGGGCGGTTTCGTAAAACGCTCGAACGAGGACTGGGGTTGTTAAATGAAGAAAGTGCTCTGCTTAAGGAAGGGGATCATTTAAATGGTGAAGTTGCTTTCAAGCTTTATGATACCTATGGTTTTCCAATTGATTTGACACAAGATGTGCTTCGGCGTCGTGGAATATCTGTTGATGTTGATGCTTTTGATAAAGCGATGGAACGCCAGAAAGAGGAAGCGCGTGCTCATTGGTCTGGTTCAGGTGAAGCAGTGACGGAGACGATTTGGTTTTCTGTCCGTGATAAAGCCGGGGCTACAGAATTTTTAGGTTATGAAACAGAAAAAGCTGAAGGTATCCTCACAACGCTTGTGTGTGATGGTGAAATTGTTGATGAGGTTTCTGTGGGGCAGAAAGCTATTTTTGTGGTAAATCAAACTCCTTTTTATGGTGAATCTGGTGGGCAAATTGGTGATAGTGGCATCATTTCTGGTGAAAATTTTATTTTTGAAGTGCATGATACTCAGAAAAAGGCTGATGGGGTTTTTATTCATCTTGGAAAAGTTAAATCAGGTCAGGCAGTGAGGTCTGATTATGTGCAATTAACCGTTGATGTTGTTCGTCGCAAAAGAATTCGTGCGAACCATTCTGCTACCCATTTATTACATGAGGCTTTACGTCAAGTATTGGGATCTCATGTTACTCAAAAGGGCTCCTTTGTGTCGCCGGAACGGTTGCGTTTTGATTTTTCTCATCCAAAATCTATTTCTTTGGAAGAGTTGAAAAAAATAGAAGATTTAGCCAATGAGATTGTTTTGCAAAACAGTAAGGTGACAACGCGCCTTATGGCTATTGATGATGCAATTTCTGAAGGAGCAATGGCACTCTTTGGGGAAAAATATGGTGATGAAGTTCGCGTTGTTTCTATGGGGATGCCACTTGAGCAGGAAGAATTAAAAAAGCATTGGTCAATTGAGCTTTGTGGAGGGACACATGTGGAAAGAACAGGTGATATTGGTTTGATTCATATTGTTTCTGAAAGTTCTGTTTCTGCTGGAGTGCGTCGTATTGAAGCTTTAACAGGTGCAGCAGCGCGTCTTTATCTTTGTTGCCAAGATGTGCGTATTCATGAAATTGCTGATCTTTTAAAGACGGCTTCTTCTGATGTAGAAGAACGGCTGAGAGTTTTGCTTGATGATCGTCGTAAACTTGAAAAAGAGTTAAATGATGTACGCAAAAAAATGGTGTTGAGTGGGGGAATAACGGAAAGTGGTCAAGGTGATATGACTATGATCAATGGGCTTTCTTTTATGGGGCGCATTGTTAAAAATATTTTACCAAGGGATCTTAAAGCACTCGTTGATTCTGGGAAAAAACAGATTGGGTCTGGGATCGTTGCTTTTATCACTGTTTCAGAAGATGGCAAGGGGAGTGCTGTTGTTGGTGTTACGGATGATTTAACGGATAAATTCAATGCTGTTGATCTTGTTCGTATTCTTTCAAGTGTGCTTGGTGGTCAAGGTGGAGGTGGCCGTCCTGATATGGCGCAGGCTGGTGGTCCTGACGGGAACAAAGCTGATGAGGCCTTTGCAGCACTAAAAGATTTTCTTGAAAAAACTTAAAAAATAAAATCCTTTCTCATAAGTGTTTTTTACATTTTTATGTTGGATGAGCGTTTAAGAATTACGAATATCTGTTTGGTGGTGTATTGGCTGAAATGCAAATACTCTCATTAAGAGAGATAAAATCGTAAAGATAAAGAAATAGTGTTCGTTAGAAAGATTGCGCGATGCTTCATTGCTTTTGTTTATGAGGCAGGTGGATCATATTTTTTATGAAAAATTGAATATATTCAATTGATTTTAAAAGAAAAATCTCTATCCTTTTTTACAATAGGAATTGTGAAATAAGATAACGCAAGGTTTAGATAACAGTTTTTTTAAGCTTATGAAATTATAGATTATCGTTTTTTCGTTTTCAAATTGCTTAGATTATCGCTCATTCTTTCATCAGAGATTCACTTTTTAGAGGCGTTTTATTGGTTTCTTTTGCGGATTATGGGGAAGAAAATAGATTTTTATTGTAAGTTAAAACGTATATTAATGATATAAATCAAATAAATACAGAATAAAACTAAAGTTTTATATTAACTCAAGTTCTTCTCTGTGCGTTTGCCGCAGTAAAAATAGATTATAGCATTCTTAGAAATTTTCTCATTTACACGAACAAAGCATTTTTGCAATATTTTGCATTGAGATGTTTTTTGCATGAGATTTTGTGAAAAATATCATTTTTATGATGCTATGGCTTCATGTAACGAGATGACGTTTTCATTTTCTCCTTCTCTTTCTGGTGGCGTGATTGTTAAACCACTTGCTTTTAAGAATTTAGAAAAACGGCCGCCTTTATCGATCAATTCTTGAAATTTTCCTTTTTCAATTAGGGAACCATTTTCCAGAAAGAGGATCACATCAGCATTACGGACTGTTGAGAGGCGATGTGCTATAATGAAAGTGGTGCGGTTATGGCTTATGCAATCAAGAGCCTCTTTGACACGTGCTTCTGTTTCAACATCAAGAGCACTTGTTGCTTCATCTAGAATGAGAATGGGGGCATTTTTTAAAACAGCGCGTGCAATTGCTAAGCGTTGTTTTTCACCACCTGATAATTGAGATCCTCGTTCGCCCACCATTGTGTTATAATTATCGGCTTTTTTTAAAATAAAATCGTGAGCCTCTGCTATTTTTGCTGCTTTATAAAGTTCTTCGTTTGTTGCATTTTCTTTTCCTATTGAAATATTGTCATGAATAGTTCGGTTGAAAAGACCCGTATCTTGAAAAACTGTTGCTAGAGATTGGCGTAAAGATTCGCGATTGATCGAGCTTATATTTATTCCATCAATGGAAATATGCCCAAAGGTAGGGTCGTATACGCGCTGCAACAGATTGATTAATGTTGTCTTTCCAGCCCCTGTTGGTCCTACAATTGCAACAGTTTGTCCTGCTTTCACTTCAAAGGAAATGTCAAAAATACCTTGAGAAGAATTTGGGAATTTATAGGTGATGTGATGGAATTGTACGGCACCCTTAACATTTTGGAGGGAAGGGAGATTTTGAGGTTCGTTGATGGGAAAGGTTGAATCTTCCATTTCAAAAAATTCTTGCAGTTTTGCTTGTGAGGATATTGCACAATGAATAAAATTGCTCATTTGATCTAGGCGGCTAATCATGAGTTGTGCAAACCCAACAAAAGCAACGACTTCACCTACCCGTAATTGATTTTTTGCAACAAAAAAAGCCCCAAGGAGAAGAACACAAACGATTGAAACTGTTGAAGCCATTCGATTTAAGCCACTGGCAAGCGCCCACCAATTGAGAACAGGATTTTGTGCTTTAAGCAGGGCATTTGTATGTTGGTGCAGTATAGACGTTTCTTCTCTTATTCGGTTATAACTTTGTACAATAGAAACATTAGAGATTGAATCACTGACATGTTTAAAGAGATTATGATGATAGCATTCTACAGCCGCTTGTCCGTCTTTTGTTTTTCGCATCACTAAACGTGCAATTAAGATATAGATGACGGCAAGTACAACCAAAACTATTGAAAAACGCCAATTCATATGAAAGGCTATGGGGATGAGAACCAATAAAGCGACAAGCGTTGAGAGATGTTGGCGCATAAAATCAAGCCATATGGTTGACATGGAATCTATCGCGCGCAAAAGTGTATGGAGTACGTTAGAAGTCCCGCGTTGTTGATGCCAAATTAAAGGCATGGCAATGATACGTTCAAAAGATTCTGTTAAAACTGTTAGACGGCGTCTATGCGCTAAACGGTCTGCACCACGAGCAACAAGAACATAAGCGATAATATGAGAAAGCCCGAAACAAATCCAAATGGCAAGGGTGGGGATGATCCCTGTTTTTTCTGTAATAGAATCAATAACGTGTCCAAATAAAATAGGTTCTGCAATGGTGATAATAGCCAACATAACATTAGCACTACAGATTAAAAGGGATGCATTTTTTTCTCTGTTTAGGTAAGTAAGAACACGTGCATAGGTTTTGAATAAGGACACTTAATTATCTCCATTCGCTGTTACGTGTAAAGGTTATTGATTTTTATACACTTGAATTTCTAGCTAATAAAATTTGAACGTTAAGAAAAGGCAATTTTAGATACTCATTGTAATATGGTGTGATAAAGCCAACGAGAATATGAATTTTTGTGTTTATAAAGGTGCAAAAATAGATCAATAGGATTATCAGGTAAGGGAACTTTCATGGCAGGCGTGGAAATAAAAAAGGTTGAAACAGACGAGAATGGAATGCGTTTAGACCGTTGGTTTAAAGTGCATTATCCAGGACTTGGATTTGGTGCTTTGCAAAAATTGTTGCGTTCTGGCCAGATACGGGTTGATGGTGGACGTGTTAAAGCCGATACGCGCCTTTGTATAGGGCAGTCTGTTCGTATTCCACCTCTCCCTTTTGATAATACGACAAGTCTTCCAATAACGGATAAAACACTTCGTGGGCATGATGATGAAACCGTTTTGAAAAAAATGCTGCTTTATGAAGATCCAAAGATCTTTGTTTTTAACAAACCAGCAGGTCTCGCTGTGCAAGGAGGTTCTGGTTTAACACGCCATATGGATAGTATGCTTGAGGTGTGGCGCAATAAAAAAGGTGAAAAGCCGCGTTTGGTTCATCGTCTTGATCGTGAGACGTCGGGTGTGCTTGTTGTTGCGCGATCAAGAGGAGCTGCTCAAGCCTTAACAGCTGCTTTTAGAGCGCGGGAAACAAAAAAGATTTATTGGGCGTTGGTTCGGGGGGTTCCTAAAAAAAAGCAGGACAAAATTTCAACGTGGATGGTTAAGGAAATGACTGCACAAGGTGATAAAATGCGTGTTTGTGAACATGGAGAGCCAGATTCACATCATGCGGTTTCCTATTATCGCATTTTAGATACGCGAGGGCGAGCTCTTTCTTGGCTTGAAATGGAACCTTATACGGGGAGAACACATCAGCTCCGTGTGCACGCTGCCCATATGGATCATCCTATCATTGGCGATACAAAGTATTTTTTTTCTGATAGCAATTGGACATTACCAGGAGGAATTCAAAACCGCCTTCACCTTCATGCACGTCGTATTCGTATTCCTCACCCTTCAGGAGGAATATTGGATATCGTTGCACCTTTACCTCCTCATATGGTTCAAAGTTTTAATCTTTTGTCTTTTAATGAGAGTGATACTGACACAGAGTAAAAAACTTTATTTATTTTTTTGATTGGTGCAAATTTTATCTATAAATTTGATAAGAGGGATGAGATACCCTTTGAAGAGAGCGTTTGATCGTTAATCGCTATGAGAGGTTTGTGTTTTTGAGTGATGCGTTTTCTTTTTACAGTTTTTTATTCATATTGATTGCATTGTTATTTTTGGATATGGTGCATCTCTAATACTCTAAGCTTATGATGATATTCCTTTGAATTATCTGTTGGGTTCTATATTGGGAAGGTGTGTCTGTTGAGGAAGATGAATGAGATGAGATTTGAAGAGCATTTACTGAAAGTGTAAAGGCAAATTTTAGTTTTTCATGGGAGATAAGTGAGGCCTTTTATAGGAAGGTTCAGGGAGCGTATCTTCTCAACAAATTCTTTTTTCCAAGGAAGTTTGTTCTGTTATCAGTATGGTTTGATCTACTTGTTATGGATTTATTGTTTTTACCTTTGTTTAAACAATGGGAATTTATTCGCAAAGCGCTCCTTTCAATTTCACATTATGTTTCTGCTTACTTAGTTTGTCTGAATTTATTCTAAAGATTATTTTTCACAAAAGAAGAAACAAGTTTTGAGCATCTTAATGCTTCATTGAAGTAAACTATCACATTGAAGAAATATGCTGTACTAAAAATTGGGAATTAAAGCTTCAGGTGTGTTTTATTGCTCTAAGGAGAGCTTGAATATCTTTGTTTTTTACCCGTGAACAAAAACAGACTATTCAGAGGTTGTTGGAACGTTTAAAGAGGGGATAAGTTGAAATGAGGAGCGACTGATGGGATCATTATTGATTGATCTTAACAATGTATCAAAAATATATCGCAACATAGACAGAGGAACTTCTTTCAAAGACAGAGTGCGTTCTTTTTTAAAGCCAGTATATACGAAGCATCATGTGCTGAAAGATATCAGTTTTACCCTATTTTCAGGACAATCTCTTGCTATCCTTGGAGCGAATGGGGCAGGTAAATCAACACTGATTAAAATACTTTCTGGTATACAATTCGTTGATAAGGGGAATGTTAAAGTACTAGGATTTAATCCCTATAAAACCAAGAAAAATCTGTTTAAACAGTTGGGAGTGGTCTTTGGTCATAAGAGTTGTTTATGGTGGGATTTACCATTACGCTACAGTTTGGATATGGTTCAACCATTATATGATCTTGAACGGGATTCTTTTATCCGTGACCTTAAAGAGATGACGGAATTACTAGGTCTTGAGCCTATCATGGATAAGCCAGTGCGGATGCTGAGTTTGGGTGAGAGAGTCAAAAGTGAATTGGCTTTTAATTTATCTTTTAGACCTAAATTATTGTTCCTCGATGAGCCAACTATTGGTCTTGATATAGCTTCTAAGCATGAAATCAGAGAGCTACTGACAAAACTCAAAAAAGAGCGAGGTATGGGATACATCATCACAAGTCATGATATGGGGGATATTGATGGTTACGTTGATGATATTCTTCTCTTGCACAAAGGACATAAACAATTTTATGGTGATCTTAATGCCTTTAAAAATACGCTTCCTTCTTTGGTGCGCGTGACACTTTTTTGTGAACACTTGCAAGCGCTTTCTACTGTTGTAAAGAGAATGGATGAACTTTCGTTAAAATTATCTACTTCTTTAAAAGATAAAAAACTTAATAATGAAGAATGTTCACTGGAGGTTTCATTGTTTCGTGGAGATTATCCACGTTTTATACGGGAAATAACAACTGAATTCAACTGTACGTTCTCTGTGTCCACTTCCTCACTTGAAGAGATGCTCCGTGCTAAATTTAAAGAATTTATTTAATTATTGCTTTGGCATGTTTTTTTATGCCAGGAATGGATTACTCACTGTTCTAAGTGATAGAGCCATGTTTTTTACTGATATTGTCATGGGGACACTCTTTCCATTTGTTATTCAACTTCTATTGTGGAATGCACTTTTCTCTGATACGGGCAATACCATCAATGGCTTTAGCTTTCATGATATGATGTATTATTATGCTTTTGCTTTAGTCTTGGGACGCTTAAATAATGGTTATAATGTGATTAAGTTTTTTTCTCATTATGTTAAGGAAGGTCAATTAGAAGTCTATCTCACAAAACCATTCAAATATATGATACAAATGCTTTTTACTTTTTTGGGCGAGAGTGTATTATATAGTATCCCATTATTGGCTCTTTTTGTTGTAAAGCTTGTTTTATCCTATGAAAATATTCTGAGCTTGGTCATCGCTTTTCTGTTCTTTTTTCTCATTATTATTATATCGCAATTGCTTTGTTTCCTACTCTCTTTTGGGATTTCCTTATTAAGTTTTTGGGTGATTGATTACAAAATATATTACTTTCATTTAGTATTCTCAGTTCGGCACTTCTTGGGGGTGTTCTTTTACCACTGTCTTTTTGGCCGGTGTGGCTTATTCCGCTTATGCAATTTAATCCTTATCGTTTTATGATATCAGCTCCTGCCGAATTTTTCTCGACGCAAAATTTAGTGTTGTTTCAGCAGTTTATTTTTGGAAGCCTTGCTTATATTTTATGTCTTTTATTCTTGATACATATTGCTTGGAATAAAGGAATGAAGGTCTATCATGGAGCAGGTGGTTGAGATGAAAGTAATTCTTCATTTTATCAGCTTGAATATCAGCCGACAAATTGTTTATGGTAAGAATTTGACAGGGGAGTTTATTCTTTCTTTATGTTATTATTTTATTCAATTTATATTTGTTGATAGCATATCCTCATTTTCAGGAAAGATCTGTAACTATAGCAGAGATGAAATTCATTTTATCTTTGTTTTACTTGGGATATTTTTGAATATTTTTACTCATTCTATTGAAACATTTTTTGAAAAAGTAGCGGATGGTAAAATTGAGCCATACTTGATAAAACCCGTTTCAATCTGGTTATTGATGCTGTTGGGTTGGTGTAAACCTTTTAATTTGATCAAACTATTTGTTCTTTATGTGAGTGCCTATTTATTTGTCTCATTACCAGATATGTCTGATTTTAAGTTCAGATGGCTCTCTTTTATTGTTGCAATATTTTGTATTTTTATCGTTAATATTTGTTTTTTCATAATGTTCAATTTTATAACATTTGTTACCAGTCGTAAAATGCCAGTCGAATATTTTCATGAAATGATTTACGATCTTTCCGTTTGTACCAATTGGAATTTATCCTTCAAACATCATAAAATGGCTTTTGTTTCTGCTTCCCATGGCTTTTTCTGCTTCCTTGCCTGTGTCATTGTTGCTTGGTAAAGGCGAGTGGAATATTGGATATCTTCTGTTGAGCGCTTTTCTTGCCATTGCCATGACTTTCATCAGCTATAAGAAAACAATTCGTAAATTTAATGGATTAGGAGGATGAGATGAAAGTTATCATGATTATTAAAATAAAAAATTAAGCAAATTATTCTATTATACTGTAAAATATCGTTATTTATGCTGGCGGTATGAGACATGTAAAATTTGTACATGAGGATCTTTTTATTGTTAGATAAGATTGAGCAATGATATAAGCTGCATTCCCACGATTATTGGCAAGGCGTGTAGGACAAAAATCAGAGGTTTAGACGGCTCGTTTTTTAGGTCAATATTGGTTTGAATTTAGGTGACAGCTTGATGACAAAAGCCAATGATAAGATGGTATACAATTTAGTATCATTCATCATAAGAGCCAGATGTATTCTTTTTCGATTATATTGTTAGAAAATTACTAAATACGAGAGATTTTTACCTGTGTGAAATGTTTGAGATAAAGATGAAGACGTATCAATGCAGCCTGAGGATCTCCAGCTTTTGTATGACAAATAGGAGCAAGCGTATTACGTATCTTTGTTTGTGTAATCTCAGAAATGGGTAGACAACATAATTTTAGTAAAATATGAAGTTTTAAGACTAGAAACCAGTTCCCATCATTTTTTAATTCAGCTTTACGACTTTCAAAAGCATCCAAAGCAATATCTTTTAAATAATGGAGATTGCTTCACGCTTTTGTTTATTGCGTTCTTTGAATGGGGGCGCGGCCCTCATGCAAAACAGAATGCCATAGAGTTGCAGTGCCACGGTTTTTTTTTAAGAAACATTTTGCAACGCACCCAAGCCCATTTCACGACGGCGTTTGTGAAGGGTATAAAGATCAATCCATTGAGCACCTCCATCTTTGCGTTTATGGAAAAGCAAGCCGGCATTGTCACACAAGTCCGTGGATGCTGTACAAACCCTTGGCACTTGAGAGCGTTTATAAGAGGCATTTTTAGTCTTTGTCTTATACAGTTTGATCCACACACTCATCTAGCTTGTAACGTGCAAGCGAATGGTTTTGATTGATTCAAGATAGGCAAATTTGAAATGAGAGAATCTTACGTTATTCGGGGTTCTCATTCAATATGAATAACGCTATATTATCTATATAAATCAATATATTATATTTATTATAGGTACAATAGTGCACATTTTATTGGTGCATTGAATATATTATGATGTAGGTGAATTCTTATCTGTAATAATAATCCAATTAACTCAATGAAGCTTCTAAGTAGCCCGATAGAGAGCTAAGAGCTGTGCTAGACACTATGATAGCAATCATAAAGACAAGGAATATAGAGAGATTTTTAACACATTGAATAGGCAAAATGTGTTTAGTCACTTATTGAGAAATAAAAGGATTTAGCAAGTCAAGGAGCTGTAAAACGATAGCAATAAGTTCAATAACGCCGTAAATATATTTCTTTGTTGTGCTTGTAAATAAAAAGAATAGTCCTAATTTTTTATGCATTATTCATTTGATTTTATGATTTTGTTTAAGTTTAAAAGAGATTAATGTGCTATATTTTAGCAGTACTATTATTAAATTGAAATATATACTTCGTATAAATACAATACAGACATAATGTATTTATTATTTATACAGTATTTTAATTTAAAATTATATTTGACGTGATCTAAAACTCGTGATAATCATTTTAAATTGTATCAATATAATACATTATTTTTAATAAGAGGAAAAGGTGAGTTCAATCTCATCACATGATTACAGTAATTTATGTCTTCCTTCGGGTTATTGGGATGAAATGAAAACGGTAGGACAAACAGGAGCAACAATAGTGGCGTCTGTTGGGGCGGTTGGGGGCGCTATACTTGGAACATTGGTAGGAACGGCTGCGACAGCTGCAACAGGGGGGGTAGCTGCACCGACAATCTTGGGAACTGCTGAAAGCGGGTATAGCACTAGGTACATTGGGTGGTACAATAAATGGCGCTCTAATAGGGCTGGCTTTGGAGCTGTGCATCATCTTTATAATTGTGTACGATAATTTATAGAATATCTGAAATATATCTCTGAAATCATAATAATTTTGTAGATATGTTAATAAAAAAAATATCTACAAATATTTTTGTACTTTTGATTATATATTTATATAAATTAACTTTTCCTACTTTGTTGC
>NZ_NJPP01000018.1 GCF_002778015.1 Bartonella tribocorum | reverse complement strand
ATTTTGATAAAAGAGGTGATGCTTTTGTCCGGCACGCCATCACGCCCAGCGGCAACCGCACCGCGGGTGATTGTTACGGTTTTTTCTTTGGTCAACAAAATGGAATGAACAGCAGCAATGGGAGCGTAATAGGTTTTAAAGGTAAAGCTTGTTTTTCCCTTTTGGGGCACAAAAATATGGGTTTCACTAGGGACAGCACTTGTCGAAAAGTCTTCCACCTCTTCATAGCGCAAAGCGGCCAAACGCTTGCGTTTAAAACCATTGATATTGGCTTCTCCCTCTTGAACACTGAACACCTGCTTTTGTCCCTCTTGCCCCAAAGCTGTGACACGGCATCCCCCCACGATATAATGTCCATGGGCGCGGTCGTATGTTGCAATGGCTTGCATAGCGGGTTCAAGCAGTGAGGGGGATTTTTGATCAATGAGAACACCATCTTGCAAAATATAAACCGGAAAGAAAGCCCCTTGCTGGTCATCATCTTTGAGAGCCCAGACAAGTTTTGCGATCTCACGTGCCGCACCGGGCTCTCCTTCTGCCAAGGATCCTGGCACTTGTCCTAAGAGCTCTGGATCATCTTCATAGGTCACCCATTTCTTTTGCAACTTTACACCGATTTCCACGCGCCCACTCATGGAAATATTGGTGAGAACAGCATTTGAGACGGGAAAGATATCGCCTGCGATATAAATCTTGCCCTCCGTTAAGGTAACGGTTTTTGTGTCTTTATTGACAAAGGCATCTGCTCGTTCAACGCGGTCTCCTTCTTGTGCCACAAGGCGCCCCAAACGGTTATGGCGCCCTYTTATGATGGTTTGCATTTCATTGAGTTCACCACCTTGAAGAAAAGAGCGCCTGCCATAAAACACCACGCTTTGTTGTTCATCTTTGCCAACCGATCTATCAATTGCAAAGGGTAGTCCGCTTTCATGTTTCATGTTAAAACCTCAATAAAATCTTGAATTGTTCGCGAACATCAGCACGCAAAGGAATGTTGATCGGTGTTTTGAGAATTTCTACACCACCCTCTAGCCCATGGGCTTCAAGCCACAATTTACCAATGGGAATATCTTGTTTTGGAATGCCGTGAACGAGAATGGAAACAGAGGCGGCTTGTTTGTTCTCAACATCCTCAAAATCTGTGCGGGCTGCAAGAAACAGCATGGTGCCAGTTGGGGAAGGGTTAAATCTGTTACCACAATGGCTATAGGCGCCATCGATCGCTTGTTCAATAGGCTGGACAATGTTGCATCTTCGATACCCAATCAGAGCATTGTTTGCATCTCTTAACACTAGATAAAGGGGACGGTTTTGGAACCACTCTGCCATAAGGATATCGCGTTCATGTTTTTTAACCGAACACCACGGAAAATTTGCCAAATCCCAAGGATAATCGATTTGGTTCCAGCTTAATTCCTCGTCAAAGTCATCAATCCAGTTGCCAATGCGTTTGCCTTCTTCTTTTGTGAGTGTGTGATTAATTTCTGTAGTGCGTCCAAAGGAAAACAGAGTGTCACGAGCTGTTAAGCGCACGCCACTTTCAAAATCCAGCATGCTGTCATCAAGGCGTGACATATCGCATTCTGTGGCCCCCACATCATAACCATAGGTGCTACGTCGAAAATCAGAGCGAAAGCTTTTGGAAAGTTCCACAATGGCTTCAATAGCCTCAAGAGAGTTTTGTTCAGGCAATTGATCAAAATCAAGTTGAAAGGAATTCCACCATGCACGCTCAGACCATGCGGGCTTAAAGTGCGCAGAAAGTTCTAACCATTGAAGTCCCAATTCAATAGCTGCAACAGAGCCACGAATATTTTGCCAAGAAAGTCCCTGGTCAATCAGATCATAAGAATTCGAAAAATAAGGGGTGAGTTCTTGTAAACCATATTCATCAATGAGAGAGGGCAACCAAGAAGGGGGGCGCGTGATGAATTTTGTACGGGGAATGTCTTCGAGTGCCCTTTTTACTTGAAGATCAACAGCCATTGCCTCAGCAAGGCAGCGTTCAAACAAGCTTGAATTTGGGGGCAATAACAACGAGACCATTAATAAGCGTGCCCCCGTAATGATAAGGCAATTTCCCCCAGTGCCACCGCTTCATGAGGGGCGACCAGAATATCCTTGCACGGTTGCGTTATCTCCACATGGTGTACACCCTCAACCATCAAGCGGCTGAGTACCCAACTTAAAGAGAGATCACGCCCAAGCCTCCATGTACGCGCCCACTCTTCTCTCAAACTCTGCTCTGCCTTTTCTAAAACAAAGGAGCCTTCATCCGGTAATAACCAAAGATCAGCCGAAATATTGATCACCCGCTGCACAGCACTTTTGACCAAGATGTGGTCATTGGTCATTTTAACATGGGGGCAATCAAGGGCTGCTTGTACCTTGGCAATCAAAGCCTCATCAGCCACCCCTGATGGACTATCACTAAAAAGCGCCACATGAATAAGCGGGCTTTTGCCCACACGATAAACAAAAGCATCTTTGACGTGAATATCGCTTGAGAGGGCAAAATATTGGTAGCGGGGCACTGTGCCCCCTGTGGAATGCCCTTGCCTATTTAAGCGAATGCGGCGGCGAAACCGCGCATCATCTTCATCTAAAAGGCGCGTAACCCCATGAAAATCCCCCAAATGGTCTAAACTTGTTCCACGGGCAAATTCGAGCAAATTGTCTCGCGCTACTTCATTGATCCGTTGGCGCAACAGCAACTCTTCATAAGCAGCCGCTTGTAATTGAATGACCACGGGATCATAGGCGGTCTTTTCCACATTATAAGGGATATGATGGGCTGCAAAAACATCCACCAAACGCGCAATCTTTTGCTCTAAAATTGCTTCAACACAAAGCTCTTCAATAATTTGTGGCAGAGGGAGTTGTGAAAAGGCTAAATGTTCAAGCTCTGCCATAAAAAACCTCTAAAGGAAATTGCCTCTCTTGCCCATGGGACCAATCCCCCAAATGTCCATCGGGATAAAAAACACCTCTTAAAACAAAGTGGAATATCCCCTCACGCGTTGCTTTGTTAAGATCAATCCTTTGCAATGAGAACCCAGGCTCTCCGCATTCTGGATCATCGAGCGCGCAGGCAATGGCTTGATAAAGACACAAGATTGTTGCAGGATCAGCATTAGCGTCTTGGAACTCCCTAACATCACACCCATAATGGCGACGCAAAACCCGTGTTCCTATCCTTGTCATTAAACATTTATGGAGTGATTGTTGGCAATGGTCCCAATCATATAAGAGAGAGCCATCCTTTTCGCTTATCCCGCAACGCATGGCTTATGCCCCTTTGCTTGTCTTTGCGGAAGAAGCCGTTGGGGCCGCCGCAACAGGGGCTGGTTTTTCAGCAATCTGACCAAGAAGCAAAGGATATTTTGCTGCCTCACTGCTTAAACGGATTTCTTCACCCTTGCCTGGTGAACGGTTGCCTGCAACAAAATCGGCATTGGTTAAAATAACATAAGTGTTCTCATGCATGATAAAACTCCTTTAAAGGGGGGAAGAGGTTGTGGAAGGACCCATTTTGACCCCGCCGTGTTTATGGCCCGCGCCAACAGATTTTTGATTGTGCTGTAAATCTTCTGCTTCAATCTGCACACTGCCCGTTAATGCAACACGGGTTGATTGATGAGAAAGTATGAGACCTTGTGCACTCAAACGAATTTGGTTTTCTCCATGGGAGAGAATAAGTTCATCTTTTGTCATCCGCAAAGCGCCCCCCGCATAACAAAGCGCCAGCTCTTGCGGCGAGCGTGCGGGGTTAGGCATATCCTCACTATAGCTATCGCGCACCACCAGAGAGGCAGCGCCAATTTCACCATGGGGGTTTAACAACCGCACCGGATCACCAACATGGAGGGGCATATTGCTGGAAACAGCCCCCGCCGCTTCTTGCCCTTGCAGCCAAGGCGATAAAACCGCTTGTCCATTAGCACTCTCAGAGAAAAGTTTCACCCGCACCCTATGGCCATCAACTTGCACAACCCGCCCAATCATGTGCTGGTTGGCAAGACAGCGTTCAAGCGCATCAAGACGCTTCATAATTTGCCGAAAGGTATCGCTTAAGAGATGTGCATCATTCATGTCCCCACCTCATTGTCCCGTGAGATCAACCCAGCTTTGAGTTGTCCCGCATCAGCAAAAATATCTTTTCCCAACTGATATAAATCTTGGTGCCATTCCACCACACTGATCGACACACCACGCTGCTTAATCGCCGCAGAGATAATGGGATCAATTGACACATCCCGCGGGGCACTCAAATGTGTCAATCCCCACAGTTGTCCGCTATGGCATAAAACCGCGATAGCTTCTGCTAAAAGCCAACTTTGGATATCACGCTCTTTACCCGTGGTGATAATAAAAGCCCCTAAATGGAGATCCGCACTCTGCTGCCCAGAAGCCACAGAAGTTAAGCGACTTTCTAAAACCGCAACACGCACAGCTGGTGCTACAAGCATTTGTGTTTCCAGTTCTTCTAAATTAAAGCGTCCAAATTGACAGGCGCAATCACGCACATCCGGCAAAGCGCGTTTAAGGCTCTTTATCACCGCCTCACGAAAGGCATTAATCCGCCCTGCTTGTGTGATCATTTGACTCATGAAAACACCCTCTCAAGCCAATCTTCTGCCGCTTTGACAATTTCCACTTTATTTTGCTCTGAAAGCCCCAAATAAGGGCGCGCCGGCATGGTTACCTGATGCACACACACAAAACGCTGTGCTTTGCTGCTTTTCAGAAAAAAGCGAAGGGTTTTGCCATTTTTGGGGCGAATAACCCCACCCAATTGATGAATCCGCGCATAAACCAACCCACTCCCTACCATCACCTTTTCTGGTGAAGCTTTCATATCAATGGAACGTGAGAGCGCTCCACTGGCAAAAAGAATAGAGGTACGGGCATGGTTGTTTTTCCACTTTTCTCCTTGGGGGCTTGTTTTTTCACTTTGAATCCGCCGTCTTGTGCTCTCTTGAATGAGACGTCCAACCCCTTGTGCTAAAGTTCCCATCGGAGCATGAGCCCTCTTTTGTAAAAAGGATAAAGCCGCTTCAAGCCCTGTCTCTTTAATCTCAATAGCACTTGAAACAGACATGTTATCTTCCCATCAAACGCGGTTTGGCATGGAAAAAAGCCCCATCACGAAGTGGTCCATCTTCGCTCATAATTTTAGGCTCATTCACACCCAAACCCGCTTTGCCTTCCCCAATGCGTTTTAGCAAATCAACCGCTTGTTTGTAACGATCTTCAATGGTGGTGGTCAGTGCCGTATGGCGTATGGCTAAATTATAAACAGCAATATTGACACAAATCATGCTGAGAGCTGCCGGCTGTCCAGCAATGGGGACACAGTAGCGATGAGACAAATGTACATCAATTTCACCACTTGCTTGGTTTAGCGCAAGATCAATGGCTTTTTTTAAAAGAACTGGATCAGAATGCTCATCCACCCCACATAAGTCGCTCAAGAAATCTTGACCCCAGAGCTCTTCAATCAATCTTTTGCTTGCATACGCCATCTTTTAAAGATTCCCTTAAACAACATCCTGCAGCAACACACCGGCATCTTTTGCGGCAACCAATTCACACACGCGTTCACCAACACGCACCCGTTTACCGCCCGACAAACCGATATCTGGATCTTGGATCACTCCAGACAAACGCTCGCCCAACTGAGCACTAAAGCCCCAGCTAATCACCGAACCATCCGCCTGTTGTTTGGTAGGATCAATATAAAGCAGAGCAATCTTATTACCCCAAACACGCGCCAATTGTGCTGTGCGTCCTTTGCGGGCTAAATTCACTTGCGATTCACCAATGAGTAAACGCTCAGGGTGTATTTCCATCAGATCTGCAAACTGTGCTTTGGTGACAAAACCATCAGCAGTCCCTCCCCCTTTAACGGCTTTGATGATTTTAGGGTGGCGTTTGAGTTTTGACCAAACAACTTTGCCCATCACAAGGGTGTTGGGCGTATAGATGAGACTTTTATCCATGGCCTCATCTAAAACAGCATAAGGGTCTGATTTCTCATAATCACTAAACTTATCCTCACCTTTAAGCGTTATCACCCGCTCTGGTGCATAATTTTTATTGTCTTGCACAAGCGCTGCCACCCGCACTTCACGCCCCAATTCCAGCAAATTGGCAAGTCCTTCCACAGCTGTCTTTTCGGGGTTATAACGAGAGCGCTTTTCTGCCCGTGCGCGGGCTGCCGCCTCAATATCGGAATTGGGGATGAGATCATCAAGCCCGTAATCTTTAACACTAGCTTCCCGTTCAAAGGCAGAAAATTCCACCACATTCGGGCGTCCTTTCCGCCCTATCTCAAGTTCCGGTACCGTAAAATTTTCCGCTAAGGGAAACTCACTATATTTAAACACCTCACTTAAAACACAAACACGGGGCAAAACTTTATCGCCAATAAGAGAGCCGGCTGGATTGCGATACCCAATAGCAATAGCAGTGAGTGTTGGATCAATGGGAAAAGGTCTGTTCATCATAAGCCTCAATTAATTAATTTTAAAAGAAATAACATCACCAGCAGAACCATCACTCATAGCAATACCAATGGTGCGGTCTGCAACTTCAGCCTTTATGGCGTGCCCTTTGGGGTCAGAGGTCAAAAAATCACCAAAGGAAACATTGCCCCCACAGATCACTTCGCCCCAGCCACATTGACCAACATCAAGCATCTCACCAGCCTTTGCACTCAAAGAGCCCGCAGTGCCTAATAATTTATCACCCTTTCCAGAAGCCGTTGCCACCATGCCCTCAGTTCGTGCTGCAACAATGCAATAAGGTGAAATTTCCCCAGCAGCGCGAAAAGATTTAATCAAAATCATCGTACTCATAATGGACGCTCCTTTTGTTCACAAATATGATCGACCGCTTGGCTAATGGTAATGTCCCACCCTTTTTTCTTCTGCTCTTCCCTGTAATGGCGCGCCGCAAGAGCAATCTCTTCTGGCGAAAGCTTTGGTTCTTGTACCAAAGCACACACTTCTAAAGAGCTTGTAGATGCCAAAGCCGGCAATTTCTCAACCAAACTCTTAAAATGCTCCACGCCCCCTTCAAGGCGACAAAGCGCACGATATTCTGCGCGTGCAGCCGGCAAAATCTTGCCCTCTTCAATAGCCTTATCTAAAAGACTCTCAATGGCGGCATTTTTCTGCTCTTCTTGCAAAAGCGCTAAGTCCTCTTGCGCTTTTGTTAATTGAGCACAAAGCGCCACGCGTTCTTTTGCCCGCGTTGCAATACTTGCTAAAATCTCCGCAGGTTTTGCGTCTTCTGCCAGCGACAGTGCACTGGCAATGGCTGTCAAATCCATCATTTTCTCCGTTAAGGTTATAGGGGAGTGTTCACGGCTTAAAGCCGTCATGACAAGGGCTGGACGGTTCACCAAACCAGCACCAGCTAAATTTAAAATTTCACCTTTCTTCGAATGGCGAAACTCAGGGGAAAGATAGCGATATTCCCGGGCCACAATCTTTTTGTTTGCCATATCGGTCCATTTAACCCGTCCCCAAATCGCACCATCCCGCTCTGCTAACTCTTCAATCCAACCGCTTGCCGGCGCTTCCAAGCCATTTCTCGCACGGTGATGTTGCCCATGCTCATAATCAATCACAAGCGGTCCTTTATTGGCTGCAAACGCTTTTAAAATGGTTTGCGGACGATAATGCCATTGCCGTCCATCACGCGCCTTCACATGGGGCGCTTTGGGCAAAAGCTCGACCCACTCAGGCGCTTGGCTAATGGTGGCGTCTTCACATGAAATGTCTTGGCATAAAACGTCTGGACAGAGATCTATTAACGCGGCATGAAATGTCTCACCATGACATATCTCAACATGCCCATCTTCGCCATTTTCGTGAAATTCTTGCTCCATAAACATTGCCTATTGCTTTACAATTGTCATTGGCAATACAATGCATGAAACCGCTTCACCTTATAAGTCTGACAGTGTCAGTCAAAAGGGCACTTCTTAAAAAAAAACACCCGTTTAAAAAAGGATGTGTTTTAAAAAGTACTAGCACTCTTTTCTCCTCTTATGGCTTGTAAGAGAAAACACCCGTTTCAAACTCTCTCATAAAATCGTTTTCAAAGGCACTTCAAAGGCGATAGAGCGCCGTTGTGAAGTTAAAAGTACAATTTATCACTCCACACAAAAAAGCCTCTCACAAGTCGTTTTTTAAAAGATTGCTTTTGGACGTTGAAACTGTTAGATTACCCGCGAGGCGTGAGCCAGTTATACCAGGACGGCTTTGCCGGATCTGCGAGGAGTTGACCGCCCTCCACGCCTTACTCTTCTCCCTCACACCTTACTCTTTCCACAAAAGCCAGCAGATCTTTCCGGTGTTCTCTTTACAACAACCGCTCTCAAACCGTTTTTTTTAAAGATTGCTTTTGGACGTTGAAACTGTTAGATTACCCGTGAGGCGTGAGCCAGTTATGCCAGGACGGCTTTGCCGGATCTGCGAGGAGTTGACCGCCCTCCACGCCTTACTCTTCTCCCTCACACCTTACTCTTTCCACAAAAGCCAACAGGTCTTTCCGGTATTCTCTTTACAACAACCTCTCTCAAGTCGTTTTTTTTAAAGATTGCTTTTGGACGTTGAAACTGTTAGAGTCCCCGCGAGGCGTGAGCCAGTTATACCAGGACGGTTTTACCGGATCTGCGAGGAGTTGACCGCCCTCCACGCCTTCTCATTTTTCCTCACACACCAGTTCCTTCTCACAAACACCAACAGAGCTTTACGGTATTCTCTTTACAACAACCGTTCATCCTTCTTTTCGGCAGCATCGAGAAGACGTTTAATTTCGCGAAAGCTCTTTTTATGCATGGAACTCAACCACCATTCTTGTTTACTTGCCACAAATTTAACTGCTAAGCGCCACCATGCCCCATCACTTTCACCAAAAAACACAACGCTCGGCACACCTTTGCGCCTGATAACACCATGGGGTTTTATGAATGTTTGAATGGCGCCACGAAAATCATCCAAGCGAAGATCACGCGCTTGATGCTCTAACAAAATATGTTTCACACTGTCTGAAGATAAGCGAATAAGAGAACCCTCCCCACCAAAAACATCACGCACCTTTTGGATCATGGGGGCAATGGGTATAAATCCACGTGGCATATGTCCTTCAAACATCGCTTCCAAAAGGGGTGAACCCACAATATCTTCAATGGCAATGCGTTTCTGATTGTCCCCCATGGCAGCAATTTTATCACTCAAAAAATTGCTTAAATTTTGCGCCCGATGTTTTCCAGGGTTCAAATGCCATCCAGGATCAATCCCCTTTGGTATCTTTTCAACGCGCCCCGTCCGCTTATTGTGCCAAACCCGCTCCTCCACATGGGGTGGTGCTGCCCCCTCTTCATAGCCTAAATTGTCTGCCTCATAACGGCTTACTTGCCGCACACTACATTTACACCGCCAGCCATTGGGTGGATAAAGCCAATCCCAAATGGGATCATCAACAGGTGCCGTAAACCCCACCCAACTTTCATGTTCTAAACGCTTATGTTCTGAACTGGACAAAGCATAGGTGAGATAGGGCAAAAATTCTTTATTATTTTGTGTGCGCTCCCATTCACCTGCCGCATGCGCACTCATGGTATTGGCCCAATAAACCGTCTCTAAACGCCGCGGGCTGCCTAATTGCACCACACTCTTTTCACCCGTTTTCGGATCACGCGCTAATTTTTTCCCCCACCACCCTTTTTCCTGCAAAATCGGCATCAGATTTTTTTGAAACTCTTGCAAAGAAACTTGATGTTTTATAGCCTCTCCAACCGCTCGCTTAAAATCTTCTAAAATGTCATAGCCTAGCGATTTTGCCACCGTAAAGGAAAAGGCATGCTCTTCTGGTGCTATATCCCGCCAATCAAAGCTTGGAACAAGCGCTTTGGCTTCAAAATAACGGGTCACCTCTTTGGGTGCCGTTTTAAAAAGTTCCTCATCCATGATACCCAAGCCCACGTGCAATCATTTGTACTTTTGCCAAGCGCGCTGCTAAGGCATGATGATCCATCTCTCCCAATAATTCATCTAAGCCTTTAAGGATATCCTCATAACTTTGAGCCTCTCTCACAAGCTTTTTAAAAGGCTCTAAAAGGGGTTCTAAATCCTCTTCCCAGTCGCTTAAAGCTTCTGCAGAAAGCCGGTCCAATTCGTCGTGATGTTTCCCACCCTGCTCTCCTTTACCCTGCTTTCTTGTCACAGAAATATCAACAACACCCCCGCAATCAGAACAAACATGAGCCTTTTGTTGCCCAGCATCATCAGCTGTAAGAAAAGGAGCCTTTAAAACATCCTCTCCCTTTTTGGGTTGCGAAAAGCCAATCTTATTGCGCACTTCTTGCGCCCCCACATGCAACCCCAAGGGAACAAGTTTTTCCAAAGCATCACTGATGGCTTTAATATCTTCATTTTCTGAAATCGGCCAATAGACAAGGGGCGCGCGCTCTTGGGGTCCAAAATTAATCTCAACAAAAGGCACAATCAAATCACGATTAGCTGTCAAGGCTAATTGGCGTGCATCGGCTCTTGCAATATCATGGCGTACATTTTCATGAATGCGCGCTTGCGAAAAAGACGAACCATCATCCGTCGTCATGGTTTGCCCCAATACCCCTTTCGAAATCTGCCGATCTAAATATTCAGCCTTCGCAGCAAAAACCGCATTGCCACTGCCCCCTGCGGCTTCAATAAACTCAATCTCCATCTCTTTGGGAATAATCGCTGCTGCATCACTGGATAAATCACGCACCGCTTGAATAAGAACCCGCCGCTCCTCATGAGAAGAGCTTGCCCCATATTTACCAACACGCAAAGGCATGCCATAAACTTCTAAGAATGCCATCCAATCTTTTAAGGTATAAGACTTAAAGAGAAAGGCCCAAGCCGCAAGACGTGCAAGTCCAGAACGAATAGGCAAACCGCTTTTAAGCTTGGGTCTGTGAATAGAAAATTTATAAGCAGGCAATTCACTTCCATGCAAAGACCCCTCTTCTTTTAAACGCAAATGAAAGCCATCCCGCCGATCCAATTGAAAAAACCGCTGGTCACGCCATTTCCAAGCAACCGGCCACCATTCCTTGGCACTCTTGTCCCACAAAGTTTCAACAACCGCATAGCCTTTTCCCAAAGCATCTAATAAATCCGCCACATAATCATCAACAAAGGTAGGCGCACTGATCACTTCCCGCACCGCATCCGCTATCTTTTTGTCCTGTGCACTGTTGCTTGCGGCAATCACCCCAGGCTCCACTCCTGTTAAGGCATTTTTACGCATGCCAAGCACAGCACGATAATGCAAATCGCGCTCTTCCATATCATCAGCCAGTTGAAAAAACTGTTCTGGATCCCCCCTTGCTGCCTGCTGCAAAATATCAGCAAGTTGCGCAGGCGTCAAACCACTCACAACAGTTTGTGACCACACATCACGAACACCCCCAACGGTAGGGCTTGCGACTTCCCGTTCCAATCCCTTTATCTTGAGAGCCCTGCCCCATTGGTCTAAAAGTTGTACCATCTCACAATTCCCTCAATAAATCTTTGATCGCATCGTTGAAAAAAAAGCGTTTGAAAAAAACGGGTTTTCATCAAAGCCATAAGCCTCTCTTACAGGCGTATACTCATAAATTTCCGGTGTCTGCCGGCTGGCAAAATAAGCCAAAGCACAAGCAATAGCGCTATCCCCATGGCGCATAAAACCGTCACTACCTTTAAAGCGATGATTGTCTGGAATTTTGACAATGCCATTGACATAAGCAAGGGCTTGATGATCCGCAACAATATCGCTATCGCGCGGCAAAACAATCGTCCCATCCCCAAAGGCTTCTAAATAAGCCGGCATTTCCTTGCCATACCAACTTTGTGACAAGGGAACTTCCTTGACAAGACCCCCATAACGCTGTGCTGCTTTTTCCGCTAAATAAGCCCCATTGCCCCGCGCATCTAACGCACCCCCCAACAAACGTGGCAGTCCACCCACAACATAAAATAAAATCTCTCTTTGTTGATCAAACGGCATATTGCGCAATTCCACCATAAACCGCACACGGCGCACCAAATCTTGTCCCACTTCCATCACCACAATGGAGGTAGCATCACCAGACCTAGCAAAATCAACACCAAAAACATGTTGGCGCCGCCGATCAAGCCTAGCATGCAAAGGCTTGATATGCTTCTCACACCAAGAAAAAGCAGCAATACTTCGTTGATCATCCGATTGATTTTTAAAATCATCCACACAAGCAAAACGCAACACCGCAATATCTTTCGCACAACAATTTTCAATCTGCAAACGCGTTAAAGCCGCCCCTTCTTGATCCGCCGGTATGGCATCTAACTCTTGGCGCATCGCAGCCAAACGCACCCCATAAGAAGCACGGATTTGCTCTTCCCATTGTTGTTCTGCTCCCCTACTCCACACCGCCCCCTTCATGGCACAAACCCGTTTAAACAAACCATTTTTAACCGCTGTGCTAAAAGGGTAACAATGCAGAGAAAAAGGAACCTTGCCTGCTTTTGCCTCACGGATCAGTTCATTGAAAGGATTAAGCACACCATTATGGGTGGAGATCACACGGATTTTGCCCCCCCAAATGAGCAAAGCATTCACCGCATCCAAAACAGCACGCACATCTTGATGAAACGCCGCCTCATCAATCACCACAATGCCCTGTAGTCCGCGAATATTTTCAGGGCGGCTTGAGAGCGCTTCAATACGAAACCCAGAAGCAAAGCGCACCCGATACGCAGAGATATATTTCGTGGAACCATCAGCCCTTTGATCTGAGAATAAAAATTCCTCTACATCACCACTGTGGCTTGTAATTGCCGAAGCAAAATTGCTCACATAGCCAATAAATTCCCGCCCCTTGTCTTTGGTATCACCAATATAAAAAACATTATCACCCCCAGCCTTAACGCTCGCTGCCGCAATCAGTGTATCATCCAAAGCTTCTGCAAAAGTAATGCCGGTCCGCCGCCCCTTTTCCACCAATTTTAACGCAGACTTATCCTCAATCCATGCCCGTTGATGCGCCATCAAAACCCCTTCCGCTAAGGGATCACTCTCTTTGGGAAAAGTACTCCTCTGCCAAATGTCAAAATGTGCCTGATCTTCAACAGCAGGGCTTCCACCCATCTGCCTTTCAGCCATGTTTTACCCCCAACACTTGCGCACGAATAGCCCGCGCTGTTTCTTCTGAAAGCCCCGCCGCTGCTGCTGCTGCGTCAACCGCTTTACTTGCTTTTTGGGTAAAATCCTTTTCTAATCTTTGCCGTCTGGTGGTCGACAAATGTTCAGCCGCCAAAACCCCTTTAAGCGCATTAGCCAATTCTTGGGCTGCCTTTGGTGAAAGGCTTTTTCCACTGCTTAACGTCGAAAAAATCAGCTCTTTAATCGCGGCGGCTGTCAACAAAGTAATATTATCAGAAGCCTTCGCATCAAAACGCTGCGAAAGGCTTGCGGCTATTTCACGGGTTTGCTCCAAGCGCCTTGACATCACAGCCAAACGCAAAGAATAACGATTAAAACTCGAAAAGGAGGGTATAGAAAAGTTGAGACCCATTTCTTTTTGTAAAGCCTTCAAAGCCGCTTTAAACTCGCCATAAATAGCCATTTGCGTCTTTTCACGCCCATTTAAAGCCTCAGCCGCCTCTGCAATAATTTGATCACAAGCTTGCGGCAATAAATCAATCGCCGTTAAGCGGCCACGCCCGACCTTGCGCATCTTTTACCTCATCTCTTATTGATAAACGTTTAGGCCGCTTAATCCCCTCAATCGAAAAGCTCCGGTCTAAATGACGCGCCCCCCGTTCCGTTAAAGCCGCAAGCAAAACAGAACCCACACATTTTAATGTCACAGCCCCTTGATCTTCCATAAAAGCCAGTTCATTGCGGACAAAATCACCATCACGCCTAATGCCGTAACTGTATAAAAGCCGCTCAATCATCGCACTCGATAAGGTTTCGCTACGCTCACAAGCAAGCCCTTTTAAAATAATCAACCGCGCTTCTTCACGGATGATTTTATCCATATCTGCTTTCATTTCTTGGCATTCTCCAGTAAAAATTCTTGTAAGCGCTCACCAATGGCTGCCACCGGTTGTAATTGCGCAGAAAGCGTATTGAGGCGACCATTCAATTTCTCCATATTCACTTCCAACCTCTGCAGCGCATCACGATCAGGCAAAAAATCCATTTCCGTCTCTAACTTTTGCACACGCTCTTTAAGCACCGTGATGTCTTTCAACATTTCCCGCGCACCAGAAGAAAAATAAGCTTTTAAAACCCCGCAAATGGCCACAATGGATAACAACAAAGACAACCAACCATTGGCCACACTAATATCTAAATTCACGCCCCCCTCCTTGATCTCATTAAAACTGCTTTAACCGCAGCTTTTCTGCGCTGTTCGCAGACTAATAAAGCAGCACGATCACGCCCCCAATAATGCACCACTTCGCGCGCGTTCAAAGCACGCTCCGGCAACAAAGAAGGTCGCTTACACGCCACGCGAACAACAGGCGGCAATTCAGATGATAAAAACGAATAAGAAAAGCTATCCCTTAGCTTGGCTGTTGAGCAAGCGCACACGCTCAAGCCCAAGACAACCGCTAGGAACAGTTGGCAAAACTGCATTGACCTCCTCCATTTTTGTAAGCTGTTGTTCCAAACTAGAAATCACCGCTTGTGCTTGATGCTCTGCTCTTTGCGCAGCCTCTCTTTGCCTCTCTTGTTCAAGCCGTGCTTGTAAAGAAACCTTGGCAATCTCCAAGCGCCAATAGGCATCACGCGCCTTTTCCGCCTTTAAAACTTGCGCTCTCATAAAGCCAAAAGCCGCAAACATCACACCGCCCCAAAAAAGCAAACCCAAAGACAGTTTTGAAAGTGGGCTAAACATGGCGCTTATCACCCCACCCCGTTATCTCCACCTCATCATAGACGCTGCTATGCCGCTTATGGGAATGTTTCCTATTGGAAAAATCCAACGAACCAAAACCACGATGCACGCCCAAATTCCCAACGATAATCGCCACCATCGAAGGAATAGAAATCGCTGCCATATCAACAATATGCGGTGCTCCCCACAAGCCACCAGAAACGAGCAAAAAAATAACCCCCCAAGCAAACCAAAAGGACCACCATAAATAACGTTTCGAACCACGATAAGAGGGTTTCATGCTTCCACCTCGCCTCCAATCCCCAAAAGCTTTTTGGCGCGGTTTAAATAGGTCAAGCGGTGCACAAGTCCATTTCTTCCCCCATTAATCGCCTTGGTAATTCCAACAAAATCATCTCGATCAGCAAGCTTGTTCAAGCCTTTCATCTGCCAAAACCAAACAGCCGACCAAAGGGCTGCAGGAAATTTTTCCACCACTTGCGGAAATGCCTCACAATCAACCGCTTGTTCATCAACTGAGCACCAAAACTTCGTAAAACGACGGTAATTATTGCGCCCCGTCAACTGGATCAAACCACGCCCCTTAAAATGCACCCCATCACCAGGATTGATATTGCCTAAATCACGCCGCCCCTCATAAGCGCGCCCTGAGGCATATTCACGCAGGGTAAAAAAGCCATCACTCTCATGCGCACATTGGCTTAAAAAATGCGCAATACGCAAATGCGTCGTTATCCCGCCATAAGATAAAGCTTTAGGCAGAACGCGTGCCATTTCAACAATAATAAAATCTTGGCGCGCATGATGCGCTAATTTAGGCGCAAGTTGATGAAGAAAAGAGGCATCTATAGAAATCATAACAAACCACTCAATGCATAAAAATCCATGCGCAGTTTATGAAATCTCACACCCCCATATAAGTCTGACACTGTCAGTCACTGAGGTCATCACCCGTCTCATAACGCTATTTTACGGCATCACAAGACACCCTAAACACTATGGTGAAGCTTAAAATCATTCAAACTATGGAGTCATAAAACTCTGGAAATAACGAACCTTGGGGATCTTGCAAAGATATTTTCTTCTTCAAGCGATAGGCTGTGCGCACATGCATACCAGAAACAGCCGCAGCAGCATCCGCAGACAAGCCTTTTTGCAAGGCTTTTATCATTTTTTGCCGCCGGAATACATAGCTACAAAGAGGAATAAGAAGCCGCACCCCAGAACCATTCAAACAAAAATAGCGAATGAGTTGCTCAGCTTCTTCAAACCCTACAATTTCAATCAACCAATCCGCATTCTCAAGACGCCTAGGGAGATAAATTTGTCGCCCTCCAAAAGCCCGCACCATATTCCATGCCGCCTCCATACCCGCAACATCAGCGATTTCACGTAATATAAGGGGAACATGGTGATAATCTTCATCGTCCATGGCTAGCCTACCCCTCGCTTTGAATACCTTTACGGATTTTCCGCCCCCAAACATTCATAACACGCATAAAATCGCCCCCACTCATCTCGCAAAAAGCTTTACCACTCACCGCCATAACACTTTGTTGAAAAGCTGTCTCATCAAACAAGCAACCCTGATGCAAACGCTTCCACTGGGCACACAAAATGGCAATGCTTGGGTGTCTTCCCCATAAATCTTGGCGGCTTTTTCCTCTCCAGTCAACCCCACCCTCTCGCTGCAACCAGCTTTTCAACGCCTCAATGGCTTTTGCAGCATCATCGCTATCGCGTAAAAAACGAATATGATCAATCCCTGTCTGTCTTTTGACAAAAGCAAGCAATGCCCTATCACAACGATCACGAATGATGCCAAGATTCCACCCAGAAATCCATAAGGCTTGAAGCTTTTTGGCATATTTGCCTCTCAAAAGCTTGCCATTGACCCCACCCCCATAGGCACGCATTTCTTGCATCACCAAACGCTGTTCTGAAAAATCCAAATCTTTTGCCGATTGTTTGCCCGTCAATCGAAAAAGCAGGGCGCGATAGGTCTCATCATCAAGACCTAACGCGCGTTTGCCCATATGAATAGCCGCTAAAGACATGGTATCCCCTTAATTTCTCCTCTTTTAAGTCTTCGCCAAATCAAGCGTTACAGCCCGCCAAGGGCTTTCCAACGTATCACGCTCATAAAAACGCACATATTCTTTAGATGTTGTCACACGAACGGCTTCACGGATCGCCCGCATCGCCTCATTCCAGCGGGGATCATCAATATCCAAACGCAACAGCATAAAGATTTCGCCGCGATTCACCTTGCCTTCTTTATCCGTATTAAAAGCGCGCGTAATAATCGCGCGGATTTCAGGGCGTGCATCCGCAGACCATTCATTCAAGCATTCATCAAGAAGGCTTTTGGCAATTTGCAATTGCGGACCAAAATCAAAGCTTTCTTGTACCTGCACCTTAATACGTTGCAAACCATCAAAACTGGTGTACGTACAATTGCCCTTTTTACCACGCCGCTCCACACCATATTCCTGCGCAAGCAAGCCATCAAAAGCACTCAAATCCGCAAGCGTATGGCTGTTAAAACGCGCAATCCTTGCCGATAATTCCTTCGCATATCCCATAACCTTACGCACTGTTTCGTCCTCAAGCAAATCCTCAGGACGGATCAAATTGACCGGTACCAAAGCCCCTTTTGCATCTCTCATATAATGCACACCTTCAAGCTCAATTTGTTGATTCATTTTTAATTTCCTCCTGTGTTTCTTGAAACCGGCGAAACGGCACAACTTCACCTCGATGAGGTACACATCCCGCTTTTAATTGCCAACGACACCGCATAAGCTCATGACCTAAAATGTGGCTATAACCCGAAAGACGACGCAAATACTCCGTCAATTCTCGAACATCTTGCCCACTCATAAAAATGCCATTCACCTCATACTTCAAAAAGGCAGAGCGCAAAGCAATCAAGCACTCTCTCACCATATAAGGGTTGCGTTCCATTATTTTTCTCCTCCAAAATCCATATGAATAACTCTTCCTCTCTCACCCTCATCACTCTTAGAATGAGAAACTTTACCACCAGACAAAACTTCCAAAGCCTCCCTTTCTAAAACCGCATCGGCTTCGCTTAAGCGGTGAATACTCAGTTCCAATTCAAGCGATAACGCCAAATCAACACACAATTTAAGCGGCTCTCCAATATCCAAACCCCGTTGATAATCATCATAAAGACCAACAAGCGTATTCGATAATTCCTTCGTGTTTAAAGGGATCATGCCAATTCCTCCACATCGCGGTTTTTCCATGCTGCTTTGACATGTTTAAGCGTCACCTCACCCCCATCTCCAAGCGCTGCCATGCGCGCTAACATCATCGTCTTGTCAATTTGCCGCAAAGCCCCAGCTTTTAAGCCAATCCCTGTCAAAAACTTTATCGCACCAGCATCTTCAATCCCCCAATCATGAATACGCGCCGCAATATCTTCGCTATAAGGCTTGCGACGTTTTAGATGCATTGCCAAGCGGCTTTTAATTTGCGCATAAGAGGGACCATTTTGACGATGCACAAGGCGCCCTGAAATCTCATCATTGCCCACCAAAGCAAGCCCTGTGCCATTAATATCAACAAAATGGCGCAACTGATTAATCGCCTCATCCGTTAAATTTTGCGCTTCATCCACAATCAGCAGTGTCCCACCTCCCACACGCTCTAATCTCTTGCCAATCGCACGCGTTAAGCGGGTGGGGTTATATTCAACCACTTCCAATTCTGCTGCCATATCATTCAAAATACCATGAACACTGCGCGTATGCGGGCTTGCTGTCACAAGGTAAACATGCGGGCGCGTTGCGCGGTAATGACGACACGTTTCCGTCTTACCATTGCCCGCATCAAGCGTAATCATCACCATATCACCCGTACTTTGCGCAAGCGTTAAAGTATCAATGATCTCACCCGCTATACGATTCTTTTGAAACGCAGGCTTTTCAGGAATCTTCTCCAAAAACCCCGCTGTTTCTTTTAAAGCATCAACCCATTGTTGAACCTTCGCATTCTGCTTACCCAACTGCCCCGCATAACTGCCCGCATACCACTGCGAAAACGTCCCATCCGGCATGCCAATGCGCCGCGCCACTTCTGCTTTTGACCAATCATTCATTTGTGCCAAAGCGCGCACCGAATCCACAAGCGTGTTCCATAAAGCAATATCATCACTATTGCGGTTTTGCGCTGCTCCATCAGGCTGTTTTTTGGGGCGTGCCCAAGGATTTTTTTCAACCGTTGCATTTATCGCGTACTTCATGTATATTCCCCTTTCGTATTGATTTAGACATCGACAAGGGGGAGGGCTGCAGACCACCCCTTGTCTTTTGTCTTTACAATGAAAATTTAAAGCCGTACGCAATACAAAACCGGCTTCCTTGAAAAATACCCCTCTCCTTCGTCTTTTTGGAAAGTTGAATCACTCCATGTTCCTCACCTAATAAGGTAAAGGCATCTGAAGATTTGACTAAAAATTTGCCTAAAAATTTTATTGTATTGATTGAAAGAATTAAGATTCCTCCCCCCTTTCTTTAATAAACGCTTCAAGCCGTACGCCATACAAAATCGGCTTTCTTCTCCCCCCTTTCCTTCCTTCTCCCCTTTTCTTGTGAGAATTCTTGCAAATCCCCCCTTGCCTTATCCTATCGTTTAGGAAACTTGATCACTTCACGCCCCTCATCAAAGGCTGAAAGCCGTCTTAATGCTTTGTGCAAATGTTGACTAAATTCTTGGGGTTCCAAAGCTTCTTCATCCCCTAAATCTTCACAACTATTGGCTTTCAAAGCTAAGTTCCCCGCATGGTTTGGCATCAAGCGGCTTACCTTTGGCTTAACAACAAGCTTGGATTTTAAACCATCAGCCTTTTTCTCAAGGCGCCCATAAACATCAGCCAAGTGATCAGGCGCAAGCTTTGCTGCCAACTGTTTTTCCGCTTTAACTGCCTTCACATATTCTTTACGCAAACGCCCATTCAAACGCGCTGCCTGCTGATCATAAAAGCCCACATCCGCAAGACATTCTGCCATGCAAAGCAACCGATTGTTCAAATCATAAACCCGCAAATCTTGGTGTAAATAATCCGGATCAAAGCGTACAATTACCTTTTTCCCTGCATGTTGATTAAGCGCCCGCGCCCAATAACGATTGCCATAAAAATGGATTTCTCCCGTCCCCTTTTGCGTACGCAATGCTTCTGAGGTCAAAAGCCATAAAGCACGTTGTGCCGCCGTTGCCTGCCGGATAATCGTCCCTTCCGCTTGCAAACTTTCTGCAAAAGTCTCATCAAAACTACGCCCCGCACATGTCGGCGCCTTGCGCCCTGTTTGTGCATTATGCGTCACAATCTGTGCACCAACATGGGCTTTAAACGCTTCAAATTCTATCGCACGCCGCCCATAATCTTCAGGCTTGGCATCCGGTTTATTGCCCGTATAAGCCCCCGCACAAAAAGGATGCTTCGAAATCGCCTCTGCCAAATCACGCCATGCCCGCTCAATCGGTTTCGACTGTCCACTATAAGGGGTCGTCCATTGCAATTGCACACCCAAACTCGTCAAAAGCCCATGCGGATCATCCGCCTTAATCTTAAAGCGAAAGCGATTTTGCACACCCCCAGAAATCCACTTGCTGGTAAAAGCACGCCCATTATCCAAGGTCATACGCTCCGGTATCCCATAAGTCTCCACCATATCCCCAATCACCAAACGCACGATTTCCCAAGTCTCCGCATCCGACAAGCGCCACGATAAAATCTTGCCCGAATAAAGATCTTGTATCGCTATCAAATAAAGCCGCACGGGCTTTTCTGCCCAAGGCACACGCACAAAAACATCCAGCTTATGCCCGTCCATATTCACCGCTTGCAAAGCATGCAAACTCGAGCGATCACGCCGTTGTGCCGGATAAAGCTTCTTGGCTTTCTCCTCTCCCTCACGCGCCAACACAACAACCGCTTTGGAAATTTGCGCTTTAAAACGCCGCCGTAACGCCCGCTCTGAAGGAATGGGCTCCCACCCTTTCTCCCGCGCCACCAAAACCATGCGCCGATAACAAGCCGAAAAAGCAGGACGAGACGGGCGCAAATAATCCGAACACAAAACCTCCCATGCCTCCTCATGACACTCAGCCCATTGCGAAAAACGCTCCTCACCATAACAAGGCGCTAAAGCCGCCAACCAATCAGGGCGCTCATACCCTTCCACCATCTGCCGCCAATGAAAAAGCGATCGACAACTCACCCCAAATTGCACCGCGCACAAACTTGCCGCATCATGCACCCCCATCCCCGCTTGAAGCAAATCATCCATAGAACAAAGCACCTTCAAACGCTCTTCACAACGCTTTTTATGCACCTTTGAAAGCCCTTCATAACGCACCCAAATACTTGTCTTTTGATCGCTTTCTTTTACACACCCCCCACCACAGCGCACCATCAATGCCGCCCGCGCCACTTCCGGTAATAAGGAAATGTGATACTCCCAAACCGGCTTCGTTTTGCCTCCCACTTTCCTTGAAAGCGCAGCATTTTTTCTCCAATATGCTCGTCCATGGTTTTCAAGACTTTTATAGGTCGATGGCAATCCTGGCAAAGCCGCCTTGGCTAATTCAGCAATACAAAACCATTCCTTCATGGCTGCCCCCGTTTAATTTGCACCGGCGTTGCACGCATGGCTTTCAAGCGCGCTGCAATCTCACGCTGTTCCTGCTGGAGCCGCGCAATCTCTGCTAAACGCGCCTCATCCCCTTGCAAAAGCAACAATCCATCTTCACTCACAACCTCATCCCAAAGCCAATAGGCTCCTGTTGCCCGCACAAAGGCTTTAAAACGCGGTAGCGAAATATCAACCTGCTTACTTTCTGCCACATAAGCATCCAAACTCGCCTTACTCAAACACCCAATGCCTAAATAATGCGCCATACGCTCTGCAATCTCACTGCGCTCATGCCGGCATTCTCTCAAAGCCCGCGCCATGGCGCGTTTGATACGAGAGCGAAACCGCCCCAAATCAATTTGCGCAACGGGTTCGCGACAAGGGAAAACGGGCTTTTGAAAAAAATCAAGCTGATGGGAACCACGCGTCTTCATGCCTGCTCCTCCCCTGATTGCTTGTTCAAATAATCATAAAACCGCGCCCGTGTCTGTGCATCTGCTCTCTGCCACACCCCCAACAATTGAGCAAAAATCCGTTCTTGTTCATTGATTTGCGGCGGCGTATTAACCCCATTGACCAAATCAACAGCCCGCCGCAAATCCCCATCAACCTGTTGCAAAGCAATCGCCACACGCCGTTGCGAAACCGGCTCCATCTTGGCTAATTTTAACAATTGCGCTTGATTATCTGCCAATGCCGTCCCACGCAAAACCGCCCGCAACTCCGGCTGTAAATACTTAGAAATGCGATTGAGACGTTTCACGACATCTTGAGACAAACCAATGCGATCTGCCACATGTTTAGCAAAAGATAAAACTGTCCCTTTACCACTTTCTTCATCTGTATAAGAAATAGGGACAACTTGTCCCAATTTCTCATCACCGATCAAAGGGACAACTTGTCCCTTTGATTTTTCATCCCCTTCACATCCAGTTTCATGATGCTCTGAACAGCCTTCTTTTGGCAAAGGTGCAACTTGCACCTTTGCCACTTTGTCCTTTGTATATTGATTACCGTGGTCACCACCAACCTTAATCTCCCCATATTTCTTTTCCCACAATTCACGGTAAGTCTGCACAAACAAAGCACGATCAATCACAGACAATTCATTGCGAAACAAATTTTCTGCAACCTCTAAAAGCGCAGCATTCTCCTTATCCGCTTGCACCACAACCGCATCAATTTTGCTATAGCCCAAAAGCTCCGCAGCCCTCAGCCGATGCGCACCAGCAATCAGCGTGTAATTGCCTTCCTTAGCATTAGGTGTATGGCGCACCGTAATCGGATTCATCAACCCCTCCCGCGCCATCGATTGTGCAAGTGCCTTGGCATGCTCATCATCTACAGGGCGTATACGCTCCGGCACCACAATCAAATCTAAAGCAATCTCTTGAAACTGTGCCATCACGCCGCCACCTTTCTGATCTCTTTAAAGAACAAATCCATCGCACGCCCAGCCCATTTTCGATAAGCTTTCGCAAAAACGGGTTCTTCCAAACGCCGATTAATTGTACGCAAAGAACGAGCAACAGCCGTGCGTTCACGCTCTTGCATGGCAACAAGACGCCGCCGCGGCACCTCAAACTGATAATGCAAAATATGAATAACAATCTGTCGTGCTAACGCCGCATCAAATAAGCCATGCGGTGGGTCAATAATATACCGAACCGGCAGATGTTTAAATCCTCCACTCACCGCCTTAAAAGAACAGGCAAGCATGGCTTCCAAACGTTCAACTTCTGAATAAGGATTAAGAATTTCTCTTTTTGCCTCGGGTGTCCATAAATTATAAGCAGCAACCATAACCACCCCCGATAAAGAAAACGTGACAAGCTAATCCTAAAAAACAACCCATCCAATCGCCTGCTCCACGAGGCAACTGTGTGCAATTTATCTGGCCTATTTCGTATTGATCTTTAGACATTGATAAACCTTTTCATCTTATGGTAATAAATTCATGGCAAATGCGTATGACACACGCAAAGCCAACACAGTTTTAAGCAGCATTCCCACGCAATGTGGAATGTTTTATCGAACCCGTATGAGCGTGTTTTGCTGCTTTAAAAATACGACGGCGGCTTTTAGGGTAGCGGTCACAAAAAATCTGCTCAACGGGCAAGCCAATAAAGTCTGCAATAGCACGTTCGGCTTTCTCGTTAGACCGGGTCCAGATATGTTGAACACTGGATGACGAGAGTTGATACGCTTTCGCGAGCTCCGCCAAGGTCATGTTACGGCGGCGTAGCTCAGCTAAAATACTATGGCGATCCCATTTCTGTGTGGTTGTCATAACTTTCGCTCCTGCTTTAAACGGATGCTCAAACCATCCGTTTTTTGTGGGGTTAATGGTAAAATATCTGCCCTCAATAGCGGGCGGTAATATGTAATTAATTCATTTTTTGTGTTTTGTAAACATAAAAAATGAATTTATGAGGTATTTTTTTGGCTCGTCCCGATTCAGAACCCAAAACACCATTGGCAAAACGCCTACGTGAAATAAGAAAAATGCTTGGAAATGAAGAACGCGGTGCTTTTGCAAAAACTCTTGATTTAGCGAAAGGTACGCTCGCAAATTATGAGCTCGGTGTAAATGAGCCACCAGCATCTATTGTAATTGCCTATCATAAAATTTATGGTGTAGACTTTCATTGGCTTCTCACTGGAGAAGGCGAAATGTTTAGTGACATGGCAAAAGCGAAAGCAGCTGGTTTTAAAGCGCCTACCATTCCTACTGGTCTCATGAAAAAACTTGGTCGCATAGCTTATACAACCTATCGCGATGCAAATATAAAACTCCCCCCTGAAGATATAGCGGAATTAGCAGCAGAGCTTTATAAAAAACTGCAAGAGCTTGTTCAAAACATCAACGACACGGAAGAAGTCGAACTTACTTTGCCTCTTCTAAAATTGCATTTAAAGCGTCAAATCGAGGCTGAAAAAGCGCATCTAGTAACTACACAAGATACGGCTTAATGCCCCTCTAAAATGAAAAATGAAAGTGGAAATCTTTTTACTTTAAAGAAATTATACAACATATTGATAAAAAATATTTTTTAATCAATTTTAAGAGATTTCCATGCATATATGGAAATCTTTTTTGCTTTTTGGATCATTTTTTGTTGATTTTGGAGTCGATTGAACTTTTGGATTGATTTTTTTCAAAGGGTCTTCAAAGGCGGTTTTCTGGGCTTTCACAGATTTTTTAAAAATCTTCAAAGGGTTTTCACAGACCTTTCAAAGCCTTTTCTCATTTTTACCATGAAAACGCACTTTTTTCTGATTTTTGGTAATTTTAGCGATTTTAGGTGTCAAAATCTATTTTGACAAAACGCGCATTTAATGCTAAATTTTATGCATAAAAACAACAAATTATCACCTATTCCTAACTAATCCCACCTCTTCCCACTTAATGCAAAACCTACTGTCAAACTACACCATCTGGTTTTGCTGTTGTAGCTTGCCATCTGGTTTTGCACAATTTGACAGCAGGTTTTGCATCAATTTATTTTTTTTCAAAGGTTTTTTAAGGGGTTCTCAAAGGGTCTTCAAAGACCTTTCAAAGATTGTTTAAATCCCTTTAATAGATCTTTTTCTCTTCTCCTAAATATCACAATTGGTAATGATGAGTTCCTTTGCCGGAATCGCATTATTTGACAAATTACAGGAATAAATTGTTCTTACCTCTTTTATATGGAATTGACTGAAGGTTTTTCGAATCTCTAGCACATCATTGAGAGAGAGAAGAAACTTCCCCTTTAATTGTGCAAGCAGCATAGACATCGTCTGGTAATCCTCCCGCTTAAACAAGTCTTTGCCATAATAATCCTCAACACCAAAATAAGGTGGATCAAGATAAAACAAGGTATTTGGCCGGTCATAACGCACAATAAAATCAGACCAATCTAAATGTTCAATGATAACTCTCGCTAAACGGCGGTAAATAAGCTTTAATATACCTTCAAGTTTGAAGGGATTAAACCGTGCACTACGGTCTGTCTCAACTCTAAACGTACGCTCTACTACTTTCCCACTAAAACTTAAACGCTGCAAATATAAAAACCGCAAAGCCCGTTCTAAATCCGTAAGCGTTTCTGGATTTTGTGTCTGTAAGCGTTCAAACGTCTCACGGCTGCTTATTTGAAACGCTAACAGTTCTATAAAAGGGTGATAATGGCGTTGTAACACCCGAAAAAAATTCACCACATCTCCTGAAAAATCATTGATAATTTCAGTAGATGGAATCAGTTTCCGTCTAAAGAATATTCCACCCATACCAACGAAAGGCTCGGCATAAATGCTATGTGGAATATCTTCAATGATTTTGACAATGGCTTTGGCTAATCTTCTTTTTCCCCCAATATAAGCAGCAGCTGGTGAAATAGGTTCAACAGATTTTAATTTTTCCTTATGAAGTATATCCATTATTTTTTTACACTCTTTCATCTATGTTAACCGTCTTCTCATTGCTTTAAGTGATAAGAAGTGGCTGCGATGTTAAGTTAAGTTGCATCAGATGGGGTTGTCGCTAAACTGTTCCCGTTGGCTGGGTGACCAGCCCAGCCTCTATTTTTGTTCCTTTCCTTGATTTGGTGCTTCTAGCGTAATTTCTGTTGTGTAACCGCTTTGTTTTTCATAGCTGTGGGTAACGGTTGCGGCTTTCCATGACCCATTAATTTCTTTACGGAACCCTTGAAGCAGCAGCGGTTGATCCGCCATGATTTCGGGGCGTCCCGCAAGCGTTAAGGAACCACTGCCTACAGCACGGCATAAGCGATCCGACTCGGAAGCAGCCGCCGCTTGTGCTTCTTCCTTGCAAGGATAGCAACTGCGCAGACGACGCACAGGACCGCTAAAACTGTTTGATGCTTGACTTGGCATTGTTGCCCTGTTGAGCGATCAAAATAAGAAGCTTCAATGGTGCCATATTGTGTGCGCGGCTCTAGTGTGAATTCCCAACTCGAAAAGTAGCAAAATAAAAATTCAGCAAAAGCCCCAAAACATTCGAAAAAGGATCTACTATATTATACTGCAAGACCATTTGAGCTCGTGCAATCTTACAATTCCAACGACATACCCCATACACCCGCTACAACACAGGTAATATTCTGACAAAAAGCATAAGAAAACACACTCCTTAAAGATAGATATTCAGCAAAAATTTCCTGCAACCCGATACTTTAATGTCATATTTTTAATGTCATATTTTTTTAGTTTTTATCCTGTCACACCTTGACTACAAAATCACTTTAGCGCACCATATGTCCATAGCCAATCGTCCCATAACCAGCAGAAAAAGGGTAGAGATTTTGAAAAAAACTTCAAACTTTTTCATCAGATCTAAGCCATTTAAGTTAATGTATCTCATACATTTTCTTTTCCACTGTCTAGGGTGGACTCTTCAAAAAAAACATCCCGACACTGCTTACCACCCCTCTCCTTTACAGCAACAAACTTATAGAAAACGCACCGACATTCTTAATCTTAAAAAGCATTTTATGAATGGAATTAAGGTAATAATCCATTTCAAGATCCTCGATATCTCACCGATAAATATACTCATACGCCTCTTCACCATATCCCACGTGTAAATAAATAAAGCCCATTTTATTGACATTGCACCAGAAAATTAGATTCCATGACTCCAGTTGAAAAGAAAAACATCACAGAAACAACAGCAAATTTAGATGTGATGAAAACGGAGAGGTAAACTGTGCGAGGAATTGAATTAGCAAGCTATCCTCTGATATATGAAATTTTTTATCCCATGAAGCTAAATTTACTCAGTCCACTCTTTTCGAGGTTTTAAGCCCTCTTAAACGTGGATGAGATATTGTGAGAAAATCCAAAAAACGCCTTGAATAAATTTGCCCATTGCTGCAACAGGATAAATGCAGAAATGCTGAGCAATGGCGTGCATTCTATTCAAATTAAGAGTGAAACTTACAATGTCGCAACACCCCCAAAGTGATCTATGAGAGGCATTTTTCCACCTCTCTTCTCCAGTCCTCCATACACCACCCTCTTGTGGTGCACAAACAAGCGAATAAAATTAATTCATTAGCTGAATACTACCCTCACGTAGTTTTCCTTAGTTTAACCAATGTTCAGTGCGTCTATCACATGTGGCTTTACTTCAAGAATCTTTCCCATATCCATAAGCATGCATACAGTAGCGAAACTTCTATCCTTTTCGCCTCAATCGAGATATCTCCACACACAAACAGTTATCCGTTCTTGTAACATTTTTTTATTTATCGATAATTTACTTCTTTTCACCAATCATCAACATGAGAGTTACCCAAAACATGCTGCCGAATATCCCTACCACGCTTAAACTGTTTACTTAGCACCTTCAAACACTTTTTGAGGGATTAAATTTACCTAGATGTGACATAATTCACTTCTATTTCATTAAACATCTGCTGTATACATTTATCCGAATCCAATAGAAAGCGAGAGTTCACACCTGGTCGTGGCAGAACAAAGGTAAAAAAACAAGGACCTTCAACCGGATTACCCAAAGACCACACATTTTTTCTCACACCTCCATTGAGATCGATAATGTTATAATTTCTATCAATATTCAAGCCACCAGTATGATAGTCTCCATTGACATATTCTGTGAGAAAACCCTTACTAAAGAGGTTTCTGATTAATGGTGAGCGCTCAAGATTTATATCAAATGGATCTATCCTTGCTTGGATAACAACATCTGCGGACTGAGTCGTTATTTCTTCTGAGAAAGTACCAACAATACGGAAAGCAGAATTTTTCTCGTCAATTTCTAAAATAGGTGAAGGACCAAGGTCTATGCAAAGTAAACCACTATCGATTAAAGCGAGTAACTGCCTGTTCCGCACTAAAGGTGGGCCGACAGCTATACGATTCATAATAGGGACAAAGTCGCTTACAAAACGAGCATGCGACTCTGGTGTCAAACCACCCCATTCAACGCAATAGCGCATGGTATCACGCACATCTCTCAAGACATCGGCTGCTGCTTTGACACTGCCAGAAACATTTCCTGCATAAGCATTTTTGAGATCGTCTTCCAAAAAATCATAGATATAGCGTTTGTAATCAACGGCACTTTTGAATACAATGCCGTGTAAGGGATATAATATTTCGTCAATTTTCCTAAAATCTTCATAGTCAATGCACGTAGTCTTACCCACGGCATGATAGTATGCCCTCAACATTTCCTTTTTCAAGACTGGAAGAACATCTTCAAAAAAATCAAATTTCTTTTTTTCCTGCCGCAGAGATTTGAAATAATCTAAGGTAAAGAATTCAGCTGTATAAGCCTCAGAGACCCCTTTCTCATTTATGGCTCTAGAAGAAAATGGAAGTCCTTGTCTTGAGAAGAGACTGATGACAGGCTCTCGCCCTGATGGTATATATTCCAAGCGGCCTCTGTTCTCTTTATATCGGCCTCCTCTTCCAACAGTTAGCTCGGCGATAACATCATGCGCCGTTAGTCCCATACCCTGCACCAACACTCGAGCGTCAGGGCTAACACTTTCCATCATAGATAAAGGATAAGGAGATCTTATAAATCCTAAATTGGGATTTTTATGCTTATTTGAAGAAACAAAATCTATTTTTCGTTGCTCATTTTCTGTGAGTATATTAGTACCATGCCCGGTAGTCATAAATATAAATTCAAAGGACTGCTTATAATCTCCATCTACCACAACAATAAACTCACGCTCTGATAATGGCTTAATATCAATCACATGAGATCTGATAATGGACACATCTACATTACGCGGTCTGTTTGCTGTCAATAGATCTACAACGAATTGTAAATAATTCCCTAATTCAGCACGTGATAGATAGTCATTATCGTCTATAGGTGCTCCAACATCTGAGTCTTCAGCCATATGATAAAAGTTAGAACCTATTTTACGGATACCTGCATCTTTAGCCCATTGAGCAAATGATGGTCCGTTGGTATATGGGCCAGAAACTTCACAAGTTTTATCTAAGAACATAGTCATTTGCGATGCAACTGTATTGACTAAGAGATAATCTGCTTGTCTTGGCGAATGAGATCCACAACCATGTTCTTTAGGATCAAATATTGTCAGGTTTATATGCACACTACTTATATAACGACGAGCATAGGCATTTATCCTCTCATAAAAACTAATGCCACGCGCCCCAAAACCGATGATAGCACAATTAATGGTTTTTTTTCTGTTTGTAACCATAGTGTCCTTCCTGTATAAACCACACGCATAGAATAAAAAGAAGAAATGATGAAATAGAGAATATTAGGATATAATTCTCTATTATATAGAAAAGCCAAGTAAACATATACGCAGCTATTGCTTGTGATAAGGAAAATGCTGACACTGCTCTGCTCCAGATAATCTGCTGAATTTGTGGATCAGATGAAGACAATTCTCCTATTAAACCAAGATATAAGGGCACAATGCCAGGGGTAGCGGCCCCCATAATCAGAGCCGGTAGTAACAACACAATCTTCAAATCAGGGAACAATAGCAATAGAAACGAGGCAAATAATTGCACAAAATTCATCAAAAAAATCACTGAGCGATACGATGTTTTCTTGGCTGCTATGCCCAATATTATGGCTCCTAAAAACGCACCAAAGGCATAAACTAGCCAAATGATAGAAGCAAAATAGGTTGATGGTGTTGTGCGAAGCAAAACAAAATTCACAAGAAACAATATATATGGCATAAACGCTGCAGCATTTATGCCATATGTTAGATATATGAAATAATCTATTCGCTTAGACTTATACGACTTTTTAATATGCTTAAAATTCGTGTTGGGTATAAACTGATAGGTTATTATAAAGAATATAAGAGTGATTAAAAAAAGTGCCCCCCAATAATAATATACTTTAATACTTGCTATCATAGGTGTAAACAAAGCAGACAATAGCAAGCCTAACCCCACCCCTGAGAACATTATGCCACCAGAACGAGCCCGATCTTTTGGTTCTATAGCTGATAACAAAGTCGGAGCAGCCACAGCTGTTAAGACCCCACCCGACAAGCCTACAATAAAACGCCATATCATGAACCACAAGCTTCCATATGGATAACAACAACATAAAAAAGACAGCCCACTCATGAAGAATGCCAATCTCAATGCATATCTTGGAGAAGTGAGGCGTAAAATATAAGGGGATGAAAAAGCACCAATGAAGTAACCTAAAAAATTTGCAGAACCTACCCAAAAAATATGATTTTCATCAAGCCAACCTTGGCTTATGAGATAATGTGTTGCAGGCGTATAAGCAAAGCGTGATAAACCTATACCAACCAAGGATGCCGCAAATCCACTCAATACGTACTTGACCGTTTTATTCATTGTCATATTAGCTTTAGATTCACTTTTTCTTAGCCCTGTATATAGTAAGCATACTCGTTTTCTAACTCTGCAATAATTTGTGCTGCCGGAATAAAACGCGCCAAGAAAGCACTTTGCCCCGCCCAAAAAGGACCTATATCAAGATCTCCTCGTAAGAGCATACTTTTTTGCAGCTGCTTGAAGGCATCATAACCGTAAGGATACTCCGGAATATCCTTATCAGTAATACTCATCGCCCATTGGACAAACGGCGTCATTATTGACCGCGCAGGCCGCCCAGAAATAGCTCGTGTCAAAACGGTTGGTATGGATTTATCAGACTTCAAAAGATTTTTATGACAACGACTCGCACCGCTTTCGCTACAACCTATAAAGGCACTCCCTAATTGCACTCCCTGAGCACCCATGAGCATAACGCTCGCTATATCAGCCCCAGTCATTATACCGCCCGCAGCAATTATAGGAAGTGACAAGTACTGGGCCAAAAGTCGAGTCAAGACGTGCGTTGATAACTTCTCGTCGAATTGTGAAAGATTAAATTGTCCGCGGTGTCCTCCTGCCTCAAAGCCTTGAGCAATTATTGCATCCAAACCTTTGACTGCAATTTCTTTCCCTTCCTCAAGACAAGTTGCAGTAGCCATAAGTTTGGCACCGGTCTGTCGAAAGATGTCAATGATATCATCATCAGGGACACCAAAATGAAAGCTAATAATATCAGGGGCTTGTGCAGCGACGGCGATAGCTAAATCCTTATTATTTTTAATAGAGGCGTATATATTCTTAAGAGGAGTATTTAGAATCGTTTCCCCACCTAAAAAATTATCATTTAGCTTAGTTCGCCAATGAGAATCTTTTGCTGTATCCACACGCAAAAAAGGATCATGACAGAAAAGATTAATATTAAACGGCCGATCAGTTAGTGCTTTCGTTTTTTGAATTAACAAAACTGCTTCATCCGGCCCTAATCCGCCAATAGCTATCGAACCAACCGCACCAGAATTAGATACGGCAGCCGCCATATCCGGCGTCGATACACCAGCCATAGGCGCTTGTATTATTAAAGAGCGTATATCTTTAGGTAATGTAGCTAACACCGTAGCCCTCGAAATTGATAGTTTGGAAATTCATCATCTATAATGCTTTTGAGACTATAGATAGGAAGTATGAATAACAATACGGCTTATTCTTGCTCCACACCGCTTAGCATCAAGTTAGCAGCAAGAAAATTAGAGCTTCGTTCATTTTCATATCCAGTCGCGATATATATAAAAAAATGTACGATTACAATAATCCATTATCCTGATAAATTATGATATATACAGTTTTTCTATAACCTTAAATCTACTTCATTAGGCTTGTCGTGATATATCTTATTTATTCAGCACAGTAGATGGAAAACTATGAGCAATTTTTTTGATGAAAGTATTATAATTTCAAGAAAACCAAATTACTGTAAAGATCACCCCGCCCTTAAGTTCTGTACAAAAGATTGATTTATAATGATAATCTAGCGTTATTCATACAAAACTCTTGAAGCAGCAGCGGTTGATCCGCCATGATTTCGGGGCGTCCTGCAAGAGTTAAGGAGCCACTGCCCACAGCACGGCATAAGCGATCTGATTCTGAGGCAGCAGCCGCTTGTGCTTCTTCTTGACATGGATAACAACTGCGCAGACGACGCACGGGACTGCTAAAGCCTGTTTGATGCTTGACTTGGCATTGTTGCCCTGTTGAGCGATCAAAATAAGAAGCTTCAATGATGCCGTATTGCGTGCGCGGCTCTAATGTGAATTCCCAGCTTGAACAGTCATGTTTATGAAGAGTGAGGGCTGGTAAATTATCCCCGCTTAAAAATAAAAACTTATGGTCTTTAATTAAAAAACGCGCCCGCATGCGGTCCGCAAGACGGGTTAAAAAGTCAACCGCCGATTGATCAGTTCTCACCACATAAGGAAGAGTTTGTTTGGTAAATTGGGGGCTCACCTTTGCTTGATAGCCATGGCGTTTGGCAAGTGTCTCGACAATCTCAGCAATGGTTTGGTGGTCAAAATGTTCACTCGCCTGTTCTTTAAGTTCTTTCTGCATCGAAGCACTTTTGCCACAAAGGCGTAAAATCTCTCCATCACTGCCCCCAATACTCACCACCGACTCAACAACAAAACGCCCCATAAAGGCACGGATGCTGTTTTGATAACCAAAGGTAACCTGGAGTGCACTGTTGGCTTGAGGGAACCTCTAAATCATTGCCACGATCATCAAACTCTGCTTCAAATGTATCGGCTTCATTGCCCGCATGGTCCGTAATGGTTGCCGCTAAAAGACGCTGGTAAAAAACCTCATGAACAAGTTTCTCTCCCACCTTCACCTCAATAAAGTGGATGTGTGCGCATTAATCCCATAGCCTTCTCAGCACGCTGTTCTTTTCTTGGCTAACAAATTCAGGCAGAAAGACTTTTAAGCCCCGCGGCAATAGGGCACCATATCTCGCAATACCTGGATTAGCTTGTAAAGTAGCCTCACAATAACCTCTGATCGCTCCAACTTGAGAACGATCCCCTAAAACAGCCATAGCATGTTGAACCACAGCTTTGCCCTTGGCTTTCTCCATTGTCTCTTGCCATCTGCTATACTCAGCACTGCCTTCTTTAGGTTCTTCCTTTTTGAGATAATATTCTTCACGATAAACAAAAAGCACAATATCGGCATCTTGTTCAATGGAACCTGATTCTCGTAGATCTGCAAGCTGTGGACGTTTATCTGTTCGGTTTTCAACTTGGCGTGATAATTGTGAAAGAGCAATGATGGGAATATTAAGTTCTTTGGCCAAAGCTTTAAGCCCCATGGTAATCGCTGTCATTTCTTGAACGCGGTTTTCTGAAGAACGCTTTGAACCGCTTGTCTGAACCGCTTGTC
>NZ_NJPP01000017.1:0-37500 GCF_002778015.1 Bartonella tribocorum | reverse complement strand
TATAATCCAAAATGTCTCAATTCCTCTTTCATGATACATCAACCTAAACATCATAATAGAATAAGAAAATATATATTTGGCAGGAATATATCTAAATCTCAGGCTCAAAAAAGCAAAAAGTGTTGAAAATTATGCTCTCTAAGGCATTCAACACGTCTTATTGCTCATCAATATTAACTTTTGCAATCATTCTTGTAGAGGAGAAAAAGCGCAGCGTGCACTAAGATAACGAGCGATCGAGCTATGAAGGCTTCCTTACAGGACATAAATCCATCAAAAATGCCTATAGATAGCTGATTTACGTTGATGATCACAAAAAGCACCGGATATGGCGGGCGTTCGTGGGGRTCTATCAATGCAAAARGACAGCGCAATTTGCTACATCGCAAGGTTTGGCAGAGAGGAATAGCATTATTAAAAGCTTCTGCATGAAAGAGCTCTGTCGCAGAACCAATATCGTTGATGGGAGAAATGCTGTAAGGGCAAGGTGTTCTGCATAAAAAGACACACATAAAAAATACAAGGGGAGGCACTCTCAAACGAAACTGCTATAATCAAAAACTCCCACATCAATTTCTAATCATAAAATGAGGACAGTGCTTTACTGATCAGAATATGAGTTCTATGGCTTGTCCTTTGCTGAAAACAAGTCAAACACAGCATAACGCTAAATACTCTATCTTCCTACAAACTAAAACATTTTATCAATCGCAATAACTTCATACGTTATTGTTAATAAAATACACACCACATATCCATGCAAAACTGATCTTAAACCATAATAATTCTAGAAATGGCGAAAATTTAAGCATTGACTAGAAACGCTAAAATATACAAAAACCCTTCTCTTCTTTGCATAAATCCCCTATCATGTTGCTTAAGGGGACCTTGAAACTAAAAACTATCCTTTACACACTATTGCAGCACTAATTCATGGTCTCTCTTTGTTATTTCTTTATATTTTGCAAAGCTTTGCAAAAAAGAGGGGCTCAAACAGAATACGAAATCGTGTATCAAAAAACATCTCATATCTCTCCTCTCAAAATTTAAAAAATAACAACAGCTCTCTTTCTCAAAACACCATGAAAATAAAAGCTCTCAATTTTTTCTACATGAGAGAAAAACAGAGCAAACGTCTAGGTCTTGTTCCAAAATCAAATGTTTGCGGTCTTTACAAAATCTACAGTGTTACCGATACGTTTGCGTCCTGATGAAAAATTTATGAGGGGAAAATGTCAGGATCAATCGCTTTCATTGCAACGAGAGCATTTTTTATGATGTTTGGTGACGTGACTCTAAGAGATACATTGCAAGGGCAGAGGCTGCATTAACCGCTAAGCCCGCATGACAAAACTTGAAGTGTATTTTTTTAAAATTTCCCCCCGAGTGTCCAGTTGCTTTTGTATAACCTTAACATAACACACAAGAAAACCTCTGCCAAACCAAGCTCTTGCAACCAGTAATGAGTGCGTTTTTGTCGCTTAAAAGCAGATAAAAATATCATGATAAGATGCGTCAAATGCACTTTCTAAATGTGGGGGCTGTAAAATAGAACCACACCCTGTTGCCAATTCACGGGCTTTGAGAGGCATCTTTGAAGGCACTCAAGATCATTTTGTGACGGTGAGCGTGAATGGTATAACGATAAAACCATGGAGCCCCCCATCTTTACGCTTATGGAGAAGAAAGACGGTATCATCACACACTTTGCCAGCTCGTGGATATTGCGACACAGCCTTTGGCGCTTAAGAGCGTTCACTAAGAGCTATTTTTACGTCTTTCTTTAATAATTTTTATCCACATGGCTCACCTGTTTGTGACATTTAAGAAAGCGATATTAATTAATTCAATCTGAGAGAGTTTAGAATGAGAAAACCTTACGATATTCGGATCTCTCATGCTGTATACAAAACAATCAATGATCCTTATAAATCAATCTGTTGTAAGTTCTTTGCTGGTCAAAAAAACTGACAGAGCTTTTGACCATCATAACCAGTAGGGTAGAGAACAAAAGTGAAGCAGGAGAGCAGTTGAAAAGTCTTGTGGAAAAAAGGAGAGCTATGGAGCGCAACAAACACTAAGATATTTGATAAAGGCAAGAGGCTCTACGGATTTATAATATTTAAGTCCTATGAACTTAGAATAGAAGATGAGGGGGATGGGGCTATTCCTATTCCCTAACCATAATGGATGCTCTATGATTTTATAACCATGGCAAATATCAAATATTATGGTGTTCAAATAAATCATCTCATCAATTTGCGCTCTTCTCCTTATGCGATAAGGAGAGTACCAGACAGAACAGTAAAAATGCAGTGAGAGAGAAAAGGAAAAATATGAGATAGGTTTGGTTAAGGGAGAGGTATCCTTGTGTTAGCGGATGGAGTAAATAGCCTGCGAACACACAGCCCAAAGCGCCACCTATTTGCTGTAATATGCGTGTGATCACTGCTGTATCTTTAACGTATAAACTGTTGACATATTGTATGGGGGCGGAAAGGCATACAATGGTGGTGATGCCAAGCCCTACACCCCTTAGTAAGAATCCTAACCCATCCATGCTTAGCGTATAGCCAAAGCATAATAAGCCAAAGCTTGAGATCAGCAAACCAATTCCTATCATGAAAAAGGGAGATTTTTCTTTCCATTTCTGATAAATAAATTTCCTTCCGATCCATGCTCCCACCCCTTGTAGAGCAAGGAGTGCACCGATGATGAGAAGGCTCTTTTTATGGGGTTCTTCCAAGGCGTTAGCTAGCGGGAAATAAACAAGAAAGCTATAAAAGAGGAAAGAAGCAATAAGCCCCATGATCATGAGTAATGTATAGCGCACATTTGTAAATCCGCTAAAGACGATTAATTTGTTTTTTGCTTTCTGATTCAACACAATGAATAATATGAGAGAGGTAACCGCTATCAGTGCTATGATAGAGAGGATGTTGCTGTTATTGATGTTCCTGGCTTCTGTGAGGTAAAAAAATGAAATAAGGGATAGGGAAAAGGCTAAAAATGCCAATAAGTTAAATTTTGTTTTTGCTGTTTCGTTGGTTTTGAGCCAAGCATAAAAATGAAATTTGCAAGGAGCCATGTCTTTTTGATGCCTATCCTTCCTTGCACAAAGGCTGCTATTAAAAGCCCAGGAACAGTGGCGAGAAAATAGGAGGTTACAATCCATTGTATATTATTTTCTCCCGTTGAAAAATAATGTGTAAGGTTAGGAAGTATGACATTAACAATGCTTCCATCGAGCAAGGGAAGTATACTGGAAATAATGACGGTATAGATGACATACTTTTCTGATTTGCTATAGGAATCTCTCTTTTGCATTCTTATGCCCCCTACTGATATTTTTCAAAATATTTGTTCTGCCCTATAAATCATAGGTTTTGAGAATGAATAGCTGTTTGTGAGGACTGTGATATCGGGATGAATGTGATTGGGAGTGCTGATGGTCCTCTTGTATACAATCCTTCTTTTTCCAAAAGAAAGCCATCGGTTAGACTAATCTCGTTGAGTTTATCGAGGAGTCTATTTGCCGTTAGCTCTATTTGCATGAGAGCAAAAGCAGAACCTACACAAATGTGCATACCTGCTCCAAAGGCCAAATGGTTTGCGGTCTTTATAAGATCTGGACTGGTTTTATGGATCCGTTTGCGTTCTGGGATAAAATTATTGGGTTCCATAAAGACATCAGGATCGCGGTTTGCTGCTCCAATAATGCAAAAAATGAGAGAATTTGCTGGCAACGAGATCCCTGCAAACTCCATTGCTTGATTGGTCTGGCGAGGTATAAGTTGAACAGGGGAAGTGAGGCGTAATGTTTCTGTTATAGCGTCGCCAAGAGCTGTTCTATCGGTTTGGATTTTTTCTAATTCATTCGGGTTTGTGAGTAAATGATAAAAAAGATAAGCTAAAGTTTTATCTGCAGGTTCTATGGCAGCCAATAACATGTTAAGGACGAGAGCAACTATTTCAGAAGTTGTCATACTTTTGCCATCATCTGTTTTCTGGCATAAAACAGAGATTAAGTCTTCTGATGAATTTTTATCCCATTCTTCTATCAGCGGTGTGAGATAAGAAATGATATTTTTGCTACATGATAAGCTGAATTCTTTTTCTTCATTGGATTGGTTTAGGCTGGTGACAAAAGATGCGACTCCTTTGTGCCACATTGATATATCTTTGTAGCGATCTATCGGTAGTCCTAAGACCATTAATGTAACAAGCACGCTATAATCTTTTCCAAATTCATTCATAATATCTATTCGCCCCTTTGCAAGATAGGGCATGAGAAGTCGGTCTATTGTTTTTTCAATAAGGGGAGCATAGCGCGTGCGGAACATTTTCCCAGTGAGTTTTGAAAGTACAGCGTGCCGTTTGCTATGGTGTTCGTCTCCTTCCATTTGTGCCAATACGCGATCCCCCATTACAGGCTCGGCTCGAATGGCTAAGGGCGCTGTGGTAAAGCGAGCGTCCCTCAAAATTGAGTTGACATCTTCATATCGGCCAAAAAAATAAGCCTTAAGATTTTCATCCCAAAGAACAGAGTTAGAAGAATGTACAGTTTTGTATGTATCGTACGGATTTTTTTGAAAATTTTTATCCATAACGTTGAATTGAATAATGTGGCGTACCATTTCCTTTTCCCCTTGAATTTTTAATCATAAACGAGTTTTTTTGTTATCTGTTTGCGCGCATATTGAAACAATTCCGTGGCCTTGTTGTTTATCAACATATAGAGGTGTTTTGCCGCTGAGCAACAATTCTCCTACTGGCCATTCACGATGGTAGGCCAAAACTGAGCTTTCTATATTGAGTAAAGACGGGGTATTTACGTAGAATGGTATTTCATCGAATATATATTCAATAGAAATATCTGTTGTTTCAAAACCAGCTATTTCTTCGGTTGATAATCCCACGCTTTTTGCTCGATGTCCAACCGCTTGAATTGACATTTTCGTGCATAACGAACTAAAATCCTGATTTTTCTTGTACAAATTTATAGCTTTTGATTTTAGTGTTTTGTAATTTTCATTTTGCTTATATTGAGAGAAATCAAGAATGCGAAATAATTTTTCTAAGTTATTAAAACTCTGAATATTGTATAATATGCGTCTTATACGATTGAGTTCTTTTTTTGTTTTTCTCTCTGCTTTAGCTTTAGAGGCTCCAGATGCTAATACAAGAAGCATCGCAGATTCTATATCCGGAAGCAATATGTCAATGCTATTGAATTTTTTTGCACCCCAATATATGAGTTCAGTGATATATCTTTCTGAAAATCTTGAATTAAACGGGCTTATACCAATCATAATATGCTGCTTCATCGCGATTAAACGAGAGCAGTTTTCCGATTGTCCCCTTATAGAAAATGAAAAACGATCATTGATATCTATTCTTTGTAAACTCATATTCCCCCTATCCCCGCATTACATCACAATGAATGATCGCAAAATCCTCATTTATTTAATAAAAAATAAATAACTAATCACTTCACTACATAATCTTATAAAATAAATAAATTGCTTTGTAAAGATCATAAGGATCGTTGATTTGTTAAGTTACCATGAGATACACATGAAGATTGGTACCACTTTAACTATTAATATGGGCCTGTTTCCAAACTTAACAGCTTGGATTTGATTTTTATCTAGTGCAGGAAGGTTAAGAAAAGTTAGACACGTATCAAATTGAAGTGCCGGTAAACAGGTGGTCGTGTGAAAAAATATTTATTGAGAGCAAAAGTCTTTTAGTGGTAGTCTTTTAGTTTTTGACAGGGATATGTGATATTTAGAACTTTGGACTATATTAGGAGAGGAAGCTCTCAATAATTATTAGAATAAATGGGGCTATCATCATATGATATCGTGGATTGTGGAGCTTATAAAAATAATATCTGTAGCTGTCTTATTCTAAAACTGACAAGAGTAGAGATTTTTCAGTTAAGGTTGTGCTGGATGCTTTGTGTTTTTTTTTACTTTTATAAAAGCTTAAAATTGGCTTGTGAGAGATTTTTACTGCGTTGAAGGAATGAAAAAATCAAGAAGATGTCGCAAAAAAGCTGCACAGATGGTGCAGCTTTTATCGGTTTGTTTTGCTTTAGAGGCACAAGTTTTTAAAGTGTAAAAAATCTACTTTTTAAGTATGAAAAAATCTCTGCGGCTTCTGTAACCATACACTAGGAATTATGGTGCCTATCAGGCCGCTTAAAAAGCCTTACCATTCCATATCTGAACCTGTTTTTGTAGGTTTTAGGTGCAACGGGTATAAAATACAGTCATTTGTTTTTATGAGGTTGTATAATGGGCAAAATAATGGATGTGTCTCGAAGCAATTATTTGATCTCAAGTAGTGAATAAATGCAAAGACTAAAGATTATCGCAATTGGTGCAATCCATTCTGAAAAGCTTATGAAGTTTTCCAACATAATGAGAGGATTAGGCGTGAGATTGTTTGAATTTACTTTTTGCTTTTTTCATGAAGAGCATTAGAGAGAGAAGAGCAGCACTGAGAGATATAATGCTTAAGATTTGCCAAGCGGATAAACCCCAAATAGCTTTGTTGTATAAGAGAGAGCCGAAGTAACTTCCTGCCATTCCTCCAAAAGCACTCGACAAACTCATGATGCCAAATGCACTAGCGATGAGGCGTTCATCTATATTTATCGCATCATAATCGAGGCGTATACGCAGAATAATTTCGGAAAAAGTAAAAATAATGACTGCTAAAAAGAGGTACGGGTAAGAATGGTCAAGAGTGTGGAGAATAAAGAATGAGAGCCCAAAAAATATAAAAGATAATACTATAGGCGTTTTGGCGTTTTTCCTACAGGACCATCTTGAGAGAGGTATTTGGAAAAAGATGACAATAAGAGCATTGAGAAGAAAAATGTACGAGGGGGCACTTCTCCCAAAATTTTGGTCACCAAACAGAGGGATCGTGATTTTGAGTTGTATATAAAGAAAGGTAAATAAAAACGTAAAAAGTGCTACACGAAGCATCGTCTTGTGGGTTAGTAGTTTTCGAAAATCAGAAAAATCTATTTGACTCAGTGTGCTGGTACTGGTACCAGGGCTTTCTTTTAATGTGCAGTTGAGAAGAAATAATAGAAAAAAGATGAAGCCAGTGATGCTAAATAATAGATGAGGATGAATTTTTAAAATGAGCATTCCAAGTAATGGGCCAATGGCTATTCCTATGTTGGCAAAAATGGATCTGGTGGCTAAAATATTAACTTTGTCAGCTTGAGAGACATTTTTTACTAAAAAAGATTTTGCAGCAGGAAAATACATACTGCTTCCTAGTCCAATAACGATGCAGGAGAAGAGCAGGATATAAAAGTTATGCGTGAAACCGATGATAAAATAACCTGGTATCCGCATCGCTAAACCCAAAAGCATGGTTTTTTTGATATGCACATAATCGGAAAGTATTCCCCCTAAAAGGCAGCTTGCTTTTTGGCACCAAAAAGCTGTTCCCATGATGGTACCTACTTCTATTGCACTGAGAGAATTCAATTTGCTTAAGTAGATCGCCAAGAAAGGAGCGACCATAAAGACTCCAACATTGCTTAAAAGAGTGGTGATGAGAACAAGGTGGACGCTTGCCTTGAAACGGAGAATTTTACGTAACATTTCATTTTTCCACTACAATATTCATTGTATTTGTTTTAGAGGGTGTCTTTCATAGCGCTGTTTTTGCAGCTATACCAGTGGTAAATAAAATCTTTATACAGGTTTTTCCAAGTTGAGAATTTCTTATTTCTGTATGTAAGATGGGAGGGGATAGGGGGCATGCACTGTATCTTTTTAAGCGCATGTGCTTAAATGTTCTTGTTGTTTTAGCAGTGAGAAATATGTGACCTCTGTGTTTTTTGGTGTCCATTCTTTGCCAAAGCATTCAGAGGCAATGTAACTTTGAGAAGGCGACAAATTTCATGGGCAAATAAAAATTCACCCCATAATACTCCGGCTGTGAGGCAATTGGCAACAGATTTTACAGAACAATTCTTGAAGACAGTTTTGAGGTTCTTTGCGGCAGTGTGTGTTACAAACGCATAATTAAGCCATTTATGGCGAAGTGTTGTGGGCACTCTTGTTGTGCCACCGGTTGCAAAAATGATATATGACATTGGAACTCCTTACTTTTTCGTTTTTCTGAGGCAAAGGCAAGAGGCGAAAGCAGAGATACCAACAATCAGACAAAAAATGAAAGCGATATGCTGGTTGAAATAGCTGATGATCCATCCACTTGTCCATGAGCCTAACGCTTGGCCAATATTTGAAACAACAAGGATATAACTAAAAAGAACACTGGCTGTGAGGGAGGCGGTTGTTTTCCCTGCTTGATAGTATATCTCTGGAATCATGATAGATTCATAGACACTGTAGGCAATTAACGCTGTGATAGCGGTAAAGACGCCTCCCATGAGAAAAAATGAGGAGAAACTTCCCATAAGTCCTAATAGGTAGAAAGTTGATTTATCAGAAAGGCTAAGATGTTTATTGATTATTCCTTGCCAGATACAAAGACTGATGCCAACAATTGAAAAGAAAATTCCACTATAAGGGGCGAGATTGCTGTCAAATTTATTGAGAAGTGTTGTGGTTGTGATAAAAACTCCCATAAGGAATGCACAAAGCAAAGCCGTGACCAGCAAATAAGCAATAGAACGATTATGAATTATTGTTTTTAAAGAAGAAAGAAAAGGTTTCTTTGTTCTTTTCAACGGATGCGTTTTTGTGAGGGTAGTGATAAACAATTTGAATGGATAGAATACAAAGATACAAACTAATGATGGCAAAAAAAGCCATTAAAAAAGCTGATACATTGTATTTTATCGCACTCATTGCAACGAGAGGGGCGATAACAACAGCAGCGTTTTGAAAAAAAGAATAAAGCGTTAATGCGCGTTTAAGAGTACTTCCATTGAGATGTTCTGATAATATTTCTCTCAAAAATGGTTTTGAAATTGCTTTCGAAAAAGCCGTTAAAGTAAAAAAGACCAGCCATGCAGAAAGTGTAAGCGATAGGATAACGCACAGAAAAGCAATACTCCTTAAAATAAAGGCGGTAGCCATTAAAAGTTTACGTGAAAGTCTCTCTAATAAACCCGTTGTGGTTACCATGAGAATGCTTTCAAGGATTACTGATCCAGAAAGATAGAACGCAACATTTGCAGCAGTGATGAGAGAAGAGTTTCCAAGGAGAGGGAGTACAAAGAAAAAGGAAAATTCAGAAAGAAAAACGGCGCTATAGATGAAAAAAGTTATTTTATTTTTGCCCATGAAATTTCCATAGAAGTGTCGTTAAATGATCAAATATATTTTGTTTTATCTTTTGAGAGAGTTTTATGAGCCCTGTTTTTGCTGTACACATTTCGTTGAAATCGTATCTTTCCTGATTTATCAGCCAATCCACTGCAAGAATATTGTTTTTTCTACGATGTTTTTAGAAAGAGTAATCATTTTAAGATAGAATTTTTCCTTGCCATAGGTGGTTATAAAAGTTTCTTTTGTCAGAATCGTCTTTTTGTTGCCATGTGCAGCATTTCCCAGTGTTGTTATTCTCTTAAGGCTGGTGGAGTTTTATAAAAACTCACTTTTCTGATGGATATGAAATATGACAGAAGAGGAAGCGAGAAAAATGGTGTTTCATTTTTAACGCAAACGCATCAAATAATATATTTCGCACGCGTTTGCACGGGTTGCATATTGCACACCAAACTTCTCTACGGAAGGCTTTACGGCACCCCTTAACGCTGGATGATGTTGTCGTTCCATATAGGAAGGTGCCATACAATCAAAAGTTTTTTCTGATTGAGCAACAACATTGCATTTTGAAGTTTGTACAACAACCAGAAAGAGTATTGAGGCTTTTGATTATATCCTCTTATGATGATTTTGGCTGTTCCTAATTCTCTTCGATAGCTAATTAATACCCCGCGTTTTTGTTTTTTCCCATTGCATTTCTTAAGGTAGAGGGTGCTCTCATCTTCATAGATTGTCAACATGTAAATGAAATGAATAATTTTATAAGTTTTTCATGAAATTATATTTTTTGAGTGGAAGATTATGCATTTGCTTGAAGTATAGAAGAAAAACGATTACGTTCACGAACTATCGTTTAATTCTCTTTTGAGAGCATGCGTTGATCCCCATGGCGTTGTAAAAATCCTTTATCAACGGGGGTGTGCCGTAATCTAGCAAAAATCTATCGTAAAGAGGTTGCATATCTTGGAAACTTCTATTTTGCTATAGATTTTGTTCCTTTGACAAGCCGGTTGCATAGTTTTTTCTCTCGTGCGCGCGTGCGCGTGAAGGTTTTCACAAACACAGTGGTCTGATTTCCAGCTTTCCTTAATCAAAGGGCGGTACGAGTGATGCTAGGCGCGTACTTCATTTGGCTTCATTCATTTAGAGTTGAAAATTGGAGAAGATTTCATTGAGAACCAAGCATTGCAACATCGAGAAGGCGCAGGGTAGGATTACGAGCGCGGGGATTGTAACGTGTACTGAAAGTCGTGAACGGGGGCAGTGGGAATGTTTAATATAGCTAGATGGTTCAACCACGACATCATCGTGCCGGCTTCTCGTCTTGGCTCCTATACCGCAAGCTTTTTCAGGTCATGATTCACGGATCATGTAATAACGCTGACGGATTCCCAAGCCCGTTAGACCGCCTGTGGCAACAGGTAGGTTGTGGGTCTGAAAGGAATGGAACAACCCAAAACGGACAAATCACTCGTCGTAAGTCAGACTTTAGTGTGCATAGCTTATAGGTTTTTGGCAACAGACAATTATTATCATTCAGTCGATTAAAAATCAAATTTAAGGCTTTTTAATCCAGTGGACAAACACGAATAATATGACCGTCGGGATCTTTGATGAGGAAGGTACGTCCAAATACGTCAGTATACGGTTCCTTCAAGACATTTATCTCAACGGTGGTTTGCTCTTGCCATTCCGCATATAGCTTATCTACATCCTCTCCATGAGGCAACATAATGCCGATTTCTGAAAAACGAGGCACATTTTCTTCAGGCGTATCGCCTCCAGACCAGAGAGCAAAGAGTGCATCATCTGCAGCAGCAAATGCAACATAGCGTGGTGAGGTGAATGTAGGCTCTTTCTTGAAGATAAATTTGTAAAAAGCGGTAGAATACTCTACGTTTGATACGTATACCAACTGTAGGTTTGGGGTAATAGGATAGGCAAGGATATTACTCATGAATTCTCCATGATTGAGTAGCGGTTGCTTGACGTGATATACCGATATAATGTACCTTGATGTGTGCGCTATAATCGGGAAAAGCATTGAGACCTTAATCTCATATCTGCTTCTGATGATTTTGATCGTTCCTAATTCTCTTCGATAGCTAATTAATACCCCGCGTTTTTGTTTTTTCCCATTGCATTTCTTAAGGTAGAGGGTGCTCTCATCTTCATAGATTGTCAACATGTGAATGAAATGAATAATTTTATAAGTTTTTCATGAAATTATATTTTTTGAGTGGAAGATTATGCATTTGCTTGAAGTATAGAAGAAAGACGATTGCATTAATTAATCTTCATTTAGCGTATGCGCTGATATTTTCCCCCATGGCGTTGTAAAAATCCTCTCTCAACGAGGGTGCGTCGTGATCTGGCAAAATCGACCGTAAAGAGGTTGCATATCTTGGAAACTTCCGTTTCGCTATAGATTTTTTCCCTTTGAAAGGCTTCTGCAATTTTTGTCAGCATTTCTTCTGTTTCTAAATGGCGGTCGCTTAAATTTTCTCTCTCCTGCTCATTTTTACTTTCGAGCATTTTCCACGGTGTCTCTTCCGTTTGAAATCCTGCAGTTGTATTTTGAATAAGACCAAGATTCAAAAGACGATTGATCGATTTGTGAATAGTTTTGGCATCACAATCGACAGTTTTTAGGATATCAGAAAGATTTTTTGCACCAAGGATAATAGCAGCGTAAACAGTGCGCAGTGTTGGTGAAGTCATGGCAGAAATCAGTGAATTACGGGTATAGCGTTTGTGTAGAGTTTCTTGTCCCATAGGCAAAAGATCGTTGCGAAGGGGCAGTTCATTGATCTCGATGAGTTCTGCTTGGAGTGATTGTGTGCGTACAATTTGCTCAGTAGGGGTGCGTTTGCGAATAATACCCAGACCACTTTGGCGATATTTGTGGTTTTCGGGGAGGGTTAAAGCTTCATAGGAGCCATCAAGGCGGTAGAGAATTTCTTCCCACAAAGGGGTTCTGATGCGTCTAACCCGTTGAGCGCCATTAAGAGCAACGGTTGTTGTCATGGTTGGTTCATGCAAACAGAGATAACCACCAGCACTGATATGTTCCCAAAGTGTGGTAACAAATCGCACATCATCTGCGGGTGTTCCAGCATCAATCCAAGCAAAATCTATTGGTCCCCAAGATTTGAGAGTTGCATCATCGAGAGAGAAAAAATTCTCATTCATAAATGTTACAGTGTCTTTTTCAATACGCTCGTCTTGGAGCAGTTTTTGCCATGCTTCTTCGGCCGACTGACCTTCCGCTGAAAAATCATCAATGGTGATCAAGCGTGGTTGATAATTCTCAAGAACACCAGAGGGGTCAAGCAAAGCTGTACGTTCTTCCCAAGGAGAGGATTCTAAAAGTTTTTTATCCTCTTCCCATGCTTGTTTTGCTTTTTGCAGTGCTGTCGCAATCAAGCGCGTGCTATCCCCCGCACCGATTTCAAGGACTGTGCGTGGTCTTGCCATTTGAATGAGTGTGTAAATAAGCTCAATACTGTTTTCTGTTCCCATACCAGGTCTTATCAGAGGCATCTTTTGATCCTTATCATTTTACCAAGCGTAGCATTCCCGCTTTGATAAAAAATATTGTTGTTTGTTCTATGGGGTGTTGAAGATGTATTTCTGTTGTGGCTTTTTGCAAGAGAGGTTTGGTTTTTTCATTCAGCCGGATTGTGCGTCCATTAAGTTGATTAATGGCAAGGGACCCGAGAGGAGAATTGACAATACGACATGTTGGTTCTCGTAAAAGCGCTGTTGCATGATCTTTTGAAAAGGCTTGTTGATCTGTTTGAATGAGACCGTGTCGTAGCAGTGATATCAAAAGATTGTCTGCGTCAAAAAGGCAACCATTGAGTTTGATTTCTTTCAAGGATTGGACAGAACAGCCCTCATGAAGCGCTGTAAATGTTAGAAAATCAAATCCACCAAAGGCAGAGCTTTTTGTGGAAACAACGGTGATCGGTTGTATTTGACGTTTGCCAATGAGTGCCGGTTTATTTTTTATTATCTGTACATCTTTTTCCCATTGAACGTGTGCTAGGGAGTCTAATTTGCGTGGGTAAACGGCAAAAGAATTGATTGCTATGGGTGGTGTGGGTTTTTGTAAGGCAAGGGTGTGGATGTTTTCATTCAAGTCATGTTGCAGGGTTTCTGCTAATTGCCATACATAACCGCCTGTTCCATGGTAAAAATTTAAGCCTATAGGATCTTGTTGCATGATGTTATCGGTTTTTTCTTTAAAATATCAAGTTTTGGCAATGGATGCTCGCTGGGGTTGTTCGTTCCGTCATATGAGAGTGGTTTATCAAAATCACGTTGGTTGGTATGAAGTTGCATGATTTGATCGGATGGTGATCGTCATGCCATTTTGGGGCATGTTTTTTAGGAGACAAGATGGTAAAGTTTGTTAAGCATTCTCCCATTCCTTTTTTTGCAGAGCACTGTTGACGATACAGCCTAATATGCCGGTGATCATGGTAATGATGCTGATGATAAGGAGTGTGTATTGGGTGTGATGCACTTTTATAAAACCTGCACTGATAAAACCAATGCACACGGCTGTTTGTAGGATGAAAATATAAGCGGGCATTTGACTGTTTCGTTGTTCTTTTGGGATCGCTTTCATCATAAAACTTGCCATGAGTGCATTTTGTACACCGTTGGCACTCCCAAGGATAAAAAATGACAGCATCATGAGCCATATAAGCGGTGTTAAGGAAAAACAGAAAATGGCCAAACCAATGGTTGCGGCAGCCAGTGATGCTCCAGCGGCATTGCCAAGGCGGTGGAAAAGGCTAGAGAAACAGAGTGGACCAACCACAAGGCCAAGACTGATCATGCTGCTGATCATTCCATAAGTTTGTGCACTGAAGGATAGCTCGGTGCGGATGCGGACAATCGACAACACATTGAGGGTGGAGGTGAGGATGATGGTAATGATGAGGGGGGAAAGAGCAGAGACAACCTTTTTTTTACCCAAGAGCCCTTTTAAGTCTAGTCCCTTTTTGGTTGGCTGTGTTGTGCTTGTTGTTGGCACATGCATTTTTAAACTTTTAAAACAGCATGTGGTGATTAAGGCGGCACAGAGAACCATGATGGATAGTGCAAAGAGCCCTTTTTGCCCGTTTGATAAACCATACAACATGCCTCCTAACAGTGGTCCAGCAATATAGCCAAGATTACGGACTGTTTGGATAATGCGGTTGATACGGTCTAATTGCTGATCATTTTTTGCGAAGTCGGGCACGGCAACAAGGATAGCAGACCAAAAGAGTGAACCTGCACACCCCAGTGCGAAAGAAAGAGCAATATAAAACCAAAACTGGTTGGCGATTGCAGCAACGGCTATGAAAAGTGCTTCAAACAATAAAACAACAGTCACTGTGTGCGCTGGCTGGAAGTGATGCAAAAGACGCGGGGCAATGGGACCTGCGCAAATTCCTCCTATAAGCCCTGCAAAAAGCAGCATTGAAATGGAGGCTGTACTTTCTGCTAAGTGTAAAGCAAAAGTGATTTGAGTCGTTTCATCGGCAAAGCTGCTTAAGCCCAAAACAAGAAAAAGTCCTATTTGGGCGAAAATTATGGATTTTTTCTTTGTCACAATGCCCCCCAAGATGCTAAAGCTTTTACGGCTTTTAAAATTTCCTCCTGCGCATATCTGTAGGATTTATCATTTAATTTTGCTAAATCTAATTTTTTTCCGGATGAAAGTTGGGAAAGGAAGCTCTCTAAATGAGAGCTATACTCGAAACTGGCACAATGCCCATTTGCCGCGATGAGGAGTTCTTTTGTTTCTAGTAATGGTACCCATTGGAGGGTCGCGAGTGGGTGAAGAGTGATTTCACTTTCAATTTCGGAGACGTCAATAAGGGGACGACCGACACATAAACGTGAACTTGTATCGCAAATTAATTGAGAAACAAGCATATGGCGTTTTAAGGTACCATGTGCGATGGCAGAGTTTAGTGCGGAGTGCTGAAAAGCATTATCAGGGGTTAAATTTGCTCTTCCTGATGTGCGGATATCATGTCGCGTTCGATTATCAAGATGGAGTAAATGCGTGACATAATCTCTATGGTGTTGTGCATCGTGTGCTGTTTCCCAAAAAGCGACATTGATATTTACAGCAATCTTTTCTCCCGTTTCGGCAACATGGAAGGCATCATGGGGAAAATAGGCAACTCGGTCTGTCAGATTTTGCAGCGCAATTGCTGTTGTTTTATGTTGCTCATATTCAGGATATTTTAGCCCTTGGAGGTCTCTTCGTGTGCTAGGCCAAGCAAACATTGTTTTGCCATCCTGTAGCGTAAAACCAAAATTATGGGCGTGATCCACATGGACCCCAACATAGGTAGAAGCATATCGGCCTATGAAGCAGTCAATATCCACGCGTCCACCGGGTCTAAAACCTAAAGAATGAGCTAATTGATCTGCAAACTGTTTTGCTGCATCCCACAGTGCAGGGGTCGCAGCGTATAACCCATAATACATGACCGCCCATTCTTGCCCTTCGGCATATTGATCAACGCGGGCAGTATATTCTTCTATAGTCCTATCCGTGTCTAAAACAAGAAAGTTTGGAAGAGGATGCGGGCTTCGCACGCCATTAACCACTGTTATGACTTCGGATTTAGGATTAAGAGCTAAGAGTTTACGAGGATGTAGAGCGTATTGCCTTAGAGCATCCAACACATCCCTTTCACTGAAAGGGATGTGTGAAATTGACAATTCAGCCGCTTGCTTGGCCCAAACTTTTTGAGCAAAGCCCTCTGAAAATAATTCAAACATGTCATTAAATATGCTTAATTTTCTAAAGTTTGATGGATAAGCAGATCTGTATTAACAATACATTCTTAAACTTCCAGCGAACCATTCATATCAAGTTCATCTTGATACACTTGAACATCGCTGCGCTGAGCGTATTTACTCCCTCCCCTTACTGGCTCAATCTCTTCAGAAGCTAACTCAATAACATCTTTTACTTCATTAAGTGAAATATTCATATATTCCTCCCCTTACTAATTGATAAAAATACATGATAATTTAAATGAAAAACCACCACATTCTAACACGTAGCATGGATTTATTTTCTTGTCAAATGCTATGTTTATTTAAAATATTTCTTATTTTTTGAGGTTATATCATTGTTGTTTTGAGAAATTTTTTAGCAATATGATTGATGTATGATATCAGCTTTTTTTTTATCACAAAGAGATGTATGATTTTTCTGCTATTTCTTTTGAAAGGGTACACATTGCCTTATAAAAAAGTACTATAGATTTTTCTTAAAAAGATAGGTTGTTCTCTTCGAAATTTTTTGATTTTTAGGGGAAATGAGCATATTATCGTTCATTTCAAGTGTTCTGCTTTCATGTTTGAACTTCGAAAGACTTGTGTTTGGTATCGCAAGAGAGTGTATTAGCTGCCATGTTATACAAAAAATCTTTTCAAGTAAGTGTAAAAAAAGCTGCACATTCTGTACAGCTTTTTCTCGGTTTGCTTTAAAGGTCAAAGTTTTAAAACTTAAAAGAATCCTTACGGCTTTTGTAGCCATAATAACCACAAACACTGGAAATTATAGCACCTATTAAGCTTCCTAAAAAGCCCCACCATCCCATGTTGGAGGCTGTATTCGTGACTTTTGTGGCTGTATTTTTTGCGCCCTTGATGGCATCTTCAAGATTATCAGAAAGGCTTTCAGCCCGTTCTTCAAGTGCTTTTATTGCTTTTTGCGTTTTTTCCTCTGCGCTTTGATAGAGTTGAACAGCATGGTTGGCTGCTGTTTGTGCATCCGTACGGCTCATGCCATCTTTTACGAGCGCATTGATGATATCGCTTCGATTAAATTTTGCTGTGAAATCTTCTACACGATCAGAAAGGCGTTCACCAAGATTTTTCAATGTGGTGCGGTAGTGAGAAGGATCATTTTTAAAAGCGATTATCGCAGAACCAATATCGTTGAGAGCAGCCTGATAGGATGTTTTTAAGCGCTTAGGATTGAGGGCAGGAATGTTGCTTTTATGAAGAAGAGTGCGCAACTCACTGCCAAGTTGGTCAAAATTGATGCCATTGTCGCTGTTTTTTGTCAAAAAATTTGCAAAATCTTCGCTTTTTAATTTTGTCAATAAGGGGGAAATATTTGTTTTGAAATTGTCTATGGTCTTTTCGATCATGGAGCTATTTTCTAGGGCGGTTTTAGCCCCTATTTTTGCTGTGCTTGAAACCATATGGATGGCTTGGAGGGTCATCAGTAGTGTTATGAGAGCCCAGGTTAAGAAACCATGAAGAGCTCCAGCGGTTTCGGCAAAACGTCCAGCGACAAAACCTCCCAAAGCAAGGCTTATCAGCATAACGATAAGAGAACCAATGCCAAAGGAGAGGAAAAAGCCTTCAAAAGGGCTTGAAGAGGTTAAATCCATTTGGCTCAAGCCTAATGCTGCTACCAGAAAAGAGAGGCAGATTGAGGTGGCAAGAGCTGTTAGCAGTCCGGCAAAAATGGCAGACCATGAAATGGGTGTTTGAAAAAAAGGATATTCTGTCTCTAGGGATTTATGCCCTAGAAAATTTGTATCGAAAGGTGTGTTTTCAGGAATGCGGGTTTCCATGTTTTTATCTCCTTAAATATGCTGGAGATACAATGCTTTATTGTCAATTATGTTCCAAAATAGATGGATAGCCGCTAAAAATGAATAAGAAAAAATGCTTTAACGTTTGTTGTGAGAAACATTTGTTATGAAAGCAAAAACTTTGATAAACAAACAATTCGAAAGATCTGGTTTACGCTTAAGGCAAGATGTGTTCGTGTGATCAGTTTATCTCTTATGAGACAGAATAATTTTTAATGGCATCTCGTGTCGTGGGGTTGAGAGAAGCTGTTTAAGCTGTTGCTTGTGCTGTAGGCTGTGGGGCGCATGGTGGGCTGCAAGATCTCAATTGTTCGATTGCGGTTTTTTTGTTCTTGAGGTCTCTTAGGGGTGAGGAAAACCGAATTAATCAAAGTTTAAAGAGTGTCTATCCTTAAAAAATTGATTTTCTTTTTATGTTTTTGTTTAGAGCTATATTCATGGAGAATGTTGTTTGAGCGTCTAAAATACAAAGAGATTAAGTATTTTTTTAAACATCATGAGCGGGTTACGCAAAATGATGTCATATGCTTGTTCACTCAGGGCTCTGTTGGACAATTTGAAAAGAGTGTTTGCATGACAAAAGATTGTTTTCATGACAATGTTTTGATCAACATACGAACAGCGGCGGCAAGGGGGATATTGATGTTTTAGGCGCATATTGATTGATCATCCTGCATCTTATAGAGATGCGTACACTTCTTACTTTTTTATTATGATTGTTTTTGTGTGAGGATTTTTTGGGTCGTTGATAGTGTTCTTTGTGTTTGAGGATAAAAAGTAAAATTTTGTAGATGTTGTTTGCTTTTTTCTAAAAAATCATGGTTGCTATAATTTTCGTCTTGATACACTGCTTTGGTGACAAAGAGTATGTTTTGATGATCAGAAAAATATTGATGAAGCTCTAATTTAAAAATCTCATTCAGTAAAAAGGGAGGAAAGTCGTTTGATGTTACGCTTTCCTCCTTGTTATTTTACTTAGAAAGAATGCTCGAAAATTATTTCAATCTTTTAAGTAAAAATTCTCAACACCAAGAGGGCAGATTCAAAATTTTTGAGGCAATGTCTAAAAATTTTAAGATTATATCCAAAATTGGCTTTTTTGCTGTGTCTTCAGTTTTAGGAAGAGATGTAATATGCATATATCTTTATGGACTATTTTGTACCAAGGTAGTGTAATTTATAATGTTTATGTGAATCGGTATCTTAGAAGGATTATATACTGTTGCATCTGTAACAACATATTGGTTTATAAAGATAATATAGCGTTATTCAACTTGAATGAGAGTCCTAAAGAACATAAAATTCTTTTACTTCAAACCTGCTTATCTTGAATCAACCAAAACCGCTCATTTGCATATAACCAGTGGGATGAGTGTGTGGATAAAACTGTATAGGCAAGGTAAAAATGGCTCTCTATGAACGCTCTCAAATGCCAAGGGCTTATCGCAACCCACGGGCTGGCAAAGTGTGTGATAGTGCCGGTTTGTTTCTTCATAAGCGTAAAGATGGTGGCGCTCAATGGATTTACCATTATTGGTGTATCGTCGCTAAAGATTTCTTCTTTTGCGTTTTTTATATCCTTTGTTTCAAATATATCTTTATAAAAACTGTTTTTGTCTTTCTCTAATATAATGTTGCTGAAAATACAGACATTCATTATTCTTTCTATGTGTATTTGTATGCTCTTTAGATTTCGTGGGTCAAACTTTCGATATAGCTTGTGAATGGATTTTTCCAAGCCATTTTGATGTTGTTAATGATGCTGATTATTTTGTCGAGCACTTCTTTTACTGAGGAATCCAAAATATCTTTGATCTTTGAAAAGTCACGCTGATCAAGTTTGTTAACCCTATCATAAGACCATTCTGAAAGACAGGTAATCATTTCTATTGTTTGCTTGATCCCTTTCTTTTTGCTTATGGCTCTCAAGTCTTTAATTTTTGCACGTCATAAACTGATCTTCAGTCTATGTTTGTCCTTCAACTGTAAGAGGGATCAGTCATGGAATATGTGTTATTTCTCTTCTACACATTCATAGCGCCTATGAATCAATTATATATAATTTCTAATTATATCTTATTTTTCAATAAGTTATACAGTTTTTTGATTTTTTGTCTTAAATAAAAAATTTTATGCAATGAGCAAAATATATTGGATTTTTGGGTGTTTTGCAGAAGAGCCATTATACTCTATGATTTGGTAGACCTAAACTCTTTACAATAATGGTTTATCTTGATAGGCTCTCCAAGCTATTTTTGTGTTATACGCTGTTTTTATACCATAGGGTTTTTGGGGTAGAGACGTCAGAGATTGTTTTTCTGCTTTGCATTTTATCGATCAACTTTGATGAATCGTGTATAGAAAGTGGCATTATTGCTGTGGAGAGAGTGTGTGCTTTTGCTTATGATATTGATGAAAAAAGAAGCGGAAGATTACAGCAAAGTGTATGTTAAAGAAAAGCTTATTCATGGGGTAAATTTTTGCCTGTGAAGCATGTAGAATAAAATTTTATTGATTAAAAAAATAATAGAAATTTAATTTGATAAAGTAAAATAATAATACTTTTAATTATGATTATTTATATATATAAGAAAAAGTGTAATTATATCTGTTATTTTTAATTGATTATATTCAATCTATAACTTTAAAAGTGTAACTTTATTTATGAATCGTAAATATACTTTGCCATTTATTATACTTATTGTGTGTTTATCGACAGGGGGATTGATCTCTACCGATATTTTTTTACCAGCACTGGCAGATATGCGTCAGTATTATCAAGTGACACAATCTCAAATTCAAAGTGCAGTGGCTATTTTTTTGTTTGCATTGGCACTTGGACAGCTTATTTATGGACCGCTGAGCGATAATTTTGGGCGTAAAAAAACACTTCTATTAGGCTTATTCTTGTGGTTATTTACGACAATTGGGGTGATTTATACGGTTCATATTCACGCTTTTCTTATGTTACGTTTTTTACAAGGTCTTGGAGCTTGTGCGGGACTTGTCTTAAGTCGTGCGATTATCAATGATTTACTGGATAAAAGAGCAGCAGGAAAACTTTATTTGATTGTTTTCCCTTTTATTGGAATGTCGCCAGCACTGGCACCTTTTATTGGTGGACTTTTGATACAAGCTTTTCATTGGCAGGCGACTTTTATCTTTTTAAGCTTTTTTATCTTTTTGACCATTTTTCTGTGTTGTTTTGTGCTCACTGAAACTTTGCCTCTCCAAATGCGACAGAATTTTTCTCCGGTAGGATTTATGAAGGGATATTGGGGCGTTCTTAAAAATAAACAATTTATTTTTTATGCACTTATTCCGTGTTTTTCTTACGCTGCCTATTTTGCTTATATTGTGGAATCGCCTTTTTTGCTCACGACTTTAGGTTTATCGCCAATACATATTAGTTATAGCTATATTGGTGTTTCATTGCCCTATATTTTAGGAAATTTTTTGGCGCGATGGTTTTTTGAACGCGAGTCTATGGAAAAGACCGTGGGGAGAGGGTACGTTATTTTTGTGATAGGTGGTATGCTGTTTGCTTTGCAAATGTATCTAAGCCCATGGCCCCTTGTGACAAGTTTTATGGCTATTGCTGTTCTTACTTTTGGCAATGGTTTTTTATTGCCGTTAGGGACAGCGCTGGCTATTTCATCGCATCCGAAAGCTGCAGGAGCGGCTTCTGGTGTTATGGGCTCTTTGCAATTAGGAAGTGCGGCACTCAGTGCAGCGGTTATCGGAAAAATCTCTGGTCATAGCCCACGGGCTATGGCAACTTTGTTAGCAGTGTGTTGCATGATTGGTTTTATCATTTATATTCAAAAAGCGCGTCATTTTATGACTTCATAAATAAGCTGAGTGAAATGATAGAGAGTATTGTACAAAAATATTTCTGATATTTTACACGAATGGGGACTTTCTTATTGAATGATTTTTTATTCAGTTGTTTGATTGAGTGGGGGTAAAATTGATCATAAGTTTCGTTTGAATTTGGCAAATTAGTTGTTCTGGGGGACTTTGTGGGCGTAGAGTTTCAACATACGTGTATTTTTATGACATTTTGGGGAAGGCGTTTTGGCTCTCATGCATTTTTTGAAGCAAGAGGAGGAATCTAATCAATGAGCCTTCCTGTTGTTATTCTGTCTCCTGTAATGCCCATTTGGGATGGAGGGGCTTTTTGTTCTTCATTGACAAAGCTTTGCGCGATGAAAGGGTTTCAAGTGATGCTGCTGGATACACTCTCGCTTTTTCCTAAGAGCGCTCATTTTTTCAATCATTCTGCTATTGAAACTTTATCTTTTATGGTAGAAAAATTGGACAAATCTTTTAAAAAGCCTACGGTGCTTGTGGGATTTTCTATGGCTGGCATATTGGTACAAATATTGGCAACACGGCTTCCCAATGTTCAAGCGGTACTTGCTGTAAATGCACCTGGCTATCCAGATAAGCTTTTGCAACAGCGCCTTGGAGATATTTTGATTCACTTAGAAAATAATGATTTGTTGGGCGCTTTGGAAACACTTAATATTTTTATGCATCCTTCTGGCGTTGTGAAAAAAAGAGTTGCCTTGGAAATTCCACAAGATCAAAAAAACATGGCTGTTGAACGCATGACAAGAGGATTTAAACTTTTATTGGCATTGGATGCTAGAGATGAGATTGTTAAGTATAGGGGGAAGTTTTTAGCGTTGGTGGGTGAAAAATCGCAACTTGCAACGGTTGATAATCAAACAAAAAGCCAATGTGTTAATCATGAATATCGAATAATTTCTGGGGCAGGTACCCGTTTGTGGGATGATAATCTCGTTATGACGAATGCAATTGTTAGCGAATGGATGGAAGGATTATAAAAAAGACAGTTCTTGTGCTACCTGTGTGAGGGGCAAGAGATTAGAAATCCGTGAGGGGGCGTGAAGGTCTTAGAGCTATTTTGTCCATTAAATTAGCTTATGGTGATATGAGGTAGGAATATTGGAAGCAGGAAGGGGATTATCTTCCCTCAGGAAACTTGGTAAAAAACTCCGGAATGTGATGCTCTTTTGCTTGGTGCTATAACAGATCAAAGAGAAGCAGAAAAATTCTTTTCTCCTCATTTAAGAGAGTGTCAATCTCCATATATTTCTTCTGTTGTGACAAAAATTAGGTCTGTTTATTGATAGGCGTTCCATAAGACACACCATTGGTTCTCAATAGTCTTTTCATTTTTATGTTATCAGCAAAAATAATGAAGGTTTTTATGCTGGATTGGATTTTAGGGGTATCCTTTTCTAGTCCCAAATATTGCAATGGACTTTGCTATTTAGATTAAGAGGATAAGATATATGCATCTACAATGCTGTTTTTATCTATCATGAGAAGTATTCTTTTTTTTCAGTGATTTTTATCACTATGTTCATTTTTTGATGTGCAAATGAAGGGCTTTTGTTCATTCAATATCAGAAGATTTAAGATAAAAGAAATTTGACTGTGTTCGGCTCTTCCATTCAAAAGGCACAACAAAGATTAATGGTTATTATAAATTAATATGTTATCTTTTATTTAAAAGCACATGAACGATATTCAGAGACTTTGTATTCTGCAAGCTTTATAAATAATCAGTATTCTTTAATAAATCAGAAAAAGATGTTGTGAAAAGACAAAAAGCAGTGCCATTGACAGAAAAGCTTTGCAAATTTCATTAAAAAATATGTCCATGAAACGTTGATTGGGAATGTATGCTGTTCAGTTGTCTGATCATAAATTGCTGTAAGAGCTCATAAAGTTTTCCTTTATGCTTTTGTGCCGATTGCATGATAGTTTGGCGTTTACTTCAGGGGGATATTTCTCAATTTTTTATAATAGAAACAGCAATTTTATCTGTGAGAGGTAAAGATTTAAGACGTGATTGTTTTGTACGCCTTTATTTTCTTTTCAATTGATCATTGTGTAGGGAGTTTTGGGGGGAAATATTTGATGGGGTGGGTTGGTGGATGTTGTCTAAAACATTTTATGTCTGTGTGGGGAGAAATAAAAATGTGTCTTGATTGTTGATAAGAGTGTTGATGTTTTTAATAAACAAATTTTTGACGCAATTGTTAGTATCTAAATGATATATTCATTGCATTTTTTCAACAGTTTGTGTTTTATCTGTTGTGATAGGCGGTGGTTTTTTAAAACGAAAAAGAAAGAGCTTTTTATGTATCGGATTGATTACAACAGTTATCGTTCTGTCAAGGGTTTTAATCGTCGCGTTCATTTTCTTGTTATGCATTATACGGCTATTGATTTTAAAGAATCAATCATGGCACTTACAGGAGAAAAGGTTAGTGCACACTATCTTGTTCCTGATCCTTCAGAGCAGACATATCGTGAGGCAGGATTCAAAGATATGTGTATTTTTAATCTGGTTGATGAAAGTGAGCGTGCGTGGCATGCGGGTGTTAGTTCATGGGCAGGGTATAGTCGTCTCAATGATACATCTATTGGGATTGAAATCGTTAATTTAGCAACGGGTTGTTCTTCTGCTTCAGAAGAGACCGTTGGATTAGTGGATGATCATAATGGGGCATTTAGCTTTCCTCCTTATAATCCAATACAAATTGATGCCGTGAAAGAGCTCGCATTGAATATTCTTCAACGGTATCCTGATATTATGCCAACGAATGTTGTTGGGCATAGTGATATTGCCATTGGAAGAAAAAGTGATCCGGGAGCAGCTTTCCCATGGAAAGAACTTTATAATGCAGGTATAGGGGCATGGTATGATGATGACCCCAAAAGTCGCTATCAAGAGCAATTCTCTAAGAGCCTTCCCTCCAAAGAAGAGGTTTTGGCGAAGCTAAAATGTTATGGGTATGATGTTTCAGCCGTATGTACTGAAATAGGATACAAAAATTTGATCCGAGCTTTTCAACTTCACTTTCGTCAAGAAAATTATGATGGGGTTCTAGATGTTGAAACAGCGGCAATTCTTTATGCATTGGTTGATAAATATTTTTCGTAAATTCGATCCGTTTTTATTAAAAGATATTTTATGATGGCTTGTAAGCGCTGCTTGCGTCTTAAGAGGGAGCTTCTGCTTATTGGCTTCATGTAATATAAGAGCATTTATTGTTTTAAAAATCGTATGGAGAGTATAGCGCGTTTTGTAAAAATGTAATTCTATAGAGATTCATAGCTTGCAGAGATTTAAGTTTTATTGTTTCTTTATCTTATATTATTCTGCTTTTTTTAAAATGTGCACAGTGAAGATATTGTGTCTAATGGGGGCATGTTCCTCGTATAAGATAAAATACCTTAAACAAAATGGACTCGTGTTGTATGTATCCTTATTTGTTTTAAAATATTTTTTGATGTGTGTTATTTACATGTTTTATAATGGGCATGCGTTAAGAGTATAAAATCTTCTAGGAGGTGTGTCGTTTATTGTACATGACCATCCTTGCGCTTAATAAAAGCGTAAGGGAGCACCATTATATGCAACATCTTAATTTTTCTTGCTCTCAATGTTGCACGACAGCTTTTGACAATTATTGAAACGATTCATAGCATTTGTCGTTTTTGTATTTAGTTTTTATTTATACACTAGTCCCCCTTGTGATGTGCAAAAGAGATGATTTTGATTGATTAACGAGAATGGGGGAATATGAGAGATATTCAGATCTCTTAATCCCAACCTACAAAACAATAAACTATCTCATTAATGGAATAATGATTTTAAGAAAGACAGGGCTGTGATTAGCTTTTGGTAGGATTTTATTCTTTAGAGAGCAAGGAGGACAATTCATTTTTTGAAGATATATTGATTTTAGCTTTTATGACTTTAGAGGATATTGGCATCGTTTTGATGATATGTTTCTTGATGATCAAGATTTTTAATATGTTGCAGTGTTGCTCATTCATGCGTTTGTTTTAAAGAGATATCTTGCTTTCAAGTCCATTTAACGCCAGTACCTGTGAATAGTATATGTAAAAGTTATTGAGCACTGCCTCTTTATGCTTTATAAAAAAGCAACTTGGTACCATCATACAGTTTACAAGCCTATCACAATCCTTCATTCTTGAAAGCTCTCATTATAGGCATGTGTTGTCCTTTTTAGTATATTTTGGTTCATAGGGTCTATCCGCTTGTGGATGTGCAAGCCAAGTGATTTTCATTGATTCAACATGGAGAGATTTGAAGTGAGAAAATCTTACGAGAGGGTCTCAATTACGTTGAAGAACGGTGAATTATCATTACAAATTAATATTCTATCTTTTTTCAATATTTTATTCTGTGATGCTATAAAACAGCATCATTGAAAATAGTGATACAGGAACATGAAAGATATAACACTCGATTTTAAATATTAAAAAAATAGAGAGTGGAAAATATTGGGGATGGGATTTGTCTGCAGAGTTTTAGCTTTATACAAATGAATCATAAGCAATCAGCCAAGTGTTCTCCTTAGAGCAATCGGATTATTTACAAAATGATGAGGGTAGGAATCTTTATTCTTCAAGAGAATGATGCGCTTCCTTGTTTAGTGCAGATCAACTGAATTTCAAGGTAAAGCTTAGTCTGAGAAGATTATGCCTTAAATTAAAAAGGTTCGGTGTAAATTAGCAAAAGAAAGATCAATTGGGTGATAAAGCAATGGAAACACACGCTTTAAAGAGCACGGGAGAGATTGCTTGAATTGATGGGTAGTGGCCTGTGTGAAGTCATTTTATCAAACTCATACGGGTTAACTTTTTTTGAGACTATTTTTGTGAAACTAAGTCGTTTTTATTAGAACAATTAAGAAAATAAATACTAGAGAAAGGCTGTTCATGATCTTTGATTTCAAAAATAAAAACTGGCAACTTTAGTTGCCAGTTTTTCAAAGCTGTATCTGAAAAAAATTAGAATGAACGCTGTAAACGGATCATACCTTGGAGGGCACTTTTTCCATGGAGTAAATGTTTTTCATGACCATTTGCATCCTTTAGAACGCGGTCATCGTTCCAAGAAACATAAGTCAATTCAGGTGTAATCACAAATCCTGGAACCAGCGTGTATGCAATATTTACAGATGTTGCAAAGGTTTTCACAGCACTATAAGAAACTTGAGCATTCAAATTTGCCTTTGGCGTGAGTTTGTATGTGGCACCTGCCCAAGCAGCCCATTTACCACCCCAGTTTGCATAAATTGTTGTGCTTGTTCGTGACAATTCATTATTTGCATTTACTGTGTAGTAATCAAGACTATTTTTATAACCAGCCATTACCCATAGGTTGAAACGGTCGTTGATATTGAAATCTGCACGTACTTTTCCAGCCCATTTTTTGTAGTAAGCATCATAGGCAGCAACTGCTGAAAAACCACCCCATTTTTGCATAAACTTTATACCCAAAACCACATTGGGTGTGTAATTTTTAATTGCTTTACTTGGACGAGTATCGTTCGTGACAGGAATAAGTGTACCATCTTTTTCAATGTAGAATCCTTTGGTGTCTCTCGTCTTTACTTCAGGAAGAGTATCTGCATTATTACCTAATTCAGCTCCAATAATGGCAGAAAAGCCGGAGTCGCCATTAAAGGTATAGGAAATAAAATTGGTGCGTGTTGTGCCGGCAGGTGCTACACTGTCATCATTGAAAACATTTCCATAACCACCAGTCCAGCTATTGAAGATGGTATCGTCAAGACCTACACGAAAACCACCCAATTCAATGTAAGCAGCGGAAAGTTTTGCACCAGATCCATCATTACCTTTACCCCAGCTTGAGAAAATTCTCGCATATGAACGAAGGGTTCCCATTTCTGTTTCAGAAGCGGCTTGGAAAACAAGGGTAAGCCGTGATGATGCACCATAAGTTTTATTTTTATTTTTCAGTTCGGTTTCGGTTGTTGCATCGATATTATCACCACCGATAAAATCCGCACGAACGTTTCCGGACAAACGCATGCAGGTTTCTGTTCCAGGGATATAAAAATATCCTTTGCCATAGGCATCACAAACGCGAATATATTCTACAGGTTCAGGTTCGGCAACAACTTTTGAAGCAGCATGTGCTCCAGAAATTGCTAAAAAAGCTGCTGTAGAGCTTAAAAAGAGGGATTTAATATTCATATGGGATCTCCAAGGTCCGTTTAATTTTCTGCTAAAAGAACATCATTTGCCTCATCTATTAAAGACAAAGACATAAGTAAAATACGCGGTACTTAATCATCCTAGCTATACTAATCTTTTTAGAGTTTCAAATATGAAATGACATTTTTGTAATGTATCCATGTACTATTCGAGCAGATGTGCTAAAAAAGACACAATTTTCGCTTTGTTCATTTTTGATCGCTATGAAGTCAATAACGGAAAAACAATCAGATATTTGGGAAAAAAATCGAAAATGTCTTGAACTTTTTATTGAGACCATTTATGCAACTCCTTGGAGAGGTGGCCGAGTGGTCGAAGGCGCTCCCCTGCTAAGGGAGTAGGGCTCAAAAGGCTCTCGAGAGTTCGAATCTCTTCCTCTCCGCCATTTATGATGATTCCCTCTGCCATTTATAATGAAATGAGTGCCTTGTATAAAAGTTCAGGGATTTTAAGCCCTTTAGATTCTTTTAATTTATTTTTTTATCCTATTGCGAGTCTTTTTGTCGTTTTTTGATTGCTTCTATTGCGAGACGTTTACGATTTGTGCGCTTTGTGTAAAGCGATGCCATATTTATCTTATGTCTAGCCAAGAAGTGCTTTCATGGCAAAATCTTAGGCTTTTACATTCGCTGCGTGTGTTGCTGCTTGTTTTCTTATTTCTTCATCTTTGTGTTGATTTTTTTTATATCTGGCTGCATTCCATACTTCATGAAATAAGTGGCAGAGGCTTTTTTCTAATGGTGGAAATTAAAGCAAAACCAATAGGGGACATTTCAAATCCAATCGGTTTTATGCAAATCGCCATGACAATTTATATTAACAGTTGTTTGACCGGTTGTGGAAAAAAATAATTTGAGAAAGTCAAAGGGCTTATTTCAAAATTTCGAATGGTTCTGTTGATAAAGAAGGCAAAACTTTGTTGTCGCATCACATTGATGTTTCATATTTGGGAGGCGAAGGATTGTTTACGGATTTTTATGAATATAGGAAGCCGTACGAACGCTTATTAAGGGGCAGTAGGTCGTCAAGTGAGATGTGTTAGGGATGCTGTTCCATAAAGTATTTTATATCCCTCTATCTTGCCAATCTATTGACGGTAATATTTATTGTTTCATGTCGTTGTTTGGCTGAGCTTTTGTTTTTCTATGGCGTGTCAATCAATATCGACTTCTAGCACAGCAGCATATGTAAGATAAATATTTTAAGAGGGGTGACTGCCTTAGCTATTGTATCAGCTTTTATCGGCCAAAGAGAAAAGAAAATATTATAATTTGTGAGAGAATGATTTCTAAAAATAGGAGGATCATTTAATTTTAAAAAAACATCAAAGCAAAAAAGATGAAAATCCGTTCCCATCTTATCATCATCTTATGCGTTCAGTTTTACAACTTTTACAAATCTTTAACAAACGTATCCGTTCAAGAATGGAGATTATGGGCTTTTCGTTTTTGTTTATCCCGTTTGGGATTACACCCTCTTAATATAAAAAGAATATTCTAAGCAGAATATACGCGTGTTGCCAATTTATGCACTGGTTTTGATATCCCTCAACATTCCCAAACTCATTTTGCAATGGTGCTTGTGAATGGTATAATACACAAAAGCTTTCATGAATAATATAAAGCTTATAGAGCATATCATTTTTATACTTATGAGAGAAATAAGGCGGCATATATACTTTTCTCCATCTTGCTATAGTTCTTGACTATGAGCGTTCATAAGGGGACCTCTTTCCTTTCTAAATTGTTTTTAACTATACGGTTCTTTCCGCTTATGATGTGCAAGAAAATGATTTTTATTGCTTTAAGATAAAACAGATTTGAAAAAATCTTACGATATTTGAGTTTGGTGAATGATCATTATAAATTATTGTTTTAGGGATGGGGTGTCTGTTGAAAGCGAGATGTGTCAAGGGTCTAAAGAAGCTTAGATCCGCTTTTAAAACAAAATCTTTTAGAAAAAATATAGGTGATAATTTTATCGTGTTCCTCTCATCAAGACTTTTGAGAGTGCTTCATCCCTTTCATGATGATCAAACCACACATGAAAAAAGTAAAGGTTGGTAAGATGAGGTAATAAGATGGAGAAACTTTTGCAGGAAGAAAAGAAATAATACTTAATACGGTAATTGAAAATATTCTTCCGCTAAAAGATACAGCACCGACAACACCAGAAATATGTTGCGTTTGTGTTTGGTTTAGTTCTGAGAAAAATAAGCTTTTTGCTCCTATGGGTACAGTGCAAATAAATCCATGGATTAAAGAGAAGGCAATGACGGATGCAGCCGTTTGATGGCTATGGACTAAAAAATAGAGCGCCATGCACATAAGGGCAGAAAAGAAGGAAAAATACTTTATAGAATTCTTATATTTTCTATCAAGAACATGATATTTAGACATCAGTAAATTTGAAAAATATTGTGCTGAAAAGGCGCCAATATGACAGCACATCAAAACGAACATTTGCGAACCGTTGAGGTGATCAATTTTTCCACCTGAAAGTATAATTGGTTGCCAGAAATGATAAATAATTTGAATACCAGCGCTAAAAAGACACATGAGGGAAATAAACCACACTCCTCCCATGGTATTTTGAAAGATCCACAGCGTTTCTTTAGCATTTTGCAAGATTGTTTTGGTTTTGTGTGTTTCAATGGCCGATTTCTTTTCTTCAGGAACAATAAGGAATATTAAAAAAATAGCACTCATCATGAGGCATGAGATAATATATCCCATAAAATATTGCCCAGAGTAATAGATCGTTCCAATGCCTATAATCCCACTGAAAATACTCCCGAAAGAATTAACCTGGTGATAAAGATGCGCATAATGCGAAAAGTGATCGTGTTTATCGCCAAGAGAATGGTAAATCCATCCGTCAATGGCGCTGACAATGATGCAAATGCCTGTCGCATAGAGAATTTGTGCAATAATAAGCGCCGTTATATTGGGGGCTTTAAGGCAGAGAAGATAAAATACTCCCGTCATAAAGACACCGGCGATAACGGAATATTTACGCCGATATCTGTCTGCTAAAACAGCGCAAGGAAAATCAAGCAGTAGAATAGTTGTGGAAAAGACAACTTGAAGTAGCGCTAATTGCGCGAGACTAACCCCCATAGACATTAAAAAAATTGCATGATAGACACCAATGAGCATGCGTACTGCATTATAAGCGCCATAGGTAAGAGCAAGAGTGCGTGCTCTGTTCATTGTGTTGTTCCATCGATTGTACAATAAGAATTCCCACTGAAGAGCACCTTTTTCTGTGAAAAGTTAGCGGTTTCATATCCCCATCTAGGGATCAGTGGAAAGCTGTTTTTCATAACCACACTAAAATTTAAAAGGCGTCTTAGTCTATAGGGGGCTTCAAAGCGTATTAATGGGAGGAAATAATGCAACTTTAAAGTGATTATGATGCGCAACATAAGTTCCATAAATGAGATCGCCATCTTTTGAGAAAAATTGCTTGTGGTGCTGTTGTTTCCATAGCAATCATTTGGTTGAGATCTGTAAAATGCCTCTGAGGCAGTAAGACCATTGACATGATCAGAATTTATAAAGGCTTGTTTATTTTTTACACACCATTCATTCATGATCCATAGTCCTAGCTGATTAGGTGAAAGAGCACAAATGATCCCAAAATCAGCTTTGGGTAATTTTTTGATATCTTTTTTTATACTTATCAACATTTGTAATCTCCCCATTGCTCTCTAACTGTTTTTCTGTATCAATTTACATCTAAAAAGTTGTTTTCAGAACTCATCTTTACTTTATTTATTAAAAAATTGCCTCACAAGGATTGTTATTTTGGCCACATCATTACGATTAAGAATTAAATTTCGCATACAAGAGGAAGGGGGATTGCATGATGCATCGTGACTCAATACATAAATTTCATTATATCCTGAAATGACAATTTCCTTTTGCAAAACGGTATCCTTGCTCGATGAGCCTTCCTTTGATTATGGAAATGACACTCTAAAAGAGCCGCTTATTGAAGATATTTTTTAGATATTACAGACAAAAAAATAGATCAAAACAAAGAAATCAAACCTATAATGAAAGCTTTCATCTCATGATGAATAATGGCGAATTCTAAACTTCATCTAGTGTTTTTTCGATCTACTGCGCTGTAAGAAAGATCAAACTCCTCCAATTCATGCCTCTCACTTATATCCTTAATCATAAATATTCTCTAGCTCACTGCCAAACGGTATCTTTTTACGAATAACAATACATACTGTCTTTTCAAATTATAACGTTGCTTATTTCGTATCCCCGCTGATTTAATCAACTTTTCTCTCAAAAAATGTTGCTTGAGAAAAATGCGTCCTATGAGTTTAATACTCTATGATCTTCTCATTAATTTAAGGAAGATAACATAAAATAAATTCTAAAAAATGAATAAATTTCAATTTTCGTAAAAAACATAATTTTTTACTGCTTCTGCTAAAAAAATTCTATTAAAAGTAATCTTTATACCACTCAATACCATTGATTGATTTGTAGCGTTAATTCTTTTTAGTTCACGTATAAAGTGATAAAATTTATCCCATAAAGATATAGCGCTAAACACAAAATTTTATGACTAATCTATTGAATAAATTATTTTTTATAGCTTTATTTATTTGTAGAATATTTCATTGGTGTATAATTTATCTCTTTTTATTTTAAGATATTTTGTACGAGAAGATAGAAAAATATTTACAAAAAAATTCTTTTAAGAGAAAGCTTATTGTTTGTCATATTTTTGCATGCGTATCTTGTGTCTTTCTTATATGATTATAGTGGGGTCGATGAATTTTTTTGTTCAAAAATCATTAAGGAACGGGATGAAGCTGTTTAGAAATTGGATTCAGTTGAGTTTGAAAAAGCACATGCCGAACGGGGATGGAATGATACAATGGCGTTATGAGAGGTAACGGTAGAGGATTTGGAGAGAATAGCTCTTGAACAGTAAGGTCTCTCTTTGGCTTTGCTGAAAAAGATGCCAAACAACTTCCTTATAAATATGAGGTAACTCAAAAGCGAAACGCTGCAATTTTTAAGCGGATCGAGAAGTTTTTTACCCCATTTGAACATGTTAAGAAAAAAAGAAGCCTTTCGAGGGTTAGACAAAGCCGATAAGCTTAAGGATCAATCTCAGTCATTCCATACTTTAGAAGTGAATTCTAATCATCATGAACATGTTGATGAACTCAATAAAGAACTTGAAAGGCTCAATTGCGAAGTTGATAATTTAAATAACAGGCTTCAAAATCTGAAAAAAATATCGCGATAAGGAAGCAGAAAGTTGTTCATCAATGCAAATGGGGAGAAATGCATGAGATGATGAACAACGATTTCATTGAAAAAGGAATGAACGGTGGGATTTGCAATAGTACTCATCATATCCATTACAGTTATTATAGGGACTCTTTGTTTTTTATGTAACAGGAACTGTGAAAGAGCGGAAAGAGATCGATGGAAAAGATATAAAAACGCGCGGGAAACAGGTCACGAAAATGAAAAATAAAATGAGATCAATATGATAATATAAGAAATATAAACACGGTATAAAACACTTTAAAAGCCAGATCATAAGCTTTTGGGGGGCTCTTTAGCATTTGACAAAGAACCTAGAGTTTTAGTGCGTGAAGAAGCGATGGTCTTTTCGTCAAAGGACGATAGGATAATCTTCTGCATATTCATTATAAATATGGCTTTAGGCTCTGTTCCTTAGGTGTTAGGTAAGCGACAATAGAGAGTTCGATATCTTTATTTTATACGTCTTTTGATCGTTTTTATGGTGATATGTTTTTCGATAGTTTCTCCGATTTATCTTCTGTTGAAATTGGTAAAAGTCTGTACTTCTTGGTGTGGAAGACAAAATCATAGAGCTCTTAGATCAAAAAAATCCTATCTTTGTAGAAAGGATTTTACGATAAAGTTTTCCAATTTATTGCACACGAGGCTGTGGTCGTGTTTCTCAGATTTTTAGATGTTTTATCTCAAGAGGCGTTAGCAGACTTCAAATAATGTTAGAAGTTATTTGCCAAGGACATGATTTATAGAGGAAATAGAGCAAGAGATGCAAAAGATTTCAACATAAGCTGCTTGATGTTATGGGGGTGCTTTCTCCTCCCAGCACCTCTACTTTTTCGTATAAGGAAATTAAACGTTCCTAATATCAAACATACTATCCCACCGTCTGCTAAAGATGAAAAATTTTGCTTTTTTACCATTGGCTATGAGGGGAAATCCCTTGAGAATTATCTTAATTGTCTCCTGGAAAATAATATCAAGATTTTATGTGACGTTCGTAAAAATCCCATAAGCCGAAAATATGGATTTTCAAAAAGACTATGAGAGAAAGCTGTAAACAGTATTCATATTGACTATGTACATATTCCTGAACACAGAATTGCTTCTGAAAAACGACGAAATTTAAAAACACAAAAAGATTATGAACATCTTTTTGAAAATTAGCAAAATACAAAATTCAAGAACAATGCGCATGCAATAGAAAAATTATACAAGCTTTTTTGGGATAAAAGACGTGTTGCAATTACTTGCCTTGAAACTGAAGTATGTATGTGCCATCGGGGCAAAGTAGCCTTGGCTCTTACACAACTAAAGGGCCAAGAATATGAAATTAAACATATCTAACAAATAAATTTTCAATACAGAGGAGTCTCTTAGTAGCCCACTTATTGATATAACATAAATGCTAAAAAGGTCGTGAGATGATATTTGATGATGGCAATAGATATGTAACAACCCGTGAATGAGCACAGCTTTTTAATCTATTCACAACAACGATTTGCAATTGGATGCTTCAAGGGAGGTTTCCTCAACCCTATAAAGCGAGGGAGAATGGTGCGATGGAGAAAAAAGATAGTCGCTTTTACTCAAAAGAAAAATACGGAGCAAATAATAATAAACTAGGTAAAATTATATAAGCCACAAGAAATGGTCTGAAAGGCGGTCTATAAGCCACCATTTAAAGGAAAGTCTATATATTTTAATATGTTAAGGACAAAAAATGGTGCCCGGAAGAGGACTCGAACCTCCACGCCTTGCGGCACAGGTACCTGAAACCTGCGCGTCTACCAATTCCGCCATCTGGGCTTATAAAAAATCATCTAAGTGTGTGAAGCAATTCTGTCAATAAAATTATAGAACTTATTTTCTCCGTTTAAAATGATTGAATTAAATTTGGGGGAGGGCATCATGGTTTTGAAAATTTAAGGTGTGATGATTGTCTTTGATGAAATGGTTGAATCGGGATTAAAAGTGTAAATAATAGGAATTCCGGTCGCTAATTCTTGAGATATAATTTCTTCGCTATTTAGACCTTCAAGCGCCATAATAAGAGCACGAAGAGAGTTTCCATGCGCTGCGATCAAAACAGTTTGAGAACGCAAAATATGAGGTTGAATATGGTAAAGATAATAAGGCCAAATGCGTGCACCGGTATCGCGTAGGCTTTCTCCATTCGGGGGCGCAATGGTATAGGAGCGGCGCCATATTTGTACTTGCTCTTGTCCCCACTGTTGACGCACTTCATCTTTATTTAAGCCAGCAAGATCACCATAATTACGTTCATTTAATGCGGGAGTTTTGATCACTTCTAAGTCTGATTGACCCATTTGCTCTAAAATGTGCTGAGCCGTTTTTTGGGCACGCTGTAAGGCAGATGTATAAGCAATATCAAACATCAAACCCAATTCTTTTAGTTTTTTTCCTGCTGCTATCGCTTCTGCATGTCCTTTTTCTGTTAAATCAGGGTCTTTCCAACCCGTGAAAAGGTTTTTAAGATTCCATTCGCTTTGTCCATGACGGATGAGTACAAGTGTGCATCCCATTATAAATTGCCTCTATTCTATTGACGGTTTAAAATTCAGCGTTTAATCCCAAGACATCGAGCATTGAATAAAGACCATTTTCATGGTTTTTTGCCCACAATGCTGCTTTTAATGCGCCGTTGGCATAGATGGAGCGTTGTTGCGCTGTATGTGAAAAAACAATGCGCTCATGGAAACCGGCAAAAATGACACTGTGTTCGCCCACAACCGTTCCACCCCGTGAACTAGAAAAACCAATAGAGCCTTTTTCGCGTTTACCTGTATGGCCATTGCGTTCGTTGACACGCACATCTTGCAGCATAACATTGCGTCCTTCAGCCGCTGCTTGTCCAAGGAGAAGAGAGGTTCCAGAAGGGGAGTCAATTTTGTTTGCGTGATGCATTTCATAAATTTCGATATCAAAATCATCGGCCTGCAATGTTTTGGCGGCTTTCTTTACAAGGTTGGCTAGAAGATTTATTCCAAGACTCATATTTCCGGATTTAACAATTGTTGTATGTTTCGCAAAATCTGCAATTTTTTCTTCTTCTGTTTTGCTAAATCCTGTGGTGCCGATAATATGGACAAGTTTTTTTTGAGCAGCATAGTGAGCATAAAGAATACTGGCTTGGGGTCGTGAAAAATCTAAAATACCTTCTGTATTAGAAAAGGCCTTTTCAGGATCATCAGTGATGCGAATTCCAAGAGAATCTGAACCAATTAATGCACCGGCATCTTTTCCTACAAAAGCTGAACCTTTGCGTACAAGAACAGCACAAAGCTCTACATCTTTTCTCTGCCGGATTGCTGTAATGAGTTCACATCCCATTCTTCCATTTGCACCAACAACTGTAAGGCGCATTTCTTTCTCCTTATGATATTTTACTGCTTCGTAATATAGGCAAAGTTTTTTCTTTTTTCCAACCGTTCTTTTGCTTTATAGGAAAAAATCTTTCTACTTTAATTGATCCTGTTATGCTGTACAATATTGTTGTTTAGGTAAGGGACATAAGATCTGTAAATTTCACACAGAGATATTTTTTGTTATAGGGTGAGGCTTGCTTGCAACGCCTAATCGGGGTTCCCCATTGCTTGACCTTCTATTTCTCTTTGCGCCACTCCAACAACAAACACGCAAGCATTTTAAAGGGTGGTTTGACCCTGAGCATTTGAGCGAAGCAACAGCCCATGCAGAAAATGCTTATATTCATGTGCGTGGGCGCATGGTGGGGGCTGTTGCTCAAACCGCTAGCCTAATTGCTCCTCTTTATAAAGCCATGCAATTTGACCAATCAATGAAGGGTTTGGAAAAGGTTCTGGATGCCCCCCTTAATCGCTTAAAGGAATTGCGTCGTTTTGCTTTGGAAACCTCCACCAAAATTCCTCTCGCCGCCCGTGAAGTCTTAGAATTGATGACCAGTGCCAGCCAAGCAGGTATTGGTGAACAAGATCTCGAGGCTTTTAGTATTTATGCTGCCAAAGCGGCCGTTGCTTTTGATATGAGCGGGGATGAGATTGGGGAGCGCTTTGCCAAATTACGCAATGTCTTTAAGCTTAATCAGGAAGGTATTGAAGATTTAGGGGATGCCATCAACCATCTCTCTAACCACATGGCAGCCAAGGCCTCTCTAACCACATGGCAGCCAAGGCCAGTGAGGTTTCTGAT
>NZ_NJPP01000016.1 GCF_002778015.1 Bartonella tribocorum | reverse complement strand
CTTGTAAGCCTTATACTTTAGTTTTAAAAATTACATATTGATTTTGAATTATGCATATTATTTACCTTTAGCCTTAACAATAGTGGCTATAGACTGGGCATAGACAATGACATTTAATTTTTTCATCAATTTATTTCTATTTGTTATTTTTTTATTGTGGGTTGCCCAAAGTAAGAGAATGCAATGGAGTCTTTCACTCCGTGTTATGCTAGGGCTTATCCTTGGTTTGGTTTTTGGCAGTGTTTTGCAGATTTTTTATGGAGAGGGTGAAGCTACTTTATTGAAATCGATTGAATGGTTTAACATTGTTGGTGAAGGTTATATTTTATTGTTACAAATGATTGTCATGCCATTGGTTTTTGTCTCTATTGTCTCAGCGGTTGCTCATTTGCATTCTGTTTATGCTGTTGGCAAAATGAGTATAATGACCATTTCAATATTGCTTTTTACCACGGCTCTTTCAGCGTTGGTTGGTATTTTTGTTGTTAATGCTTTTGGATTAACAGCAAGTAGTTTGATCCATGAAGGGCAAACTGTTTCTGCTATTGTTGGGGATCGTATTTCGCAACTTGGAGATATGAATATACCAAAAATGATTTTGTCTTTAATTCCTAAAAATCCCTTTGCTGAGTTAAGTGGAGCCAAGCGTACATCAATTACTAGTGTTGTTATTTTTGCATCATTTTTGGGGGCAGCAGTTCTTCTTTTAAAGCAAGATGAGCCAGAAAAAGGGGAAAATGCCCTTTTATTTATTCAAGTGGCACAATCTTGGATTATGCGGTTAGTTCGTATTGTGATTGCTTTGACGCCTTATGGTATTTTTGCTCTTATGACGAAAGTAGGAGCAACTTCGCATATTGCAGATATTTTAAATTTACTCATTTTTATCATTGCTTCTTATGTCGCTATTATCCTTATGTTTGGAATTCATGGTGTATTACTTGGTATATCAGGCATTAATCCTTTTCGTTTTTTCAAAAAGGTTTTACCCGTTTTGACATTTGCTTTTAGCAGCCGTTCAAGTGCTGCAAGTATTCCTTTGAATATTGAAGCGCAAACGCAGTGGATAGGCGTACCGCAATTCATTGCGAGTTTTGCAGCTTCTTTTGGGGCAACAATTGGACAAAATGGGTGTGCTGGTCTTTATCCAGCAATGCTTGCGACCATGATTGCACCAACTGTGGGGATTAATCCTCTTGAGCCTACTTGGATTGCTACGCTTGTTGGGATTGTAACGCTGAGTTCTATCGGTGTTGCTGGTGTGGGGGGAGGGGCTATTTTTGCTGCATTGATTGTGTTACCCATTATGGGACTTCCTGTTACTTTGGTTGCTGTACTTATCTCTATTGAGCCACTGATTGATATGGGACGTACAGCCCTAAATGTAAGTGATTCAATGTTAGCTGGAACGATTACCAGTCAGATATTACGGACAACAGATAAAAGTATTTTTGAAAAATAATTTTGGGTTATGTTTTTTTGGGAGAAAGAACATCCGTCAGAGATATTTGCGCAGAACCAGGTTGTATAGGTTTTTGTTGATTGGGGTGGGGGGCCCAACCAGAGAGCCAAATGAAAGAAAAATGTGCGCGAATACGTCCATCAGGATCGCTAAATCGTTGTGCGTAAATTTCAGCAGCACGGAGAAAAAAGCGTTTGGAAACAGGGCGTCGTGAGCGATTGATAAGCGCATTTTGCATGCCCATCGCTTTAAGATCGTTTATGAGATCAAACATTGTATTATAGCGTATTGTGACATCTTCAACGTCTGCTACAGGCAGAGCAAAGCCAACTCGCTGTAAAAGAGCACCTGCATCACGAATGTCGACAAAAGGATAAATTCTAGGGCTTGCGCCACCATAAATTTCAGCCTCAGCTTGTAGAAGACATTCACGTAACTCTTTGAGTGTACTAGCTCCCGTCATAACGGCTAGAAATAAGCCGTCTGGTTTAAGAGTATTTTTTATCTGGCTTAGAACACCAGGGGTATCATTCGTTAAGTGTAATGAAAGAAGTGAAACAATAAGGTCGCAGTAATTTTGAGGAAAGTCAAGAAATTCTCGGTGACGTAAATGAAATTTTGTATCATGGCTTTGATAAAGCGTATCGGTTTCAATACGTTCTATAGCACAAACTTTTCCAGATTTCATGAGAGCTTGCATGGCAAGATCTGTATGGCTGTGTAAATCGAGCGCTAATGTAAAGAGGCGATCAACCGTGGTAAGACGTTTATAGAGATCTTCTGCCATGAGAGAGAGCAAAAAATCATATCCTTTTTTTGCTTTTTGGAAAGCGCGTTTGCGGAATTGTTCAATGCGGTTATGATCAAAAATTAAAGGATGAGACATATTGTAGAACACTTTCGATCTATGAAAGAATATATTTTTAAAAGGTTCATGTTTGTACAAGCTCTGTCAAGTTTATAATGTGAAAGAAAAGTAAGTTTATAGGAGGTTAAGAGTTTTTAAAGGAATTAATTTTATAAATTGAGGGAATACAAAGGAACTTTTGTTCTACGGGGAACTTGTAACAGCCTAGATTTATAATGTTTTATTTTCGAGAAGCGACTTTAAATAGCGGGGATATACTCAGTCAATTCGTTGAACGCTTGAAAACGATGCTTTATCCACCAATGTGTCCTGGATGTAAGCAAAATGTTTCTACTTATGGCACGATTTGCTCTGAATGTTGGAAAGACCTTCAATTTATCACGAAACCTTATTGTCCTGTTATGGGGACGCCTTTTGTGTGTGATATGGGGGATGGTTTTCTCAGTGGTGAAGCACTGCGTAATTCTTACCCTTTTTCACGTGTTCGCTCAGCTATTGTTCATAAAGGGCTTGCACGCACTTTGGTAACGCGCTTAAAATATGGTGATCATATAGAATTGGCATCTTTTATGGCCAATTGGATGGTATTTGCTGGACGTGAGGTTATTGATGAATGTGATGTTATTATTCCCATTCCATTGCATTTTCGTCGTTTTTGGGAAAGACGTTATAATCAATCTGCCGAGCTTGCACGTTATATTGCAGCATCACAAAAAAAGCTTTTAAAACCGGGTTGGCTTGTTCGTTGTCGGCATACGCGTCCGCAGGTTAGTCTTTCTTCAAGAGAGAGAAAACTTAACGTAAAAAATGCTTTTAAGATTTCGCATAAGGTTAAAAAATATCTCAAAGGGTGTTCTGTTTTGCTGATTGATGATGTATTTACAACGGGTGCAACAGTTACAGCAGCTGCTGCTGCATTAAAATATGCAGGTGCACGACAGGTTGATGTGCTAACATTTTCGCGTGTCCTTAAAGAAGATTCTATTTTTCCTTCTTCTTAAGGGGAACGTAAAGTAGATATTATTAAAAAAAAATACTTGGAGGATAATACTTATGAAAGAGATCATCATTTACACACGCAAAGGTTGTCCTTATTGCTCAAAAGCATGTGATTTGCTGGACAAAAAGGGTGTAAAATATACAGACATTGATGCTTCCACATCCCTTCGTCAGGAAATGGTACAGCGTGCGAATGGACGTAACACATTTCCACAAATTTTTATAGGTGATTATCACGTTGGTGGTTGTGATGATCTTTATGCTTTAGAAGCTGAGGGAAAACTCGATTCTTTGTTACAAGACCTATAATCGTTATAAATGACATACCTTTAAGGCCGTTTTGCGAGAAGGAGATAGTTAACATCCATGTCTTTTGAGCGATTCCAGCTGTCATTTAATGGATTATAAGTAATACCTATCTCATCAATGACAGTCAGAGCGTTTTTTGATAAGAAATTTTTAAGTTCTCTAGGTTTTAGAAATTTTTTATAATCATGGGTTCCTTTTGGTAGCCAACGCAGGATATATTCAGCACCTATAATAGCAAGCCCCCATGCTTTCCACGTGCGGTTGAGTGTTGCAACAAACATCAACCCTTGTGGTTTTAGCATTTTTGCTGTCGCTTTTATAAAGAGATTAACGTCAGCGACATGTTCAACAACTTCCATATTAAGGATGATATCAAACTGTTCTCCTTCATGGGCGAGTGCTTCTGCCGTGGTCGTGCGATAATCAATTGAAAGGTTACTTTGGGCAGCATGAATTTTTGCGACTTCAATATTTGTTTGTGCGGCATCAACCCCTACGACTATAGCGCCAAGACGTGCCATTGGTTCACATAACAAACCTCCTCCACAGCCAATATCAAGAATTTTCAAATTGTCAAAAGGCATCAGTGAAACAGGGTCACGATTAAATTCTAAACAGATTTTTTCTCTGATGTAAGCAAGACGTGTTGGATTAAATTGGTGAAGAGGTCGAAATTTTCCTTGCGGATTCCACCATTCTGTAGCGATACGTGAAAAGTGATCAATTTCACTTTGATCAACAGTTGTTCGTGTTTCATCTATCATGGTGCTTTCCTTTTATTTTTAATGATTAAGTCCAAGAGATTTTATACAAAGTCAAGAGAAATTAATATAATCATAATGAAACTTGCACAAATGATAGATATTCGTTATGTCGAGAAAATGGTTCGTTGATAGAGCATCTTATTTTCATTATCGTTTGAGATAAGAGATGTGATGTAAAGGTAAGAGTGTTATTAATGGCGCGCATTGTCATGAAATTTGGTGGGACATCTGTGGCAAACATTGAATGTATTCGTAATGTTGCACGGCATGTCAAAAGAGAGGTTGATGCGGGCAATGAGGTTGCTGTTGTTGTCTCAGCGATGGCGGGTAAAACCAATGAGCTTGTCCAGTGGACGCGTGATGCTTCACCTGTTCATAGAGATGCTCGTGAATATGATGTTGTGGTTGCTTCTGGTGAACAGGTCACTTCAGGTTTGCTGGCTTTGGCACTTCAAACAATGGGGATCAATGCACGTTCATGGCTTAGTTGGCAGATCCCTATTCATACAGACAATGCGCATGGTCGTGCGCGCATTACTGATATTGATGGATCTTTTTTAATAAAGTGTTTTCAGGAAGGTCAGGTTGCCGTTATTGCTGGTTTTCAGGGGTTAGCTCCGGATAATCGGATTTCTACCCTAGGGCGTGGCGGATCAGATACAAGTGCTGTTGCTATAGCAGCAGCTGTACAGGCTGATCGCTGTGATATTTATACGGATGTGGATGGTGTTTATACGACGGATCCACGTATAGAACCAAAAGCACGTCGTTTACCAAAAGTTGCTTTTGAAGAAATGCTAGAGATGGCTTCTCTTGGGGCGAAAGTTTTACAGGTTCGTTCTGTTGAATTGGCAATGGTTCATAAGGTTCGTACCTTTGTACGTTCAAGTTTTGAGGATCCCGATGCATTCGGCATGGGCGATCCAATGAACTCTTCTGGAACACTTATTTGCGATGAGGATGAAATTGTGGAACAACAAAATGTTACTGGTATTGCTTTTGCTAAGGATGAAGCACAAATTTCGCTGCGTCGACTTGCTGATCGTCCAGGGATTTCGGCAGCAATTTTTGGTCCTTTGGCTGAAGAGTGTATTAATGTTGATATGATTGTGCAAAATATTTCTGAAGATGGCTCAAAAACAGATATGACTTTTACTGTACCATCAGCAGATGTAGAAAAAGCCGTTGCTCTTCTTGAAAAAAATCGCAAAGAAATTGGATTTGATGTTCTCCAATTTGAAAGCGATCTTGCCAAAATATCTGTGATTGGTATTGGAATGCGCAGCCATGCAGGTGTTGCGGCTACAGCTTTTAAAGCTTTGGCTGAAAAAGGTATTAATATTCAAGCAATCACCACTTCCGAGATTAAGATTTCTGTTTTGATTGATAGTGCGTACACTGAACTTGCAGTGAGAACATTACATGCTGTTTATGGGCTGGATAAGAGTTAAGTATTTTTAAACGTTCAATTTCAAGAACATCAATTTTTAATATGTATGAGTGATTTGCTTTATAGGCATAACGCGCACTTTTAATGTAAATAAGAATAATTGATTACAGTGAAATTTTTTCATTGAAGGTTTTCTTATAATGAAGCAAAAAACTGTTTGCTTGTATACAAACAAGATTAGCATAGGAATAAAAACTATTTAAGAAACAACATAAAATACTTCTTATAAATCGTTTAGATATAAGATAAAGAGAAAGGAGAATTGTTTACATAGGGGCTTTGAAGAGAAGAAGAATGGCACCATGTATCTGTTATAAAGTGGGAATTTATACTTTAGAGTCAACATCATAGAGCTTACAGAATTTTCTTTTTATTTGGGGCAAAATATTATCCTAGTCGTAAATAATTTATAACAGTTTCAAGCTCTCACGCTGAAGGGGAGAATGTTCTTGATATCATACCTCTGATTTTAAGAGATAAAGTGCATTCTATTTCAATTAAGAAGATTTTAGATTTAAAATGACGTAAATTATATGGATGGAGAAAAATGTATCTTAATAAAGATATTTATAATTCCATGTGATCTTTGAAGCAATATTCTTGTTCTTTTGTTGCTCTATGTGGATTTGATGGGAGAGTGGGAAGACCACTCAAGCACAAGAGATTTCTGCTATTGGGCACAAGAAAAACATATAACACAAACTTTTCAACCCAGTCATTGATATAGAAATAATCAAGAGATTAGAGATTATTTAGAGCGTTGAAAATCAATTGATCCACTGCTTTTAGCACTCTGAGCCACAACAGATAGATGAAAACATACGCTTGAAATTATCGAACCTTCTTTAACTTCATCGCAAAATTTATTAATCAGTGATCGATATGTTTATTCTAATCTTGCTTATTTTTACGCTCGAGGGCTTTCACTTGAAAGTGTGATTAAATCAATCTACTCCAAGGGCTCATGTCACATTTTATCTTCATTTACTGCCTGCTACTATTATCGAACGATTACAAAAAAGGGATGGTTTAGCCTTAAAATACGAAGAAAAGCTCTCATTTATTGAAAAAGTTTATCAAGTCTATCAACTTTTATCAGAAATAGACGGACGATTTATCGTCATTGATGAAACCGCTTCTATTTCTTCAATTCATAATCAAATACGATACCATATAGACAAGGCTTTTTTAAACGATAAATAAAATACACCCATTAATGAATACATTGAAAAATTTATCTATGATCTCTTCTCCTTTGTGATCTAATTTAGATTTTACATCGAGAGTTTTAAAGGTCTGATCACGATATTTTAAGAGTTTTGGAAAAATATTCTATATCTTAATATTTTAATGAGACGACCGGTGATTATTAAACTACAACGCATTTTTTTTAAGTTTGGAAAAGGGTTGTTATTCAAAAAAGTAATCAAGTTTCTGTTGTGATAATGATATTTTCATTCCCTTGAGATACTCATAGGGTGATATAAAAACAAGTTGTAGCGACATGTACAAATATATTTGAGTACGGGGGGAATAAGCTAAGGGCGGAAGCGATAATAATAGCAATTCTTTTTGAGGTTTAATATTTTTTTCCTCTAATAAATGAAACAAAAAACAATTCTTAATGTTTTTATGGGGATGTTCAAATCGTTCATTTAACCGAAACGAACATAAAATAAAAATATCTTAGCAAGCAGATATACACTTTTCAAGAATTGTAGATAAATCTTGGTTATGTTAAAAGATCAATCCAACAAAGTAGATGAATATTTGGTTTTATTCGGAACTATGAGAAACGTTTTTATTGCGCTTAATATAAATGAATCCATAACCAAGGCCGATAAGAGCAGATAAACCAGAGCCACAAAGCACCCCAATTTTCGCAGCATCAAGAAGGATAATATCCTTAAAGGCGAGCATTGAAACAAAGATAGACATTGTAAAGCCAATTCCTGCTAAGAATCCAATGAGTAAAATGCCGGTCCATGTCATTTGAGGAGGGAGACGGCATAGTCCTGATTTTACGGCCAGATAACTGGCAATGATAATGCCAAGAGGCTTACCTACAAAAAGACCAATGACAACACCAAGAACAATAAAGAATGATTGGTCAGAAGAAAGGTCAAAGTTTGCAAAACTAACACCTGCATTTACAAAGGCAAAAATCGGCATGATAACGTATGCAACCCATGGATGTAATGCTTTTTGAACACGTATTACAGGGGCAATCATGGCCCGTTGTCCTTTGCGCATTTTTTTCAATGCAGTTGAAATATGATGGAGATCTGTTTTTGTGTTTTTTTCTTGAAGAATTTGCATAGCGTTGCTGAGCATGGTGAGTGGCGTAACAAGAGTGCGTGTAGGAAAAACGGGAGTCATCATACCTAAGATGACCCCTGCAAGTGATGGATGAACGCCTGTTACCATTAAACCCCACCAGATGATTGCACCGGGTAAAATGTAAAGCCATGCTGATGCAAGTCCGATCCATTGAAAAAAGAGTATCAGAGCAATACCTGCTCCCGCAATCATTAAACCACTAAGATCAATGTTTGTTGAGTAGAAAAAAGCAATAATAAGAACAGCGATAATATCATCAATAATCGCTAATGATAGAAGAATGACATGAAGATTAGACGGAATTTTTTTTCCAAGAAGAGCCAGAATACCAAGAGCAAAAGCAATATCTGTTGCTGTTGGTACAGCCCAACCATGTGTATTTCCTCCGTTTAAATGAAAGCTTAGATAAATAATTGCAGGAAGACATACCCCACCTATTGCAGCAACAATTGGTAAGATCGCTTGTTTAAAATCAGCAAGAGCACCTTCATGAATTTCGCGTCGAATTTCCATTCCTGCAACGAGAAAGAAAATAGTCATAAGGGCATCATTAACCCAAAAATGTAAATCCCATGAAAGAGTAAAACGACCTAAATTAAAGCCAAGAGGTGTATGCCAAAAAGATTCATAAAGAGCAGCATATTTAGAATTGGCAAAAATAAGTGCACAAGCAGCAGCTAATAAAAGAACAATGCCACTAAGAGCTTCAATATGAAGGAAACGCTCGATAGCAGAAAGTGCTTGATTGGTGACACGAGAAGCACGATTAGGCAAGCGATTTGAAGATAAATCAGACATGAACAACTCCAACTATCGTCAGTTTTATGATTCTATATCTCTGTGTCAATGACTCTATTACGATGCTTTCTGTATCATATAAAAGAAAAAAGAGGAATAAAGTTCTTAATTTATAGACAGGATCATCATATTTAAAGCACGATAACAATATATTTAAGGCGATGCTTCATTTTTTATAGCGAGGTCCACTTTGCTTAATACCTTGGATAGATCATTTTGTAGAGCAGATTCGAGATCAACCATCGTGAGCCCTTTATTATCTTTTGCTTTAATTTTTACGATCAATGTCTGTGGATTTCTAGCAAATTTACCTAAGGATTTTGAAATTTTTTCTGCTTCGCTATGATCTTTTAGCAGCATTTTTGGGGTTTGTGTCATCATTAAATAGAAATCGTCATAGAGTTCTTTTTTAAGATCATGTTGGTTGTCGTTAAGATTTTTCTCAAGATAAGAAAAAAGCTTATCAATAAAACCTGCATCCCTATATTGTATGTCAATTTCATTGATGCCAAGGTTTTGAGAAGCAGCAATCATGACATTTTGTTGACCAGAAAAAAGCTTTTCATCAACATCAATAACCTTAGCAGATATGTTTCCAGACCCAACGTCTTTCATATTGAAAGACATTGTATCAAGAAAGAGCAAATGTTTTTTTTCATCATAAGAAATATCAATTTTACCTGAAATATCAATTTGTTCAAACCCCATCTTTTTAAAGAGTTCAAAGTCTTTTTCATTCATCTTTTTAGGTAAAATCGAAAGGTTATTGAGAGAAAGAGAAAGCTTTTTAGGAATAGGATGTTTCCACAAGCTTGGTTTGAATTGTAATGATTCAAGAGTTGCTTTCAATGGTGGGATATCAACGGTGACATTATCAACTTTGGCATCAGCTGAGGTAATGGCGAGCAGTATGTTTAGAAGGAGACCATTTTGTGCTTTTTTTTCCACAACTTTATTCTTCTCTTTTCTTGCATTAAGATAAGCTTTGACCAATTTTTCAGGCGTTTGTTCAAGCGGTTTCATCTTTAGACCAGATGTTTTAAATTGGCTGAGGAAGAAAGAGCTATTTTTTTCTGCTTCTTCAAAAATATCGACACTTATATTGTTCAGAGAAATAGGCCCAGTAACGGTTTTTCCTTGATTGAGAGCGTGATTTTTTCCAAAAATGATAGAGTAGGCGTAATTGATGTCGATATCTTGGGCTTTTATGGTATCACTTTTCGCCATCAGCTGCATCTGTTTATCATCATTGACTGCAGCCGTTTTAAGATTCATATTTTTGATACTAACGGAACGAATATGACCTTTTTTAAAATCAAAAAGTTGAAAATCTTTGATTTCAACCATTTCTGCGCGTTTATTTTTATTTTCTATAGAAAGTTGTATATTGGGAGCATTCATTGAGGCAAGCTCAATACGCATCATTGATTGTAAAAGACGCGATGTGATTGTTCTATCTTTGTCTTTGAAATATACACTTTTAAGAGAAATTTGGGGAATTTTTACATGAATGTTATTATATTTTAAATCAACATTATAAAGTGTAAAAGTTCCAGGAATAAAGGAAAAAGGAGGACGAGCAGAAATGGCACCAATTTTAAGTGATGTACCGGTTGGAGCGGGCAATGTAACATTCTTCAAATTGACTTTACCGAGAATGCTGACTTCAGCTGTTTCTGCTTTTATGGCAAGACGGGCTATTTTTTGTTTTGCAAAACTGTCAAGATAAGGTTTTGCAATATAAAATCCACCAACAATTATAATTGCCAAGATAGCAACAAATCCAATAATGCAAGTGAGCCAATATTTTAGTTGACTTTGATACCCACTATGAAGCTTGACCATTCTTCTTTCTTTCATTTTTATCACTCTTTAAATTGAGAGTGAAGATAAATTCTTTTAAGCAATGACAAAGGTTAAAATATAGCGTGTACCAGTTTCAACAGTCATTTTTCCTCTATATTAGAGTTATTCTCATCTTTTTTGCAATATCACTTTATCAACTTTTATCAATTTTCTTTGGATTCATAACGTTATAGAAAACATATGCATAATGTAAGGAAAGGTAGGTTTTATGCGCATCATATTTTTATCACTTTAAATTATCATAAAATATTCCTATGTCTGCTTTTATCTTGCCGCTGTTTATAGGAATATTTAAAACATATAAAGATATGTTTTTGTTCATTATAATTTAATGGGGAGAAGTTGAGTATTATGACAGAAAATCAAATAATGGCCTTTTCGATCATTGGTCTCATGATGGTTGTTTTTATTTGGGATCGATTTCGTTATGATCTTGTCGCTATTTGTACATTATTAACAGCGTGTGCTCTTGGACTTGTCAGTCCAAAGGAAGCTTTTAGCGGTTTTAGTAATGATATTGTTATTATCGTGGGAAGTGTGTTTGTTGTTAGTACGGCTGTATCGCGCTCTGGTATAATGGAATTTATTATTCAGCGGATATGGCCAGACGTGAAATCGGTGCGTCTTCAATTAGCTTTTTTGGTTCTTTCTGTTGTCGTATTGTCAATGTTTGTTAAAAACATTGGTGCTTTGGCTATTATGCTTCCAATCGCTTTTCAGTTTGCTCGTCGTTCTCAGGTTTCTCCTTCTGTTTTTTTGATGCCTATGGCCTTTGGTTCTTTGTTGGGGGGACTTATGACACAGATAGGGACATCTCCCAATGTTGTTATTTCAGCGATGCAAGAACGTTTAACAGGAACACCTTTTACTATGTTTGATTTTACACCAGTTGGTGCAGTTATTGCGACGGTTGGTGTCTTATATTTGGTCCTTTTTTATTGGCTTTTACCTGTGCGTGTGCGTTCAGGTGGATCGTTTGATAATGCCATTGATATTCGTAATTATGTTGCAGAAGTGCATATTCCAATAAATTCACCGATTGTGGGAAAAAGTATTGTAGATTTGGTTAAGCCATCAAGTGGTGATGTTATGGTGATTCAAATCATCAGAAACAAAGTATCTATTTCGCCACTACCGGATTTTGTTTTGTCTGAAAACGATATTGTTTTGCTGGAAGGGTCGCATACAGGAATAGATAGTGTGATGAATTCTGCTCGTTTAGAGTTTTCTAAGGAGCGAACTCTTTCTACAGGGGATAAGGACAGTGACATTGATATTATTGAAGCGGTTATTACTCATAACTCGCCTCTTATTGGCATTAGTGCGAAAGAGTTTTCTCTCTTTGATCACTATAATGTCAATTTGCTCGCGTTAAGTCGTCAACATGAAAGGGTGCGAGGAAGACTTAATGATATTATTTTCCATCTTGGAGATGTGATTGTTTTACAAGGGCAAGATGCGGTTATTCCAAATTTATTAAGAGAATTGAAATGTTTGCCTCTAGCAAAACGAAATATTGTATTTGGAAATTTACGACATGGTTTTGTATCTTTAGCCATTTTATTTATAGCCATTATTTTTACAGCTTTTCATATTGTTCCAGTTGCTTTTTCTTTCTTTTCTGCGGCCGCTGCAATGGTTATCTTTCGCGTTTTGCCCGCGCGTGATCTGTATCAAGCATTAGATGGCTCAATATTAGTGCTCTTAGCGACTCTTATTCCCGTGAGTGAAGCTTTAGAGAAAACGGGATGTACGGATCTCATTGGTCAGTGGCTGAGCCAATTAGCCATATTCTTTCCTCCATCTGGTGCATTAGCACTGATGTTGGTGACTGCCATGTTGGTCACACCATTTTTAAATAATGCAGCAACGGTTATGATGGTTGCACCCATCGCGTCAAGTTTTGCTCATTCTCTTCATTATAAGCCTGAAGCTTTTTTGATGGCTGTTGCAATTGGTGCGGGGTGTGAGTTTCTTACACCTATTGGACATCAAAGCAATATGCTCGTGATGGCGCCAGGAGGATATCGTTTTAGTGATTATCCACGTTTGGGGGCTCCATTGGCGGTGTTGATCGTTATTGTTGCTGTTCCCATGCTTATGTGGGTTTGGCCATTACAATAGGATATTTTTAGAAGCTTTAAGGATCAATTATAAAAGATTATGAATTGTATGAAGATAAGTTGAAGGGATATGCTTTGTATAAAAATTTTTACTTGAAGCTTTTGGGGGAGGGGAACGCACTTTTAATAACGCTCCAGTATTTTTTCTACCGAGTAAAAATTTGTTTATTTAATTTCAAGAAGGGAAGTCTAACGATCATTGTTTGTAAAGAGTTTGCATGTTTAATGCAGTTCTACAACCGAAGACAATTCTACACCTAAAAACAAAGAAGTTTTTTAGGACTTTTAAAAATTGTATTTAGTATACATTAATAAAGAAAGGTTAACAATTATTGATAAGCATGCTAGACATTAAAATCGTGATCTTTTTTATAAATTAGAATTGTATAAAAATTATCATGTAAAGCAAAAGGATATTTACATCATTTTTAATTGATACAGTTGCAAAAGCTTGATCGATGAGGATACATATTGCTTTGAAATGAATAAACGGGAGCAGTTTGAAGATTTTTCATTAATGAGGGCTACCCTCTTTGCTCATTTATGCTTAAAAGGTAGAAAGCAAATTTTTTTACAAGGTATGTTATATGTCGTATGATAGTTTTATTGCTGAGGTTAATGCAGAATTTCGCCAGGAAAAAGCGCTTGCTTTTTGGAGGCGTTATGGTTTTTCAATTATTGGAGCAGTTCTCCTTTTCATTCTCATGGTAATTATTTATCAAGTTTATCATCATGCGCAAATAAAGAAAGCCAGTCAGATCGGTGATGCATTTGTAAAAAGTCTTAATTTTGCGGATACACGTCATTTTGATAAGGCGATAAAACAATTGGAGAATGTTAAAAATTCTCATTTTGGGGGGTATCCTTTTCTTGCTCGTTTGCGGGAGGCTTCTTTACTCATAGAGCAAGGTGATCTTACCAAGTCGGTAGAAATCTTTGATACTGTTGCAGCGGATGAGAAAGCACCGCAGATTTTGCGGAAAGTTGCGAAAATTCGAGCAGCCTATATTTTAGTTGATACAGGGACCTTGGATGATGTCGAAAAGCGCGTCAAAGATATGGCAAATGATATTGATCCTATGCGTATGTCTGCACGAGAGGCTTTGGGTTTGGCTGCTTATAAAGCAGGGAAGATTGATGAAGCCGTTGACTATTTTCAGAAAATTTCTGTAGACGGTGCGCTGAGATCAAAAGTAGCAGATCGGGCTCGAATGATGCTTGAACTTATGCAAGTTGAAGGCAAGGCAAATAAGGAATAAATTGATGAGCCTTACCATTGCTATCGTTGGTCGTCCCAATGTTGGGAAATCAACACTTTTTAATCGTTTGGTTGGGCAAAAGTTGGCTTTGGTTGATGATAAGCCGGGTGTGACACGTGATCGGCGTATTCATACGGCAAAACTTCAAGATCTACGTTTTGATGTGATTGATACAGCTGGGTTGGAAGAATCAGGAGAGCATACACTTGAGGGGCGTATGCGTTCTCAGACAAAAGCTGCCATTGATGAGGCAGATCTTATTTTATTCGTATTTGATGCCAAGAGCGGAATAACACTGAGTGATGTAAATTTTGCTTCACTGGTTCGCAAATCAGGAAAACCGATTGTACTCGTTGCCAATAAGTCTGAGTCAAAAGCGGCAACAGGAGGAGAGTATGAGGCGTGGTCATTAGGTTTGGGAGAACCATGTCCAATATCGGCTGAACATGGTTTGGGATTTAGCGATCTTCGTGATGCCATTATAGACGCCGTTGGGGAAGAGAGCGCTTTTGGCAACAACAAAGAAGAGGGCATGACGATACAGCTCGCATCTGTTGGTGATGATGTAAATAATTTGGAAGAAGAGGGACTTATTTACGATGAAAATAAGCCTATTCGGATTGCTATTGCAGGGCGTCCCAATACAGGGAAATCCACTCTTATCAATAGTATGTTGAAGCAAGATCGGTTGTTAACAGGACCGGAAGCAGGGTTAACACGCGATTCTATTTCTGTCGATTGGGAATGGCGTGGTCGCTATATTAAACTTTTTGATACTGCAGGTTTACGTCGAAAATCAAAAATTCAAGAAAAATTAGAAAAGCTATCCGTTGCAGATACTTTGCGTGCCATTCGTTTTGCAGAAGTAGTAGTCATTGTTTTTGATGCAACGATGCCTTTTGAAAAGCAGGATTTGCAAATTGCTGATCTTGTGATTCGTGAAGGGCGTGTTCCAATTATTGCTTTCAATAAATGGGACCTTATTGAAAATAGTCAGACCACCTTGATTGATTTGCATGAAAAATGTGCGCGATTTCTTCCTCAAGTTCGTGGTTTGAGGGCTGTTCCTTTATCGGGACAATATGGTCAAGGGATTGATAAGCTTATGGAAAATATCATGATCATGCACCGTGTATGGAATCGTCGCATTTCCACGGCTAAATTGAATCAATGGCTTGAAACTGTTGTAGCACATCATCCACCACCTGCAATTTCTGGGCGTCGACTTAAGGTTAAATATATCACACAGGTGAAAACACGTCCCCCTGGATTTATGATTTCTTGCTCGCGTCCCAAAGTCATGCCCCAGTCGTATTTGCGTTATCTTGTCAATGGGCTACGTGAAGCATTTGATATGTCTGGTATACCAGTGCGCCTATCATTAAGAGCTTCTGATAATCCTTTTGCGACACGCTCTAAAAAGAAATGATCCCTTTTTATTTTAAAGTGAATGAAATCTACAGAATCTTAAAAAGAAGCCTTTTCATAATTTCATGGTGTTCTAAATATCGAAAATGAAATGATAACTTCAACAGACAATTATCTTCTTTTTTATAAAAGAAAAAAATCTTTATTTGCTAAAAATTTGGTTTATCAGTAATTATTTACCATGAGTGCTATAGAGCTTTCTCATTTTTATTTATTTTGATAAAGCCTTTTTATTTGCATGTTATGAGAAGAATTTAATCGGGAGTATTTAAGAAAGAGCACATAATCCTTTAAGAGTATATTTTAATAGAAAAACAGAGGCAATATAGAGGGAGGAGAATATAAGGATGGTGCTCGTTGAAAAGAAGCATTAAATTATCTTTTCACAAAAACAAACGGTATTAATAAGTGCTTTTTTTGTAATGATTTTTTTTAATAAGAAGCAAACATATCTGCTGAATCTAACAATATTCAATTGTAAAGGGTGAGATTCAAAAAGTAGATTAAAATTTTAATAAAGCGGTCATATTCAAGTTTGATTGTGTTCTATTTAAATTGTAAATTTGTTATATTTGGTACTTAAAAAATTTCTTTATGCCTCTCAGCTCATTTCACAGAGATACCTGTAAATGGCATAATGTAAAATACCTTGCAAATGGGATCGTATACACAACCTGTTGAGCATTTTTATTTTAACAAAAAGTGCACATTCATTTGAATAAAAGCATAAGCAAATGCTTTTATTTTTATCAATTCTCATTTTGAAAGAGAGCATAAAAGGCAATTTTCTCAATCATTTTTTAAGCACAGATCAACCCTTCTTGTAATAGACACAGAACAGTTTTGATGATTTCAATATGAATACGCAAGGGTATCTTATCAGAGTTCTTATTCAAGTCGAAAAATTATAAATTATCATTTTAAATAAATGTATTGCACTTAAAAGGACGCAAAAAAATCCATTTGCATCCATTTTCTTTAACGCATGATGAGTAAAGTCTAAGCAATTAATTCACATTTAGTGAATATCTGTTGAGTATATTATATTACTAAGAATTTCAGTTATGTTTGTGCTATATATTTTATATGTTTTGTGCAGATGAATTCACATACATTCAGAATATTTAAATGATATGAGCAAAAAATATGATTTTAATAGAAAACAAGCCAGCATTCCATTTATTTGCAAGCGAGAATGATGATGTGCAAGTGTGTTAATGTTTAGTATTTTAATTTAAGAATACTTTGATTTATGGTAACAAACCGCCACTTTTTATCTTGAATTAAGAAACTCGAAAATCATAAGATATCTCTGATATTTCAAACATGTTCATATTGAATTAATTAAAATGGTATCCTCGCCATTATAAGCGGATTTGATGTGGGAGTAAAACGATTAAAGAAAAGAAACTCCTGTTTTTTCAAGACGAGGGCTGTTACGGCATTGGAGTTAATAAAGTGTATAAGGGTGCCGGCTTATCTCTTCATAAGCATAAAAATGGGACCTATGAGTTTTTATTATTCACGGAGATTTTTATGTATTTGCGAATGGTGTTGTGAAATCGATATAGGGGCTTTAAGAAATATCTTTTTAAAAAAGCATGTAGAATTGAAAAACACGTTATTCATGCGATAAGATTTATACGATAATTTGTGATAGATTTTTTTTAGTATCTTGACGAATAAATTCGAGAACAATATGATGCACACGATTTTGCGCGATGCATTTTTGCTTTGCTTTTTTATGAAGGAGCTGATGATGGCGGTGGGCGAAAAACCCGTTACAAGCCGCAAGGAGGCTAAAGAAAAAAAGCAAAGAGCTGAAGAGAAAGAGCAAAGAGAGAGTTTTCGTTCAGAGGATTTGGAATGTCGCAGTAAAAACTTAAGCATAGCTTTAGGGCGCAAGCAAGCGTTAAGGAAGCGAGAGCATAAGGGTAGGCGGGAAAAGTCACAAGGAAGCATAGCGGATGCAATTAAGCTTTCCAGTGAATTTCTGGCAAGTATTGTTGTTGGTGTTGTATTGGGGGTGGGGTTTGATAAGTTAGCAGGTTCATGGCCTTGGGGATTAGTGTTTTTTCTCTTTCTTGGATTTGCTGCTGGTATATTGAGTGTTCTGCGGTCTGTGGGATATGTTTCCTCCAGTCAATTAGGACAAAGAGGCGTATTGCGCCAAGATGAACAAAAAAAAGGGGCCAATAAGAGGTCCGATAAATGAGGTTGAAGTGACAGCGCACGCTCCAGATCCTATTCATCAGTTTGAGGTTTCACGGCTGATTAAGATTTCCATGGGAAATATGGATTTATCATTTACCAATGTATCATTGTTTACAGTCGTTACGGTTGTTATAACTTCTATTTTTCTCTTTATTTCATCATCGAGTCGTGGATTGGTTCCAACACGAATGCAATCTCTTTCAGAAATGGCCTATGAGTTTGTTGCATCGACACTGCGGGAATCATCTGGTGTACAGGGAATGCGGTTTTTCCCTTTAGTTTTTTCTCTGTTTACTTTTATCTTGGTTGCTAACTTTATTGGTCTTTTCCCCTATTTTTATACGGTGACCTCTCAGATTATGATTACATTTTCATTGGCAATGGTGGTTATTTTGACGGTGATTGGTTATGGCTTTTATAAGCATGGGATCAGTTTTTTGAAACTGTTCGTTCCCAGTGGAGTTCCTGTCGTAGTTTTGCCTCTCGTGACAATGATTGAGATTATTTCTTTTCTCTCCCGCCCCATCAGTCTTTCCCTTCGTCTTTTTGCGAATATGCTTGCTGGTCATATTACGCTCAAAGTGTTTGCTGGATTTGTTGTTTCGATGATTGGGGCAGGAATCGTAGGTGTTGGTGGTTCGGTTTTGCCCCTTATTATGACTGTGGCGATTACGGCTCTTGAGTTTTTGGTCGCATTTCTTCAGGCTTACGTCTTTACAGTTTTAACATGTATGTATCTTAATGATGCAATTCATCCAGGACATTAATAGAATTGGCGGTTTTCCGTCGAATAGTGCAATTTCGCTTAAAAGGAGAATAATATGGAAATAGTGCTTGCAGCAAAATATATTGGCGCTGGTCTTGCTTGCTTTGGTATGGCTGGAACAGCTTTAGGGCTTGGTAATATTTTTGGAAGTTATCTTTCTGGTGCATTACGTAACCCATCAGCAGCAGATAGTCAGTTTGGACGTCTCGTCTTTGGTTTTGCTGTGACAGAAGCTTTGGGTATTTTTTCGTTGCTCATTGCTTTATTACTTCTTTTTGGGGTTTAATCATCATCAAAAGGGTATGTTTGTTCTCGCTATGAGGAGAGATTTACCCTTTTAGCTCTCAATGAAGAAAAATATTTATCAGTTATCATCGGCTAAAGAGGGCTTAAGCTATTTTAAAGGATGAAAAAAAATGTTTGTTTCCAGCGCTTATGCACAGAACACTGAAACGTCGATGGAGCATATCAAGAAAGTGGCAGAGCATGCAAATCGTGTGTTTCCACCTTTTGATTTTGCCCATTTTAGTTCGCATTTTTTCTGGTTGGCAATTTCTTTCGGACTTTTTTATCTCTTTATCTCTCGTGTGATTGCGCCGCGTATTGGTGGTGTTATTGAAACACGTCGAGATCGAATTGCATCTGATTTAGATCAGGCAATGCGCATGAAGCAGGAAGCAGACACTGTTGTTGAAACTTATGAGCGTGAATTAGCAGAAGCACGTTTGAAAGCGCATACTATAGCACAAGCAGCGGGTGAAAAATTAAAAGAAAAGGCGGAGCTTGAACGGAAGGAAATTGAAGAACATTTAGAAAAAAAACTTGCAGATGCTGAAAAACAGATCGTAAAAATTCGCGATAAAGCGATGCAAAGTGTTGGTTCTATCGCTGAAGAAGTCGCCCTTGAAATTGTGAAAAAATTGATTGATGTTGATATCAGCAAAGAGGCCGTTCGTTCAGTTATTAAAACTGCGGATTATTGAGGAAGACAAAGATGAGTGATACTTTTTGGGCTTTTGTTGGATTAGTTCTTTTTTTGGCTCTTTTAGTCTATTTCCAAATTCCACAGAAGGTTATACACCATCTTGATGCGCGCGCAAAGCGTATCAAGGATGAGTTGGATGAGGCTCTGCGTCTTCGTGAAGAGGCACAAGAAATATTGGCTGAATATCAGCGCAAACACGCTGAAGCAGAAAAGGATGCGCAAGAAATTATTGCAGCAGCAAAGCATGAAGTTGAATCTGTTATTGCTGAAGCGCGTACAAAAGCAGAAGAATATGTAAAAAACCGCAATAAATTGGCAGAGCAAAAAATCGCTCAGGCAGAAGCAGATGCCATACGTATGGTATCTTCATCGGCTATCGATTTGGCAGTTGCTACGGCACGAATGCTTATTGCAAAGGAATTAGATTCTAACAGAACAGATGAACACGTTAAAGAAGCTCTTTCAAAAGAATCATTGAGCAAAATGAAAACACATCTTAATTAATGGTATTTTAGAGATAAAAAACTGTTTTTTAGGCGGGTAATTTTTTCAATATTGAATGCTTTAGTTTATGATGTTGTGATGCTCGTCTTGAGTTGGTTATACATTGAATTTAGAAGCCCGTGTTCTCTGGCTTAGATTCCTCTTTTGATTCTATTCATGAAGATTCTAATGAGGCGTGTTGTTTTTTTTTATTTTTATGAAGCGATAAGCAAGCACTATCATTGTGTTATCAATAAAGATATGATGATGATTTTTGTATTGAGCAGCTGCTTGTATGTTTAGCGGTTTTATAGAAAATATCTTTCTCATTTTTCAAGAAATCTTTTTATCGGTTGTTAATCGCTCTTATCTGTCGCCATCATCTGAAGACGGTTGTTACGCATGATAGGAGAGTTTAAAGCAAGAGATTATTATTTTATATTCTCATTGAATAGGGGAAAGTGATAAGTTGGTTATTATAAATCAATAATTTTTCTTTTTGATGATTTATTCAATTTTTTGACCAATCATTACAAAGTATCATTTATACTGGCGGTTCTACAATTTTTTAAAATTGCCTCGAAGCTTACAGAGAAATGTTTTTAAGTGGAAGCACGCTCTTTATAAAAAATAGAGTATTTCAATATACAATATGTTGATTTATAAAGACAATTTAGCTTTATTTAACTTGAATGAGAACCATGAAGAGCGTAAAATTCTCTCATTTCAAACCTATTTCATATTAAAACAATCAAAATCATTTTTTTGCATGTGACAAAGTAGGGGTGGTTTGTGGAAAAACTGTACAAAAAAGAACCCTCCCTTAAGAGCCATCTCAAGAGCTAAGGAGTATAGGCAACATTCGGAGCTGGTAAAGTGGAGCTCACGGGCCTTTTTATAAGCGTAAAGATAGTGCTATTTAATGGCTTTATCATTATACCATTCATGGGATCCATCATGAAAAGGGCTTGGGTAGCTTAAGAAATATTTTTTTAAGAAAGCCAATGAATGAACAATCCAAGGGTATTTTATCTTACAGAATTTTTATGTGCTACACATTTATGCGCTCATTTTGAAAAGACATTTTTCAACGCATATTCCTCCTTCATTTCACAATGACATCTGTGAAGAGTAGCAGCCTACCTCTAAAGGGTATAAAATTTACTGAGCATGGCTATTTTTGTCTCATAAAATTGCCAACCGACAGCACCTATATGACTTGGCCAATTTTCATAATTTTTCAGCAGCATTTGGCAGTGTTTATGAGGAGCGTTTTTACTCTTTTCTTCAATATGTTACCCCAACACTAACGCGATTTGTGGTGTGCAAAGGAGTGCTTTTAATTATTTTAATAAGAGAGAGGAGAGTTGTAATGAGAAAAATTTACAATATTCAGTGTTATTGACAATAAAATTCTACTTCTTTTTAAAGTTAGATCAAAACTCATGGGAAAATTCTTTATAAGATTTTAGAATATTTATTAATAAAAAGAAGAAAAAGTTTATCTTTATTGTTTTTATCAGTTAATGGACATTTTAAGTTTAAAGGACAAGTTTTGAGAAGTCTGCAACCGCTTGTGTAATCGTGTGAATACGTTTAAGAAGAGCAAGACGGTTGGCGCGAACATTGGAGTTTTTATCGTTCACCAATACCTTTTCAAAGAATAGGTCAATCAATTTTCCAAGTGGCGCCAGAATACTGAGTGCACATGATAAATTTGTTGCATTGATGGGAGCAAGAACCTTTTTTTCTGCTTCACAGATTGCATGATAGAGCTGCTTTTCTTCTGTCTCAATAAAGAGCTCAGGATTAATTTCATTTGCGATTGTTGTGTTTTTTTGAAATTCATTTTCAAGAATATTGGCAGTACGTTTTACCGAGGCTACAAAATTCATTCCATCATGGGTATTAATAAAAGCAATAAGAGATTCGACATGACGTGCAACCAATAAAAAATCATCAGAATCTTTATTTAAAACAGCTTCAAGAGCATCGTAGCGAGCCCCTTCTTCTTTTAGATAGATTTTTAGGCGGTCATGAAAAAAGAATAACAGATCAGATAAAATAGCTTCTGTTTTTTCTGGAAAAAGATTTTGCAATTGTGGATTTTCTCTTTGAGAGATTTCATGTTTATTTTTTTGTTGTACGAAAAGATTCGTTGCCAACTGAAACAGTGGCATAAGATTGATTTTCCAATCCCGCGAAAGTACAAGCCTAATAATTCCTAAGGCTGCTCGTCTTAATGCATAGGGATCTTTTGAACCGGTTGGTTTTTCATTAATGAGCCAAAAGCCAACAAGCATGTCAATTTTGTCGGCGAGCATAACGGTTATAGCCAGAGGTTCTTGCGGAAGGCGATCTATTGGACCTTGAGGTTTATAATGGTCTTCAATTGCTACAGCTACGCGAGGATCTTCCCCTTGAAGAAGGGCATATTTGTGCCCCATTACCCCTTGTAGTTCAGGAAATTCTCCGACAATTTCTGTTTGCAAATCAGCTTTTGCAAGGATTGCTGCACGTTTTGCTAAAAGAGGATCTGCTTGTATTAAAGGTGCAATTTTTTGTGCGAGTGTAGCGATGCGTTCTATTCTTGCACCTTGCGTGCCTAATTTGGCGTGAAAAGTGACATTCAAATGATCAAGTCGCGCCATTCTCTGATCGAGAGGTTTTTTTATATCAAGATCAAATTTTTTTATAGAAGATTCCAATTGTTGAATATCAGGCAAATCATGCTGATCTGTTTGCCAAAAATAGAGAGCATCAGAAAGGCGAGCACGGACAACCTTAGTATTTCCTTTCGAAATTTCCTTTCCTTCATCATTGGCAAGAATATTAGAAACAAGAATAAAATGATGAGAAAGTTTTACCTTTTCTCCTTGTTTACGGGTGACAAAGCATTTTTGATTGGCCCGAATGGTCAAGCGAATAATTTCTGGAGGAATATCAAGGAACGATTTGTCAAAATCACCCATAAGGATAACAGGCCACTCAACAAGACCAGCAACTTCTTCTAAGAGAGCATCATCTTGAACCAGTTCTAAACCGTTTGCAAAGCAAAGATTTTGGGCATCCGCTAAAATAATATTCTTTCGTCTTTCGGCATTCAGAATGACTTTATGGTTTTCAAGTTGTGTCACATAATCATCAAAGCGGCGCACTTGAAATGGTTTTCCGTCACTTAAAAAACGATGACCATAAGTTAGATTGTTACTTTCAAGAGAACCAATTGTAAACGGAATAACATGTGTTTCACCAATTTCTGGTCCGAAGATGCAAAGAATATTTTGTAAAGGCCGAATCCACTTTAGAGCACCACTTTTTGCTGAATCTTTTCCCCAACGCATAGATTTCGACCACGGAAAGTTGCGAATAATATCTGGTAAAATATTGGCAATAATTTCTTCTGCAGCACGGCCTTTTTTTACAATTTTAGCAATATAAAACTCCCCTTTTTTATCATCATGTCCAATATGTGCTTCAGAAATATCGTTAAGCCCCGTTGCACGTAAAAAACCTTCAATGGCATGCTGTGGTGATTTTGTACTGGGCCCTTTGCGTTCTTCATGAATATCTTTTGAGCGTGTGGAAAGTCCACGTATGTCCAATGTTAGTCGACGAGGTGTCCAATATTCACAAGCAGCTTTATAGGTCAATCCAGCATTCACGAGTTGATCTGTAACAGCTTTTTTTAGATCAGCAGCAGCTTTTCGTTGCATACGCGCGGGGATTTCTTCACTGAAAAGTTCAAGAAGAAGATCAGACATTAGGTTTCTCCAGTGTATATTTGTCCAGCTTCTGTGAGTAAGAAGGCTTCCCCACAACGGCGCGCAAGATCACGAACGTGAAGAATATAATTTTGTCGTTCAGTTACAGAAATAACGCCACGTGCTTGCAAAAGATTAAAGATATGGCTTGCTTTAATACATTGATCATAGGCAGGAAAAACACAGCGATGGAAGAGCTTTTCTTTGTTGGGTTTTCCAAATTCAAGAAGAGCGTTACATTCGCGTTCGGCATCGATAAAATGTTGGTGAAGCAATCTTGTATCAGCAAATTCGAAGTTATAATATGAATATTCCTGTTCTGTCTGTAGAAAAATATCTCTATAACTTATTTTGTTTTCTTCTTCCAAACCATTAAAGTTAAGATCATAGACATTATCAACCCCTTGGATATACATTGCTAAACGCTCAAGACCATATGTAAGTTCTCCTGAAACTGGAGCGCATTCAATGCCGCATACTTGTTGAAAATAAGTAAATTGAGAGATTTCCATCCCATCACACCAACATTCCCATCCGAGTCCCCAAGCGCCAAGGGTTGGGCTTTCCCAATCATCTTCAACAAAGCGAATATCATGCAGTCTTGTATCAAGTCCAATAGCGTGTAGCGACTTTATATAAAGTTCTTGTAGATTGGGCGGAGAGGGTTTGAGAAGCACTTGGAATTGATAATAGTGTTGTAAACGATTTGGATTCTTACCATATCGGCCATCTGTTGGACGCCGAGAGGGTTGGACATAAGCGACTTTCCAAGGCCGTGGACCTAGAGAGCGTAGCGTTGTTGCTGGATGAAAAGTTCCAGCTCCGACTTCCATATCGTAAGGTTGTAAAATCGCACATCCATAATGGGCCCAATAATTTTGCAAAGTTAAGATGAGTCCCTGAAAAGAACGTTTGGGGTTAAGATGTTCAGGCAGTTTCACGCTTTATACTCTTTTTAAATATTGAATAATACAGATAGCGACCAAAGAAATTTTAGTCTCTCTGTTTATTATTTTATTATGTGGTTTACGGTTAAGCATTGTTTATTGCAAACCAAATTTCAATTTTTTCTGAATTTGTTCAGAATTTTCTGGTTTTCCGTCAATTGCGTGGTTCCATTGAAATATCGCTTCACGTTTACGTCCAACCTTCCAATAGGCATCTCCTAAATGATCATTCAATGTTGGGTCTTCGGGGTGTAATTTGACAGCATTTTCCAATATTTGGACTGCTTTGTTGTATTCTTTTAGTTTATAATAAACCCATCCTAACGAATCGAGAATATAACCATTCTTAGCTTGTAAAGTAGAAGCTTTTTGTAGCATATGGAGCGATTCTTCAAGCTTCTCACCTCGTTCTACAAGGGAATAGGCTAAATAATTCAGAACATGTGGTTGGTTTGGGAAAAATTCAAGTGATTTTCGCAAATCAATTTCTGCTTTTGGCCACTGTTTTAGACGTTCAAAAGCAATACCACGCTGATAAAAAAGCATCCAATCATCCTGCTGAAAGTTTTTTATCTGAGCAATAGCACGGTTTAGAATTTTAGTCGCTTCAAGAAATTGATTATCCTGCATATAAAAAGCAACGAGTGTTATCAAAATGTTACGATCACTGGGAAACTTTTTATTTAATAATATTAGTAGTTTTATTGCTTCTTTATAATCATTGTGATTGGTAAGAAGGAATGCAAGATGAAGTTGTCCATCTTTATAATAGGGAGATTTAGGGGATAAAGCGCGATAAAGTTTAATGGCTCGATGAGGATCGCCCAATTTAGCAGAAATGTTTGCGAGCTGAAATAGTGTTGCGTCATTTTGAGGGTATAAGGTAAAAGATAACTGTTTAAAAATACGTGCAATATGCCCTGAGTTTTTATGGTTAAGGGATGTCCCAAAATTATATAACACTTCTGCTGCTCCCTGTTGGGGCGTTTTAATCAGTTTTTCTAAGAAAGCATTTTTTTCAATTTTTTCTCGAAAACTTTTAAGGACTTCTCGACCTGACAACATTTGCTCACCATGCTGGATTGTCTGAAGAGCTTGGTTGCGCATATCATGGCGCAATTGGAATGAGGCATAGGCTGTAATAATACGTTCATAGGTGTTAGGAGCCATAAGAGCTTCCTGTTTGTTACTCAGTGCTTTAATGAAATATTTTTTTGCATCCTGTGGTCGTTCTGCAAGGTCGCTCATAAGTGCTAGATAATAAGATATAAAAAGATCGTACCAAGCGGGCCCTTTGAGTTTCTTAAGATCAGCGATTGCCTGAGATTTTTGTCCAGATCCAAATGTAATCCAAGCATTGATGAGTTCAGGTATTGGGTTATTGGCTGTGGGAAGTTCTTTTAACTGCAGAAAAAGCTTTGCATTCTTGTAATCTTTTTTGATGAGACTTTCTACTGCTAGGGTTAAGGAAACAAAAAGCGTTATAACATTTTGCTCTTTGAGTTTTTTTGCTTGTTGTACAGCTTCTTTAAAGTCTCCGACCGAAAGCATAGCTTCAAGGAGCTCTTTTTTTATTTCAATGTTATCAGGTTGATAAACGAGTGCTTGTTTAAAATAATTGATGGCAAGATCTGTTTTATTTTCATGATTTGCGACCCTTCCAGCTAAATAAGCACCTGTGAATGAGTTTGTATGAGTTGCCGTACTTGTTTTACTGTAGGTAGGAGATGGTATCAGCATGATACCCACGATAAAGAGGGTAAAAAGTCGGGATACCGTTGCAGAGCACATGGAGCTAATCCTTTTCAAGATAATCAATCGAGTGTATCGTTTATAAATCATATTTCATTATTTTTTTGCAAAATATTGCGATTCTTGCAAAGAATCAGTTTACGCGTGTAATACAAAATTCAACAGTTTCAATGAGAGCATTGTAAGCAGAATTTTTATTCATGGGAATAAGAGCATCAATTGCACGTTTCCCATAGATGCGTGCTTGTTCTATTGTGTCTGTGAGACTATTACATTTCTCTATTAAGTGTTGCGCGTGTGCGAAGGCTTCATTATTGTTATTGCCATCTTCAAGTGATTCTTTCCAGAAAGCTTTTTCTATCCTATTTCCACGCTCATATGCGAGAATAACAGGCATTGTGATTTTTCCTTCTCTAAAATCGTCCCCTATATTTTTTCCTAAGTTTTGAGCACTACCACTATAGTCAAGTGCGTCATCAATCAATTGGAAAGCTAATCCTAAAGATTTTCCATATTCACGTAATGCAGAACGCTCTTTATTTCCATAACCAGCAACAATGGGCCCGACTTCAGCAGCTGCTGAAAAAAGTGCTGCTGTTTTTGCATTGATAATTTTGAGATAGTCTGAAGGACTTGTTTTGATATTTTTTGCAGCAGAAAGTTGCATAACTTCTCCTTCAGCAATAATTGCAGCAGCGTTTGCGAGAACAGAAAGCGCTTCTATAGAGCCAACATCGACCATCATTTTAAAAGCTTGTCCTAACAGGAAATCTCCAACAAGAATACTTGCTTGATTTCCCCAAATCATTCGTGCCGTAGACTTTCCGCGTCGTAAATTACTTTCATCAATCACATCATCGTGTAACAAGGTTGCTGTGTGCATAAATTCAACGGCTGTTGCGAGTTTGATATGTCCGTCACTTTGATAACCAAACATATGAGCAGAAGCTAATGTGATCATTGGGCGTAATCGTTTTCCACCTGATGCAATAAGATGATTAGAAATTTCAGGGATCATCTCAACTTCTGATTTTGCCATAGAGAGAATAAATTGATTGACGCGCCCCATATCTTGTTGCGTAAGATCGACAAGAGATTGAAGAGAAATTTGATTATTTCTTATTTGTTTTGGTTTGATAATTGCACTCAATATGTTGACTCCTAGAGTATTGCAATGGACATATATAAATTTTATTTATTCGCTAACATAAAGGGGGTTTTGTTTTGACTCAAGCTTTTGATGGTGCTTTGAAGTGTAAGCTTGGGATGATATTGGCAAGAAATATTTTTTAGTGGGTGTATGTTGTTATTATGAAATGATAAAAAAATTAAAAAAGCAGTTGAAGGGCAAAAGGATAACTTTAAGGGTGAGTTAGGCTTTTAAATGGATAAAATAACGAATCAGAGTGATAAAACGATTGACAGTTTTCATCGAGGAAAATTTTATTTGGTTCAACCCCACAAGCATGGTCATCGTTCTGGAATGGATGCTATGTTATTAGCCAGTTTGGTTCCCAGTAATTTAAAAGGTAAGGTTGTTGATTTAGGGGCGGGGGCTGGAGCGGCAGGATTGGCTGTTGCTGCGCGTTGTCTGAAAGTTCACGTTACCTTAGTTGAACGTTCTACCTTTATGGTATTTTATGCTCAAAAAACGCTTCAGCTAAGACAAAACAAACAATTTTCTGGCCGAATTTGTTTGCTAGAAGCAGATGTTACCCTCAAAGGGAATGCTCGTATAAGAGCAGGTTTGATAGATAATAGCTTTGATTTTGCAATTATGAATCCACCTTTTAATAATCCTACCGATCGTAAAACACCTGATAAACAAAAATCTGAAGCACATGTTATGTCTGAAGCGATGTTTGATAACTGGTTACGTACAGCAGCAGCTATCGTTAAGCCCGGTGGATATTTAGGGCTCATTGCGCGTCCACAATCACTCACGGATATTTTGCATGCTTTAGAAGGGCGCTTTGGGGGTATTTGTATAATTCCTGTGCACGCACGTGCAACAACAGCAGCAATTCGTCTTTTATTTTATGCAAAACGAGGGAGTAGAGCAGCTTTATCTATTTTACCGCCATTGGTTATACATGAAGACAATGACCATATTTTTTCACCACGGATTGATGCAATTAATAATGGATGTATAAGTTTTTGGGAACTTTTAAAATGATATTTTAAAAATAACATCTTGTATTTTCCAATTTATTATTTAAATTTAAGTTCAACTTTTAACTATTTAAGGATATTGAATTGATGTTTGAACTTGCATTTTAGACTTGTTTGGGGACCTTTGTATTTGGTTACGGTCTGCCTCTTTTATTACTTTTTTTTTTCCCCTAGTATATAAGAAAGTTTTATTTTGATGAGCATACTCAAGAATCTTATTCCATCTTGTTTTTTTTCTAGTCGACTTGTTATTCCTGTGGTGCGTCTTCATGGCGCGATTATGGATTCTACAACATTAATGGCACGGACACTTTCATTTAGTAAGTGTGTTAATCTTTTAGATAGGGCTTTTGCGTACAAAAAAGCACCAGCTGTTGCAATTCTTGTAAATTCTCCTGGTGGTTCTCCAGTACAGTCACGTTTAATTTTCAAGCGTATCCGTGATTTAGCAGAGGAAAAAAAGAAACAGGTTCTTGTCTTTATTGAAGATATAGCTGCATCGGGTGGTTATATGATTGCTTGTGCGGGAGATGAGATTTTTGCTGATCCTTCTTCGATTGTTGGCTCTATAGGAGTTGTTTCTGCTTCCTTTGGATTTCCGGAACTTTTGAAGAAGATTGGTGTAGAACGGCGCGTTTACACAGCAGGAAAGAACAAGGTTACACTCGATCCATTTCAGCCAGAAAAAAAGGCTGATATTGATCATTTGAAATCTATACAACTTGAAGTGCATCAAACTTTTATTGATTTGGTTCAAGAGCGTCGTGCAGAAAAATTATCAAATGATCCGGATATTTTTACAGGAATGTTTTGGAGTGGAAAGAAAGGCGTTGAACTTGGTCTTGTCGATGGATTAAATGATGTACGTTCTGTTATTAAGGAGCGCTTTGGGGATGATACAAAGCTTCGATTAATTATGCCTCCAAAAAGCCTTTTAGGACCTAAGGTTCCTTCTGGAGTTGCTGCTCATGCGGCTTATACAGCAGTTGATAGTGCGTTAACAGTATTACAAGAGCGCGCGCTTTGGCAGCGTTATGGTTTGTGATAGAAAAGGCTATTTAAGCGATAAGGGATTTTTATCTACAAACAGATGTTAAAAGGAAAACGCCTTCAAATGATACGAATGAGAATATGTCGTTTATTTTGTACGAAAGTTCTTCATAATATTTATTGTTTGTTTAGAAAAAAAATGAAAAATATTTCAAACTGTTTATGTATGGTGCTGGTGATAAAAGTATGAATAAATGGGAAATCGTTGTAGAAGAATCCTGTACAAGTGAATATTATGTCATATGATATCGGATGTATAAGTTTCATTCCAAAGGTATGTCTTATGTGTTTACACCCATTAAATTGAATTTAGCTCTGCATGTTGTAGGGCAACGTGCTGATGGTTATCATTTCATAGAAAGTTTGGTTTATTTTAGTCTTAGTGGTGATTATCTCCACTATGCGCCTTGTGAAAGTAATCAGTTTGTTTTGACGGGACCATTTGCAAAAGAACTTGTGTCTCATTCAGATAATTTGGTTATTCGTGCACGGGATTTTATGCATAAGGCTTTTCCTGAAAGGGCTAAACCTGCTTTTTTTAGACTTGTAAAAACACTTCCTATTGCTTCAGGCATTGGTGGTGGTTCAGGTGATGCCGCAGGAGTTATCAGCATATTGCGTCAACAGTGGAATCTTGATTGTTCTTGTGAAAAATTAGCAAAAATGAGTTTAGTTCTTGGTGCTGATGTTCCCATGTGTCTTTTTGCATTGGAATATCAGCAGCCACTTCTGGTCAAAGGGATTGGCCAAGAGATTATACGATTAAAAGAAGCTTGTTCTCTTGCGATCGTATTGGTTAATCATGGCCAAGAGATTTCAACACAAGCTGTTTTTAAGGCGTTAGACAAGCGTCATCATTCTTCTTTAAAAATTAATCCAGTTGCTTTAAAGAGCGTTGATTCATTGGTTGAAGCTTTACAAGAAACGCGAAATGATCTTTTTTCTCCGGCATTAAAAATGGCACCTCAGTTAGCTAAAGTGTTATCTATATTGGATGAATGTGGCTCTCTTTTTTCTCGTATGTCTGGAACAGGAGCAACTTGTTTTGGCATTTTTAAAAATCAACAAGCAGCACAAAAGGCCTCTCTTTTTATCAAATCAATGCATCCAAATTGGTTTGTAAAATCGATAATGACTTTGGGAACTATCTGAGAAATAAAGGTTTTCATTTTACCATGATTCTATTATACAGATGAAGAAAGTAACTAAAGAAGTCTATTTTTTAGATAAAATGAATACATGCTAGAATAAGCTTTTAGAAAAGAAAATGGATGATAGAATATTCTATTAATTTTATATTTTATTTCTATCTTTTGTGCAAAAGTTTACGAAATGTTTGAAGAGCTGTTTAAAACTGTAACGCTTGTAAAAGATAAGCAGCTTGTAGAAGTAGGTGTATGTTTATTGTATTTGTGATTTATCAAAGAGGTTTAATTTGCCGCTTCAACCAAATTTTTCGTGCGAATTAGATTTGCAGAAACAGGGTTTTTTTCATGTAGCAGGGGTGGATGAAGTAGGACGGGGACCTCTCGCTGGTCCTGTGGTAACGGCAGCAGTTATCTTGGATAAAGATCATATTCCTGATGGGTTAAATGATTCAAAAAAGCTTTCTTTTCTTCAACGAAATAGGCTTTATCATGAAATTTTGCAAAGTGCATTAGCCATTTCAGTTGCGAGTCTTTGTGCCCATACAATTGATCAATCTAATATTAGAAAAGCAACTTTAGAAGCAATGCGTCGCTGTATTACAGGGTTAGCTGTTCCAGCCCACTATGTATTGGTTGATGGGCGCGATATCCCCTCTGAGTTATTCTGTCCTGCAATGGCATTGATTAAAGGTGATCAGCGTTCGGTTTCAATTGCAGCAGCATCTATTATTGCGAAAGTAACGCGTGACCGGATGATGGAATGTGCAGGGCAAGTTTATAAAGATTATGGTTTAGAGAAGCATGTAGGTTATGCAACGCAAGCCCATCGTACAGCTCTTGATAAATATGGTCCAATTGTAGGGCTACATCGTTATAGTTTTGCACCACTCAAAAACCTATAGGAATGATGTGCCATGACGATTCGCCCCCTCAATAGCACTTCGATAAAAGAAGCAATAACGCTTCTTGAACAAGGCAGGTTAGTAGCGTTACCAACGGAAACTGTTTATGGATTAGCGGGCGATGCAACCAATGGAAGGGCGCTCTCTTCTATTTTTTCTACAAAAAAGCGTCCGCAATTTAATCCTCTTATTGCGCATGTCAACGGTATCGAAATGGCGGAGCGCTATGTTGAAATTGATTTTCTTTCACGCAAACTAATGGAAGCGTTTTGGCCTGGTCCTTTGACATTGGTTTTACCTTTAAAGGAACAGCATAATATCCATCCTTTAACGACTGCTGGTTTGAATACATTGGCTATTCGTTTTCCAGACAGTCGTTTTGCGGAAATTGTACAATATTTGGGCCGCCCACTTGCTGCGCCTAGTGCGAATCAATCAGGGTGTCTTAGTCCTACTTCGGCTGAGGCTGTTTTTGCCTCTTTGGGGGAATCGGTTCCTTTGATATTGGACGGAGGACCTGCGAAAATAGGGCTTGAATCAACGATTATTAAGGTTTGTGGTGAAAATATTTATCTTTTACGTCCAGGGGGACTTGCGGCTGATAAAATTGAGGTAGTTGTGGGGAAGTCTTTAAAACGGATAGATCAAAGGGCGGCGATTGAAGCTCCAGGGATGTTAAAATCACATTATGCGCCCAATGCTGCGATTCGTTTGAATGTAGAAAAGGTGGAAAATGGTGAAGCGCTTTTAGCATTTGGTCCAAAGCGCGTTATGGGGGCTGAAAATGCCGCCTTTACTTTAAATCTTAGCAAGGAAGGAAAGCTGGAAGAGGCCGCTTCTCATTTATTTCAATACATGAAGGAATTAGATTTATTTAATGTGAGATGTATTGCCGTAGAACCTATTCCATCATATGGACTAGGGGAGGCTATCAATGATCGTCTTATACGGGCTGCAGCTCCAAGGGAGGAATGAACATGGAGCAAGAATTAATTGAGCGGTTTAGAGAAATTGTTGGTGCCAAGCATGCTATAACAGATCAGGCATTGATTGCGCCGTATTTACTCGAAGAGCGGGGGCTTTTTCATGGCAAAACACCCTTACTTTTACGTCCATCTTCACCGCAAGAAGTCTCATTGATTATGCAGTTAGCGAGCCAAACACGCACACCAATTGTACCTCAGGGTGGAAATACAGGGCTTGTGGGAGGGCAACAACCAGATGAAAGAGGAGAGAGCGTTCTTTTATCCATGGAGCGATTAAATAAGATTAGAGCGATGAATCTAGAGGGGAATTTTGTTGTTGTAGAAGCTGGTGTTATTTTACAGAATCTACAAAAAAAAGCGGATGAATCAGGTCGTTTTTTTCCTCTTTCTTTGGCATCTGAAGGTTCTTGCCAAATAGGGGGAAATCTTTCGTCAAATGCTGGAGGGACTGCTGTTTTAGCCTATGGAAATATGCGTGATCTTTGTCTTGGTTTAGAAGTTGTTTTACCGGATGGTCGTATTTTGGATGATTTGCGCTTTGTTAAAAAAGACAATAGCGGTTACGATTTAAAAAATCTTTTTATTGGAGCAGAAGGCACATTAGGTGTTATAACTGCGGCCGTCTTGAAGATTTTTCCAAAAATAAAAGCAAAAGCAATTGCTTTGGTAGGATTATATAGTCCAGCGAAGGCTCTAGAGTTTTTATCTCTGGCGCAAGAATATGGAGGAGGGATGGTGACGGGTTTTGAGCTCATGGGAAATCTCAGTTTTCAAATGGCTTTAGATTATAAGATGTGTGAGCAGTCTCCTCTCAAACAGAAACATGAATGGTATGTCTTAATGAACATTTCATCGTTGCAAGGTGATGATGAGGCGTTATCGGTGTTGAATATTATTTTGGAAAAAGCCTTAAAGAGGGGGGTGATAGAAGATGCAATTGTTGCGCAATCTTTAAAACAGCAAGATTTTTTTTGGCAGTTGCGAGAAAGTATATCATTGGCACAAAAGTTGGCGGGAGGATCTATTAAGCACGATATTGCAGTACCACTTGCTTCCATTCCTGATTTTATTGCTGAGGCAGCACTTATTGTTGAAGATATTGCTCCAGGGGCGCGGGTGGTTTGTTTTGGACATATGGGGGATGGAAATTTGCATTATAATGTTACACAGCCGATAGGCGCTGATACGACAGCATTCTTGCGTTTATGGTCAAAAATGAACCATTGCATTCATAGATTAGTGATGGATTATCAAGGTGCATTTTCTGCTGAGCATGGAATTGGTCAGCTTAAGCGCGAAGAACTTCGTTCTTTTAAATCGCCTGTCGCATTGGATATTATGCGAGGAATAAAAAAGACACTCGATCCTTTAGGAATAATGAACCCTAGAAAAGTATTATAATTCAAGAATGCTGAGCATGTATTTTTGTTTAGATTTTAATAACCAAAAAAGAAACCAGTTGTTTTTTATTCAAACTTTTAATAATTCAATGAGGAAAAGCTGCTAAAAGGTGTATGTTATTTAAGATAAATTGGGACCCTGTATATGGCTAATCAATGCTTTAATCAGGCAAAAGCGGTGCTTGAATTTCGGTTAGATCCGTGCCATTTGCCACAAACGACGACATATTTTTCATCTAAAACGGGCAATAAGGTCATTTGTTCGTTAAATGAGCGCGGTGTTTTTTTTAAAACGGATAAGCCTTCAAGCTTATCGCATTTAATACCCCCTTATCATTTTAAAGGAATTGCGGCACGTACCGTAAAAACACGTTCAGGAGAAAGAGCAGTTGCATTAGAGTTACTTCATGCAGATGAGGAATCTTGTATCCCACTTTTGGTTTCCAGAGATTTGAATAATGTTCTTCTGGATTGGCGGTTATGGGCGGATACTTATAGCCTTCCCATGCTTATGATTAATGAAGATGATAGCGTTGTCGTTGTAAAAGATCGTTCTGATTTACATCGATTTTTTTGTAAAACGCCGCATTCTAAACAAAAGCGTTTTTTACTGCGTTATAGCAACCCGTTAGGTTTGCGTTTGGTTATCGCGAATCGAATTGCATTTCAGTAATATTAATAGGCATTTATTTTTATACGATCCTAGCATTGATTTTGTTGTGCCATAAAACACCATTATTTAGTGTTGTGATATAAGGCGCGCAACCTTCACATATGAAGTGTTTTAGCGGGAGTGTAAATATTCTTCAGTTTTCTTGTCGCGCCTTATGTCAATAAAACATATGAGAATAAATCCAAGAGTAGTTTGTCATTGGCATATGTATATTTTGACAACAGATTTTGCATCAAGTTATTTTTTCAAAAGTTTTTAAGAGATTCTCAAAAGCTCTTCAAAGACCCTTCATAGATCATAGTCCCTTTCATGAATCCTTTTCTTTTCTGCTCAAAATCGCCATTTGAGATGATTCATTCTTGAGCCGGAGTCGGATTATTTAATCATCAGCATACATAAGATGTCTAATCCTTTTAGCACAAATTGACTGATCATTTTCCGCATCCCAAATACTT
>NZ_NJPP01000015.1 GCF_002778015.1 Bartonella tribocorum | reverse complement strand
GTCAATAAACCGTTTTAAAACCAAAAAATATCATACACTAAATAGTGCAAAATAAAAACCTAAAAGGCAAAACAATGCATATATGATAAATCTTAGTTCTCAAAACAAGAGCAAAAACCAACCATCGCAAGCAGAAACCGCTCTCGTTACTCGACGTATATAGTACTCTTTCAACAAAAGAGTCAATATCATTTTTTCCTTTTTTGAAAATTTAATAGAGAAAAAATAGAACAGCTTAAGAATAACATGCCAACTCTTAAATCATATTCCCCCTCTTCTCACAACAGTTATAACTCTCCTTAAACATCACGACGCACATCCACACATCATATAAAAGATTTAAAGGCAGGCGACATATTCTATAATCATCATTGCATAAACATCTTATCCGCTTTATGCTTTTTCATGAGAGCAAAAGGGAGATGTCAATGTCATCGAAACTGACGCGTAACCAAACATTGGTTTTGAACACTTTAAAGAATGCAAAAGGGCCTTTAAGTGCTTATGCGATTCTCGATCACTTACGCGAAGAAGGTTTTCGCGCACCTCTCCAAGTTTATCGTGCGTTAGAAAAACTCGTACAGCTAAAATGCATTCACCGCCTTGAAAGTGCAAATGCCTTTATGGTCTGTTTACATCCTGAAAGCTGCCAAAACGAACTCACAACTTTTATAATTTGCGAAAACTGTGGTAAAGTCAATGAAATACAAAATCAAATGATTGTCTCTAGTTTAAAACAAATGGTTCAAGCTGTTGACTTTCAAGCACACAAAAGCACTCTCGAAGTACGAGGTCTTTGTAAGAAATGCGCAACAAAATAAGACCTCTAACTTGCAAGCCTATATATTTAGTATTATGGTTCGAAGATTGCCTTAGCTTTTTGAAAAGCTCTTATCGCCCTTGCATGTATATCACCCTACCCTAAAGTGATGGGCTTATTATACGCGTTGGAACATAAATATTGGAAATATAAATCATGTCCGTATCTGAGACAATTTCTTCAACAAAAAAACTCAATAGAATAAAACAAAAAAAGATAATCAAGGCTCTTTTTATCGTCTTTGCACTTTTTATACTTTGGTTTGGCTATAAATGGATAACTCATTGGCGTTATATGCTTTCCACGGAAGATGCCTATGTGCAAGGAGATATCGCAGCTATTGCGCCCAAATTAAACGGATATATTGAAAAAATTGCCATTAAAGCGAACCAAATTGTAAAAAAAGACGATGTCTTATTTTACTTAGACAATGGTGATTATCAAATAGCCTTAGATCAAACAGAGGCGCGTCTCAACACACAGAAAAAAACACTTCTACGCATTGATGCACAAATCACAGCAGCGCATAGTGCTTTAGATGATGCAAAAGCTCAAAAAACAGCCGCCTCAGCCATAGCAACCAATGCACAACTCACCTTAAAACGTGTAACAGAACTTAAAGAGAATCGTTACGCGCCTCAATCTAATGTCGATGATGCGAAATCAGCTTATGAACAAGCCATTGCGAATGTGAAAAGAGCAGATGCACAAATCGCCGCAGCTCATGCCAATATCCAAGTGCTAGAAGCACAACGAAGTGAAACAGAAAGCCAAACAAAAAGCTTAGAACTTTCGCGTGAAAAAGCACAACGTGATCTTGATTCAACCATTATACGCGCGCCATTTGATGGAATTATAGGAAATTTAACAGCAAAAACGGGAGATTTTGTTGTAAATGGCCAGCGTCTTGCAGCGTTAGTCCCCATCCATGCGCTTTATATTGAAGCAAACTATAAAGAAACACAGTTGCAAAATATTCATGCAGGACAAAAGGCTTATATTTCTGTCGATGCCTTCAAAAATGAGGTCTTTACAGGAACAGTGGTTTCTATCTCACCGGCAACAGGTGCTGTTTTTTCTCTTCTTCCTCCACAAAACGCTACCGGTAACTTTACAAAGATTGTCCAACGCATTCCCGTACGTATTTCTATTCCAGAAGAAGTCTTAAAAACCGGACATATCCGAGCAGGAATGAGTGTTTCAGTAGAAGTTGATACACGGACAAAACCATAAGATAAAAGTCTCTTAATAATAACAAGCAAATGACCTCATTATTATGACATCTTCAACACCAAAGCCTGTACAGTCTCAAGAGCGTATAGAAATCCGTAACATTGTGATTTTTATCGTTATGGCCTTTGGCATGTTCATGGCGATTTTGGATATACAAATCGTTGCTTCCTCTTTAGCCGAAGTTCAAGCTGGTCTTGCTGCAAGCTCTGAAGAAATTTCATGGGTTCAAACCTCCTATCTCATCGCTGAAGTCATCATGTTACCTCTTTCTGGATTCTTAGGAAGATTGCTTTCAACACGTGTTTTCTTCACCACATCAGCAATCGGGTTTACAATTACTTCTGTTCTTTGTGCGACAGCAACATCGATTGAAGAGATGATTATCTACCGTGCATTGCAAGGTTTTATTGGTGGAGGGATTATCCCTAGTGTTTTTTCCGCCTCTTATATACTTTTTCCTCCTTCCAAGCGCCCAATCGTTGTCCCTATCGTTGGACTAGTCGCAACATTAGCCCCCACTATTGGTCCAACGGTCGGAGGTTATCTCTGTCATATCTTATCATGGCACTGGCTTTTTCTCATCAATGTGCCTTTTGGGATTATTATTTCAATTCTCGCTTGGAAATTGATTGATTTTGATAAAGCAAATCCATCTCTCATGGCTAAATTTGACTGGTTTGGCCTCATTTCCATGGCTGTTTTTCTAGGAACTTTAGAGTATGTACTAGAAGAGGGCGCACGTCATGATTGGCTAAATGATCGGCTGATTCGGGACTTATTCATTATTATGATCTTGTCTGCCGCGCTCTTCTTTTGGCGCGCATTTACAGCAAAAGAGCCTATTGTTGATCTTACGACTTTTTCTAATTTTAATTTTTCTGCTGCATCCATTTTTTCTTTTTCTTTGGGAATTGGTCTTTATGGACTCACATACCTTTATCCTGTCTATTTAAGCCAAATCCGCCATTATGATGCCCTCATGATTGGAGAAACATTGTTTCTTTCTGGGTTTGTCATGTTATTAACGGCACCTCTTGCCGGATATCTTTCCGCACGAATGGATGCACGTTTGATGATGGCAATAGGACTTTTAGGCTTTGCAATAGGAACTTGGATGGCGAGTTCTATCACTGATAACTGGGATTTTTGGCAGCTCTTTTGGCCACAAGTTTTCCGTGGTTCTTCTGTAATGTTATGTATGGTTCCTATTAATAATATTGCCTTAGGAACACTTCCACCAGAACGCATGCAAAATGCCTCTGGACTCTTTAATCTTACACGGAATCTAGGGGGGGCTGTAGGACTTGCCATTATCAGCACTCTCATGACAAAACGCACGGACTTCCATTATGAACGAATAGCCGACACAATCAACCACGCAAACAGACAAGCAACTGAAATGCTTTCAAAATTTACTTTATTCTTCAAAACAGAAACCTTTGATTCGTATACGCTTGCTCTTTCTCAATTGTTTGGTATGGTACGCATACAAGCAATGATTATGGCTTTTGGTGATATTTTCTTTATCATCACTATCGTCTTCGGTATTTTGACATTTATGACCATTTTTCTCAGAAAAATACCACCCCTCATAGATTCGCCACCAAGTCACTAAGCTTAATTTAAATTGAGGAATACTTTTTCATCTTTATCACTTTCTTCGATTCTTTTTCACCTTGTTTTTTCTTAATAGATAGTAGAATCAACATGTGATTCTAAATGATTCTTCTTGATAAAAATTCTTTTCAAAACAAACTCCTTATGCACTTTAAAATAACGTCTCACATGAAAAGTTATTTTAGATGATAACAAACAAAGAGCTTATATAAACAGCTTGCACACCATAAAGACGAAGCAGTTCTTTTTATAAGATTTTTGATTTTTCATCATAGAGTAGAAAAAATATTAAAAGAAAATTTGTTCCTGCTATTTATTTTGCAACCTCATTTTACGTCTCCCCTTATAAAAATTATCCTTTAAAATTCTTTATGCTTCACTTTTTGTAGTAAACTTTCAGTCAATTCTTGGAATGGAAACTGCTTTGGTTGGTTTTGCACTTTTAACACTTACGAGAATATTTATATCATCATTCTCTTTTCTAACTTCCCATGATGTCATCTTAAGGAGATTCATAACAGAGGCTCTCGTGATTTTTATTTACGCACCCATGTCCTTGATAACATACAGAACAAAGTTTTTTTGATTCTGAATACGAAAATTAGAAACGAGACAATCAACCTCTATCCGACACTCTCATACGCATTGCCAAATGATTTTTTTCAAAAAAAGCTCTCAAACATATCGTTTTATTTTTTTTACGTTCTTTCAAAAAGTGGATATCTACACTTTTGATTCTATTGCTGCCATATTTTTCTTTCTGAAACCACTTCCCTTTCTGTAAGCGCTAAAATGGTATAAAATTTTTCTCTTTTTGAATAAAATTGATCAGTGAATGATCATCTTCTATGCCCTACTCTTACCATGGTAAATTCACAACTGTTAACGACAGCAAAATTCTCTTACATCTTCAATAGAAACGCCCATACACCTCTTTAATCCCTAAAAAACGTACATTCCGTCCATATTGAATCTGCCCCCAAATACCTTAAGAAAGGTTTTCAATATTCTCCTCCCAATAGGCAAACAATCATTTCTGTTATGAACAATTCAGTAGCATAAACGAGAAGCTCTCGTTGTAAAAATACATTGATTTATAATCATAGTTTATCACGGTGTATTTTATCATGAAAAATCTGAATGTTGTCAATAGCTTCCTATTTGAAAGCTATTCATGATGAATCAATCAAAACCATACCCTTGCCCCTCACGGCAGGGAAATAAAAACTGTCTCAATACAAGATCGACCAATGCGGCCAATGATATAAAGCTAGAAAATTTTATAACGATAGTTAACGCACCCAAAATCACTCAAGAATTGGGTTCTTTTCAATATGATGAAATAGGACTCTCATTCAAAAAAATGAGCTTTAAATATATTCCTACGACCTTAATTAAACCGATCAAAAACAAGAAACCAGCTTTATAAGAAAGCCATATAAAACAATCGCAAAGCAACTCCCCCAAACTTTGTACGAACACTTTTCCAAATGCTAGGCATTATTAAAAAACGAAATAAAGACACTCTTCAAGCCACTTTATGATGCTGAAAATGACTCGAAACAGCTCGTTCTCCACTAGCAATCAAAGTGCCATAACATCCAGAAAGATAGCGTGGTATCAATTCCAAGGCTTGAAAACGATTCTTTTCGTAAGGACCAGGCATTGCCAAATTTTCTGTTAAGCGATTTGAAAAACCAAAACGTTGATAAAATTCAAAATCTCCTACCAAAAAAATAGCGCCATATCCCAATTTTTTGGCTGTTTCAATTGCATGGCAAACTAACATTGATCCTATTCCCATCCCAGCACATTCAGTTGCAACAGCTAAAGGGCCCAAAAGTAAAGCATGTTGTGCTTCATTTTTTTCTTTAAAAAAAGCAACATGCCAAAGACGGACACTCCCCACAAGTTCACCAAGCGTATTTTTAACCACAAAAGAAAGCCCTTGAGCCGCTAATCGACCACGACGTAAAGCCTCTGATGATTTACGTTTACGTCCCTGCCCCATCGTTGCATCAAGCAAAATTTCTCGATAAGGCTCATCGGCTTCTTGCTCCAATAAAAGTGTAAAATACGCCCCATCTTTTGTTTGAAAATTAATCATGTTCATCTCGATAACCCACCCTCTTATAGCCCAATAACGAGCATAGAAAAAAATCTAAAAAAACCTATAGTTAAAAGGAAATCTCAGATCACATAGGATCGTAAAGGTTCAAAACCATTAAAAGCAACAGATGCGTAAGTTGTTGTGTAAGCACCCGTTCCATGGATCAATAGCTGATCTCCAATCGTTAGAGATAAAGGAAGGGGATAAGGTGTTTTTTCATAGAGAACATCTGCCGAATCGCATGTTGGTCCAGCCAAAATACAAGGCTCCATAACCTGATCATCATGAGGGGTCTCAATAGGATAACGAATAGCCTCATCCATCGTTTCAGCAAGACCATTAAATTTTCCAATATCCAGATAAACCCATCGGACATTATCATTGTCAGCTTTTTTAGAGATCAAAACAACTTCTGTGCGAATAACACCAGCATTGCCAACCATCGCGCGCCCTGGTTCAATAATCGTCTCAGGGATACGATTACCAAAATGCTTTTTTAATGAATCAAAAACGACCCTACCATAAACTTGTTCTGTAGGAACATCTTTCAAATAACGCGTTGGAAAACCGCCCCCCATATTCACCAATTTCAATGAAATACCTTCTTGTTCCAAATTTTTAAAAACGCTAGCAGCATCCGATAAAGCACGATCCCAGGCACTTAGATCAACCTGCTGAGACCCAACATGAAAAGAAACACCATAGGCTTGCAAACCTAATTGGTGGGCACGTTTTAGCACATCAACCGCCATAGCAGGGACGCAACCAAATTTGCGTGACAATGGCCACTCTGCCCCTTTTCCATCGGTAAGCACGCGACAAAAGACACGTGCTCCTGGAGCAACACGTGAAATTTTTTCCACTTCTTCAATACAATCAACCGCATAAAGTGAAACACCCAATGCATAGGCTTGCGCGATATCACGCTCTTTTTTTATCGTATTCCCAAAAGAAATACGCTCTGGCGTTGTCCCTGCTTGTAAAGCCATTTCAATTTCTGCAACAGAGGCCGCATCAAAAGAAGATCCTAAAGAATTTAGCAAACGCAAGATTTCAAGAGCTGGATTAGCCTTTATTGCGTAAAAAATACGAGACTGCGGCAGAGCTTTTTCAAAATTTAAATAGTTGTCACGAACAACATCAAGGTCAACGATTAAGCATGGACCTTCAGAACGATGTGTGGCAAGAAAATCGCGAATACGTTGCGTTGCCATCTGCAATTCTCCTTGAGGGAATACCCCCCACTTTATGCTTGGACAGCCAAAACTGCCAAAAGCCAAAGGACAAAAAACACACAACAACCATCCCCATTCTGATCACAAAAAATCAGAAATTAGCATTGTATGCAGCGAAAGAACAGCGCGAAAGCCGCGTCATTCTATATTTATCTGCCTTTTTGATTGGAGTTGAGAAAACCACTTCCGCACTGAAGGCAATGAGGTGTGCCTCTATAGTTATCCCAGCATTTGTATATCTGGAAGACACCAGAAAGGCCCGCACCGTCGTTGCTTCAAGATGTCCTCATTCTTGCAATTGGCTGCAAGAATGACTGGAGCGGTTAGTTCCAGGTACCGTACCGGTTGACTTCACCATTTGAGAACCAGCGGACACCCACAGGCACGTGCGACTTTGGGCAAGAATTTCTATAAAACGAATCCTTTCTCATTTCAATCATTTTTTTAATTTTAAATATTTTTTAATTCTTAAAGAGAATATGATGCGAAAAAACAACACTCTCCTCCAACAGACAAAGCCATCCAGCTGTTTTCATTAGATCTCCCCCTCCCCCAGCCATGCGATATAAATCTCTATCTTGCTTTAAAAGCACTTTGATTTCTTCGCTTCCCCATTCTATTTCTCAATATCCTCACAGAAAATAACGTAAAAAGTCACTCAACATATTAATTTATAATAATAATTTATTATTTTGACCTTAGATCAAGAATCCCATTGTAAAATGCTTTCATTTGTCCCCTCTTGATTAATGAAGCAATCAAAATCATCTCTCTTGTACATCACAAGTAGAAAACAGCATGTGTAGCTACAAAAACAGTTAAAAGAGAATAAAATATATCTTATGAAGCCTCTTAAATGCCAAGAATACCAACATTGGAATCTTAAGATATCCAGACCAAAGCATCATCATCCTTGAAAATCATGACATCCGCCTCCAACAAAACACCATGATCTTGCTCATCAATATCCTAAAAAACATCCGTGTTTCCAACGTCCATTTCATCGCATCCTTAAGCAAGATATCACACAAAATCCCCCGTATAATAGAGCTGCTATGATATCATTCAACTGTGTATCCCTCATCTTTATATTTATGAAATGATAAACAAACGCCCCCATTCTATCTGCCAAAGCCTCATATTTCAAAAACGCTTACATTGAGACTATTATGTGATTTTATAGTTTTTGCCCATACATGGCTTCTACATGTAATGTACAAGTGAATGAGATTCTTTTGATTCGTCATCATCCAATCTGAAAAAAATCATTTCACGCTATTTAACTCTTTTATTCAAATTGAATTATCATTATAAATCAACGCACTATATTTAAGCTCTGAAATTATAAACTCCGCTATCATTCTATTTCTCTTAAACCTGACAAGCTGCTTTTTCATCTTTTCTAAAAAATGAAATCACATCTTATTCACTCACACGCTTTTCTCTTAAAAACTATAGCTCTCCCTCCCCTATAGTAAATCGGACAGACAGCGTAATTTGGGAAGAGTATGAAATTTTAAAACCAGTATTCATGTTTACTGTTATTATTTCATTCAGCTTTACGATTTTCAAAAGCAGCAAAAGCAATGCCTTTTAAGTCATGAAAATTACGCATTGCCTCGCGCTTTTGTTTATCGCTTCTTTAATGGGATCACGCCCCTCATGTAAAAGAGAATACCGCACATAGAATATACTTGGGTTACATCTTCATCGGCTTTCTTTAAAAAAATATTTCTTAAAAGCGCTCGAGCCCATTTTGCACCAGCACTCGTGAATGATGCTATAACGGTACCCCTATGGAATAATATAAAATCTATTGGCCCCCACCATCTTTAGGCTTTATAAAAGAGCAAGCCAAACATCATCACACTCTGAGCCCTCAATGTTGCGACAGCCTTTAAAATTTGAGACGATTCATAAGAGACATATCTTACTTGTATCGTTTTACTCCATACGACTTTCCCCACTTGTAACGTACAAAAAAACATAGTTTTGACTGATTCAACACACAACAGACTTGAAATGAGAGAATCCTCACGATATTTAGATCCCTTATTCAATATGTAAACAGTCGATTATTAGAGATCAATGTGCTAAACTGTTGGTAAATGATGTTTCTATTTTAAAATAAAAAGTATCCGCAATACTCAATCCTATAAAACCAAGGAGAGCAAACGATCTATAATGATTATTTATAAACTGAATAATTTTACGCAGCCCCCAAAAAAGACCGAACAACATCCGGTCTTATAAAACTTTTTCTAGGAGATTAAAAATCCCTACACGATGATATCTTTATGTCCCTTGATGCGATTCAATCGCACGCAACTTCAACAATTGGAATTGCCTATGGCGCTCACGAAAGCGTTCTCTATCAGCTTCACTGCGCGTGTTATAACAAGCATCACAGGAAACACCCTCCTCATAATGAGGCGATAATTTGCTTTCAGCATTCAAAGGAGAACGACACGCGCGACAGAGTTCGCGTCCACATTCTTCAAGACCATGTTGCACAGAAACCCGCTCATCAAAAACAAAGCATTCTCCCCACCATAAACTTTCTTTTTTTGGAATTTTTTCTAAATATTTCAGAATTCCTCCTTTTAAATGGTACACTTGCTCATAACCAAGTTCACGAACATACGCTGTTGATTTTTCACAGCGAATACCGCCTGTACAAAACATAGCAATTTTCTTTTTCTTCTTTAAATCAGCCTCATGTTGACGCACCCATTCCGGAAACTCGCGAAATGTTTTAATCCGTGGATCAATGGCTCCTTGAAAACTCCCAATGGCATATTCATAATCATTCCGCGTATCGATCAAAATTGTTTCTTCATCTTGAATAAGAGCATTCCAATCTTCAGGATCCACATAAGTCCCCACAACTTTTAACGGATCAACCCCTTCAACCCCCATTGTCACAATTTCTTTTTTCAACCGCACCTTCATGCGATGAAAAGGCATTTTTGATGCCCATGAATATTTAATCTCCGGCGTTTGAAAAGCTGGCTCAGCCGTAATAAAATCCACCAACGCCTCAATTGCTTCACAAGAACCAGCAACAGTTCCATTAATTCCCTCTTGTGCTAAAAGGAGGGTCCCTTTAATATTATTTGCTTTACACAAATCCTGCAAAGGCTTTTGTAATTGACGATAATGCTTCAAATCTGCAAAGCAATAAAGTGCAGCAACTTTAAAATTCTTTTTCATGTGTTTTGCCATAACGCGCGTTTCATCCAATCTCAAGATCTATTCATTTACTCTTTAACATATTGTGCTTAATCAAACTATATTAAATCATATTTTTTCCAAGAAGAAAAAACATCATGTGCCAAAAAATAGACAACCTTTTAACACTTCTCCATGGACAAACCGTTATCCCTGTTTTGCTCATTGACAATATACAAAGTGCTGTACCCTTAGCGCGTTCTCTTGTCAAAGGTGGATTAAAAACAATTGAGATCACCTTGCGAACACCAAACGCCCTCCAAGCAATTAAGGCAATTACCCAAAAAGTTCCTGAAGCAATTGTTGGAGCAGGAACAATTCTCAACACAACACACTACGAACAAGCTGAACAAGCTGGAGCAAAATTTATCGTAAGCCCCGGATTATCCAATGAATTAATCAATTGTGCAAAAAACAGTGAAATCCCCCTTCTTCCCGGAGCAATAACCCCAAGTGAACTCATGCAAGCATTAGATAAAGGCTATACATATCTTAAATTTTTCCCTGCCAAAGCCTCTGGAGGTATTGCCTTTATCCAAGCCTTAGCATCTCCCTTCTCTGAAGTCTTCTTTTGCCCAACAGGGGGTATAACACAACAAAGTGCAACGCAATGGCTCCAACTTCCTAATGTTTTTTGTGTTGGCGGTTCTTGGATAGCACCCCAACAGCTCATTGCAATAAAGGATTGGGATTCAATTCATACGTTAGCGCAGAGTGCAACGCAACTCTCCCCTCTCTCAAAAAAAGCGCGCTCTACAACTTGAGATTACAGGAGCATTATTGGCCCCTTCGACAAGACCAAAACCTTCACACATCCTTGCGCAATCTTTTAACATGGCCATGGGGCCACAAATCATTACCCGATCTTCATCAGGGTTAATTTTGGGAAAGCCCGCGGTTTCAAAAAAGCACCCACTCTCCATAACAGTGGTAATGCGCCCCATATGCTCAGAAGGTTCACGCGTGATCATAGGATAAAATTTCAACTGTTGTGCATATGCACCAATGAGTGGATCTTGTTGCAAAGAGCAAACAAGGTCTTTGGCATAAGTCAACTCATTCTTTTCACGCGTTGTTTGAATAAGAACAACTTCTGAAAATTTCTCATAAGTGTCAGGATCACGAATAAGGCTTGCAAAAGGAGCAACCTCTGTACCGATTGAAAAAAGATTAGGTCAGTTTTTTCAAAAAAGCACCAACCCCCACCATCACCCTACAAAAGCGCGCTCTACAACATAGGTTGCGGGAGCATTATTGGCCCCTTCAACAAGACCAAAACCTTCACACATTCTTGCGCAATCTTTTAACATGGCCATGGAACCACAAATCATTACCCGATCTTCATCAGGGTTAATTTTGGGAAGGCCCGTGGTTTCAAAAAAGCACCCACTCTCCATAACAGTGGTAATGCGCCCCATATGCTCGGAAGGTTCACGCGTGGTCATAGGATAAAATTTCAACTGTTGTGCATATGCACCAATGAGTGGATCCTGTTGCAAAGAGCAAACAAGGTCTTTGGCATAAGTCAACTCATTCTTTTCACGCGTTGTTTGAATAAGAACAACTTCTGAAAATTTCTCATAAGTGTCGGGATCACGAATAAGGCTTGCAAAAGGGGCAACTCCTGTACCTGTTGAAAGAAGATAAAGGCGTTTTCCAGGGATAAGAGCATCAAGAACCAGTGTTCCTGTAGGTTTTTTACGCATGAGAACGGTATCACCAATTTTAATTTTTTGCAGATGCTCGGTTAATGGCCCGCCTGGAACTTTTATCGAAAAAAACTCAAGCTGTTCATCCCAAAAGGGACTTGCAATCGAATAAGCGCGATACACCGGCTTTTCTGCATTTGGCAAACCGATCATAACAAATTCACCCGATCGAAAACGAAAACTTTCCGGACGATTCAAGCGGAATTTAAATAACCGATCTGTATAGTGATGAACCTCTTGGACAGTAAGTGCGAACACATTCTCAGGAATCGGAAAATTCGAAGCAACGCTGCTGATGTTTGACGGAACATTGGTAGCAGACGTATTCATACTCTTCCCCATATCTTTCTTGAACGTTAAATTTCGAATCCTTGATGTGATATAGTACTTGTACAACCATCTGCCAACAATTTTCTTAAAACAAAAGCCCTAAGATTAACACCTTTATGTCAAAGTTAATCGAATGAAAAAAATGCGTATACAAACCATATTTAAAGAAAAAAACTTCGAGTGTTAAACAGTCACTGCACTCTTTTCCAATTCTTCAATACATAATGTTATGTGTCCAGTATAACGCTATAATATTCTGTCGCTTTACAAAATTTATAACCAAACACCTTAAAATAAGGGAGTTAAAACTCTTTTGATTGAACGATAGCCGCACGCCCTCCCAACAAAATTCCAACATTACACTCATTGTTTTCTGATCTTTGTTTATAAGGTTTTTTCCATAGATAAATAAGTCTAACGCACTCTATGATTCCTAAAATTTATTTCATTTAAAACCGACAAAAAGATAAAAAACAATATTGAAGACCAATCCATCTTGAAAACAAATAATATCCAAATCGACAGTTTTAATATATCATAAAGTGCTTATACACTCTTTACCCATTTAACTAAAATAACTTTAAGCGCATAAGTTAATGCTCAAATTGTCTAGATGAGTGATTCCTCCCCTCCTTGTGATAAAAAAACTGTAAGTCATTGCTAATAATTCATTGATTGAGAGTGGATAATTTATCATTTTGTATTCTCTTGCATCACCAGGCCATGCTGTTTTAAGAAAAACACTCACCCCACCCGCAACAACAGCGTGACATTGCACTCTTCAGAATGATACAATACAATAAATGAAGCTGTATTTTTTTAATATGCCTCAACAAGAGAAAATAAGTAAAAACCAAAAGTCTATGTTTCACAAATTATCAGAAAACACCATGTTGCTAACAACAAAAATAAAACTAAAATATCTCTTAGATCCAAAGTACCATTTTAGATAAAAAATAACTTTCATGGTGCATAATTCAGTATGGGAGATTGATGATTTTGACCGCAGCCAACAGTATCTTGTCTTATATCATAAGAAACCTCTGTGAAATAACCAAAAAAACACCGTACTCACAAACAAAGATTAAGATTTTAAAATGAATAAATCCGTTAATGATGAAATAAACACATCCCTCTATGCAGCTGTAGCCACCATTGATGTCAGCGCCATTGTTGCCAATTATATCACTTTAGCCAAACGTGTAGGGCCAACACAATGTTCAGCCGTAGTAAAAGCAAATGCCTATGGTCTAGGCGCTCACAAAATTGCTCCTGCCCTTTATCAAGCTGGTTGTCGTACTTTTTTTGTCGCCCAAATCAGAGAAGCATTGCACTTAAAAAGCATTTTACCATCAAATGTCACAATTGCTCTTCTGAATGGGCTTCCACACTTAGCAGAAGAGTTTGTCGCACAGTCTGGTATTGTTCCTGTTCTAAACTCTTGGAATACCATTGAAATTTGGCAAAAGATTTGTCAAAAAAAGGGTAAAAAATTTCCCGCAATTGTTCAAATCGATACCCATATGAACCGATTAGGACTTGATCAAGAAGAATTACAAAAACTCATCAAACATCCTACAATTTTTGAAACCGCAGACATAAAATATATTCTCAGTCATCTTTCTAACGGAGAAGATGATACGCACCCATCAAATTATACCCAATTAACTTCTTTCAAAACGATCCTTGCACAACTGCCGCCTTGTAAAGCTTCCTTTGCTAATTCTGGAGGTATTTTTTTAAGCTCAGATTTTTATTTTGATCTTGTTCGCCCCGGTATTGCACTTTACGGAATCGACCCCTCAGAAAAATACCCATCTCTTCTAAAACCTGTTTTAAAACTTGAAGCCCAAGTTCTTCAAAACCGTGTTGTTGATGTAGGCACACCTGTTGGTTATGGAGAAAGTTTTATCACCAACAGACCAAGCACTCTTGCAACCATTTCTGTTGGCTATGCAGATGGTTGGCTGCGTGCTCTTTCGAATAAAGGTAGCGTTTATTTCCATGGGCACAAACTTCCCATGGTTGGGCGCGTTTCTATGGATTCTATTATTGTAGATACGACCGAACTTGATCAAAAACCTCAAAAAGGTGACTGGGTCGAACTCATTGGTCCCCATCAAACACTTGAAAAAGTGTCTACAGATGCCAACACCCTTCCCAATGAAATTTTAACGTCTCTTGGATCACGTTATAAATATATTTACACATGAAAAACTTTTTAAATAAATAAACGAATAAAAATCATTATTTTAGAGAACTTCTCAGAAAGATTTTACAACAATCAATCGCATAAAATGGTTATGAGACACCGCATATTCACAAAGATCCCCCAATAAACAAGTTGATGAGCTGTTTTATAAAGTGGCTGCGTTCCCTTTCGAATAAAGGTAGCGTTTATTTCCATGGGCACAAACTTCCCATGGTTGGACGCGTTTCTATGGATTCTATTATTGTAGATACGACCGAACTTGATCAAAAACCTCAAACGGGTGACTGGGTCGAACTCATTGGTCCCCATCAAACACCTGAAAAAGTGTCTACAGATGCCAACACCCTTCCCAATGAAATTCTAACATTTCTTGGAACACGCTATAAATATATTTACACATGAAAGACTTTTTAAATAAATAAACGAATAAAAATCATTATTTTAGAGAACTTCTCAGAAAGATTTTACAACAATCAATCGCATAAAATGGTTATGAGACACCGCATATTCACAAAGATCCCCCAATAAACAAATTGATGAGCTGTTTTAATAAAAGTAGACTTCACCTAAAACACAAAAATTAAACCTCTTTCTCACATCAATTAACGGAAAAGAATCGATTGCCAAGTTTTTAAAATGAATACCCAATGAGGTCAAAATATTCATTCTCTACATACCAAACAAGACAGCCAATCTCGTCAAGTTTCTCTCGCTTTTAGGCTTGTTCACCATAAAGAAACCAAAATCATTTGTTTGCATACTACAACCTAGACTATATGAAAGTCATTTAATAAGGGAATAAATACTTCTTATAAACCATCTCAAGGGCTTATAACCATTAGACACTAGCGAGTGCGCCATAATGGGAGGGGTGAGTGATGCCGGCTTTCTCCTTTATGAAGCGTAAAAAGAAAAATGCTCAATAGATTTATCATTGTACCGTTCACAAAGCACCCTTTCGAAATAAGATTGAGAGCGGAAAGGACTCTTTAAAACAAAGTGAATTAACAACCCAAATATATTCTTTTGGGGGATATTCTGTTTGGGGTGTTCTATTTCACATGAGGATCGTACCCCCATTAAAGAACACAATAAACAAAAGCATGAGACAATGTGTAATTTCTTAAAAAACATTGTTTGGGATGCTTTTGAAATCTGTAAAGCTAAATTAAAAGGAGATGATAAACGAAGGATTAATGTTCACCTTTACAGCTTTTACATTTTTCCAAAATAAGATTATCTTCCAGTCTCAAAGATTATGCCAACGAAGAGACACAATCCCCTCACCCTCATCTAACCTACAAGCATATAAAAACTGGCAAAAATTGGCAAAAACTGGCACGAGCCATCAAACCTCTTGTTCGCCTTAATCTTTGGCTCGAATATGCTGCTATGTAAGGTTTGGCTGTTGATTAGATAGGCAACAGCTAAAACACAAGCGCTCTCAGGAAAATAATACCATAAAGTCAAAAACTGACGAACAATAAACTAGGCAATGGACTGGAAAGAGGTGCCGATTTTTTTACAAAAGGCTCTGCAAAAGCAATCATGACACCATTTGGCTTTGCGTTTACTTATTCTGACAAGTATTATGACATATTCTTTGCGTCTTCTTCATAAAAAGCAGATTGAAGAGAAATATTGAGATAATTCTTGGCGCGAAATCTTAACTCGAAAATATGAAAGCTCGACGAGATGTAACAACAGAGTTTCGCATGCCTTTAAATATTGGCTGGATCAAGAGAGCTATTTGGAAAAGCAGCTTCTTGTCGCGAATAGGGTCGCCCCCAAGCATCATCTAAAGTATCTGCAACTGTATGAGGCGCATTCACCAATGGATTATTATCTTTTGGCCAAACGCCATTCCCAACTTTTTTTGCTTCTTCAGCAATAGAGAGTAATGCATCACAAAGTCGATCAATCTCTGCTTTTGGTTCTGATTCCGTTGGCTCAATCATCAAAGTTCCAGGAACAGGAAACGACATCGTGGGCACATGGAATCCATAATCAATGAGACGTTTTGCAATATCATCTATCCCCATAAGTTTCGCTCTCATTTACGTGAATTGGCTGGCTAACAACAACCGCACTGCACCTCATCACTAAAACAAAGTCATATGATAGAAGAAAAAGAAGAGCATATATTGCCTACACAACGCAGCTTTTTTGTAAAATTTTTCGATTTTGCTTATGTTATAAAAACAAGGAGAAATTCTAAAAAATAGATCAATAAAGCCATAGCAACAATTAATAAGCACAAAACCCACACAAAATGCGTGGGTTTTCTTTGATACAAATAAACAAATTGAATATATATTTTTATCTAATAACTATTTCCCAATGGCGGACACGAACAAATGAGCGTTCTGTCTCCTGCAACATTATCAATACGCGATACAGGAGGCCAATATTTATTGGCTGGATCAAGAGAGCTATTTGGAAAAGCAGCTTCTTGTCGCGAATAGGGACGCCCCCAAGCATCATCTAAAGTATCTGCGACTGTATGAGGCGCATTCACCAATGGATTATTATCTTTTGGCCAAACGCCATTCCCAACTTTTTTTGCTTCTTCAGCAATAGAGAGTAATGCATCACAAAGTCGATCAATCTCTGCTTTTGGTTCTGATTCCGTTGGCTCAATCATCAAAGTTCCAGGAACAGGAAACGACATCGTGGGCGCATGGAATCCATAATCAATGAGACGTTTTGCAATATCATCAACACTTACCCCATACTGATCTTTCAACACACGTGTATCCACAATACATTCGTGAGCAACACGTCCATGTTTGCCTCGATAAAGAATGGAATAGGCAGATGAAAGACGTGCAGCAATATAATTAGCATTTAAAATAGCTATCTGTGTTGCATATTTTAAGCCATCAGCGCCCATCATTCGAATATACATCCACGTAATTGCGAGAATAGAGGCACTTCCATAAGGAGCAGCCGAAACCGCATGGGTTGTGCCATCTTGTTCATGCCCTGGTAAGAAGGACATAAGATGCGCTGCGACCCCAATTGGCCCCATACCAGGCCCCCCTCCCCCATGAGGAATAGCAAATGTTTTATGCAGATTCATATGACAAACATCAGCACCAATATCGGCAGGACGCGCAAGCCCTACAAGTGCATTAAGATTAGCGCCATCAAAATAAACTTGCCCACCATTTTCATGAATAATAGAACAAATTTCCTTAATGCTTTCCTCATAAACACCATGGGTGGAAGGATAAGTAATCATGAGAGCGGCCAATTTATCCTTATGCAATTGTGCTTTCATTTTGAGATCATCTACATCAACATCACCATCGCTTAAACATTTCACCACGACAACTTCCATTCCTGCCATATGTGCTGAAGCTGGATTGGTACCGTGTGCAGATGCCGGAATCAGACAAACTGTCCGTTGATGTTCACCCCGCGAATGGTAATAGCGTCGAATAGCCAAAAGCCCCCCATATTCACCTTGAGCACCAGAATTTGGCTGAAAAGAGACTTGTGCAAATCCTGTAATTTCACACAACCACGCATTTAACTGGTTGATCATCTCCAAATAACCCGCCGCATCCTCTTGTGAAACAAAAGGGTGTATATTAGCCATGCTTGCCCAACTCACAGGCATCAATTCAGCCGCTGCATTAAGCTTCATGGTACAAGAACCAAGAGGGATCATAGCCCGATCAAGTGCCAAATCTTTATCCGCCAAACGACGCAAAAAACGCATCATATCTGTCTCTGAATGAACCGCATGAAAAAAGGGCTGAGAAAGAAAAGCAGCATCCCGTTCTTTGCCAAACAGTCGCGGAGAAACTTGATCAACGAGTTGTGCCCCCAACAGCTGTGCTAAAACACAGGCATCTTCTTCTGTCGACAATTCATCAAAATTGATGATAATGGTATCATCATCAAAAACACGAACAAGGCGTCCATTTATTTTGGCTTGATGTGCAATCTCTCGCGCTTTTCCCTTCACAACAACGCTTACACAATCAAAAAAGCTTTCCCCTTCAACATGAATCCCTAAAGCCTCTAATCCTGCAACAAAACGACATGTTAAATAATGAATCCGCTTCGCAATCTCTTGTAAGCCTTTTGGCCCATGCCAAACAGCATAAGCGGTTGCCATATTCGCCAACAAAGCCTGCGCTGTACAAATATTTGACGTCGCTTTATCGCGGCGAATATGTTGTTCACGTGTTTGCAAAGCTAAACGAAAGCCAACGCGCCCTTCTGTATCCACCGATTGCCCCACTATACGCCCTGGAATAAGACGTGTGAGCGCATCACTAACCGCAAGGTAACCAGCATGCGGCCCCCCAAACCCCATCGGAACGCCATAACGCTGCATAGAGCCAACAACAATATCAGCCCCCCATTTTGCGGGCGCTTCCATAAGAGTAAGCGCTAAAGGATCAGCCACAACGATAACCAGCGCTCCTTTGTCTTTTGCCTCTTTTATGACCTCACTGTAATCATGAAAAGAACCTCTTGTATCAGGCCAAGATAAAACAATGGCCGCTGTGTCAGAACAAATTTCCCTCTCTTGGCTAATACGCATTCCTTGTGTTTCAGCACGCGTTTGCACAACACTTAAAGTCTGAGGGTGTAAAAGACTCTGGAGAGAAATTTTTGTTTTTTTCTCACGGAAAAAGCGAAAAGCAAGAGCATTAGCTTCCGCCAAAGCGGTTCCTTCATCAAGAAGAGAAGCCGCTGCAACAGGCAAACCAGTCAGTTCACTAATCAATGTCTGAAAATAAAATAAAAGCTCTAAACGACCTTGGCTAATTTCTGCTTGATAAGGGGTATAAGCGGTATACCAAGCTGGATTTTCAAATAGATTTCGTAAAATAACCGGAGGCACAAATGTTCCATGATATCCTTGCCCAATAAAACTTTTGTGCACACAATTACGCTCCATCATTTTGGAGAGTTCTTCCAAGGCTTGGTTCTCACTCGCAGCTTTTGGAAGATTCAGTGGACGCCCCAAATGGATAGAGTTTGGAACCGCTTGAGAAATGAGTGTATCAACACTATCGAGCTCCAAAACATCAAGCATTTTTTGTGTTTCATCAGGACGCAGCCCAATATGGTGAGAAGAAAAAGAACGCTCGATCATGACACTCATCCAATCAGAGCCTTATAAGCATCTTCATCCAACAACCCTTCCAGTTGTGTTTCATCCTGCAATGTCATTTTCCATAACCAACCTTCTGTTTCGGCTTTCTGGTTTACCAATTCAGGATTACCCGACAGTGCTTCATTGATTTCGACCACTTCACCATCAAGAGGAGAATAAACATCTGAAGCTGCTTTCACCGATTCCACGACAGCCGCCGCCTCCCCCTTGGAAAGTTTTGTTCCACTTTGTGGTAAATCAACAAAAACCAAATCCCCTAATTGCTCTTGCGCATAATGTGTAACGCCAACAGTCACCACTTGTCCTTCAACGCTAAGCCATTCGTGGTCTTGTGTAAAATAAGTTTTAGACATAAAAAATCATCCTTTAAAATAACGTTGTTTAACAAAGGGAAGTGAATGAACTGAGAGTGCAATCTTTTTACCTCGCAGTTCCGTAAAGACTTCTGTCTCTTCAGCTTTACAGTCAACCGGAACGTAACCCATGGCAACAGGACCATCAAAAGAAGGACCAAAACCGCCTGATGTTACCACACCAATCTCATTACCTTGATCATCGAGGAGCACCGCACCAGCACGAATGGGTTGGCGCGTTTGTGGTTTCAATCCAACACGACAACGTGCAGGTCCTTTTTGCAGCGCTTCAAGAAAAGCTTCTGCGCCATAAAATTTTGCTTTTTCTCGAACACTTTTAGGAACAGCCCATGTTAGAGCCGCATCAATAGGCGTTGTATCAGGGGTAATATCATTTCCATGCAAACACAACCCTGCTTCCAACCGCAAGCTATCGCGTGCGGCAAGTCCAATCCACTCAACACGAGAATCACTCAGCAATTTTTCAGCCAACATATGTGCATGCCCTATGGGCAAAGCAATTTCAAAACCATCCTCACCCGTATACCCCGAACGCGTTATAAACCAATCTTGTTGTGGTTCAAATCCCTGCATAAAGAACAATTCATTTCCTGGTAAATCCGCATCAGCAAGAACAGCTGCTGCTTCAGGACCTTGAAGCGCAAGCAAAACCCTTTCAAGGGCAATTACTTGACAGTCAAAATCAACAGCACGGCTTTCCAATTCTACAAAATCAGCCTGAGCATTCCCCGCATTAGCAACCAACATAAAACGGTCATCTGCCAAACGAGTAATGATAAGATCATCAAGAATACCTGCCTTCTCATTAAGCAAGTAATTATACCGTGAATGCCCAATCTTTAAAGCTGCCGCATCAATAGGAAAAGCATAGGATAAAAACGCCACGGCTTGTGCCCCTTCAACAGCAATCAATTTCATATGAGAAATATCAAAAAGTCCTGCATGTGCACGCGTATGAAGATGCTCTTTCAAAACGCCAAGAGGATAAGTTAAAGGCATATTCCATCCGGCAAAACCACCAAATTTTGCTCCTTCTTCTTCATGCAAATCATATAAAGGAAGTGTTTTTAAAAAAGATGTTTCTTGTTGTGTGCCCATAATAACTCCAAAGCTGCGCTAACATCCACCATAAATATGGCCGTTTCTGCACCCCTCTGTCATCAACCTGAGAGACTCGCGAAAAGACTTTTCGCTTACACCTTCGGCGCGGGCTCTCCCGACTTTCCAGATCTGCCTTCCTCCTTTTACGGTCCTTAAAGCCTGAGAGATTATGGGCTATTTCCCCTTCGGCGGCACTGCGAAAATTTGCAATCTGCACTCTCCCGTAAAAGAATGAAAGAAACGACAACGTTCTTTCCAGCATATTCTAATCTATAACCTATCTTTATCGCACTGTCATTAGTAAAGTGATAAACGAGCTTTCATTTTAAAACTTGCATAAGCTGCTTCAAAGGATTTATAATAGAGCCCTTTTGAAGCTTACAAAAATTGTAAGGAACAGATTTTAGGAAATTTAAGATAAAAATCAAAAACTATAGACGAAAATGCCCCTTGAAAATCATGTAAAACGTCACACACTAAAAGGATCGCAAAGCAATATTCTGTCTTGTGCAATTCAATCTTAACAATAGGGTTTCATATTTTTTAAGAATAAGGACTTCAAGTATTTTATAGTATGATTTTAATGTACAAGAAGTAGATTTTCTGCTTTCTCAATAGTGTCATAAATTTCAAACGCTTGACAGATTAAAATTACCGAATAAAGGTCACAACATACTCATGAAAGCTGGTAATATCTCTTACAATTGCGAAAATGATCTTCCAAAGCAAATTGCCCTTTTCCCTTTAGAAGGTGCACTCTTATTGCCCGGCGGTTTTTTATCCCTCAATATTTTTGAACCAGAATCTCTTGAAATGATTGAAAACGTTATGGTATCCGATCGTCTATTGGGCATTATTCAACCCCTTTCATCGGGTACAGACCGCTTTTCTACACAACTTTATAAAACAGGCTGTATAGGACGCATCACAAACTACAGTGAAACAGGCAATGGACAACTGTTCATTATATTACAAGGTGTTTGCCGCTTCACCTTAGAACAAGAATTGACAAACACTAAATCCTATCGAACAGCTCTCATCCAATCAAACATAAAAGACTTACAAGAACTCGATAGGGAAGAAAGCATTAATCGAGAAAGCTTACTCGACGTTGTTGAAAAATATTTAACGATCCATGAAATGGAATATAATTGGAGCAGTATTATAGAAGCTCCTACACCTATATTGGTTAATGCTTTTTCAGCTCTTATCCCCTTTACACCAGTAGAAAAACAAGCTCTCCTTGAAGCTCCAGATATCACAAGCCGTGCCCAAACTCTTCTTGCATTAACAGAACGCTCACTGATGAAACAAACAGGTACCGATTACTGTTTAAACTAATAAACGTAAAAACATGAAAAAAATGACCACAGATCCTAAAATGCTCGAATTGCTCGTCTGCCCAATGACGAAAGGAACGCTTTCTTTTAACCGAAAAACACAAGAGCTTATTTCTCTCAAAGCCAATCTTGCTTATCCTATTCGTGATGGCATTCCCATTATGCTTGCTTCAGAAGCGCGCCCTTTACAAAGCAATGAAAAAAATAGCATATAAGCGTAAACCGCTCTTATATATTTTTTTAATGATCACGCGCTATTTTAAAAGACTTTTTTAGTAAAAGATCTCTTTTGTTTCTATTTCTCTCGCTTTTAAAAGCCATTGTTGTGGAAAAGCATAATATGCACTTTGCGTAAGACACACCTCTTCAAATACAAAAACCTTTTCCCTTATGAATTTTTGCTTAACATGATACGCCAACTCAGATTTTTTACATCTGAATTGATAAAATTAGCGACAGCGCTCATCATCTCCAGTAATGTTAAGAGATGTTATGTCTTTATTTTTCTTAATTTTTATAACGCCAATCATTCCAGTAGAAATAATGAGAGCAGACATCGTTAAAAAAGAACTCATCAATCCCACAAATGCAAAAAGTCCAGCAATAAGGCCAGACACAGCTTCAGCAGAGTTCGCTAAAGTTGAAAAGGTTCCAAAACTCTTACCAAAATCTTCACGACGAGAATATAATTGAAGCGCTGAGACTAAACTAATATCCACAAATGCACCCATAAATCCTAAAACAAAGGCGAGCCCTAAAATTAGTTTTAAATAAAATATTGAAGCTAAAGGCATAAGAAACAGAACACCCCCATAAAAAAGCCAAAAGAGCATGAGCTTTAATGATGTAACCTTGGATATAATTTTATGATAGAACACACCACCGATAATCATTCCAACAGCCATGAGAGAAAAAAGTGAACTCACAAAACTTTCCTCTCCACCCATAGACAGAACAAAAGCTGGAATTAAAAATCTTAAAATTGCACCCGTAAAGAGAATAGCAAACGACGAGCCAACGAGCGTAATAAATAAATTTTTATTTTCAGTCGAAATATATTGAAGATAGGAAGCCGTTTCTCGATAAATTTTTATAAAATTGAAGGGTTTATTCTCACTTGAGTTGAAATTTACGAGATTAAATAACACAATAATCGATATAAAATAGGTAAAAAAATCAAAAATAAGAACGGCTGATTTATTGGCGAAAAGAAGCAAGAGGGAACAAACTAAAGGACCAATGACAGATGCCGTTTCCTCTATAATTTGTGCAATGCTATTGGCCTTTGTAAGATCCTTTCTTGAAAACATTTTCGGGATAGCCGCTTGAAAACTTGGTTGAAAAACACTTCTTCCTATTGTTGTAAATATTGCTGCAAAAATAAGAATAATAATATGAGCCGTTCCTGTTATAGTGGTTATCAAAACGAATAATGAGGCGAATAATCTCACCAATTCACTTAAGATCATATTTTTCTTCAAAGAAAAATTATCCGCTAACCAACCACCTACAGGTCCAAAAAAGAGAAAAGGGATAAAGCGAAAAAAATACACAAGACCTATCAAAAAGGCGTTATCCGTTAATTCTAAGACAAGTAGAATAAAAACAACTTCATAAGCAGTGTCGCCAACTTTAGAAATAAAAAGAGAAGAAAAAAGAGCTAATGGACTCTTTTTTAAAAATAAATTCATATCAACCATCCGATAGTAAACTTTTTGACAGTTAAAACTCCACGCCCGCTTTCATAAAATTGGTGATATGAACTTCAAAAGAACGCCAAGTCAGTGGTTAAAATACCCCCGCCTAAAAGTTTCGCAATACATAACACCATCACACCTTAAAGAACAGTGTTTTACGGCATGACCGGATAATCAGCTGTATTTTTGTTGTAATTTATAATTTTCCAATGACTTTTGAATGCCTCAACGCATTATTTTTTTACAGCACTTTTACACTTTTTAAAGCTTTTTCCTCTGCTTCTTTTTGGAACTTCATTCTATTAACGTTTTCGTACATTTCTATTGTTTGGTTAATCTGATCATCAGTCCCTGCTTTAAAGACAATCATTGTTTCAAACGGACGAAATGATGACGATTGCCAAATATGAAAAAAGATTTTCGTAGACAAACTTTCTAGATCAAAATCACTCAGCCCTGTTCCTTTGAAGTCATCGATAGATATTGCTTTTTTTGACATAGCAAGACCAATAACATCGCTATTGTTCTTACCAAAATTTCTTACTTTTAAAAGGTTCTTTTGAGCGTCATAAACTGTCGACATATTCATAATTTCATCAAGATTTTGAGCACCGATGCCAAAAATGAATATAAGATCATTTAAAGAACAAGCATTGTACAAACGTAGGTGAAATTCAAGAAACCTGACTGCTTTTTGAATGATTTCTATAGCGCAGTTATGTGATTTTTCATCTAAACGAAAATCACGAATATCTGGAATGTAGATTTCTTGTGTTTTTTGCAACGATGCACCTTCACTTTTTAATGCACGATCAATAATTTTTCCAACCAATCATAACTCTTAGGTTCATCAATCTCTATGAATTTCGGCCTGATCTCATCTAAAAGAGTGCGCAGCCCATACTGTTCTTTAAAAGCACGCTCTCTTTGTTCACACGTTATTATAACTCTATGGGTATCTTTTCGTTTATCTGGTATAGATGATGCTTCAATTTCTGGATCATTCACTTTAAATGGCTCACCGCTTTCTCACCTTTTAACAGGTATCCAATGCTCACCCTTAAGAACATCAAAAGCCTTCGCCCCTTGCCCCTCCCTAAAAGGAATACCTTGTTGAAAAAATATATTTAATGGATTAGAAACATCTGACGACATTTCCCGTATTAAAGACGCCAAAATTTCATGTTGAAGTTTATCATCACTTATTAACGAATCTTTCTCAAACTCATAGAAACTCTTCGCGCCTTCTGGAAGGCGCCAATTGTAAACCTTAGCTCCCTTTGCAAACCAGCTGTTAATGATTTCCTCGTTTGTGGCTAATTCCATGAGATGATACTCCCCCTTCAAATTCCAAATAATCCTTTTTATCAATAAATTCCAATACAGTTTTTATTACAATTCTTGAAAAAAGTTCATTATCTATTTCTATTAATTAACTTAATGTTAACCATATTATACTTGAATCATCAAGAAAAAAACCAAATTAAGACATCAATGATATTTTATTTTTAATATAGATCCCCACTTAAACGTGCCTTTGTAACGCAAGAGCAAAAATTTTAACCAAAAACATGTTAAGGATTTTGTTTTAGAAGTCTTTGTCTTGATTAAAAAACTGAACATAACAAATTTGATCGTGGAAATCATCGTGCTCTACCATCGATTATCCATCAACAAGAGTGCGATCAATAAAAACAGTTTAAAAAAGCTTTGAACAAAATTTTAAAGCAGAAAAACACACACCATCGAAAAAAAATAATAGAGCAGTGCGTGTTACGCATTTTTCATCTTTTGCTTAAAACTTCAAAAGAACACCAGGTCAGTGGTCAAAATACCCCCCGCCTTAAAGTTTTCCATGCCTGATATCACACAACTCAAAGAGCGGTGGTGCATATATAGGATAAAATACGTGTTTCATTGATGAGCCAATCATTCACAAGAAACAGCAATCATTTTGAAGAAACAATTGACAAAGAACTGTTCACCAACATCCTGATCCCCAATAAACAGCATAATCCAACCACGCCAGAAAGAAGAAATAACTTACCCGAAGAAGTATGGCTTAAAACAAATGCTCCCATAAATGGTGCCCCCAACATCGCTAAATTTTGTATAGACTGCACCCATCCGGAAGCGACCCCAATTTGTTCATTGAAATTGGTTACCAGATAAATGTTAGAAGATATGGAAAAGCGCGCACTGACCATTCCAATAAGGAAAAAACAGAGCAACAAAGTTTCGATATGGAGTAAATCAAAGTAAAAAAAACACACCGAGATCATGACAAAACAAACCATTGTCGACATGGCTGGCATTAATAACTCCGATATTTTTCCTGTAAGGGGGTTATGCTTTGATTTTTTCACACGCCAAAACCCATAGAGAAAATTACCAATTGCTGAAGCGGATATCAGCATCCCAAGAGCTTGTTTATTCATTTTCATTGCGTTGAGAATAACGGGCAACTGATTATTCACCATAAAGATTATGGCAAAATAAATGAACATCACCCCCACATAGGCATACCAAGCTGTCCCATAAAGCCTCTGCTGTAGTTTCATGGTGTTCGCTTTTTTCATTCTTAGCATTGAGACAGGTTGTGTACCAAGACAACAAAACACGATAAAGCCTAGGAATGTCAAAAAACCAGAAAATAATAAAGTATAGGTATCTGATAAAAGCACAGACAGAGCACTTCCCAAAGCAGGTCCGATCATTTTTGCTGCGCTATTGATCATGTTAAGCACAGAATAGTAATGGTTGCGTTCTTTTTCAAGGACAGAATTTGCACTGAGAACAGAAATTGCTGGAATAGCGATACTATTGAATGTCGCTCGAATGACTGCCAATATAATAAATCCTTGCAGACTCGTAGCCATCAATAAAACGATAGTACACAGTGCCCGTAACAGCAGTGACGCACGCAACCAATAGATCATAGAACGGTGACTGACCAACATTCCAATTGGCTTAGACAAAACGATTCCAGGTAATAATGTTGCCGCCCCAATCAAAGCAACATCATATTGATCAGCTTTCCAGTAAAACACGGATAGGGTCAAAATCACGATATAATCAATCCAGCCCCCAAATGACACGATACCATCACCCAGTAAAAGCACCCGCAAGCGATTTTTATTGCTGCATTTACTTGCGCCAAAATACGGCTCCTACTTTTTCGTCAATAAAGCTGATTAGATTATTGTTTCTTTTTTGCACCCTAAAAGCATCAAGAATTTCTTGCACCCTAAAGGCATCAAGGAACTTTTTGCAACGTAGCAATTGATCATCATCAATGATAACAAAACCAGCCGTACTCCTTACAGTGCATAGCAGCAAAGCAGTTATAATGATTTCATTCATGGACTCCCCCTCTATTTTTCAGTTTTTAAAGTTTAAGCACAATTTAAAAATTCTGCGATGCCATAGATTTTTCACCCCCAACAATGCCAGACAAAATCATGTTGCCATAACTGTCTCCACAATTAAGATACCAAAGTGGATAAATTTGCTATCAATATTTGAATAGTTTAATATATTTTCTTTGTAAGATTCCCCACTATTTGGGTCTCTTCCGTAAATCAACAGCCTTCTATTATATCTTCCTTACCCTTTTTACAATATATGGTTGTAGCGTTATACACGCAATTAAGTGTTATAGAAATATTTTCATTTTTCTTGCCAATCTTCTGAAATTACTTTATTATTTAAAAGATATTTTGATCGTCTACGCACCGATCAAAAGGGATTAAAGGTCCTAAGCTCTAGCGTACAATTGAACCCACTGTTGTGGGGGTCCCGGGATTCCGGGAGATTTTGCACTGTCCAGGTGCGCCCTAGCACTAAAAGCAAAAAGCTGAGTCAAGTCAGTGTTTTCAAACTCCCGGAATACTAACGCGAGGGCGCTCGCAACTGGAGGGGGTGCAAAGTGCCAACTAAAAATCCAAATTTTATTGACATTTCAATAGGCAAAAGAATTCGTCACAGACGTATTTCAATGGGGCTTTCTCAAAAGGCATTAGGAAACACTTTAGGTGTCAGTTTCCAACAAATCCAAAAATATGAAAAAGGTTTAAATCGTGTCAGCGCAAAATGTTTGCTAGAAATCGCTCAAAAACTGCAAGTGCCGATAAGCTTTTTTTATGCCGATCTCTTAACAGCGAATATTGCCACAAAAGAAGATCTGGTCTCAGAAAACAATCCCTCATACCATGATCAAAACATCTCCAACGAAAAAGAATATCTGCTTTAAAAAAACTTTAGAGAGCTTAAGCCTAAAAAGCAGAAAGCAATCTTGTGTTTGATCTCTGATTAAGCAAAAGCGCGCCTTTATAATTTTTAAAGAATCTTTCCCTACAAGACGCGCTTTTTTATAACGGATAAAAAACTATTGAAAGGATTCACGCTAAAAAAGTTGTACATAAAAGAACTTTTTTGATTTTCTCCTTCAACATCGACAACAATAAATTGTTCTTATATGTCAATGTTTTTTGTAGGAAGCATCATCATCAAACGCTCTTTCTTTTTCAAAACAAAGGCTTCACACGGAAAGTGAAACATCTAAAAAGGCTCATCTCTGATGATGATAAACCTCTCCAGAAAATGACCTAGATAATTTTCAAAATTTTAAATTAATCCCTCTAGAAGTATTAAAGACACTTTGAGAGGTACCAAAATGAATACAAAGGTTTATTTAATACAAAGATAACAAAATCAAGAACCCCCAATTTTATCGTTAATGCGCGCTAAAAAAACGATAAGCTCAGTCTCCTCTCTCTACCACCCTTCATACTATGCCTCTTGTACGCACCACCCGAAGCTGTCCGTACTCATTCTCTCCATTCTTCCGCTTCTCGAGTCAACATACCCTCTCCTTCTCTCAGCTTTCCCCTCCATCCGCAGGATTTTCTCCTCCTCTCTATCCATCCTCCATTCCTTCTCTTTTCTCCACATTCCACGCCATGCCAAAAAACACACAATGGCATAAATCCTCCGCATCATTTTACAGATTCACATTTTTACGCTTTTACGTCTTTACAGAAATAAGCCAAACAAAAATTTTCACACACACCACTGGGTAAACAGCCGCTCTGTAAACGACAATCCAACGTCTTATCCAGCAAATTGTACTTGAACAACCACCTCTCCCACTCTCAAAGGACCGTACTTCAAAAGGCTCCCCCCTAAAATATTCCACATACTCTCTCACAAAAAGCTCCTTATTGATATGTTTGAAGGTCCCTCAACGGGCATATCCTTGCCTCTCATGGCCCCCTCTCACCCCAACTCAAACGCTCTTATTTTCAGCATAACAAAATAAAAATATGTTCATTTTTCTTGCCAATCTTCTGAAATTACTTTATCACTTAAAAGATATTTTGATCGTCTACGCACCGATCAAAAGGGATTAAAGGTCCTAAACCCTAGCGTAAAAATAGACCCACTCTTGTGGGTGTTTCGGGATTCCGGGAGTTTTTGCTATGTCCAAGTGCTTTTCAGCACTAAAAGCAAAAAAACTGACTAGGGTTCAGTACCTTTAACTCCCGGAATACCAACGCGAGGACGCTCGCAACCGGAGGGGGTGCAAAGTGCCAACTAAAAATCCACATGTTTACGATATTTCTTTGGGCAAGAAAATTCGCTTTAGAAGAGAAATCAAGGGGGTTTCTCAAAAACAATTGGGGAATCATTTGGGGATAACCTTCCAACAAATCCAAAAGTATGAAAAAGGTTTAAATCGCGTAAGTGCAAGGTATTTACAAGAAATTACTGAGAGGCTCGATGTTCCTATTTCCTTCTTTTTCGCGGATAGTGCAAAAAAAGAAGAGAGCCTCTATTGTTATAATGACAAAATATCGAGCAAAGCAGAATTTTTACTTTTGAAAAATTTCAGAATCCTTACCCGTAAAAAACAAAGAGCAATCTTGCAATTGATTTCTGATGAAAAAAATCACCCCTTCTTTTTATGAATTCACTGAAAGCGATAACCAATGTCTTTAATAACTTTAATTTGACTATCGCTCTACACTTTAAAGGATAAAGGTTTTTAAACTCATCTATTCTTTAAATAACCCAATTTTAGTGGTTTCAACTTAAAGATACCCCATTGATTTATAATAATATAACGTTATTCATATTGAATTGACAATATCGTAAATTTTTCTCATTTCAAATTTGTTCTATATTAAATCAATCAAAATCACCTATTTGCACATTACAAACAGAGTTGGTGTGTAAAGAAAAACTATACAAGAAAGGATGCAAAATGCCTCTTAATCGTCTTAATGCCAAGGTATGTATAGGAACTGGTAAAGTATAGATGATTCCTCTCTTTTTTATGAAGTATAAAGATGATGCTTCTTAATTATTTCATAAAAGCTCTATCGTTCCATTTGCTTTTCACTCATATGAGACGCTTACACAAAAGGCTTGACAAACGAGCCTAAGAATCTTCACCACGTACGAAAAAAACACATCTATTAAGAAATCTGACATACCTTATACGACCATAGCTCAAATAAAGTATTTTATGGCATAAAAAGATAAAGTAAAAACAGACACAAAAAAACAATAGCTGTGTAGCGTTTATAAGAATTTGTTTATACAGTAGATACTCGAATTTATCTCGTTGTGTCGTCAATCTTTTTATTTGGGTTATAAAAATGTGAGGCACACACGCCTTCTTGAAATATTCAAATGTTTTCCAAATACCAAACATCTTTAGAATGCATGTTAAATATTGTTAGACTTTCTTGTTGACCTTTATTTAAATGAAGAGTGAAAAGCCAAGTGGAAGCTGCTAGAGTTGAGCTGTTCAAAGAGCGAAGAGGAAACCTCATCTTTAAAGGCGTAAGAAGGAAAGTAAAAAATTGCATATTTAACCAATAAAAGATAAAACAAATCTTCCAACGCGATGCACCATAGCATCTTTTAAAAAATGCAAAAGAGTAAAGAGAAACAATTGACAGAAGAGTAAGAATTCACTTAAGTGCTCTCTCAAAGAGCATGAAACTTAGCATAAAATATTCAATTTTTTCAATTCTGAAAGATTAAAAAGACCGTATTATTTGAAATAAAACAATTTATTTGTGCTCGTGATTATGATTGCTGTGCACAAAACGGGATTGTTGAAGATATAATTTATGATTGTTTCTTGACCACTCACTCTCTCTTGAGTATAGCGCGGGGAATAGATGTGGAGAGACACGAAGGAGTATAGAAAATGAGTTTTAAAGTTGCAATTGTCGGCGCAACAGGAAATGTTGGTCGTGAAATGCTTACAATTTTAGAAGAGCGTGGTTTTCCTGCGCATGAAATTGTTCCTTTAGCATCACGGCGTTCTTTAGGACAAGAAGTTTCTTATGGAGATAAAACTTTAAAAGTAAAAGCACTGGATACTTACGATTTTTCTGATACAGATTTGTGTCTTATGTCTGCGGGGGGAAGCATTTCTAAAGAATATGCCCCTAAAATCGCCGCAGCCGGCTGTGTCGTCATCGATAATTCCTCCACATGGCGCTATGATGCCAATGTTCCCTTAATTGTCCCTGAAGTCAATGCTGAAGCTGTAAGTGCCTTTTCTAAGCGTAATATTATAGCCAATCCTAATTGTTCAACAATTCAACTGGTGTTAGCTTTAAAACCTCTCCATGATGCTGCCACCATTAAACGTGTTGTTCTCTCTACATATCAATCGGTTTCTGGAGCTGGTAAAGAAGGAATGGACGAGCTTTTCGAACAATCACGCGCCGTTTTTGTTGCTGATCCAATTACATCAAAAAAATTCACCAAGCGCATTGCCTTTAATGTCATTCCCCATATCGATATTTTCATGGAAGATGGTTATACAAAAGAAGAATGGAAAATGACGGCTGAAACGAAAAAAATTCTCGATCCGAAAATTAAATTAACAGCCACTGCTGTTCGGGTTCCTGTCTTTATCGGTCATGCAGAAGCTGTCCATGTTGAATTTGAAAAACCACTCAGTGCATCTGCAGCACAAGCGCTTCTCCGCGATGCCCCCGGTTGTCAGCTTATCGATAAACACGAAGATGGCGGCTATACCACACCTTATGAATGTACAGGAGAAGATGACACCTTTATTAGCCGTGTTCGTGAAGATATCACCGTTGAAAATGGTTTAGCTTTCTGGGTTGTCGCTGATAATTTAAGAAAAGGAGCCGCATTAAATGCTGTTCAAATTGCTGAATTGCTTATTTCTCGTAATTTGATAAAGTCTAAGTCGAACAATTAATCATTTCTCTATTTAAAAAAACAAAGCGCCTTACAAAGCCAATCTTGTTACTTTTCAATCAACGTCAAAACTTAACGCAGCAGCATGTTTAAAAAAGATTGAGACGATTCAATGCTTGCTCTGCTGCTGTAGCTTTTATATGCCGGGTAGAGGAATTAAGGATCTTGCATATCTGTTGTTTGTGTGATCTCTGAAACGAGGAGTTAGTCTAATTTGAGAAGAGTATAGAGTTTTAAAGTGGAAACCAACTTCCATCTTTGCCATCATTCTTTAGCTCAGCTTTATGACTTTCAAAAGCATCTCAAGCGATATCTTTGAAACAATGGAAATTACGCATTACCTCACGCTTTTGTTTATTGCGTTCTTTAATAGGATCACAAATGGAGTCACACCTCTCCCGAAGAACAAAGCGCCCCAAACAGAATATAGTTTTGTTATTAATTCACGTGTTTCTTTGTAAAGAGACATTTCGTTTCTAATCTCATTTCGCGATAGCGCCCATGATAGAGTATAACAATCAAGCCATTAAGACCCCCATCTTGATGCTTATGGAGGAGAAAACCAGCACCATCACACACTTTGCCAATCCCCAATATTGCAACATCTTTTGCATTGAAACGATTCATAAGAGGCACTCTTAATCCTTGATCTTATACAATTTCACCTACACACAAGCTTTGCTTTTGACATGCAAGTCAATAATTTTGATTGTTTTAAGATAAACAAGTTTGAAATGAGGAAATCATACGATCTTTAGTGTTCTAATTTAATATAAATAACACTAAATTGTCTTTATAAATTAATATATTAGCTGTAAAAATTTCAGATTCTTTAAGCAACGTCCATCTCCCTCCATCCTAAAAGAGAGTATTTCAGGACATTAGCAAATTCTACCACGAATATTCTTAAACTTTCTCTTTTAAAGAACAAAGATCTCTCTCTGCACCGTTCTCTGCACAATCGTTCTTTTTAAGTCGATTCCTACCAATCGCCCTCTTGCTGCTGCTTTACAATATGAACAAAATCAACAGCATAAAGCATTTTTTGCTTCATGCTGCTGTACTTTTTGTCATCCCTGTTGTGAGATTCACTTTATCCCTATGGAGCTGGATAGGTCACAACACGGTAACGCGTTTCATTGCGTTCAAAATTTTTATAATTGACATCATCAGGAAAGATCGGATTATAAGCATTTACGCGCTTTACAGAAACGCCTTGTGCGTTTGGAGACGGATTTAAAATTGTCCGTTCATCTCTTTTTTTGACACCTGTGGAATCGATAATCACATCTGTTGTGTAAAGTTTTTGCATGTTTTTGTGTGTTTTTTGCATGGCCGGAAGAGCTTTAAAATCAGAAACAGCCTGTTTTACTTTTTCCTTTGGTGATTTTATCATGGAATGTGATTTTACAGGCATCTTTGTAAAAGCAATGGTAGGAACATTGGTGACATTGACATAACGTGCAGATGCCCAACCAACTTTTCCATGATAACCAAGAGAACACCAAGTTTTATTGGATAGGCAGCCATAAATTTGCACTTTTTCTCCCATTGGAACCATTGTAATCACTTTATAAGCTGTCGCAGGACCTGTGCGTAAAGATACCTGACCTGATGCAACACGAGCAACGGTTCCAATAATGGCCCCAGCTTGCGCGTGAGAAGCAGTCATTGCCACCCCTGACGCTCCTAAAGCCCATAAAGTCATCATTGTTGATAAAAAATTCTTTCTTAACATTATTTTTCTTCCTCTCTAACATTTGAAGGGCAAAATATTCACCTATGCAAAAGTTTGCCGAGTTTAAATCTGGTAATCATCACCTTTATCCTCCCCAAAAGGACCAGCAACATTGCAACAAAATCTCTCTTATTGCCTCCACCCCTCTACACGGACACAGCCTCTTGATCTTGATTGCGTAATATGTTCCTTATAAATTGACGACTAAAACAATCATCTGATTGCTTAACTCTTCAACCAATCATTCTCTTAAAGAAGTTTTTAAAGTGTCATTGGTTCCCTCAACAAATCATTACAATAGAAGAATTAATTGTCTAAATTTCAGAAAATTTCTATGAACAAATGGTGATGTTTCCCCAAAACTGCCGAAAATGGAGAGAAAAAGAATACTCTTTTTAAAATAAAAGTGATTGAATATTCTCTAAATCTTGTATAGTTTTGGGTCTTCTTAAAAAAATACAGAGTATATTGAAGCTTCCCTCAAGAAATCTCTTATAAAAGCCTAAAAAAATCTCTTATAAAAGAAAGTTAAAAGCACATGACATTAAAATTTTTTTCTCGTAGTCGTCTTAGAGGATTATTTCTCTCTCTCTTGGCACTTTTTTTGTCTACTGCTTTTTCCATGGCTGCTGACAAAACAAAAATCAAACTTGGTATTATGGAAGGACGGGATGCGATTATCTGGAAAATCGCTGCTGAACAGGCTAAAAAAGCCGGCTTAGATATTGAACTCGTTTATTTTTCTGATTACGCTTTGCCTAACGACGCTGTTAACGCAGGAGAGATCGATGCAAATGCTTTTCAGCACGCCCCTTATCTTAATGAACAAATGAAACAACGTGGCTATAAACTTTCAATTGTCGGCTATACATTTATTGCTCCAATCGGCGTTTATTCACACAAAATTAAAGACTTAAAAGATCTGCGTGATGGTGCACATGTTGGTATTCCTAACGACCCATCGAATGGTGGAAGAGCCTTACTTCTTCTCAATTCTTTAGGTCTGATTAAGTTAAAAGATCCTCATAATATTCTTGCCTCTCCCCTTGATATTATTGAAAATCCTAAAAACTTGCAAATTCGTGAGCTCGATGCCGGTATGCTCGGGCGTGCAATCGACGATTTTGATATTGCCATTGTAAATACAAACTGGGCGATTGTTTCCGGATTAAGCTCCGAAAAAGATGTGGTCGCATGGGAAAGCGCAAAAAATAATCCTTATGATAATATCATCGTTGTACGCACGAGCGAAAAAGATGAACCATGGGTTAAAAAGTTAGTTGCCGCTTATAACAACGATCTTATCCGTGCAAAAATCAAAGAGATTTTTGGCAAAACCGCCCAAACATCTTGGTAATTGTGCCAAATATCTCGGTAATTGTTAATGGAAAAACCTACGCTTATCTCCTTAAAAAACATCAGCCGTTGTTTTAACAAAACGGCTGGTGTTCCGGTAATTAATAATCTTTCTTTAAATATCCATGCTGGTGAAATCCTTGGCATTATTGGACGCAGTGGCGCAGGAAAATCGACACTTATTCGCTGTTTAAATGGGTTAGAAAAGATTGATGCTGGGTCCATTTCTTTTGAAGATGTTGATATTTCAAATTTATCAGAGATGGAATGGGCGCCTTACCGTCAACGGATTGGAATGATTTTTCAACATTTCAATCTTCTCTCTTCGCAAAATATTCTTGATAACATTGCATTGCCGCTTAAATTAAGTGGTGTTAGTAAAAAACAACGCCACAAACGTGCCCTTGAACTCATTGAATTGGTTGGGTTAGATGGGAAGGAATATTGCTATCCGGCACAATTATCAGGAGGGCAAAAACAACGCGTTGGGATTGCCCGTGCTCTAGCCGCTAATCCTAAAATATTGTTATCCGATGAAGCAACTTCTGCTCTTGATCCGGAAACAACACAATCTATTTTAGAGCTCCTTGCAGATATTAACAAACGCCTCAATCTCACGATTGTACTCATTACCCATGAAATGGAAGTTGTGCGCACCATAGCGCATCGCGTCGTTGTTCTTAATCAAGGGCACATTGTAGAAGAAGGACGTGTGAAAGACATCTTTACATCACCGCAAGATGATACAACCATCGCCATGCTCAAACTTGTCACCCCGCAACTTCCTGAAAAATTTGCGAAAAATCTCAAGAACATAGGACAAGAAGCTGTCATTGAAATCAATATTGCAGGTGAAATTGCCCAGCAACCTTTTCTTCATCTTCTAGAAAATGAGAGTGGTTTAAAAGCACGTATTTTGCATGGTGGTATTGATACCGTTCAAGATGAAACCATCGGGCGACTCTTCTTGGCGCTTCCTGGAGAAAATAAAGAAGCTTTAGAAAAAGCTGTTCAATGGTTAACGAAAAAAGGACGATATTGTGAGGTATTAGGCTATGTTTAATGTTTTGACTCATGAACTTCCCCAAGCTGTTATTGATACAATATTGATGACACTGAGTGCTTCTTTTATGGCATTTATTATAGGGCTTCCCCTTGGTCTTCTTCTTCATACAACAGCACGCGGAGGGATTTTTGCCTCATGTCTCATCAATCGTCCTTTAAGCATGATCGTTGATAGTATTCGTGCTATTCCCTTTATTATTCTTGCATTTTATCTTCTTCCCGTTACGCGTATCGTTGTAGGAAGAGGGATAGGAATGCCTGCTGTAATTTTTATACTTATCATTTCAGCAACTCCTTTTTATGCACGCATGGCAGAACTCGCTTTTAAAACCGTTGAAAAAGGTCTCATTGAAGCAATCCGCTCTATGGGTGCAAGCCGTCTTCAAATTATCCGATATGTTCTTATTCCTGAAGCTCTCCCTAGCCTAATTACAGGTTTTACAGTCATGGTCATTTCTCTCATAGGCGCCACCTCACTTGCCGGATATCTTGGTGGAGGCGGTTTAGGAGACATGGCAATCCGCTATGGCTATCAACGCTATAATACCTTTATCATGACCATCGTCATCATTCTTTTGATTGTCCTCAATATTACAACCCAATGGACTTCTGATAAAATCGTACAAAAACTTGATAAAACAAAGCATTAAAAGACTTAGAATTTCACGGGCTTGTATTATTACCCTCTTTGCCACTTCTAAAGTACAACACCTCGCAAGTAGAAACACCTATTGGGCGATTTGAAAACGCCCATAAAAAGCCAAGCCGTTTTCTCTTTTCTTAAGTGAATTTATCGACATAAGCCCCCAGTTTGTAACCAAGCAAATAATCTTAATGGCTTCCATGCAGAAAGTAGGTTCATCACCAGCACCAAGGGTATAAATAAGGCCTCATTTTTCTACCTCATGTTTCAGATACACGCCAATCGTAACATCGGCTTCAACATTCATCATGACAAGATGTTTGTTGTTTTCAAGTGCTTTAAAGCTAATTTCTGCTCCCGCTTCAGGATAACCAGTTGCATCAACGATAATATCAATTTGTTCATGGCGCAAAACAAGGTCAATATCATCTGTTGCCGCAATCAATATAAAAGGAAATGAGAAAGCTTACAACATTCAAAATTCTCTCTCACCATAAAACGATAAATTATCATATTAAACCACTCTATTGATTGCAATCCATCCATAAGCCCACAGCCCCCTCAAAGTGATCAAGCCGACATAACAATCCGCTATAACCCTTAAGGCTATCACACCTCCACCATAACTATGATTAATCACTCTCAACATATGATTGTTTCCTCCCAAAATGTTTGATAGAATACAGGAACATCTCTCCAATTCATTGCCCATCTATTTCTGAACAACCAACAGAGACTATTTAGCCTGAACAACCTCCATCTGTTGGGCCTCTGCTTATACCATTTACATCTTCTTTTCCTAAAGAATCTGAAACGTTTGAAACATTTATCCCTACAGATTCTACGCTCACTACCTTTGCATCAGTTCCACATGAGCCTTCCTCTATACAAACTAGAATCCTTCTGCTGAGCAACCTATATCTGCTGTTCCAGTTAAAACTTCTACGAATGGTTTTATAGCATTATTTTTTTAAACAAAGTTTCTGCTTTAACTTGTGGCTTATACACCAATATCTAGACCAAATGCGACAGCCTATTTTAAAGACATATTGAGGGGGATAAAATCTCTAAACACTGTTCCTGCCTTTGTATACCAAAGTGCAAGCGAGCCTCTTGCATAACTTCGTAGACATAATTTCTAAAATGAAAAAACTGCCTCATTTTGGAAAGAATATTAAAGGCGTAAAGGTGCAAACCAATTACCATCTTTACCATCATTTTTTAATTCAGCTTTACGATTTTCAAAAACATCTAAATCAATATCCTTTAAAGAATGGAGATTACGCATTGCCCCACGCTTTTCATTTATCACACTCTTTAATGAGATCACAACCTGCTCATAAAAACAGAATACCCCAAACGGAATAGACTTGGCTCACATATTCATTGCGCTTGTTTAAAAGAGGCATAAAATCTTCAATTCCATTTCACGACAACATCCGTGAATAGCATAACAGTCACCCCATTGTGCCTTCCATCTTTACGCTTCATAAAAAAGCACGTACCTTTGTTATTGACTATAAATCAACATCTAAACTCAAAGCCGCCGCATATTTGAGATCAACAACGGTTCAGTGCTTTACGCACTGTATCAGCTTTTGTATGCCCAATAGGGGCAAGGGTATTGCGTATCTCTGTTGGATAATCTCTGAAACAAGCAGACAGCCTCATTTTGGAAGAATATTAAAGGCGTAAAGGTACAAACTAATTGCCATCTTTACCATATCCTTTTAATTCAGCTTTACGATTTTCAAAAATCTCTAAAGCAATATCCTTTAAAGAATGGAGATTACGCATTGCCCCACGCTTTTCATTTATCACGCTCTTTAATGGGTTCACGCCCCTCATGCAAAACAAAACGCCATTGATTTGCAATTCACGTAATCTTCATGAAGGAAGTCTTCTTAATCCAGAATACGTTTATTTTTTACGCGTTAGTCTCATATAGAAAAGGAAACGTTATTCCTTAAAGAAACATTTCGCAACACCCCCAAGCCCATCTCATGAGCAGCACCCGTGAAGGGTAGAACAGTAAATCCATTGAACACCTCCATTTTTACGCTTATGAAGTAACCTACCGACACCATCGCACACTTTGCCAGCTCGTGGATGTTGTAAAACAGCCCTTAGCCCTTGAGAGCGTTCATAAGAGCCATTTTTAGTCCTTTCCTAATAGTTTTTTACCCACACACCAACCCAATTTGTAACGTGGAAGCAAATGGGTACTTCAACATAAACAGATTTGAAATGAAAGAATTTTACAATATTTTGGTCTTCTCTCATTTAACATAGAAAACAGTGAAGTATCATTATAAATTAATATCTTGTACAATTTCACGCCATACAGGCTTCCTCGCTTTTAAACGTAGTAAATGAGTGCTTTTAGCTGTTTCAAGATGAAAATAGATTTAGAGTGAGAGAATCTTATGATATTCTAAACTTGCATTTAGGATGAATGACACGAAATTATCATTACAAATCAATACATCTTCAACGCTATCATCGAAGAAAATTCTAATAAGATCGTATAAAAATTCTTATCAAATAAAGCACTCAAATAATCTTAAAGGTTAGAAGATTTTTCTTCCATGACAGCAACAATAAGCCATTGGGCCGTAAGAGCTGGTTTTTTTAACTGTTCCACTTCCACACTCACCCCATAATGGAAAACCACGCGACCAGAAGGGCGAATTTCGGCATCATCTAACACAAAACGTGCACGCACCCGTGCCCCTGTTTTCACAGGGCTCATGAAACGTACTTTATCAAAACCATAATTAATCCCCATTGCAGCCCCTTCTAACTCTGGAAGAGCCTCATAAGCAAGCGTAGATAAAAGCGATAATGTTAAAAAACCATGAGCAATCGTTCCCCCAAAAGGTGTCTTTTTAGCCTTTTCCTCATCAACGTGTATCCATTGATGATCATCTGTAGCGCATGCAAATTGATTAATCATATCCTGTGTAACAAGACGCCATTCCGATAGTCCCATTTCTTTTCCAATAAAAGTCGTAACATCTTGTACTGCGATTTTTTGCTGCATAACGCTATTCCTATTTCATTTGATAAAGCTACCACCCTCTTGCTTTTATAAAACCTATTGATTAGAGCATCAAGAATAAAAGATTAATTGTCTTAAAAACAAATACACCTTATGAATAAGAAATCTTTTTTAACAGAATAGTTTTCAAATGGGAAAAAAGAATGGCAAGCAATGTGAACCTAACAGGTTTAGCGCATGATTTGAAGCAACGTGCAGAAAACCATCCCCCCATCCGTATTGGACTGATTGGTTGTGGTGAAATGGGCACTGATTTATTATCAAGTGTTGCGCATATGGAGGGTATAATAGTCGCTGCCGTAGCCACGAGAACACCGTCGCGTATTTTTGATGCTGCGATACTCGCTTATGACGAAGAAGGACATGTCTGTGAAGTTGAAAATGCTCATGCCCTCACGCAAAGCATTGAAAAAGGTTTGATTGCAGCAACAGATGACATTGACCTTATTTTACGTCATGAACAAATTGATATTATCGTTGATGCAACAGGTTATCCTGAAGCAGGAGCAGAAATTGGCTTCAAAGCGCTTGAAAACAACAAACATCTTGTCATGATGAATGTTGAAGCCGATGTTACGATTGGCGCATATCTGAAACATGAGGCAGAAAAACGGGGACTTATTTATACCCTTGGTGCTGGTGATGAACCTACTTCCTGCATGGAACTTATCGAGTTTGTTTCAGGTCTTGGGCATAGAATTGTTGCAGCGGGAAAGGGAAAAAATAATCCCCTCCTCTTTGATGCCACACCAGATGCTTACGAAGAAGAAGCACGCCGCCGTAATATGAATGTGCGCATGTTGGTTGAATTCATTGATGGTTCAAAAACGATGGTTGAAATGGCAGCCATTGCCAATGCCACTGGACTTCTCCCCGATTGCCCAGGAATGCATGGCCCCCAAGCAGCACTGCAAGATTTAAACAAAGTGCTTATCCCCAAACAAGATGGGGGCATTTTACAGCAATATGGTGTGGTGGATTATTCAATAGGTCAAGGTGTCTCCCCAGGGGTCTTTGTCATTGCAGAAATAGCACACCCACGTTTACGCGAACGTATGGAAGATTTAAAAATGGGGCATGGCCCTTATTTCACCTTTCACCGCCCCTATCATTTAACAGCCATGGAAGTTCCCCTTACCTGCGCACGCGTTATGCTTTATGGCAAAAAAGATATGGTTCCCCTTAGCCACCCAGTCGTGGAAGTCTGTGCTATTGCTAAAAAAGATTTATACCCAGGCGATCAGTTAGATTTTATCGGTCTTTATAGTTATCGCGCTTGGATCATGAACATTGCAGAAGCACGCGCTCACCAAGCTATTCCTTGTGGTCTTTTAGAAAAAGCAACAGTAACAGCTGCAATTAAAAAAAATGAACTCATTACAGTCCATAATACGGCTATTCGTGAAGATCAATGGATTGCGCGTCTTCGTGCCAAACAAGACCTTTTACTTCATTGCCCTTCTCTTGGCTAAGCTATAAATATCCTCTTTTTACCTTAACATAAAAATCCATTGATTGATAATACAAGCTATTGATTTATAATGATAATATAGCGTTATTCAACTTGAATGAGAATCCCCAATAACACAAAATTCTCTTGTTTCAAATCTGCTTATCTTAAATCAATCAAAACTACCCCCTTACACATCATAAGCGGTATGAGTGTATTGATCAAGTGTGTATAAGAAAGGACTAAAAATGGCTCTTATGAACGCTCTCAAGGGCTAAGGGCTGTTTTACAACATCCACGAGCTGGCAAAGTGTATGATGATTCCGGTTTGCTTCTTCATAAGCGTAAAAATGGAGGTGTTCAATGGATTTACTGTTATACCCTTCACAGACCCCGCCCATGAGATGGGCTTAGGTGCGTTGCGAAATGTTTCTTTAAGGAACAACGTTTCCTTTTCTATATGAGACTAACGCGTAAAAAATAAACGTATTCTGGATTAAGAAGACTTCCTTCATGAAGATGTGAATTGCAAATCTTTATACGAAACAAGACCTTGTTCTTGCCCTCTCCTTCATGTATCACCTCCTTATCACCTTGACTTAAACAATATCCTTTCCTAACGTAACAGAACAATCCAAAATATACTTGTATTGCAAATTCAAGTGTCTGTTTTCATAAAAACATTTTCCAACACCGCATATCAGCACCTCTCTCTCACAATAAAGCCTGTAAACACTATAACATAAACCTCTCCATGAGATGGTATAAGATTCATTGTGTATCACTCTCTTTTCGCCATAAAAAATACAAACCGGCATCATCTTTTTATTTTTCAATTCCCAATATTACGACAGCATTTAAGCCTTAAAGATAATTCATGAGAAAATTTTTACCCTTTTCTTAAATAATTTTTACCTATACACGAATGCAACGTGTTATAGGCCAAAAACGCTTTTGATAGCTTCAACGTAAACAGATTTGAAATGATAAATATTTATAAAGCAATGAGTTTTTTAATTGAGTATACTGATTTATAATCATAATTTACGTATATTAGAAGAGAAAATAGAGAGTATTTATTTTGTCTGTTCTTGTTTTACAATATAAAAAAGTTTTAAACTGTATAAATATATTTTTGATGGATAACCTTTATATGAGAGCAGCAAGACAATATGAAAAAACTGATAAAGAGGGTGAAAATGCTAGCCTTATGACGAGAAAATAACTATAAATTATAAAAAGTCAGGTTACATCACTTTGAAAAAGAAAAACATCAATTGCAAAACATTGAACTTTAATCACAGCAATAAAAGATATATTTAGGGTTAAAAATAATGTTTTTTCCATCAAACACAGTATAAGACCCTTCAAATATTGATTTTTTTACATAATGAAATGAAAAAAATGCTTCGACAAATTCAATGAATCTTCTACGAAGATCAGTCTTCTCCTAAAGTGTACGAAATATTCCTAAAAGAGATACAACTGTCCCCAATCTATCTCCCACACATACAGAAACAAGAAGCGAGAAAATGCCTAGCTCCCCCAAAAAGCTAAACCTGAATATGCAGAAACTTTTTCAACTTTCTCAAAAGCAATACCATTTTGTTCCTCAACATCGTGCATAACAGCTCTACCCACAGCTTTAATAACGGCATTATTTTCTGCCGTAGAAACAGTAACTGCTATTTTCTCCTGAATTTTATTTTTTACAAAATTGCATTATCCTCTATAATTTTTACAAAAAATAACAAATAGTGTAAAAGAACATGAACATACTCTGTTTTTAAATATTTTAAAAATATCTTTACTTAAATTTTTGYTTATTTACTGAAATAATTAAGTAATATAAACTCATATAAAGAGTAATACGTTATATATTTACATGTAAATATATAATTTAAATTTTAAAAACAATAAAAACTTATCAAACTTTACAGCAAAATAAACTAATTTTTTAAATTATATATAAACTAATTTTTTAAATTATAT
>NZ_NJPP01000014.1 GCF_002778015.1 Bartonella tribocorum | reverse complement strand
GAATTATCGTCCTCAGTTTTATTTCCGTACGACGGATGTTACGGGTATTGTTACGCTTCCAGAAGGGACAGAAATGGTTATGCCAGGGGATAATGTTGCGATGGATGTGTCTCTGATTGTGCCGATAGCGATGGAAGAAAAGCTTCGTTTTGCTATTCGTGAAGGTGGTCGTACTGTTGGTGCCGGTATCGTCTCCAAGATTATTGAATAAATAATGCTTGTTGGAAAATTTCTAAAGGTGTTTGAGTTTTGAAAGTTAGGGGTATAGCTCAGTTGGTAGAGCGGCGGTCTCCAAAACCGCAGGTCGCGGGTTCAAGTCCTGCTGCCCCTGCCAAAGGGGGATAAGGTTTTAAATATGGGGGCGGGTTTTTATGCATTTTTTACTTTTTTTTGTAGAGGGCTTGTTTTTTTGTATGTGAAACGCTATTGAATAGAAAGTAAAGAAATGCATCAGTTTGGAAGTTGGCTTTTACATTTTTCCGTATTTATTTTGTTGGATAAAGCGCAATAGGTCTAAAAGAGAGTATATAAGGCTAGAGAGTATAATGTGACGATGGTATCTAAAACGAATCCAATTGCCTTTTTGAAGCAAGTTTATGCAGAAACAGCTAAAGTGAAGTGGCCTACGCGTCGCGAGACGGTTATTTCTACTGTTATGGTTTTGTTGGTAACTGCAGTGGCTTCGGCTTTCTTTTTTATTGTGGATCAGGTTATGCATTTTGGTGTTTGGCGGGTTATTGATCTTCTGAAATATCTTTTTAGTTGAGAATGTAAGGAAGTGTGATTGTGGCGGCTCGTTGGTATATTGTTCAGGCATATTCAAATTTTGAAAAGAAAGTAGCGGAAGCTATTGACAAGGAGGCGAAGCAAAAAGGACTTGATCATCTGTTTGAAAAAATTTTTGTTCCAACGGAGCGTGTAGTAGAAGTTCGTCGTGGACGCAAAGTTGATACTGAACGGAAGTTTTTTCCTGGTTATGTTCTTGTTCGTGCTGAATTAACAGATGAGGTTTATCATCTTATTAAGAATACGCCTAAAGTGACAGGTTTTTTAGGATCGGACGCGCGTCCTGTTCCCATTTCTGATCGAGAAGTTGAACAGATTCTCAAACAAGTTCAGGAAGGGGTTGAGTCTCCAAAGTCTTCTGTGTTGTTTGAGGTTGGAGAGCAAGTTCGCGTCGCTGATGGTCCTTTTGTTTCATTTAATGGAATTGTTCAAGAGGTTGAGGAAGAGCGCTCTCGTCTTAAAGTTGAGGTGCTCATTTTTGGGCGTCCTACGCCTGTTGATTTGGAGTTTGGTCAGGTTGAAAAACTCTGATTAAATAAAAAAACTTTAATTAAGCTTAGAGTAATTTTAATTACTTTAAGGGAGGAGTGGGAGGTGATTTATGGCTTTTGTCGGCTTAATGATCCGAACCACATGGCTGCAGCGGGTAGCGAGCAAGATAAGTTGTTCGTGTACCAGTGAAATTGAAGGCAGATTATTATGGCAAAAAAAAGTATAGGTCAACTCAAGTTGCAGGTTCCTGCGGGGGCTGCTACTCCATCTCCACCGATTGGTCCGGCCCTTGGACAGCGTGGTATTAATATCATGGAATTTTGTAAGGCGTTTAATGCGGCTACACAAGAAATGGAAAAGGGAGCGCCGATTCCAGTTGTTATTACGTATTACCAAGATAAGTCGTTCACGTTTTCTCTCAAAACGCCTCCTGTATCGTTCTTTTTAAAGAAGGAAGCGCAACTGAAATCTGGTTCAAAAGAGCCTGGTAAGGTATCTATAGGCAGTATTTCTCGCGATAAAATTCGTTCGATTGCGGAATCAAAGATGAAAGATCTTAATGCGAATGACATTGAGGCAGCGATGCGTATGGTTGAAGGTTCTGCGCGCTCTATGGGCTTAGAAGTGGTGGGCTAATATTATGGCAAAAGTAGCAAAGAGAATGAAAAATATACGAAAAGATGTTGATTTTAATGAACTTTACGCTTTAAATGATGCTGTTTTAATAGTTAAGGAGCGTGCCGTTGCTAAGTTTGATGAAACAATTGAAATTTCAATGAACTTGGGTGTTGATCCTCGTCATGCTGATCAGATGGTTCGGGGTGTCGCTCATTTGCCTAACGGAACGGGACGGAATATTCGTGTTGCCGTTTTTGCTCGTGGAGACAAAGCTGAGGAAGCTAAGGCAGCAGGAGCTGATATTGTAGGTGCTGAAGATTTGTTTGAAAGTATTAATGGGGGGGTAATTAACTTTGATCGTTGTATTGCAACACCAGACATGATGCCTCTTGTTGGTCGTCTTGGTAAGATTCTTGGTCCACGGAGTTTGATGCCAAATCCAAAAGTTGGTACTGTAACCCTTGATGTTGCCGGTGCTGTCAAAGCTTCTAAAGGTGGTGCTGTTGAGTTTCGTGTTGAAAAAGCAGGTATTGTGCATGCAGGTATTGGGAAGGCTTCTTTTGGTGTTGAAAAAATCGTAGAAAATATTAAAGCCTTTGCAAGTGCGGTTATTAAAGCGAAACCGCAAGGTGCAAAGGGTGAGTATATTAAGCGTGTTGCTGTTTCTTCAACTATGGGGGTTGGTGTTAAAGTTGATCCAGCAACGGTTCGTTCAGAGTCAATATAAGCTGATTTATAATTTTTTTTGAGGTATGTAATTATAAAAATTATATTTTAAATGTCGGTTTTGGCTGGCATTTAGCTATCTAAGCTTTTTAGAGCTTAGGTTGTACCGGGAGAAATTCCGGAATATCCTGTCCGAGATTGTGGGTGATGCTTTAAGTATCTTAATCAAAAAGACCTTCATGAGACTGGGGTAAAAAACTGAGAGTTTAAAGACTTAAAGGGTTTGAGCCAAGGTTGCCTTTGAATGCTGTGCGTGAAAAGGGGACAGGATCCTCATCGGTGACATGAATATTTTATGTTATCAAAGGTAACCAACAGGTTTGTTTTAAGCAAATCTGTTAAATGGAGAGAGACAGTGAATAGAGCGGAAAAACGCGAATTTGTTACATGGCTTAACGAGGCTTTTCAAAAGTCTGGTTCTGTTGTTGTTGCACATTATTCCGGTCTGACAGTTTCACAAATGAATGATTTGCGTTCAAAAATGGGTGAAGCTGGCGGTGCCGTTAAAGTCGCCAAAAACCGTCTTGCTAAAATCGCTCTTCAGGGCACGGAATCTGAATCGATATCGGGTTTGTTTACTGGACAAACGCTTATCGCTTATTCAGAAGATCCAATCACAGCACCAAAGGTTGCTGTTGATTTTGCAAAAAGCAATGACAAATTTGTCATCCTTGGCGGTTCAATGGGTGCAACAAGTTTAACTGTAGATGCTGTGAAGTCATTGGCTTCATTGCCTTCATTAAACGAGTTGCGGGCAAAACTTGTGGGTATGATTTCTACTCCTGCCACCCGTATTGCACAGGTTGTTAATGCACCTGCAGGTCAGGTTGCACGTGTCATTGGAGCATATGCTCAGGAGGATAAGGCGGCTTAAGGCTGTTTGTATTCATGGTGATGGAAGAGCTTTAATGCTTTTCTGTTTTTTTGAATAAAAATTTTAATAATGGTTCAAATCTTTTAATTAAAGGAATTTAAAAATGGCTGATCTAGCGAAGATCGTAGAAGACCTTTCTAATCTAACCCTTTTGGAAGCTGCTGAGCTTTCTAAGTTACTTGAAGAAAAGTGGGGTGTTTCGGCTGCTGCTCCTGTAGCTGTTGCTGCTGTTGCTGGTGCTGCTGCTCCAGCTGCTGAAGAAAAAACAGAATTTGATGTTATTCTCGTTGAAGGTGGCGCGCAAAAAATTAATGTTATTAAAGAAGTTCGTGCTCTTACGGGACTTGGTCTTAAAGAAGCTAAAGATCTGGTTGAAGGAGCACCTAAGCCTATTAAAGAAGGCGCTTCTAAAGAAGAGGCAGAAAAAATTAAATCTCAGCTTGAAGCTGCTGGTGCTAAAGTTGAACTTAAATAAATTTAATTTTATCGGCGGACATTTATGTTCGCCGATTCTCTCTTTAAAAAGAGGAAAGATAATGGATACAAAACCTTTTTCCAACGGTTTAATCATAGTAATGGGAATAGGTTTGGGTTATTCATCCCTCATCATAGAGCCGAGTTAATGAAAGGCTTTTGTTGATGGGGGAGTTAACGATGCTCATTATTGGGTGTCAAGTGAACTGGTCTGCGTATGCAGATTAATGATGTAAGGCTTTCAAGGTTGGTCTACCTTGAAGAGTAAGGATCAAGGAGCGACGATGGCTCAGACTCACGCAATGATGTCTCAATTCAATGGTCGTAGGCGGGTGCGCAAGTTTTTTGGTAAGATTCCTGAAGTAGCAGAGATGCCGAATCTTATTGAGGTTCAAAAGGCATCATATGATCAGTTCCTCATGATTGAGGAACCGAAAGGTGGACGACCAGAGGAAGGTTTGCAAGCTGTTTTTAAATCGGTGTTTCCTATTTCCGATTTTTCCGGTACAGCTATGCTTGAGTTTGTTGGTTATGAATTTGATTTACCGAAATTTGATGTTGAAGAATGTCGTCAACGTGATTTAACTTATGCTGCCCCTTTAAAGGTTATATTACGTTTGATTGTTTTTGATGTTGATGAGGATACTGGTGCCAAAGATATCAAAGACATTAAAGAGCAGGGCGTTTATATGGGCGATATGCCTTTAATGACGACCAATGGTACCTTTATTGTTAATGGTACAGAGCGTGTTATTGTTTCTCAGATGCATCGTTCTCCTGGTGTTTTTTTTGATCATGATAAAGGGAAGTCCCATTCGTCGGGAAAGCTTCTTTTTGCTGCTCGTGTTATTCCGTATCATGGCTCTTGGCTGGATATTGAGTTTGATGCTAAGGACATCATTTATGCGCGTATTGATCGGCGGCGCAAGATTCCTGTAACCAGTCTTTTAATGGCATTAGGTATGGATGCGTCGGATATTTTGTCGACGTTTTATGATAAAGTGGCTTATGAGCGTGATGGAGAAGGATGGCGTGTTCCTTATTCTGTTGATCGCTTTAAAGGAATGAAGCTCATTTCTGATCTTATAGATGCAGATAGTGGTGAAGTTGTTGCGGAAGCTGGTAAAAAGCTAACAGTTCGTACTGCGAAGTCTTTGGCAGAAAAAGGTCTCAAGGCGGTTAAAGTTAGTGAAGATGATTTATTAGGGTGTTATCTTGCCGAAGATATCGTCAATTATGAGACAGGTGAGATTTACCTTGAAGCTGGGGATGAGATTGACGAAAAAGTATTAAAAGTTTTGCTTGATGTTAGTGCAGATCAAATCAATATCCTTGATATTGATCACATGAATATTGGCGCCTATATCCGCAATACTTTAAAGGTAGATAAGAATGAAAGTCGACAGGATGCATTGTTTGATATTTACCGAGTAATGCGTCCAGGTGAGCCCCCAACAATCGATACAGCGGAAGCAATGTTTAATTCATTGTTTTTTGATCCAGAGCGTTATGATCTTTCAGCAGTTGGGCGTGTGAAGATGAATTTGCGTATGGATCTTGATTGTCCAGATACAGTTCGCATTTTACGTCAAGAGGATATTCTTGCTGTTGTTAAGATGTTGGTTGAATTGCGTGATGGCCGTGGTGAAATTGATGATATTGATAATCTTGGCAATCGTCGTGTTCGTTCCGTTGGGGAGTTGATGGAAAATCAATATCGCATTGGTCTCCTTCGTATGGAGCGTGCGATAAAAGAGCGTATGTCATCGGTTGAAATTGATACAGTTATGCCGCAGGATTTGATCAATGCAAAGCCTGCAGCAGCAGCAGTTCGTGAGTTTTTTGGATCTTCACAATTGTCGCAGTTCATGGATCAAACCAATCCATTGTCGGAAATCACCCATAAGCGCCGTCTTTCTGCTCTTGGTCCAGGGGGATTGACCCGTGAGCGTGCGGGTTTTGAAGTTCGTGACGTCCATCCTACCCATTATGGTCGTATTTGTCCGATTGAAACACCAGAAGGTCCCAATATTGGTCTTATTAACTCTTTAGCAACATTTGCCCGGGTTAACAAATATGGCTTTATTGAAAGCCCCTATCGTAAAATTATTGATGGTAAAGTCACCAAAGAAGTTATTTATCTTTCAGCAATGGAAGAAGCAAAGCACTATGTTGCTCAAGCGAATTCTTCATTAGATAATGAAGGCCGTTTTATAGAAGAGTTTGTTGTTTGCCGTCATGCTGGTGAAGTTTTAATGGCGCCGCGCGATCATGTTGATTTGATGGATGTTTCACCAAAACAGTTGGTCTCAGTCGCAGCCGCGCTTATTCCTTTTTTGGAAAATGATGATGCGAATCGTGCGTTGATGGGATCGAACATGCAGCGTCAGGCCGTTCCTCTTGTACGCGCTGAAGCGCCATTTGTTGGTACGGGAATGGAATCCGTTGTTGCACGAGATTCAGGAGCTGCTGTGAGCGCAAAACGGAGTGGTGTTGTTGATCAAGTTGATGCTACCCGTATTGTTATTCGTGCAACAGAAGATTTAGATCCTTCAAAATCAGGCGTTGATATTTACCGCTTACAAAAATTTCAGCGTTCTAATCAGTCCACTTGTATTAATCAGCGTCCTCTTGTGCATGTTGGTGATCGGGTGGAAAAGGGCGATATCATTGCAGATGGTCCATCCACGGATCTTGGTGATTTGGCTCTTGGGCGGAATGTTCTTGTCGCCTTTATGCCTTGGAATGGATACAACTACGAAGATTCCATTTTGTTATCTGAGCGCATTGTTGCGGATGATGTGTTTACTTCAATTCATATTGAGGAATTTGAAGTGGCAGCACGGGATACAAAGCTTGGTCCTGAGGAAATTACGCGCGACATTCCTAATGTTGCGGAAGAAGCATTAAGAAATCTTGACGAAGCTGGCATCATTTATATTGGTGCTGAAGTTCAACCGGGTGATATTTTGGTTGGAAAGATTACACCAAAGGGTGAGAGTCCCATGACACCGGAAGAAAAGCTTCTTCGTGCAATTTTTGGTGAAAAGGCATCGGATGTTCGTGATACTTCTATGCGTATGCCTCCTGGGACGTTTGGTACTGTTGTTGAAGTTCGCGTTTTTAATCGCCATGGTGTTGAAAAAGATGAGCGTGCTATGGCAATTGAGCGTGAAGAGATTGAGCGTTTAGCAAAAGACCGTGATGATGAACAGTCGATTCTTGATCGCAATGTTTATGCACGTCTTACTGATATGTTGACAGGTAAAGTCGCTGTAGAAGGTCCAAAAGGCTTTTCAGGGAGCAAAAAGCTTGATAGTACGGTAATGGAGCATTATCCACGTTCGCAATGGTGGCAATTTGCTGTTGAAGATGCAAAGCTTCAAAATGAAATTGAAGCTTTGCGCAAGCAATATGATGAATCAAAAGAAGCATTACAACGTCGCTTTATGGATAAAGTTGAAAAGGTCCAAAGGGGTGATGAAATGCCTCCTGGTGTCATGAAAATGGTAAAGGTTTTTGTAGCTGTGAAGCGCAAAATCCAACCAGGTGATAAGATGGCGGGACGTCACGGAAATAAGGGTGTTGTTTCACGTATTCTTCCCGTGGAAGATATGCCATTTCTTGAAGATGGAACGCATGCTGATATCGTCTTGAATCCGCTTGGTGTGCCTAGTCGTATGAATGTTGGACAAATTCTTGAGACGCACCTTGGTTGGGCATGTGCGGGGATGGGCAAAAAGATTGGTGATTTGTTAGAATTATATCAAGAGACTGGTGATATACTTCCTTTACGTCAACGTATTGAAAATCTTATGCCTAATGATAATCATAATGAACCTGTGCGCCAGTATGATAATGAAAGTCTTTACAAATTGGCACTTCAGATGAAGAAAGGGGTTTCAATTGCAACGCCTGTTTTTGATGGAGCCCATGAGTCTGATATCAACATGATGCTGGAAGATGCAGGACTAGATAGTTCAGGGCAGGTTACGCTTTATGATGGTCGTACGGGAGAGCCTTTTGATCGTCCAGTAACGGTAGGGTATATTTACATGTTGAAATTGCATCATCTTGTTGATGATAAGATTCATGCACGTTCTATTGGTCCTTATTCACTTGTTACGCAGCAACCGTTGGGAGGGAAGGCACAGTTTGGTGGACAGCGCTTTGGTGAAATGGAGGTATGGGCCCTTGAAGCTTATGGTGCTGCATATACTTTGCAGGAGATGTTGACAGTAAAATCGGATGATGTCGCTGGTCGTACGAAAGTTTATGAAGCAATTGTGCGTGGTGATGATACGTTTGAAGCCGGTATACCTGAGAGCTTTAATGTATTGGTGAAAGAAATGCGTTCACTGGCTCTTAATGTAGAGCTTGATGATGCGCGTGAACTTATTGCACAGCGTGTTTTATCTGATACGGCAGAACAATAATTCAAGGAGCGCACTAGAAAAAGGTTGCGCTCTGATTATTTTAAAAGGCTCAATAACTTTATTCGGGTCGTACGGATCGTTTTTTAAAGTAAATGTCTTTAAAAGAAGATCTGTTATAAAATGAACGAGATATTACAACAGGTTCTAAGAATCTTTGAAGGAGAACAGCATGAACCACGAGGTCATGAATCTTTTCAATCCTCAAGCGCCAGCGCAGACATTTGACTCTATTCGCATTTCCATTGCGAGTCCTGAGAAAATTTTGTCCTGGTCGTATGGTGAGATTAAGAAGCCTGAGACTATTAATTATCGGACTTTTAAACCAGAGCGTGATGGTCTTTTTTGTGCACGTATATTTGGCCCGATTAAAGACTATGAATGTCTATGCGGTAAATATAAACGCATGAAATATAAGGGTATTATTTGTGAAAAATGTGGTGTGGAAGTTACTCTTTCGCGTGTACGTCGTGAGCGTATGGGGCACATTGAGCTTGCAGCACCTGTTGCGCATATATGGTTCCTTAAATCGTTACCAGGCCGTATTTCTACACTTTTAGATTTGACTTTAAAAGATATTGAGCGTGTTCTTTATTTTGAGAATTACATTGTAACCGAACCAGGGTTGACATCTCTTAAGCTCTACCAGCTTCTTTCTGAAGAAGAATATATGCTTGCTATTGATGAGTTTGGAGAAGATCAGTTTACAGCAATGATTGGCGCTGAGGCTATTTACGAGCTTTTAGCGAGTATGGAATTAGATAAGATCGCTAATGATTTGCGTCTTGAATTAGCTGAAACAACTTCAGAGTTAAAGCAGAAAAAATTGATTAAACGATTGAAGATCGTTGAAAATTTTCTTGAATCTGGGAATAAGCCAGAATGGATGATTATGAAAACAATTCCGGTTATTCCACCGGATTTACGTCCATTGGTTCCCCTTGATGGTGGACGTTTTGCAACATCAGATCTGAATGATCTTTATCGGCGTGTTATTAATCGTAATAACCGTTTGAAACGGCTGATTGAATTGCGTGCTCCTGGAATTATTGTGCGCAATGAAAAACGCATGGTGCAAGAGGCTGTTGACGCATTGTTTGATAATGGGCGGCGTGGGCGTGTGATTACGGGAGCCAATAAGCGTCCGTTAAAATCTCTTTCAGATATGTTAAAGGGGAAGCAAGGACGTTTCCGTCAAAATCTGCTTGGAAAGCGTGTTGATTACTCGGGTCGTTCTGTTATCGTGACAGGTCCTGAATTAAAATTACATCAATGTGGTCTTCCCAAGAAAATGGCCCTTGAATTATTTAAGCCCTTTATTTATGCGCGGCTTGATGCAAAAGGATATTCCTCAACAGTAAAACAAGCAAAAAAGCTTGTTGAAAAAGAGCATCCAGAAGTTTGGGATATCTTAGATGAGGTTATTCGTGAACATCCTGTTTTACTCAATCGTGCGCCAACATTGCACCGTTTGGGGATTCAAGCTTTTGAACCTATCTTAATTGAAGGCAAGGCTATCCAACTTCATCCATTGGTATGCACGGCATTTAATGCGGACTTTGATGGAGATCAGATGGCAGTTCACGTTCCACTTTCTCTTGAAGCACAGCTTGAAGCACGTGTTTTGATGATGTCGACTAATAATATTCTTCATCCAGCTAATGGTGCCCCCATTATTGTTCCATCACAGGATATGGTTCTTGGGCTTTATTATCTCTCGATTGTTTCTGAAAAAGAACCAGGTGAGGGAATGGCTTTTGCCGATATAGGTGAGCTTCATTATGCCTTGGAAAATAAGGTTGTAACGCTTCATACGAAGATTAAAGGCCGTGTTAAGAATATGGGCAAGGATGGAAAAGAAGTTGCTAAACTTTATGATACGACACCTGGTCGTTTGATTATCGGTGAGCTTTTGCCCAAAAATCCGAATATTTCATTTGATATTATCAATCAAGAAATGACAAAAAAGAATATTTCTAAAATGATTGATCATGTTTATCGCCACTGTGGACAAAAAGAGACGGTTATTTTTTGCGACCGTATTATGCAGCTTGGTTTTTCTTATGCTTGTCGTGCAGGAATTTCATTCGGTAAGGATGATATGGTTATTCCTGACAGCAAGTCACGTTTAGTTGCAGAAACAGAGGCTTTGGCTAAGGAATACGAACAGCAATATAATGATGGTTTGATTACACAAGGTGAAAAATACAATAAGGTTGTAGATGCTTGGGGTAAATGTACAGACCGTGTTGCCGATGAAATGATGAAACGAATTCAAGCCGTTGATTTTGATCCTAAAACAGGTCGTCAACGCCCCATGAATTCGATTTATATGATGTCGCATTCTGGTGCCCGTGGTTCTGCTAACCAAATGAGACAATTGGCTGGTATGCGTGGATTAATGGCAAAACCATCGGGTGAAATTATTGAAACACCGATTATTTCAAATTTTAAGGAAGGTTTAACTGTTAACGAATACTTCAACTCCACACATGGTGCGCGTAAAGGACTTGCGGATACTGCGTTAAAAACGGCGAACTCTGGTTATCTCACACGGCGTCTTGTTGATGTTGCACAGGATGCTATTATTTCAGCAGTTGATTGTGGGACAGCAAAAGGGCTTACGATGCAGCCAATTGTTGATGCAGGACAAATAGTTGCTTCTCTTGGGCAAAGAATTCTTGGTCGTACAGCCCTTGTTGATATTTTACATCCTATCTCTGGAGAGGTTATTCTTGAAGGTGGAGCGATGATTGAGGAAGCTGATGTCGCGAAGATTGAAGAAGCTGGAATTCAATCTGTTCAAATTCGTTCTGCTTTAACATGTGAAACGCGTATTGGTGTTTGTGCAAAATGCTATGGCCGTGATTTGGCGCGTGGAACACCTGTTAATCAGGGAGAAGCGGTTGGTGTTATTGCTGCTCAGTCAATTGGTGAGCCGGGAACGCAGCTTACTATGCGCACTTTCCACTTAGGAGGAACTGCGCAGGTTGTTGATTCATCGTATTTAGAGGCATCTTATGAAGGTACGGTGGAAATTCGTAACCGTAATGTGGCGCGTAACTCTGAAGGCCACTTGGTCGTTATGGGGCGTAATATGGCTATCCTTATCAAGGATGAGTTAGGAAAAGAGCGCGTTGTGCATCGTATTAGCTATGGAGCGCATATTTTTGTTGATGATGGTGATGTGGTTAAGCGTGGCCAACGTATAGCAGAATGGGATCCTTATACACGTCCAATTTTAACGGAAGTTGAAGGTTATGTGGGTTTTGAAGATATGGTTGATGGTTTATCGGTCACTGAAACAGCGGATGAATCGACGGGAATTACGAAGCGTTTGGTGATTGATTGGCGTGCTAATCCACGTGGTGCGGAGCTTAAACCAGCTATTATTATCCAGGCAGATAAAGAAGGTGAATCCATTGCTAAATTGTATAAGGGAGGTGAAGCCCGTTATATGATGTCAGTGGAAACTATTCTTTCTGTTGAGCTTGGTGCGCATGTTAAAGCTGGTGATGTTATCGCTCGTCTGCCAATGGAAAGTGCCAAAACGAAAGATATTACAGGTGGTCTACCACGTGTGGCAGAGCTTTTTGAAGCGCGTCGTCCAAAGGATCATGCGATTATTGCTGAAGTGAGTGGTACAATTCGATTTGGCCGTGGTTATAAGAATAAGCGTCGTATTATCATTGAACCAAATGATGAAACTCTTGAGGCAGTAGAATATTTGATTCCAAAAGGTAAGTTGTTTCACTTTCAAGAAGGCGATCAAATTGAAAAGGGTGATTATATCCTTGATGGTAATCCAGCCCCTCATGATATCTTAGCGATTAAGGGTGTTGAAGCTTTGGCATCTTACCTTGTTAATGAGATTCAGGAGGTTTATCGTTTGCAAGGGGTTCTTATCAATGACAAGCACATTGAAGTGATTGTTCGTCAAATGTTGCAAAAGGTTGAAATTACTGATTCTGGAGATTCTGGTTATATTCCAGGTGATAATGTTGATCGTATTGAACTTGATGAAATCAATGATAATTTGATTGCAGAAGGGAAAAAACCAGCATCTGGTAATCCCATTCTTCTTGGAATTACAAAAGCTTCTCTTCAAACGCCTTCTTTCATTTCGGCGGCATCGTTTCAGGAAACAACGCGTGTTCTGACCGAAGCAGCGGTTTCTGGTAAAATTGATACTTTACAAGGACTTAAAGAGAACGTTATTGTCGGTCGTCTTATTCCTGCTGGTACAGGGGGAACGATTTCTCAAATTCGTCGTATTGCAGCAGTTCGTGATGATTTGATTGTAGATGAGCAGCGTAAGTCTAGTAATAACGAAGTAGCCAAGGCTATGTTGACAAATATGACAGCTGAAGCCGTTGCTGAATAATTTAAAGCAACGTCACGTAATATAAAAACGTCTGAATAGGGAAGTTCAGACGTTTTTATATCTCAAAATATAGAAGTTATATATTTTTCTGAAAAATATAATAATAAAAATTATAAGCTGGCAGTCGTTTCAAATATTCTTAGCCATTTATTATTTTGTAGTGATGCTTATCTTTTTGTTTCTTCATTTTAAAGTTTTCTTATTTCTGAAGGCGATATTGAATTTTTTTTAAGATATGTGAAGCCTAAAAGCCATATCCCAAGGACAAAGAGAGGACTCTCTACAAGTGAAATAACAATTGATTTCGAATTTTGAAAAAATTCTTAATTTATATCTTCTATAAAGATTTAAAAGATCTTATAACAAAAGATCAGTAGTCTTTTCTGTAATCTAAAAAAATAGTTTTTTTTTTCGCTGTATAATATTTGTATGATAAGAATATATGTCTTTATATTTTAGAGTGCAGAAAATTAGAAAATAGAGTGCTTGCCTCAAGTGTTATAGAAAATAGACATAGTTTCTTATAACAATGTATTTTATGAAGACAGAATGATAAAATGTACGAATATTATTCAATTGGAGAATTGACGCGTGAATTTTCAATAACAGCTCGGACTTTGCGTTATTATGAAGAAGAGGGACTTCTTATTCCTTTTCGGCGTGGGACTACACGACTTTATACACAAACGGATCGTCATAAGTTAAAACAAATACTGCGTGCTAAAAGAGTTAAATTTTCATTGTCTGAAATATCTGATATGTTGGCTATGGTTGGAAAACCACCTGATGATGAGAAAAAGCTTAAGAAATTAATTGCAGGAATTCGTAAAAAACGAGCTGATTTAAAAAAGATGCAGCATGATATTGATGATCTTTTACAGGATTTAGAACGAATTGAGGAAGATTTTTTTGAAAGCTTAGCAGAGTTGGGGGTTACGCGTTGATGATGAAATGTATTTCATCTACTTTTAGACAAATTTCTTTCTCTTGAAGAGAGAGGTTGTGCTATCCTGATGGATGGGTGGTCTTTAACACTGCGTGAAATGTGTAAGTTATTTAAAGAAATAAAGCGTGCGAAAAAAGCAGCAAGATATTTTCACAGTGTATTGTCCTTAATAAGTAAAAAATATTTTTCATAAAGAAAGTAAAGACAATGGCATTTTCTCCCATGAGTATTTTTCAATCTATTTTGTCGCGAAAGTCAATTCGCGCTTTTACTGACCGGCCAGTTAGTTTTGAAACAATCAAAGAAATCTTAAAACTTGCAGCACGTGCACCATCTGGAACAAATATTCAGCCATGGCAAGTAATTGTGCTTAGGGGAAGTGTATTACAAAAAGTGGGGCAAGAGCTTTCACAACTTGTGCTTTCAGGTGTAAAAGGTGAGCGTGAATATCAGTATTATCCACGTCAGTGGCGTGAGCCTTATCTTTCAAGGCGTCGCAAAGTTGGTTTGGACCTTTATCAGAGTCTTGGAATTCAAAAAGATGATGAAGAAAAAATGCTTCATCAAAAGGCGCGAAATTTTTTATTTTTCGATGCACCTGTAGGACTCTTGTTTACAATGGATCACGACATGGAGATGGGGAGTTGGCTTGATTTGGGTATGTTTATGCAGACTATTATGTTAGCAGCACGTGGATTTGGATTAGATACTTGCCCCCAAGCAGCTTTTGCTGATTATCATAAACAGATTTGTACACTTTTATCGATCCCTTCTGATCGCCATATTATTTGTGGTATGGCACTTGGTTATCGCGATATGAATGCTCCAGAAAACAATTTTGAGACAGAACGAGAACCGTTAGAAAGTTTTGTCCGTTTCATTGAAGCATATCCATAAAATATTTTGTATAATTAAACATATATTTTGAAGAGCTTGGTGCATTATAAGAAATATTTTCGGTAAGAATCCCACATTCTTATTGAATTATAGTATTGCATATTAACGCTTATTTTACTACGTTTACGAAGTTAAGAAAGTGATGACTCTATGAGCATTGTCCATTTTAAAGGTTGACTGTGGAAAGCACTATAGAAAAAAGGTGTTGGGTGGTAGCAAGACGAGCAACAATCCTATTTATTGCTATCATTTTTTTAGTTTATCTCGCAATTTGATTTTAAATGGAATAAGCAATAAAAAGCGTATGCTCAAACCATACTAGAGTTTTGAGGTGATGCGTGTTTTTATCTGTTTTTGAACTTTTTAAAATTGGAATTGGTCCTTCTAGCTCACATACGATGGGGCCGATGACGGCTGCTAATATGTTTTTGCAAAAGATAAGAGATTTTTCTCAGTCATCTGGTATTCAAGTTTCTCGTATACGTGTTTATCTTTATGGTTCTTTAGCTTTCACGGGGATTGGTCATGCGACAGATAAGGCTATTATACTAGGACTTTTAGGAGAAAAAGCTTCTACTGTTGATCCTGATAATATGGAATTTTTGTTAGAAAAAGTTATACGTGAAAAAAAAGTCCAACCAGAAGATCATCCCGCTTATCAGTTTGATTTGCAACGTGATCTTATTTTTGAACGAAAAGAAATCTTACCTGGACATACGAATGGCCTCGCCTTTGAAGGACTTGATACGGTTGAGAATGTTCTATTGCGGCAGATTTATTATTCTATCGGTGGTGGCTTTGTTGTGACTGAGGATGAATTAAGCCATATGAATGGTGATATACAACCAGAATCATTTGAGGTGCCATATCCCTTTGATTCGGCGCGTACAATGTTATCAATGGCAGAAAAATCAGGACTTTCAATTGCTGAAATGAAGCGCTTAAATGAAGAAATAAAGATAGAGCGTTCTTCTCTGGATGCAGGGCTTGATGAAATTTTTTCAGTGATGACAAATTGCATTGATAGAGGTCTTTCACAAGAAGGTGAGTTGCCAGGTGGATTGCGTGTTCTAAGGCGTGCTAAAAAACTGCATGAAACGCTTTTGGAAAATCAAAAGAAAAATTACAATTATCCACTTTGGGCAAACGATTGGCTTTCGGTATATGCTATGGCAGTCAATGAAGAAAATGCAGCAGGTGGTCGTGTTGTTACAGCACCAACAAATGGGGCAGCTGGTGTTATTCCCGCAGTTTTGCGTTACTATCTTCAGTTTAATGATAATTCAGATCAAGAGGGAATACATAATTTTCTATTGACAGCAGCAGCTATTGGCGGTGTTATCAAACATAATGCCTCTATTTCTGGTGCAGAAGTTGGGTGTCAAGGTGAAGTTGGAACGGCATCTTCGATGGCCGCAGCGGGGTTGACTGCAGCGTTAGGTGGAACACCGGCTCAAATTGAAAATGCTGCGGAAATAGCGCTTGAGCATCATTTGGGAATGACGTGTGATCCGGTTGCAGGTCTTGTACAAGTTCCTTGTATTGAGCGTAATGCAATGGGGGCAGTTAAGGCAGTCACGGCTTCTTCTCTTGCATTATATGGTAATGGAGAACATTTTGTTTCTCTTGATGCTTGTATAGAAACAATGCGTCAGACGGGCCATGATATGAGTGAACGCTATAAAGAAACAAGTAAAGGTGGTCTCGCAGTTAATGCAATATCTTGTTAAGAGTTGGAATATTTTTCAATCTATACTGGCTCTTGAGAGAGGCAGCACATTGTTATTCCTAGCCTGTCTTCTATCTATTGAGTATAATTTTTATTCATAAAATTAACTTCGTTAGGTCACTGATGTTACCATTAATAATAATATTGCAATGCGTAGCTACTATGAATTTTTTATCCTCTCTTCTGTATCTGTATATTGTATACTTAAAACGTTCGTTTTAGACGGGCTTTTTAAGTCTCAAAATGACGAACTTCATTCAACAAATTCATCAGAGAAAAAATGGCTTCTAAAGCAGACTTTTTTTAATTTGATGAGAGGCTTACCGTCTTTCAAAATCTCTGTACACTCATCAAGATCATGATCTCAAAGCCGTGCTTTTGGGAACTAACAATCCTTTGGTTTTTAGGGTAAAGGCCCTTCCGTTGGAGAGTCTAACGGCGACTTTGATCCAGAATCAAACGAATTGTTTTATCCTTATAACGCAGCTCGCCGAAAACATGATGAGATAAAAATACCTCTATTGGAAACAAATTTAGCCCTAGAATGCGTTTTATAAAACAAACCAATTTCTGTCTCTATATACATTAAAACAAAACCTCTCTCAAAGAGCTTTTAAAAAGCAAATAGAATATTTTTAACTCTCAAAAATCATTTTCAAAAAAACATCACCCCCCAAAAATTTGTGACTGAGTGCATTTTTCCATTCCTTTCATTTTTGAAAAATCCCCAATGCACATTCATGCTCTCCTGAAAAATGTCTTTCTTTAAAAGATTTTTTAAAGGTGCAATGATACGTTTTAAAATAAAACGTAATTTGGGGGTGCAAAACCCATATCGAAAAAACGATAATTTCTCCATTTTAGCACCATAAGAAACTCCTTAAAATATCATGATTTCGAAACCGCGCGAGAACGTAAAAACAAACCGTTTGGTATCTTTGGTCAAGGACGACGTTAAGCGCCTCCGTAGGGGGGGATTGGTTCTAAGAACCAAAGGATTGTTATCCTTTCGATAAATGCGGATCTGAGACCGTGATGTTGGTGAGCGTACAGAGAATTTGAGAGGCGGTAGCATCTCATTTCATTGGTTTATGGACGAACGAAGTACGTACGGGTTCTTTTAAATAATCTTCAAGATCTATTTGATTATCGATATCAATTTATAGAGATTTACGGTTTTCGTATATACTAATACCAGCAGTTTTAATGCGGTTTTTAAAATTTTCTTTAATAACCATTTTATGGTTTTTTGTATTACTCTTCCAGTCAAAGTTTGGATTGAGGCGATAAGATCTATTAATACCAATACGAGAAGCTTCCAAAAGGATATCCTATGAGTCTTTTTCACTGCGATTAAAATCATGCCTAATAATAGCAATTCTTTGAGTGAATTCCGTTTGATTGACGACGAGTAGATTTTTAAAATCAAAACAAGAAGCTAGAATGAAAAACACTTTGAGATTATACCCGTTTAAATCACTTTCTGCCATATAGTTATTGGATGTTGAGCCATTGCTCCCCATTCTTTTCCAAAAGCATTTTGTCTTTATAAGAAACGAAGTAAAGCTTATATCGTTTTTGTTGCTTATAAACCGAAACTCAAATTAAATTCAGCAGTATACTCGATATAAATTTGAGACGGGTTCGTGCTTTCTGAACGAGTAGTAGCTTTTTTCTGCATAATTGGTAGGAGAGTGTTGCTTATATCTGTTTGATTTGTCTGTGAAATGAAAAAATAGTCGAATGGAGAAAAATATAAAAAAGCATGAAATAATGCGTAATCTTAATTATTTAAAGAATATTGCTTTAGATATTTTTGAAATCGGTAAAGCTGAATTAAAAGGAGATGCAAGGTTTGGGATCGGTTTTCACTTATAAAACTTCATATTTTTCCAAAATGAGGCTGTCTGCTTGTTTTGGAGATTGTACAATCAGGTATGAAAAATACCTTTTTTCCATCTAACATACGGAAGTTTGGATTGTTCGTATAGCTACTGATGCGATTTAATCTTTGTCTCAAACATGCGGTTGCTAAGGATTGGATGTTGATTTATAGGTAATAGAAAAAGCACAGGCTTTCTTAGGAAGAACAACTCCATAAAATACAAAGTTTACCAGCAAAAAAATGAAGAGAAGAACCTGCTTTTTACAAAAAAACTTTGTGAAAAAACAACCATAATGCATTTTATTTTGTGTTTTTTATTCTTACAAGTATTCACACATATCCATTGGGTTATATTTGTGACAATCAGATTGAAGATGATTCATGGATAATTCCTACTGAAGATATAAAAAATCGATGAAATGCTAAAGAAGAATTTTGTGTATCTTTATCATTAGAAGCAATCCAAATAATTTAAAAAGTCTATTGTATCTCTAAAAAGGATTTTTTTCATCGATTCATCATTGTCCTATTTGACTTGCTGCTATGTTAAGGCATATGCAAAAAATAAATGAAAATCTTATGGAAATTGTATCATGATATTTAATTTGATAATTTCTTTTACATTTTTTGATTGATGGTATTTATATTTTCAAATTTTCTTTGTCTGTTGAAAGAAATAAAAGGACTTAGATTATTTTACAGCGCTTATGTTATAGGGAGAATCGTTATTAAGAGGGATTTTCTTTATTGCACTTTTACAATATCCTCTAAAGTAATAAGCTTTTATTTCATGGAGGGGGCATTTTTTTCCAGAAAGATATCGAAGATAATTTTTGATATTATATCAAAAAGTGGAAAAATATTTGGCATTTTTTGTGTTCTTAAGAAATAGTTTTATTTGAATCTTAAAGACGTTTGCTGGAATAGTTAGAATAGCCGTTAGAACAATTTCGACGACTTAAGAAAGAAGTATATTTATCAAAGGACTTTCTAAGAGTGTAGATAATGGTATAATAGTAAAATAATTTTTTAGAAAGGTTTGTAGAATTAACTATTTGTTGCTCCTAGATGAATTTTAATAGGCACATTACCAGTTTGACTCGCAACGCGTAAATGGATGCGTACAGGCGGCATTATAAGACGACGATTGCGCATTGTTTGGCAAATGAGAAGGTTAACAAGAGACCGTGTGTCTAAGGCAGTTGAATTATATTTCAAACCAGTAAGTTTTGCTGCAGCATCGTGAAAAGAACGCAATGAAAGGAGGGATGATTGCTTCAATAAAAATTTTTTTTCATGGAATGAAGCAAAAGCATTATCTGTCATAATACTATCCTAACGCAAAATTCAAAAACTCTTAGTAGGCTACAGTATAGCAGTTAAAATTTGCTTTCTTTAATGTAGAACACGCATCAAATGCAGCTTTTTTTGATTGAAATCCTGTAAATCGAGCTCGATAATAACGCTGCCCATTTTTTTCAAACAGTTGCATATGTGAAGAGGCGTTCTTTAAAATAGAAAAAGATGTATTTTTTGCTTTTAAAAGCAGAGTTTTTGCTTGTTCTTCACTGGGAAGAGAGCCAATTTGTATAGCCCATCCGGTATTTGTGGAAAAAGAAGCAGTTACAACTTTATCAGTTTCAACGAGTGTAGCTTTTTGAGGGTTAGGTATTGGGACAATCACTTTATTTACAGCAGCTATTGCGATATTGGAATTTTTCGGTTGTTCTGCAAATGCTGTCAACATAGTCGAAATTTCATCATCAAAATTGCTTGAATTAGCTTTAATGGTCGGTATAGGAGTCTTTGCGCCAGTAGGTAAGTGATAGTGTACAGAGGCTATTAAACGTTCCCCACTTTTCATTTGGGCTGCTTTTGGTAAATATTGATTTAATAAGCTCGCCATATGCTCGTCACGTGCGGTAGACGATTTACCTCCCATAACAACAGCGACAATAGAACGGCCCTCAAGACGCATCGAAGTTGCTAAATTAGAACCTGACATTTGTGTGTATCCTGTTTTAATTCCATCGACACCTTTCATTATTTTAACGAGTTTGTTGTGGCTGTTAATCGTATGTCCACGGAAATTAAAACTTTTTATTTTAAACAATTTATATTGTTTTGGAAAATGTTTACGTATGGCTAATGACAAAGTGGCTATATCTCGTGCCGTAGAATAATTACGCACATCCGGAAGTCCTGAAGCGTTTGCGAAATGTGTATATTTCATGCCAAGTTTACGAGCTTTTGCTGTCATCATTTGAGCGAATTTTTTTTCACTCCCTCCAAGATATTCTGCAATGGCGGTAGCGACATCATTTGCGGATCTTGTTATGAGTGCTTTAGCTGCTGCTTCTGCAGAAATTGTTTGGCCTGCTTTAAATCCAATTTTTGTCGGTGGACGTGTTGCTGCATAATGTGAAACAGGAATTGGTGTATTGGGTGTCACACGGCGCATCTGCATAGCTTCAAAGAGTAGGTACAATGTCATTACTTTTGTTAAAGAAGCAGGATAACGTTTTAGCGTTGCATTGGCTTGAAAGAGAGTTTTTCCCGTAGTGGCATCTATAACAATAGCTGCATACTTATCAGGATAGGCTCCTTGAGGTGTTGCTGATGCCCAACAATAAGAAAAAGCTAACATAACGAAAGAAATTGCTATTTTTTTATAACAGCGCATAATTTTTTGATCGTTAATACACACTTGTAGTTATCCTATTTCTCCATTTACTCTGAAAAACTTCTATAAAGATTCCTGTTCTTTAACGTGCTGATGCAGTGTAGACGAATGGTATTACTAATTTGTTTACAGAAGTTATTTTATGAGTGATTTAAATTAAATCATAGGGGGAAGTTTTTATCTTATAGGAAAGAGGTATTGCAATAGTCGTGAAAGAACTTAAAATTGATAAAAAAATTTCTGCATGGAAAACGATAATGGGACAAATACTCATAATAAACTCTATACCTCATATTACACATAATGATATACTCCATATTATGCATAATGAAAAGGGCAAGAATTGGAATGAAGGTAGGCAGGGTGCGGTTATAATCCCTAAAGCTAGAGCAAAACCCCAAAAACCTAAATTATATCGCGTTCTTTTACTTAATGATGATTACACACCTATGGATTTTGTTGTTTTCGTTTTGCAGAACTTTTTTAAAAAAAGTTTCGAAGAGGCCACGCAGATTATGTTAAATGTTCATCATAATGGGGTAGGTGAATGTGGAACTTATACTTATGAAGTTGCTGAAATGAAAATGATACAAGTGAGGAAGTGTGCACGTCAAAATGAACATCCGTTACAATGTGTAATGGAATGGAAGTGAGGAATTATGCCATCTTTTACACCGAGTCTTGAAGAGGTTTTACATCGTGCATTAACAATTGCGACTCAAGCGCGGCATGAATATGCAACATTAGAGCATCTTCTTCTTGCTCTGTTAGATGATGCCGATGCAAGCTCCGTTATTCAGGCATGCCAAGTAGATGTGGAGGAATTGCGTGAGCGCTTAACTAATTATCTTCGCTCAGAGTTAGATGAACAGATTAGAGCTGATGAGGATACAAAGCCTACAGCTTTTTTCCAGCGTGTTATCCAACGTGCGGTGATTCATGCTCAATCTGCTGGAAAAGATGAAGTATCAGGGGCAAATGTTCTTGTTGCAATTTTTTCTGAACGTGAAAGTCATGCAGCCTACTTTCTTCAAGAGATGGGTATGACACGCTATGATGCTGTACGTTTTATTTCACATGGTATTACGCGTGATGATGGATTATCCATGTTACTGGAAGGTCTTGAAGAGCAATTAGATCAGCAGATTTCCGACAATGGTGAAAGGGTAACAAGTGCTTTAACGAGTTATTGTGTTGATCTCAATTGTAAAGCACGGAATGGGAAAATTGATTTATTAATTGGCCGTGAAAAAGAAATTTCACGCATGATTCAGATTTTATGCCGACGATCAAAAAATAATCCGCTTTTGGTTGGTGATCCTGGAGTAGGAAAAACCGCTATCATTGAGGGATTAGCAAAACGTATTGTTGATGGGCAAGTGCCTGAAGTTTTATCAAATGCAACGATATTTTCTCTTGATATGGGGGGACTTGTGGCTGGTACCCGTTATCGCGGTGATTTTGAAGAACGATTAAAGCAAGTTATTAAAGAGTTTGAGCTGTATCCAGATGCTATTTTATTTATTGATGAAATTCATACCCTAATTGGAGCAGGGGCAACATTAGGGGGAAATATGGATGCTGCAAATCTTTTAAAACCTGCGTTATCTTCTGGAGCTATGCGATGTATTGGGTCGACGACTTACAGAGAATATCGAAAATTCTTTGAACAAGACCGTGCTTTAGAGCGCCGTTTTCAGAAGATTGATATTAATGAACCTTCTGTTCTTGATGCGATTAAGATTTTGCAGGGGATGAAGCCTTACTTTGAAGATTTTCATCAGATCAAATATACAGATCAGGCAATGAAGGCATCCGTAGAATTATCTTCACGCTATATGGTTGATCGTAGGTTACCTGACAAAGCAATTGATATTATTGATGAAAGTGGCGCAGCGCAAAAGCTTTTGCCACAAAAACAGCGCAAAAAGACTATAGGTGTTAAAGAAATTGAAGCAACGGTTGCTACAATTGCAAGGATTCCACCCAAAACAGTTTCGCGGAATGATCAGAAGATATTGAGTAAGCTTGAGAGAGAACTCAAGCACGTTGTTTATGGACAAGATCAGGCAATTTCTGTCTTAGTTTCATCCATAAAATTGGCGCGAGCAGGTTTACGAGAACCCGATAAACCAATAGGAAATTATTTATTTTCAGGACCAACAGGAGTTGGAAAAACTGAAGTTGCAAAACAGCTTGCATCATCTTTAGGCATTGAACTATTACGTTTTGATATGTCAGAATATATGGAGCGCCATACGGTAGCGCGCTTAATCGGTGCTCCTCCAGGCTACATAGGGTTTGATCAAGGAGGCCTCCTTACAGATGCAGTAGATCAGAAGCCGCATGCAGTTCTATTGCTTGATGAGATTGAGAAAGCTCATCCAGAGTTATTTAATATTTTATTGCAGGTCATGGATTATGGTCGATTAACAGACCATAACGGCAAGAAAATTGATTTCCGCAATATTATTTTGATTATGACAACCAATGTTGGGGCTTCAGATATGGCAAAATCAGCTATTGGATTTGGAAAAGTCCAGCGTGATGGTGAGGATATAGAAGCAATCAATCGGTTATTTACACCAGAATTTCGTAATCGGTTAGATGCAATTATTCCGTTTGCGCCTTTATCTCATTTCACCATCAATCAAATAGTGCAAAAATTTATTTTTCAGCTTGAAGCACAATTAGCTGATCGGGGGATTTGTTTTGAATTAAGCCCTTCTGCAACTTTATGGCTTTCCAATAAAGGATATGATTCTCAGATGGGTGCACGGCCATTGGCGCGTGTTATACAAGAATATATTAAAAAGCCATTAGCGGATGAAATTTTATTTGGAAAGTTACGCAATGGTGGTACCGTTCGCGTATTGACACAAAAGTCAAATGGCGAAAAAGAGAGATTACAGTTGAAAATTTTCTCTTCCGACGTATCTGTTGACTCAAAGAAAAGTAAAACGAAAAATTTTATAAAAAAACGCGAAAGAAAAAAAAGCACAACGTCTTAAAAGCATGCCACACAGAAGACATGCTACAAGGCAGCACGGATTTTTTTTGCATTTTCTTCAAGTATTTCTGTAGGAGTTATTACATCATTGTGAGGGGTAAGTTCTATTCCTTCCATACGTGGTATAATATGGAAATGGAGATGATAAACGGTTTGTTGACTAGCGGCTTCATTAAATTGCATGATCGTTATGCCATCTGCTTGAAAGGCTTTTTTGACGGCAGTGGCGATTTTTTGAACAGCTTTAATAACAGGAAATAATGTTTCGGTATTGGCATCAAGTAAGTTTCTGGAGCCTTTTTTAGGAATGACCAGCGTATGGCCTGGTGCTTGTGGCATGATATCCATGAATCCAATGACATCATCATCTTCGTAAACCCGAACAGAAGGGATTTCATTACGAATCAGTTTAGCAAAAATATTGTTATCGTCATAAGCTTGTTTCATACAAATATTTCCTTTTATTACAAGTTTAGAATTCTAATTTTAAAACGGAAAAATACAAGGTTTATCAGAGTGTAAGACAAAAAATATTTTGACTTCAGTTATCTTTAAGAAACGCACTGTTTTTAATGAAGATTTAGATTTCTATGATAGCTTCAACTTCTACAGAAACATCCATAGGAAGAGAGGCAACACCAATAGCAGAACGGGCGTGCTCCCCAATTTCACCAAGAATATTGACGAATAAATCAGAAGCTCCATTGGCGACAAAAGGAATATCGGTAAAATGAGGATCGACAGCCACAAAAACAGTAATTTTTACCACGCGTTTTATTCTATTTAGATCACCCAAAGTTGCTTTGAGTTGGGCAAGAATATTGAGAGCACAAGCTTCCGATGCTTTTTGGGCTTGTTTAGCGTTCACAGCTGCACCGACTTTACCGATGGCTATTGGTTTCCCATTGATAAGAGGGAGCTGTCCAGAAATAAAGAGTTGATTGCCACTTTGTGAAGTGCTGATGTAATTGGCAAGGGGTTGCGTTGCTGCAGGAAGAGTGATACCAAACTTTTCTAAGTTTTTTTCAATCATATTAGTCATAATTTAAACTCCATAGCTGTTCTATATATTCATTGCATAACCTATTTTTTAATTTAAGGAAATGTGTGGTTAATGAAGAAATTAGCCTTTTTTGCCTTGTTTTATGATGTTATGCAACGGGGATAAAGTTTGGAAGTTGGGAATGATTAGAGCGTTATTTATAATAATTTTATATATTGTTTTTTTCTGTACGGCGAAAGCTGAAGAGTCTATTTTTATTGCGCCTCATCGAGCAATTTATGATTTTCATCTCGATAGCGTTTCGCATGAAATGACAATTTCTGGGATATCAGGGCGAATGGTTTACGAGCTTACTGGTTCGGTATGCCAAGGCTATAGCACGCGTTTGCGTTTCATTAACCGTCTTCATGTTGAAGATATGCCGGTACGTTTCAAGGATCAACAGACGATGACTTATGAAACAGGAGATAGCCGTACATTTCGTTTTAATGTTACAGATTTAGAGGGAGAAGAGGTTACGCATCATGCGGAGGGAGTTGCAGAACGAACGAGAGATGGTATTACAGTTACCTTAAAAAAGCCAAAGGAAAAAGAGTATAAGCTCGTAATGGCTGAATTTCCAATGATGCAACTAAAGAATATTATCCGCCATGCAAAAGCGGGGGATCATTTTTATAATGTTACTGTATTTGACGGAAAAAATAAAACAGATAAAGTTATAAAAGAAAGTATCGTCATAGGGGAAAAGAAAGCGCTTTTATCCGATAGCGAGGCGGAAAAAGTGAGAAAATTGGATGAAGAAGGATATTGGCCTGTTACGATCTCTTATTTTGATGATGGTGAAAATAAAGATGGTTTGCCGGTTTATCAGAACAGTTTTCTTTTACATGAGAATGGTGTCATGCGTGATTTTCGTATAGATTATGGAACTTTTTCAATGCGTGCGAAATTGAGTAGTCTTGAATTCTTAGAACTTGGAAAAGATGAAGATCTTAATCAATGTGAAAGTGCAAATATTAAATGATTGAAGAAAATAACTTGAAAAAGAATTAAATATTAGTATGTTTGCGCTATTCCACACGCGGAGTTTGGGTGCTTATAGATGATCTCGTGTTAAAAGTTTAGCAAGCATCCGCCGGTAGTAGGTTTTCCTGCTTTTTCCGCGGAGGTTAAACCGGAAAGGATAAGATTTATGGCACTACCTGATTTTACTATGCACCAGCTTTTAGAGGCAGGTGTACATTTTGGTCACCAGACTCATCGCTGGAATCCCAAAATGACTCCCTATATTTATGGTCAGCGTAATAATATTCATATTATTGATCTCGCTCAGACCGTTCCACTTTTACATCAAGCGCTTAAACTTGTTTCAGATACTGTTGCGCGTGGTGGCCGTATTCTCTTTGTTGGCACGAAACGGCAAGCATCTGAAATTATCGCTGATGCAGCGAATCGTTCCGCCCAGTATTATGTTAATGCGCGTTGGCTTGGCGGTATGCTGACGAACTGGAAAACAATTTCCAATTCGATACATCGTTTGCGAAAACTTGATAAAATTCTCGCTGCTGAAGCGCAAGGCTTTACCAAAAAGGAACGTTTAAATCTTGAACGTGATCGTGAAAAGCTTAATCGTGCGCTTGGTGGTATTAAAGATATGGGCTCTGTTCCGGATCTTATCTTTGTTATCGATACCAATAAAGAAAATATTGCACTCCAAGAAGCAAAACGTTTGGGTATTCCAGTGATTGCTATTATTGATACCAATTGTGATCCTGATGATGTAACACATCCAATACCAGGAAATGATGATGCTTCACGTGCAATTTCTCTTTATTGCGATCTTTTTGCGCGTGCTGCCCTTGATGGGATTGCTCGTCAGCAAGGTGCAATGGGTATTGATTTAGGAGCTCAAGTTGATGTGCCTGTGGAACCTGTTTTAGAAGAAGTGGAACCTGTTTTGGAAGAAAGTGCGGTTTTGGCAGTTTCTGAGTAATGTAAAACGTCTAATTAAGGTATTTTTATTATCTAAAGGAAATGTTACAAGCGTGCGGAGATTTGCACGCTTCCACTGTTATAGAATAACGAGGAAAATATGAGTGTTACTGCTGCACAAGTAAAAGAACTTAGAGAATTATCTGGCGCCGGTATGATGGACTGTAAAACTGCTTTAGCAGAAACCAATGGTGATATGGAAGCTGCTGTTGATTGGCTTCGTAAAAAAGGGATAGCTAAAGCAGATAAAAAGGCTGGTCGTACAGCAGCTGAGGGATTAATCGGTGTCGTGTTAAGAGATTTACATGCTGTTTTGGTTGAGATTAATTCAGAAACAGATTTCGTTGCACGCAATGATGGATTCCAAGACATTGTGCGCAATGTAGCCGCTGCTGCCTTGGATACGCCAGGTGATGTTGAGTCTGTTTCTGCTTCTCTTTATCCGGGTTCTGAGAAGACCGTAGAGCTTACAATTAAAGATGCAATTGGTACAATTGGCGAAAATATGACGTTTCGTCGTTCCGCTAAATTGTCTGTTGAGAATGGTGTTGTTGCGACTTATATACACAATAGTGTGGCTGATGGGCTTGGGAAACTTGGTGTTTTGGTTGCAATTGAAACAACGGGAAATAAAGAAGCTGCTCTTGCTTTTGGTCGTCAGGTCGCGATGCATATTGCGGCAACCAATCCATTAGCGCTTACAGCACAAGATGTTGATTCTGGTGCTGTTGAACGTGAAAAAGCAATTTTTTCAGATCAAGCGCGTCAGTCTGGGAAACCTGAGAATATCATTGAAAAAATGGTGGAAGGACGTATGCGTAAGTTTTTTGAAGAGGTTGTTTTGCTTTCTCAAGCTTTTGTTATGAATCCTGATATAACTGTTGAAACTGCTTTAAAGGACGCTGAGAAATCAATTGGTGCTCCAGCAAAAATTACAGGCTTTGTTCGTTTTGCACTCGGTGAAGGTGTAGAAAAAGAGGAGTCTGATTTTGCTGCAGAGGTTGCGGCTGCTGCAAAAGGCTAGTTATTGCAAACTTTTGATCAGAGATTTAGAATCATATTGCTCGTTTTAGAATCTCTGATGGAAACAAGGTAATTTTTGTGAGGGCGTCACGTGAAAAAAAGTGGTGCCCTTCGTGGTGTCAAAAGCAAAAAGTAAATGTGCTTTTGGGGAGATTGTGAATGGCATTAGCACTTCCGTATAAACGTATCCTTTTAAAAGCTTCTGGTGAAGCTCTTATGGGGGGGCAGAGCTTTGGTATTGATGTTTCTGTTGTCGACCGTATTGCTGATGATATTGCAGAAGTGCGCGCGATGGGGATAGAAGTCGCAGTTGTTATCGGTGGGGGAAATATTTTTCGTGGCGTTGCTGTTGCTTCGCATGGTGGTGACCGTGTGACAGGTGATCATATGGGAATGCTTGCAACGGCTATTAATTCTTTGGCATTGCGAACATCATTGACAAAACTAGGGGTTGAAACTGTTGTACTCTCTGCGATTGCTATGCCACAAATTTGTGAAAGTTTTTCGCAACGTAAAGCAATAGCTTATATGAATCAGGGAAAAGTTGTTATTTTTGCGGGTGGTACAGGAAATCCCTTTTTTACCACTGATTCTGCTGCGACTTTACGTGCAGCAGAAATTGGTGCAGATGTCCTTCTTAAAGGAACACAAGTTGATGGTATTTATTCAGCAGATCCAAAGATAGACCCTACAGCTAAGCGTTTTGACCAATTAACACATGTTGAAATTTTGCAATGGGGATTATCGGTTATGGATTCAACGGCGGTCACTTTAGCCCGTGAGAACAATGTACCAATTATTGTGTATTCTATTCATGAAAAAGGTGGTTTAGCTAAAGTCTTGAATGGAACAGGGCGCTTTACAATGGTATCGGAATAAGGATAAGCTTCAAAGAACAATTGAAGGAGACAAAAATATGAATGTTGCATCAATTATGGATGATCTGAAACGACGCATGGATGGTGCTATTACGGCTTTTAAACATGAATTAGGTGGCTTGCGGACGGGACGGGCATCAGCGAGTTTATTAGAGCCGTTGACCGTTGAATCTTATGGTTCTGTTGTACACATTAATCAGGTTGCGAATATTTCTGTTCCCGAACCTCGGATGCTTTCCGTTTCTGTATGGGATAAAACGATGGTAGGAGCTGTCGAGCGTGCTATTCGCGATTCTGGTCTTGGTTTGAACCCCATAACTGATGGTACGAATTTACGTATTCCTTTGCCTGAGTTGAATGAAGAGCGCCGTAAAGAACTTGTAAAAATTGCGCATCACTATGCAGAGCAAGCGCGTGTTGCTACACGTCATGTTCGTCGTGATGGTATGGATAATTTGAAAAAATTAGAAAAAGATGGTGAAATTGGCAAAGATGAAGCCCATGGTTTATCCGAGAAAGTTCAAAAACTCACAGATGAAACTATTGCTGATATCGATAAAATTTTAGCCGTGAAAGAATCTGAAATTATGCACGTTTAAGACGATTTTTTCGCTAGAAAAGATATTCTATTCCCAGCGTGTAAATTATTTTTATTGGATAAGAGCATAGATGTGCACTGTGATAGCAAGGTGTGATACAGAGAGCTGTTTTATTGTTTAATCATTTCGATAGGGGAAAGATTGATTTGAAAGAGTTGATGCTTTTATTCTTTAATCTGTGAGTGCGTTCTGTTCTTTACTGGAGGACACTATTACAGCATAATGAGATTTTTTTGTTTAGCATGTTTTTGTCAAACTGTATGATGAGAAATATTATGAGGGTTTCTCAAATATTCTAAGATGGAGTTTTGGGAAATAATATAGTGCAACAAATAATACTTTGCTCTTATCGTTCATTAAAAACATGTGCGTAGGGTAAAGAAAGCTGATGTTATGGGGCGTAGACAGCCGCTTTTTCATTTTATGTTTTAGAAAATATTTGAAAACTTATTTTAGGATTAACCCTGATAAGGAAGATTTTTGAAGCTGTTTTCATTGATTATTCGTCTTATAAGCGCTATCTTGGTAAACTAGATCAATTGTGGTAAATTATTAAGAGAGATTTGTACAAGTATGAAATGAAAATACTCGAGAGGGCCGTTTTTGTTGCATCAATTTTAGAGCTTGTGTTTGCTATTCTTATTGGTTGGATGTTGTTTTGTCTAATTTGGTTTATCGTGTTCTAACAGCTTTTGTATTTGGCGTTATTGCTTTGTATCTAACATGGTTGGGAGGGGTCTCCTTTTTTCTGTTTGCGTGGTGTATTGGCGGTTTTATTCTTTATGAGTGGATACGTATTACTCAAGAGAAGTGGTGTGTTTTACAAAAGATATTAGTAAGCATTTTTTATTTGTTTTTTGGCTTTCTTTTAGTGTTGAATGTATCTGCTTCATTGGTTTTTTGTGTTTTAATCGTGTTGGCTGCGGTTTTGGCTATTATATCTATAAAAAACAGTGGTTGGGTTTTTTGTGGTTTTTTATATGCATCTTTTCCTGTGGCGGCTTTATGCTTTTTACGGGATCATGAGATGTTGGGGTTCCAAGTTGTTATTTTCTTATTTTCGGTAGTATGGGGAACCGATATCGGTGGATATTTTATCGGACGTGCATTGGGGGGGCCTAAATTAGCGCCACGATTTTCTCCCAATAAAACATGGTCAGGAGCACTTGGTGGTACATGTGTCGGCGTTTTCGCAGGTATATGGGTTTCTGTTGGATTTTTTGATATAAATTTAGCAAGTTTTTTTGTGCTAATCCTTCCAGTTGTTTTGTCAATTATTTCACAATTGAGTGATTTAGGACAATCATGGCTTAAAAGACGCTTTTCTGTTAAAGATTCCGGTTCTTTATTGCCTGGACATGGTGGTTTTATGGATCGTATGGATGGATTGGTAGGGGCGGCTTGTCTCCTTTATTTAATTGGTTCATTGATGTCTGATATGGATGCACCTTTTAATCTTTTTAGTATGATTTAATGGGGAGAAGATATTTTGGGACTTTTAAATTATATGGTCACTATGGGTGATTTTCTTTTAAGAAGTTTGGGTATCCTTTTCATCGTTATGATTATCATTTTTGTGCACGAATTTGGGCATTATCTTATTGGTCGGTGGTGTGGTATTAAGGCGTCAGTTTTTTCACTTGGATTTGGACCACAAATAGCCAGTTACACAGATAAGCATGGCACGAAGTGGCGTTTAGCATTTATCCCCTTAGGAGGTTATGTGAAGTTCGTTGGGGATGAGGAAAACAACGATACGCTATCATCTCCATCATCTCCGATTGTTGATGGTTCATTTGTCAGTGCGCATGCTTGGAAAAAAGCCGCAACTGTTTTTGCGGGTCCCTTTTTCAATGCTCTTTTTACTGTTATTACTCTAACATTTTTTTTCTTTACTTATGGTCGTGTTGCCATTGAACCTGTTGTGGGTTTTTTGGTAAAAGAGAGCCCTGCTATTCAGTCCGGTTTGGAATTAGGAGACCGTTTTGTTGAAATGGATGGTCGACAGGTTAAAAGTTTTGAAGATTTGATGAATTATGTTGCTTTTTATGGAAGAGAACCGATAGAGTTTAAAATAGAACGTATGGGGCAGGCATTTACAACAGTCATTACCCCAAAAGTTGTTGAGCGAGATGATGGGTTTGGGAATAAAACACAAAGTCCTATGATTGGTGTAGGTGTTCCTGTTGATGTAAATAATCCGGCGCGTTTAGACCCAGCTTATATAAAACATATTCGCTATGGTTTTCTAGCAGCTATAAGAGAAGCGTTAAACCGTACCGTGTTTATTAGCACTCAAACTATTCTTTTTATGAGTCGTTTAATCGTAGGAAAAGAAGATCGTTGTCGGCTAAGTGGGCCTTCTAAGACCGTTAAAGTTGCTTGGAAAGTGAGCGAGACAGGTTTTATCTCTTTGTTGAATTTGGCTGCTTTTCTTTCAATAAGCGTTGGGCTTATTAACCTTTTTCCGATTCCACCGCTTGATGGTGGGCATCTTTTATTTCATGTCATTGAGGTCATTACTGGGAGGAAAACATCCGCTAAAACTCAGGGAATTGTTTTTCGTTTAGGTTTTTCCCTTGTTCTTCTTTTTATGCTTTTTGTCTTCTTTAATGATTATTTTTGTTGGTTTAGCTAATTAAATTATAGAAAATGCTTTGTAAATTAGGTAATAGTAGCAAAAATGACTTGAAGGTTGTTTACCATGTCTGCAAAATATTGTGGCGTTGTACATTATAATGAGTAATTAAGGGATGAAAAAGTCTCGCTGTAAAAAGGTTGTTATGGCAGTTAGCTTTTTAAGGCATCGTGTCCAAAGAACAAGAGTAAGGTAAAAAAGCCAATGACTACGAATTCAAAGTTTTTAAATGCAGCATCTGTATTAGTGTTAAGGATGGGGATGATTGCCCCAGCAACGGTTTTTATGTCAATTGCTGCTGTTGGAGAAATACAAGCATCTGTAGTCCGTTCTATTGAGGTTCGTGGGAATAAGTTTGTAAGTTCTCAGGCGATTCGGGATAATATAGGTATAAAGGCTGGACAAGGGGTTTCCAGTGGTGATGTTGACCATGCTGTGAAGAATCTTTTTGAATTAGGTTTATTTTATGATGTTAAAATAAATCAAGTAGGTGATAAATTGGTTGTATTCGTAAAAGAATACGAGGTTGTTAATCAAATATTATTTCAGGGAAATAAATCTTTTAAGGATCCAGATCTCAAGCGATTTATTTCATTAAAACCAAATGGACCTTTTAATTCTGCTAAGCTTTCTGCTGATATAAATACAATTCGTGAAGCTTATAAAACGCTTGGTCGTAATAATATCACTATTAACACTCAAACAATTAACCTTGGAAAAGGGCGTGTTAATGTGGTGTTTAATGTTGTTGAAGGACAAAAAACAAAGATTGGGGCTATTACTTTTAGGGGAAATAGTGTCTTTGCAAGCCGCCGATTGCGTGATGTGATTTCAACCAAATCTTCAGGAATTTTTTCGAAGTTGTTGGGAGGCGATGTTTACAGTGAAGAGCGCCTTGCTGCCGATGAAGAAGCTTTACGTCGCTTTTATTATAATCGTGGTTATGCAGATTTTCGTGTTGTCTCTTCTAAAGCAACTTTTGATGCAGCAAGCAATACGTATAAAATTTCTTTCGTTCTTGATGAAGGAGCGCGCTATAAAATTAGTGATATTCAGGTTGAAAGTGATGTTGATGGAATTGATGTTCAATCTGTGAAAAGGATGCTTAAGACTCAGCCAGGTAGTATTTATAGTGCAGAAGATATTGAACAATCTGTTGCAACTATTAATAACAAGGTTGCTGATTCGGGATATGCTTTTGCTAAAGTTGAACCACGGGGAAACCGTGATTTAGCAAGTCATACGATTTCAATTTTATATAATATTGAACAAGGTACACGGGCTTATATTCAGCGCATTGATATACGTGGTAATGAAAAAACGCGTGATTACGTCATTCGTCGTGAGATTGATTTAAACGAAGGAGATGCTTACAATCAAACTTTATTACAGCGGGCAAAACGTCGTTTAGAAAGTTTAGGTTTTTTCAAAGCCGTTAATATTTCAATGGTTCCCACCGAGCAATCCGATCAGGTTGTTTTAGTGATAGATGTCGTTGAAGCTTCAACAGGAGATCTTTCCCTTTCTGGAGGATATACAACGGGGGGAACAAGCCCTGGTATGTCACTTGAAGTTTCTGTTACTGAACGTAATCTTGGGGGACGCGGTCAGTACGTTCGTTTAGGATTAGGAGCGGGGCAAGAAAAATCCCGTAATTATAATTTATCATTTGTTGATCCTTATTTCTTAGGGTACCGCTTATCGGCTGGTGTCGATGTTTTTCGCAGCACTTACCGTGCTGATAAAGCGTACGATGTACGACAGACAGGGGGATCACTACGGTTTTCTCTCCCTATTAATAATAAATTATCTGCGAATGTCGCTTATTCTTATGTACAGGAAGAATACGATTTTGGCGGGGAGTATGATTTCGACAAAGAGAGTGATATAATAGAATTATATGGGAAATATTCTGGTGCGATTGTTCAAGCAGCTAAGCAAAGTCCTTGGAAACGTTCATCGATTAGTTATGGTTTAACCTATAATACGATTGATGATATGAGAAATCCCCATGATGGATGGTATGTGAATCTCCTTCAGGAATATGCAGGACTTGGTGGGAGTGCAAAGTTCTTGAAGACCACGGGGAAGGCGATGATGTACAAGACTATTTCTGATCAGAAGGATATTGTTGGTTTGCTTTCCTTTGGTGGTGGTTATATCCATGAAGTAGGCAAAGAGGGTGTTCGTATTTTCGATATGTTTAAAGCAAATACCGATATGATCCGAGGGTTCAAATACAACGGAATAGGTCCACGTCAGGTTTCCAGTAAAGGTGAAGTTTACTTCTTAGGGGGGACGACTTATATGAATGCGACTGCTGAAGTACAGTTTCCTATTCCTGTTGTGCCGGAAGGATTTGGATTGCGCGGTGCTGTATTTGCGGATATTGCTACGCTTTATGGCAATAATTATAAAGCTGTTTTTAAGGGTGAACCGCCTGTTACCAATATTAAAAGTGCTTGGCGCTCATCTGCAGGTGTGAGTTTGATGTGGGATTCTCCGTTTGGTCCTTTGCGTTTTGATTATGCTTGGCCAATAAAAAAGCAGGAGGGGGATCGTTTGCAGCAATTGAACTTTGGTATTTCTACGAAGTTCTGATCTGAGTGGTTTTTAAGAAGGACAAACCTGAAGAGAATAGCTTAAGCTGGGAGAGAAAGTGTTTTGATGGCGGATACATTTTTTTTTACGCCGTCCCAGCAATTAACAGTTGCAAATGTTGCTGAGTTGACGGGTGCAAAGCTTCTTAATCCAGAGTTTTCTCATAAAGTTATCAATACTCTTTCTTCTCTTGAGAGTGCTGTAGAAGGATCTCTTGTTTTTGTGGAGCATCGGAAATTTTCTGATGCTCTACGGGACAGTTCTGCTGTTGCTGTTTTTTGTACGAATGATATTGTTTTTAAAGTTCCTGACACGATGGCAATTTTGGTGACGTCCACACCGCAGCGTGATTTTGCTCAGATTGGTCGTATTTTGTTTCCTGATTCTGTCAAGCCAATGCCTTGGTTTGGACAGAAGGAGATTTCACCGCATGCGCATATTCATCCAACGGCTAAATTTGCCCATGATGTGTGTATTGAAGCGGGAGCTGTTATTGGTAGAAATGTTGAGATTGGAGCAGGAACACTTATTTCATCCACAGCTGTTATCGGTGAGAATTGTCGTATTGGACGTGATTGCTATATTGCTCCTAGAGTAACCGTTCAGTGTTCTCTAATAGGTGATAGGGTTCAGCTTTATCCTGGTGTTTGCATTGGGCAAGATGGTTTTGGTTATGTTGTGGGTATTTCTGGAATCGAGAAAATTCCACAACTTGGTCGCGTTATTATTGAGGATGATGTGGAAATCGGTGCCAATACCACGATTGATCGAGGAACATTTCAAGATACAGTTATTGGAGAAGGAAGCAAAATTGATAATCTTGTACAAATTGCCCACAATGTCAAAGTTGGTCGTTATTGCCTTATTGCCGCCCACTGTGGAATTGCGGGAAGTACATCTATAGGGGATATGTCTCAGCTTGGTGGGGGGGTTGGAGTAGCAGACCATATCGTAATAGGTAAATGTGTTCAAATTGCTGGTCGTAGTGGTGTTATGAATGACATTCCCGATGGTGAAAAATGGGGAGGGAGTCCAGCGCGACCATTAAAACAATGGTTTCGTGAAGTAGCGACGTTGCGCAGTATGGGAAAAGTTAAAAAGGAGAAAAGCTGATATGATCAGCACTGAAGGAATTAAAGATTTAGAGACCGTTGATATTGAAAAACTGCTATCAATATTACCGCACCGTTATCCATTTTTATTGATCGATCGTATCGTTGATATTGATGGTGAACAAGAAGCGATTGGTATTAAAAATATAACGATTAACGAGCCACATTTTACGGGACATTTTCCCGCAAAGCCGGTTATGCCTGGAGTTTTGATTTTAGAAGCTATGGCACAAACGGCAGGAGCAATAGCACTTTTAAATTTAGGTAATAAGCAAACAAATTTAGTTTACCTTATGACGGTTGATAAAGCGAAATTTCGTAAGCCGGTTATGCCTGGTGATCAGCTTAAAATTCATGTTCAGCTTTTGAAAAAGAGATCTGGTATGAGGCGTTTTTTGTGTGTTGCAAAAGTAGAAGATGTCCGCGTGGCTGAAGCAGAAATTGCTGCGATGATTGTTGAAGAAGAATAAACGATATTTGATGGGAATTTAAAAATGTCCGGTACGAAAATCCATCCAACTGCTCTTGTGGAGAAGGGGGCGCAGCTTGGTGAGAATGTACACGTTGGGCCATTTTGCCATATTAGTTCAGAGGCTGTTATTGGTGATGAATGTAGTTTGACAAGTCATGTTGTGGTAATGGGAAAGACAACGTTAGGAGCCAAGAGTAAAGTATTTTCTCATGCAGTTTTGGGGGCCGATCCGCAAAATAATAAACATAAAGGGGGGGCTACGACTCTTTCTATTGGTAAGAATTGTACAATTCGTGAAGGCGTAACAATGCATAGAGGCTCTGATTCGAGTGGAGGAATGACAGTTATTGGTGATAATTGCCAATTTTTTTGTTATGCGCATATCGCTCATGATTGTTATGTAGGCAATCACGTAACATTTGCTAATAATGCAATGATTGCTGGTCATGTTACTGTTGGTGATTATGTGATTATCGGTGGTGGTGCTGCTGTTCACCAATTTGTTCGTATTGGGCATCATGCATTTATAGGTGGTGTCTCTGCACTGGTCGGTGATCTCATTCCTTATGGAACAGCTGTTGGTGTGCAGGCAAAACTTGCTGGTCTCAATATTATTGGCATGAAGCGTGCAGGGTTGGAGCGTAAAGATATTCACGCACTCCGTCATGCGGTTGCCATGCTTTTTGATCATAAAAAGCCATTTAAAGAGCGTGTTGGTGATGTTGTTTCTTTCTATTCTTCTTTTCGGTCTGTTGCTGAAGTTGTTAATTTTATAAAAGAGGAAGGAAAGCGTTTTTATTGTACACCAAAATATGAAGGTGATAGAATAAAAGAACATAAGGATTAAAAATGCCTATTTGGGGTGCCAGAAATTTTCTTTCCGGCCGTACTGCTATTATAGCAGGAAATGGTGTTCTACCGATTACTGTTGCGCAGGCTCTTGAGAAGAATGGAGAGAATCCTTTTCTTGTGCTTTTGCATGGTGAGGCAGATTCTTTTCTTTATCGCTATGAGCATTGCGAGTTATCAATTGTAGAGTTAGCGCGACTCATTAAAATCTTAAAAGAGGCTGGCGTTTATAATGTTGTTTTGGCAGGTGGTGTGAAAAAGCGACCACTTCTTACACAATTGCGACTGGACTGGATCACATTTTTAGCTCTTCCTAAATTGATTGGAGCCTTAAGAAGGGGGGATGATGCGTTATTAAAAGCTTTTATACGGGTCATTGAAGCACACGGTTTTTGTGTTATCGGTGCTCATGAAATAGTCCCAGATCTTTTAGCGCCCATAGAATTTAATTTAACAGTACGGCGTGCTACGTCAAAAGAGAAGAAAGATATTTTTTTAGCAGCACAAGCAGCAAAGCTTTTAGGTCAATTGGATATCGGTCAAGCTGTTGTCGTTGTTCAAGGAAGGGTGGTTGCTCTGGAGGGAGCTGAGGGAACTGATAATATGTTGTGGCGTGTTTGTGAAATGCGAGAAAGAGGGCAAATCCCCCCTAAAGGTGGTGTTCTTGTTAAATGTGCAAAGCCACAGCAGGATAATCGCGTTGATTTGCCATCAATTGGGCCTGCGACAATAGTGAATATTGCAAAGAGTGGTTTATCTGGTATTGCGGTTGAGGCAAATAGAAGTCTAATATTATCGGTGAAAACAACAATAGAAAAAGCCAATAAATATTCTCTATTTATAGAAACATTTGAAAAATTTGGTCATGAATGATTGTTTCTTAAAGATTGCTGTGGTTGCAGGTGAGGAATCTGGTGATTTGCTTGGAGCAGATTTAATTTCTTGTTTATCACAACAAATAGAATGCAACATTCATTTGATGGGGGTTGGGGGGAGGCATTTAAAAGCTTTAGGTTTAAAAAGCTTTTTTGATTCTCGTGATATTGCTTTAATAGGTTTAAAGGAGGTATTGAAAAAATTACCGTTGTTGTTGCTCCATATTCGCAATTTATCCAAATTTATCGCACAAGAACAACCTGATTGTTTAATTATTATTGATAGTCCTGATTTTACGCATCGTGTTGCAAAAAAGGTACGCGCTTTAGCGCCTTCTATTCCGATTATTAAATATATTGCGCCAACCGTTTGGGCATGGAGACCAGAGCGTGCAAAAGCTATGCGCGGGTTTGTTGATCATGTTTTAGCGGTTTTTCCTTTTGAAGAAAAGGTTATGCAGGATTTGGGAGGTCCTTCTACCACCTATGTTGGACATCGCCTTTTGACATATTCTCCTCTTTTGAGAGTTCAATCAGAAAAAAAGCGCCAAGTAGAACAAAGACATTTATATGATCAACAAACCTCATCGCCTACATTGGTTATTTTGCCGGGATCACGCAATTCAGAGCTTCGTTCTTTAATGCCTATTTTTCGAGAAACCGTAGAGATTCTTGTACAGCGTATCCCTCATTTACAGATTATTTTACCAACTTTACCCCATTTGGTGAATAGAATCAGTGATTTTGTACAAGGTTGGAAAAGCAAAGTAGAAATTGTTGTTGGGGAAGATGAAAAATGGCGTGCTTTTTCACAAGCAGATGTTGCTCTTGCATCCCATGGGACGGTTTCACTTGAATTAGCTTTAGCAAAAATTCCTATGGCTCTTTGCTATAAACTTGATCTTTTTTCTAAATTATTTATTTTCCCTAAAATGATGTTATGGAGCGCTGCTCTTCCAAATATTATTGCTGATAAGCCTATTGTTCCAGAATATTTGAATGAATTGATACGTCCTGGCATGTTAGCAAGACAGATAGAACAACTTTTATCTAATCCTTTATTACGCCAGGCTCAACTTGATGCTTTTGAGGGGGTGGAACAGAAAATGAAAACTGAAGTCCCCTCCGGAGTTGTCGGTGCGCAAAAAATTATTACTCTTTTAAAAAGTAGGGGTAAAATTGTATAAATAAAGCAATATTTTGATGACTAATGTTTAATTTTAGCAAGAAAATCACGGGCACGTTGGCTTTTAGGGTTGGTGAAAAATTTATCAGAGGCGGTATCTTCAACGATTTTTCCATTTTCCAGAAAAAGTATTCTTTCTGATACTTTCCGTGCGAAGCCCATTTCATGGGTAACACAAAGCATTGTAATCCCTGTATTAGCCAATTGCGCCATCACTTCCAAAACTTCTCCCACACTTTCTGGATCAAGAGCAGAAGTTGGTTCATCAAAAAGCATGACTTCAGGTTCCATACAAAGCGCACGGGCAATCGCAACACGCTGTTGTTGCCCACCAGAAAGTTGTAAAGGATATTTTTCACAGTGTTTTTCAATACCGACATGCGTTAAGTAACGAATTGCTCGCTCCTGTGCTTGTTGTTTGGAAAGCCCTTGAACTGTCATAGGGGCTAAAATACAATTTTGTATAACGCTCATGTGGGGAAATAAATTAAAGTTTTGAAAAACCATTCCTATCTTTCGCAGAATATTTTTTTGCTGTTGTATAGGAGCGGTATGGATATCAACGTTATGAATACAGATTGAACCTTTTTGTGCTTGTTCTAATTGGTTAATACAACGAATTAACGTTGATTTTCCAGATCCGGATGGCCCACAAATAACGATATGTTCACCAGCTTGAACATCAAAATTGATATCATGTAAGACCTGAAAGTTTCCATACCATTTATTGAGATCTCGAATGGAGATCACAGGGCTTTTACTGGAAGAGGTCGATTGATTATTTTCCAAATTCATCTTGTTTTATTCTTTCATTGATGAATAAATTGATTAATGCAACATGTTGGTTTGGTAAAGTTTTTTATGATCATTTTATTTTACCGTAAATATCGTGTGAGGTGATTTTCGATAAAAACGATAAAACGATGAATGATTTCAACAATAAAAAGATAGATAAGAGCGGCCCAAACATAAACTTGAAAATCGAATGTACGTGAATACGTGAGTTTGGCAACCCCCATTAAATCATAAACAGTAACAAGAGAGGCAATGGCACTGGATTTAATCATTAAAATCAACTCATTTCCTAGGGGGCGTAATGCTACAATCATTGCTTGTGGAAGAATAACTCTAAAAAATGTGACAGAATTGCTCAGTCCTAAAGCTTGTGATGCTTCACGTTGTTCAGTTGTTACGGATAGAAAACTTCCTTTAAAGATCTCAGATTGATAAGCAGCAGAATTGAGTGTGAAAATAAAAAGACAACAATACCACGCGTTTTGAAAAAACCACCATAGACCAATCTGTTGCCAAAAACTGTTCATTGAAGCAAGCCCATAATAAAAAAGAAAGAGTTGGGCTAACAAAGGAGATCCGCGAAAAAAATAGACATAAGCATTTGAAAGATATTGTAAAAATGTATTTTTTGACAAACGTGCAAAAGCAATAACCATACCAAGGAAAAAACCAAGAGAACAAGAAATAGAAACAAGCTCAACAGTAACAATAAAACCATCAATAAATTTGGGTCCATAACGGCTTAAAAGATCAGGATTAAAAAGGAAATAAAGCCACTCAGGAATCATTGACTTAGAACCTTTTTATAGCCTATTTGAGTGTAAGTTTCCAAATGGCGTAAGATTGCAGAAAAAAACGCTGAAAATAATAAATAAAGTAAACATGCGACAAGGTAAAATAGCATAGGTTTATTGGTCGCAGCGACAGCTAAATTCGTTTGCCGCATGAGGTCAACAAGCGCAATGGTTGAAACGAGAGATGTATCTTTCAGTAAAGTAAGCCAATTATTGGAAAGTCCTGGTAAGGCATTTCGGATGAGCTGAGGGAAGACAATACGAAAGAATGTGGTTGACTGTGAAAGGCCTAAGGCTTTTGCTGCCTCATATTGACCTTTATCAAAAATGTTGAATGCTCCAAGCCAAACTTCACAAGAAAAAGCGGCAAGAACCATACTCAGTGCAAGAACACCCGCCACAAAGGCATTGATAGTGAACATGACTTCAAGATTAAAATAGTCAAAGGCATTTTGAATAAGACTTTGTAACCCGTAGTACACTAAAAACAAAGTTAAAAGCTCTGGTAGCCCACGAAACACCATTGAAAAGAGACGTGCTATAGCTTTAGCCATCTTAATATTGGATCGAATCATCACTGCATTGAGAAGTCCTAGAGGAAGTCCCAGAAGTCCGCAACATAACGCCAATGATAATGTCATTCCTGCACTAGAAAGTATAACCGCTCCCCACCCACCATTGCTAAATGATAGCAATGCTAAATTTTCAATCATTCTTGTATTCCTCATGAAAGAGTTAGATCATGTTTTTAGAAATAAACAGTGGATCTTATTAAATATCACAATGATATTTAAAAAACATCATTCGTAAAATATTTTCTCATAATTTTCTCATAAGTTCCATCCAAACGAATTTCTTTTATAGCTTCATTGAATTTATTTTTTAGATCATTATTCTTTTGACGCAACGCAATTGCAACAGGAAACTTTGTTTCTTCCAGAGTTCCCAGGAGAAGGCAGCAATCTTTTCCTTCATTTTTCAGCCAATTTAATGCTTGTAATTTATCAACAATAATCGCATCAAGTCGATAATTTAAAAGATCACGATTCACTTCTATTGTGGAAGGGTAGAGTTTGATTTTTACTTCTTCAGAGGCATAATGATCTTCTGCATAAACAGCTTGTGTTGTATTTGATTGCACACCAAGATTTCTGCCTCTAAGGTTTTGTGTTGAGATTTCTTTAATTCCCGAAGCTTTGGTAACAATGACAGCCAGTGCTGTTTCGTAGTAAGGATCTGTGAAATCAATTTTTTTTGAACGCTCTTGTGTATGAGAGAGAGAAGCAACGATTGCATCATATTTTTTTGCAATAAGCCCAGGAATCATTCCCTCGAAATCTTGCGTGACAACCGTACACTCAACATTCATTTTTTTACAAAGTGCATAAGATATATCAACATCAAATCCCTGTAGTTTGTTATTTGAATCAATGTAACTAAAGGGAGGATAAGTGCCTTCACTCGCGATTTTTAATGTTTTTGCGTCAGCCAATTGGATAAATAGTGCGGCGCTTATTATAAGAGCTCCTGTTAATAGTTTCATGATATTCTCCTATTGAATAAGCAGGCAAATATGAAATCGTCACGTTTTTATAATCTGTAAGCTTTTCTGGAGCAATGCAAAAATTTATCGGTATTTATTTTAGATTATTATGCTGCACATTATTATCAAAAAAATATCTTTTTTATGATCTCAAGAAGAAGAAATATCTTACTGCTGTACGACACTTAATTTTCATGAAATGATAGGTTGGCATCATTTCACGAGTAGAAACTGAGGGCTTTTCTTTAAAAATAAGGCTATTCAATATGAATATAACAAATTAGATTGAGATAAGATAGAAAACTTCCTTGTTGCCATTAGATTCTATAAACATTTAACTATCGAGAAACAATGAAAAAATAATCTTTTGATAAATATAATTTTTTTATAAAAACACTGAATTTCTAACACTTTTTTCATGTTCAACAAAAAGCTAAACGGCATTTCTTAAAAAGAGTCGATTTTAATTGATCGTGATATTTAATAGATATCGAATGTAAAATATTTTTTCATAATTTTATCATAGGTCCCATCTGCGCGTATCTCTTCTATTGCTTTATTAAAACTATTTTTAAGATCATGATTATTTTTACGCAGTGCAATTGCAACAGGAAATTTTATTTCTTCTAAAGTTCCTAGAAGCTTACAGCAGTCTTTTCCTTTATTTTCAAGCCAATCTACTGCCTTTAATTTATCAAAGATGATGATATCAAGCCGATGGCTTAAAAGGTCACGATTCACTTCTATTGCTGTAGGATAAAGTTTGATATTTACGCCTTCAGAAGCATAATGATCTTCTGCATATGCAGCTTGTGTTGTATTTGATTGTACACCAAGGTTTTTATCTCTAAAGGCTTGTGCTGAAATTTCTTTAATGCCTGAGTTCTTGGTAACAATGACAGCAAGTACTGTGTTGTAATAAGGATCTGTAAAATCAATTTTTTGTAAACGCTCTTTTGTAGGAGAAAGGGAAGAAACAATAGCATCATATTTTTTGGCTAAAAGGCCGGGGATCATCCCTTCGAAGTCTTGCGTGACAATGGTACATTCAACATTCATTTTTTTACAAAGTGCGTAAGATATATCAATATCAAATCCTTGAAGTTCGTTATTTGAATCAATATAACTAAACGGAGGGTAGGAAGCATCACTTGCTATTTTCAGCGTTTGAGAATTGGCTGATAATGTAAACAACGTTGCGCTTATTATAAGAGCTCTTGCTAATAACTTCATTATGTTCTCCTATTCAATAAGCAGGCAAAGATAAAACCACGAGGCATTTTTATAATCTGTAAGCTCTTTTGGAGCAATGTAAAAAATTTATCTGCCTCCATTTTATTATCATTACGCTGGATATTACAATTAAAAAAAGATCTATGCGTATTAAATATGGGAAGAAAAATACAGGAAAAAAGGAAAGCTCTTGTTAATGAAGGGATGAATTTTAATAGTTTTATTTAAAATCAATTAATGATCTTTAAAAGAAAAACTATTCATTCAAATATAAAGGAAGTCTCAGTTCTTAATAGGATAAAATGTAAAATATTCTCATCTGTTGTATGAACTGCCTCGATATTAAAGAATACAAAATAAATTTATCTTGGACGAAGTACTTTTTGACAATAAGGAAGGATCATACGGCAAAGCAACATTGAAAGATGGATCAGTCTATAAGGCATTTAATTGGGAATTTAAGCCTGTCTATGATCAAAAATCTGTAAAACGGTATCAATGGAATAATTGGTCCCATATGACAGAGGAGACTGTCACGCAGACGTTTTCGCATAAATCGGCGGCTCAGGGGATGATACAATCTCACGGTAATCTGATCATTAACGCTGATAATATTGAGAATAACTATAGCATTATAAAAGCAGGAGAAAATGCGGATATCCATGCGAATGTGTTGACCAATGTAGGGGCAACAGCCTATAAAAACACTTATCTTGGTTGTCAGGCAAATACAGATAGTTATTGTTATGCCCAAATACAGATAGTTATTGTTATGCC
>NZ_NJPP01000013.1 GCF_002778015.1 Bartonella tribocorum | reverse complement strand
TTGTATGGACACGGGCATCTTCTGCAACCATTTCGGAAAGTTCAGTTTTTCCCAAAGGGGGTAACATTTCCTTCGGGATGAGCGTGTTATTTAACTCTTGTGTTTGTGGGACAGTGAAGGTCAATTCATCACCATGTTTTAATGTTTTGAGTTGGTCTGGTGTAAGGTAGTCCTTATTGCCGATGATGAAAGTTCCCTTTACATTGATGGCAAAGCTGTTAAGGCCAGCACCTCTATAAAGTCCCGTGTAAGTCTCACCTTCCTTTGTAACCATAACAGGGAGATTATTCACATTACGTCCCATATTTTCCATGTTATCCATAAACTCTTTTAAAAGATCAATTTTTTCTGGATTAGAGATATCTTCAAAAAGATGTTGCATCGGTTCTAGATCACCCTTTACTGCTCCTGCAACACTGGCGAGCGTCATGCGTTCTTGTGTGACAAGCGAAAAGTCAAGTTGATGGCCTGCGGCTTGAGCAAGTTTTTCAAAAAACACTTGTTGTGTGCGTCCATTACCTTCTCTGAATGGATGAATGTAGTTGAGAAAGTTAAATAAGTTTGCGGCTTCCAAGTTAAATTCTTCGCGCGTTAAGCCTTGCAAATTATTCTTTTGACTAAGCGTTTGATCTAATTGTTGTAAGCCTTTTTGAACCTCATCACCGATTGCAAAAAAATTAGAATGTTCTACGATAGGCATGACGGCTGTGGTACCATCTTCAAATGTAAAGGGGATATGACGCGGATGTCCAGCCCATTCAAAGGTATTTTTAAACAACTTATGATGAATAGAGCATAGATAGGAACTATTAAACTGTTCTGGTAGAGGCTCTTTACGCAGATTGATCATTTTTTTTGCTGTATCATGCGCGCATTTTTTTACAAAGGATGTGTAGTTTTTTATTCCATATTTATTTTTGAGCGTGGCGCTTTGAAGATAAGTATAATGATGATGTGAAAAGATTCTGTCTGCGTCTGGCATTTATTCTTCCTTTCCAGTTTTTAAATAATTGTCTTAAATAAGCCTTTTTTAGCAGGCATATTTTTTCGGGTGTTTAATCTTTCTTTTTGCAAAGGCAGAAGATAAAGCTAGCCCGTTTTCGTTTGTGCGCCCTTCCCATGAAAGCAGATTGATCATTTCTTTTATTGTATCATGCGCGCATTTTTCCAAAAGGGATGTGTAGTCTTGTATTCCATATTTATTTTTGAGCGTGACGCTTTGAGGATAAGTATAATGATCAGGTGAAGGGGTTCTGTTTTTTTTTTGCTTTAGGCATGTTTACCTCCTTATAATTCAGCGTTGTCCATAAGAGTGTTAAATTTTTCTAGTGAAATACTCCCTTTCGCATATTCTTCTAAAATTTTTAGCGTTGTGGAATGAAGCGTTATTCCCTCTATTGCATGGGAGCTGATGGCCGCGTTAACGTCTTTGCGGCGTTGTTTTAATTCTTCTTCTGTTGTCTTTTCTGGCATTTATTCTTCCTTTCCAGTTTTTAAATAATTGTCTTAAATAAGCCTTTTTTAGCAGGCATGTTTTATCTTTAGTTACCGCCAAAGATATTGCGTTGTTTGAAGGGATCGTAATAAATTTCTGTGACCTTAAATTTTCCTTCAACTCGTTTGCATTGGATGATGATATCAATCATTGAAATTAATAAACCTCGAATATCATCACGCTCTAAATCACCACCTCCTTCACTTTCTTTGACCAAAAGAGTCATTTGTTCAAAGGCGCCAAGGGCTGTTGAGGCGTGAACCGTTGTAATGGAACCTGGATGGCCTGAATTAACATTGCGGATATAATAAAAGGCTGTCCCATCTCGAAGTTCTTGCAAAAGAATACGATCAGGACGCATCCGTAAGGATGATTCAAGCAATTCTTTAGGGCCAACAGAAGCTAAACCTTGGCCATCTTTTGAATAAATCATCGAAACATGGTTAGGGTGCGGTATCACCAATTCTTGTGTGTCTTCAATGGTGATAATACGCTCTTCTTGAGGAATTTTGGCGATTAACGCTTTGGATAATGTTGTTTTACCCGAACCAGTTTTTCCCGCAATCAAAATATTTTTTTGGCATTTTACAGCCTGATTTAAAAAGGAGACATAGTCTTTATTGCAATAGGCATTAGCTAAATTATGCTCGATCATTTTGAGTTCGCTAAAACGTCTATGATAATCATTCAATGGCGTGAAAGAGATTTGCTCACATAACGAGAAGAGACCTTTATTGGCGAGTTCTTCGAGAGAAAAACTCTGCGATGATGGTTTACGAATGGTCATACTAATCGTGTCTTTTTCGACAGCTGGTGGAATGACAATTTGAATGCGCTCATTGCCTGGGAGAGTTGCCGATAATATTGGATTCTTGTCTGATATATTTTGCTTGGAATAGGACGCGACAACTTTCGCAATCCCCATAAGCTCATTAAAAGACAGAGCGGGAGCTTCTATTGTTTTCCATCCATCAATTCCTTCCGTCATCACTTCATAGGGACGATTGATAACAATTTCAAAAAGACTCTCATCTTTCAAAAAAACACTAATGGGTTTTAGTTTTGTGAGAACAATAGCAACTGTTTCATTACTCATGGTGTCTAAGTTTGGATTCATTGTAAAGGTATCGCAGAATTTTTGTAAAAGTTTCTTGGAAAAGCCCGATTGATAATCTGTTTTTTGTTTTCGATAACTTTTAATTTATAAACGCTAGAAAAATCTAAATCGCGGGCAACAAAAACGTTTACCATTTCCCCTTGGTTTTTGGATAAGGTAGGAGGAATATTGACGTAATTTTGGGCAATAAGATTTGCAATGTTTCGTCCTGAAGAGAGTGTTTCATTCTCTTCTTGGTCTTGTTTTTTTAATAAATTTTTATTGGCATAGTTTGTTGCATCTTTTATCAGGGATACAAGAAGTGCAGATCCAATTCTCTCTACCCAATGATTATCAATATCACCATCAATACCAGAGCGTCCTAAATTGTCTGTTGCTGGTGAAGCTAAGGATATAATGACACCATTGGGGGTTTTCGCTCTATTCCATAGTACAAAGAGACGTTTTTGCCCCTTTTTCAACCCAGCGCGATATTCACCAACAATTTGGGTGCCTTTATCAAGAAGGACAACACGACCATTGTCTGATAAAATATCTCTGGAGACGATACAACTGGCAAAACCTTGTTGATCACTGTTGATGGCTGTTTCTAGGATACAAGGGATAGAAGTTCCCATTGTGATAATATAATTTCGATTGCCAAGAGTTGAAGCACGAATACCTTCAAGAACTGTGGGTTTGAGAAGATGATTAAAGCGTTGTGTTGTTTCATCAGGCATGCTTTCCAGTTGGTGAGGAAAGGCACTGTTCTTTGTTGGTAAATCTGTGGTGCTTTTTGGGGTATTCGCATAAGCTAATACAGGAGCACGTTGTGCTGCCTCCAGCAGGGAATCATCGGAATTTAATTGATTAATTTTGGGTGTTGGTAGCTCGACTTTGGGTAACAGAGCGTTATTTGTGTGAGTCTGTTCAAGAGAAGGAGGGGTAGGTTTTGCAGGGCGAAAAAGTTCTGTTTGTTTGATAACTTTTCCTTCTTTTGATCCTTCTTTTAAAGATTCAACCGGTTGTTTTTTGTCTGTGACAAGCATTGAATAAGCTAAATAAAGACAGACACTGAAAAGAATAATAAGAGCGATTGCTTTGCCTATATTGCTCTGTTGACCTTTTCCTTGAGCCGTTTGTATGGTATCGCGATCATTAACGTTTTTTTCATCCACGGCGTTATTCATGGCTGTTTCCTATGTTCACTTTACGTTGTACAGATGGTGATGTCGTTCCCGTTTCAGGATTAATTCCTTCTGGAACAAACCTTTTATTAAAAATACACAATACTTCATTTCCACGCCGTAGCGTGAATTGTGCTGCTGTCGCATGAACAATAACCTTGTTGCCTTTAATTGATTTAGGAATAAGGGCTTCCTGCCCATCAGGCGTTACAAGGTAAATGGCAGGGATTTCAACATTACCTAAAAAGGTAAAGGTTGTTGTTTTTCCATTATCATAGACAGAGGCAGGTTCAATGAGCGATGAGCCTTGGGCTTCATAAGCCCAATTGCGTGGTCCGAAATCTTCATGGATATTTAAAACATCATTGACAAAGTTTGCTTCACGCTGTTCGGCTTTTGCTGCTTCGGCTAATTTCTTACGCAAAGCTTCATCTTCTGGATAACGAAACTTTACCAAGAAATAGGTCTCATTGCCGGCTGAAACATCGCCTTCACGAATTTTTAGTTCAAATTGGTAAGAACGTTGTGTTCCATCTTGGCGGCTTGTGACGATTTGTAAGTTGGTCACAGGTTGGACTTCACGCGGTTTAAGAAAAACAAAGTGGCCAGCTGGTGCAACTTGCCAGGCAACAGAATTTCCAATTCCTACATAGGTTATTTCTTCATCATCGGCAAACTCCAGTTGAACTGAAGAGCGAATGGAACCAATAATTTGTACGACATTATAGGGGTCATAATTGATAAACCTGATGCGGTTATCTTTACGGGCACTAACAGGTGCTGTTTCTGCAAATGAGAAAACTGTGTGAAAGCCAAGAGTGATCGTAAAAATTAAAAAAGTTGTTTGTAAAAGCCTGATCATTTTATTACCTCTGGATCAGATCTATATTCTGAGATTTGAAAACCAAGGGGGTTGATAAGACGATCAGACGTTGAAATGTGTGCGTTAACGTAGGAAAAATTTAAAATTGAAATCCAATGGGAAATCGTTTCTTTTTCATTAAAGTCTCTGACCGTTTTATAGTAACGAACTTGAATAAGATCTTTGCTTATAAAAGAGATTGATTTTATTGTGACTGTCGCAGTCATGTTGTGATAAATATTTTGCGGACTTTCTGGATTATTGCCCGCATACCATTTTGCAAAACGGTTTTGTTCTTTTGGGGAAGATAAAAGAGAAATTAAGCGAAAATTTCTTTCTGCTTCGGATGCTTGAAAACCTTCGCGCGCACGAACATATTGGCTGGCAAAATAACGCGTTATTGCTTCATCATAGTCGTTAGGAGATTCTTTTAGGGCGCTTACAGTATCGACGATGCCTGTTGTGTTATCAACGCGAATAACAAAAGGCTCTACCGTTTTCAAGGGCGTCAAAGCTGCGACAGCCAAAGCAAGCGCAATCGTCATCAATCCAAAAAGCACTGTTAAAGCCATGGAAATTTTCATCCGCACATGCATACTATGCATGCGATCAATGTCAAAAGAGCGTGCTTCTTTTATATATTCTTCAAGCGCGTCACTTTTCACGCGTAACCTCCACAGTTTTATCAGCTTGTGCTTCATGAATTGTTGACTTTAATGAAGCTGGATTAAGGGTCGAGTTGACTGTTGCTTTTTCATTTTCCAAAGTATTGAGAATGATGGGCGTGGTCACAGGTTTTAGTGACCTTTCTTGGAGGACAATGTTTTTGTTGTTCCAATTCCATTTATCTTTATTTAAAGCACGGGTATGTTTTCCATTACAGCGTGGTGGTTTTTTGGGAGCACTCAAAGAGGCGCAGCCGGTAAGGGCAATTGTTAGGATCATAACAAAAGTTATTTTTCGTTTCATTTTTTGAACTCACAAATATTTTGGAATGCAATGCATGAGAGCCTTTATGTTGAATATCTTTACACGTTTATGGGATGTAAGAGTGCGATCGGTTTTGTTGTAAGAACCAATATGTTGACACTTACATGGAACAAGATCATGGAACGTGCGCCAAAAGGCGCACGCAGGGCAAAAACAAAAATGTTTATTTTCTTAAATAAGCGCTTTATCTTAAAACCGACCACGACCACCTCCAAATCCTCCTCCTTTTGCCACAGCTCCCACTGTTTTAGCAGCGTTACCGGCAGATCCTGAGAGGTGTGAAGCAGCACTTTTTACGGCATTACCACCTGATCTTATACCACTCGTAAACATTGAGAAAATCTGTCCTCCTGAGGCAGCAGCGTGAAAGTATGGTCCACCAGAGGCGAGCGCTGTTGCAAGACTGGGAAGTGCACGGAAGATCACAACCCCTATGATAGAAATGACAATGACAGGGGGAAAAAGAAGATAAATTGATTTATATGAAACATTGAGAACCTGTAGGATCACTTGACATATAATAGTGCCAAGCATGATCACAAGAACTTGTAAAATAGTGAAATTGATCAAAGTTGCAACCCATGCATCGGAATATTTGCGCGTTGCATTGAATAAATATAAACTAATAAATAAAGGTCCAAGACCTATAATCATAACCAGTGCAACTTGTGCAAACATTTGGACAATAAAACCACCGATACAAAAGAGTATAACGGCGAGAAGCATGATAGAACCAAGAAGTCCCACAACGATCCTTTCTAAAAACCAAGCATTGTATAAGACTTCTTGATAGCGAGAACTGGCCTTTAACAAAATATAATCAAAAACATTGGAGTTTGTTGGATTGCTGTTGAGCGCATTCCCAATCGCGTTGGACAAATCATTGAAGAAAATATCTTTAACATATGTATTAAACGTCTCCGCATTCGTTGTCATTGTGGTTACAACAACAATCTTAACAACATTGTTGAGAAGACTATGCATGGAGAGCGCAACACGACCCGTCATAACATTATAACCATAGAGAAAGATAAAAATAATTGCGGCAAGATTTAAGGGCGCTGAAAGTGCAGAAGATAAACCACTCACCGCTGTATCAACTACATCATCGAGGGGCGTTACAATATACCCAGAAATGCTTTCAAAGGGAGAAAAATTATAGTCTGACATTCGTACGCATACTTTCAAGTTTTTCTTTCAATTTTTCTTCTTTTTCTTTTAATTGTGCTTGGATCTGTTTATAATTCTCTTGCACCTTTTCTTCACGCAACTCCTCTTTTGTCTTCGTATCTCTTGCTTGAATCATCGCCAAAGACTGAAGCTTTAAAGAATTTGCTTGAAGATCAGCTTGAAGAAGAGAAACTTTTACTTGAAGCTCTTGTCGAAGAGCTTGAAGCTTCTGTAATTCTTCAAGTTGAGATTTTTTTGCAGTGTCTGTTGTTGTTTCAGTGGCTGTTGTCTCTATTTGTGCTTTAAGGTGTTCAAGTTGATCACTTATTTCTTTAATTTTTTTCGTCGTTTCAGCGGCAGTCTTATAAATGGTTTCAGCCGTTTCTGATTTTACAGCATTTAATTTTTGTGTGTTCTCAAGTGCCTGTCTATAATATTCATCAACATCGGGGGGAGTTTGCGCTATTGTATGAGAAATAAAAGAAAAAGATAATAGTGTCACTAAGCCATATTTTTTCATTGATTTTCTCTCCTTTGATAAAATATAGGCAGCCATTCTTTAGGATCTGCTCCATATTCGTTTATAATTTCATTCATGAGTTCGATATTTTTTGTGGTACCACTTAAAACGGCAATCTCATCGTTCATTCCACGTAAATTGAGTTCTGCAACGACGGAACTCTGTCCTTGTTTGATGAGAAAACGACGGGATTCTCTGCTTAATTCTGACTGTATCAGTTCAAATTCACGCTCGGTGAGTTTGAAATCTTCGACATAATCATGGTAATTTGCTTTTTGATTGGGAAAAAATATTTGGGTAGGACATTGTTCAATAATTGTATGCGCGATTGTTGAGTTTAAAGCGTCTTTGGGACTTTGTGTGGCAAAGAGCATTAAGCCGTTTTGTTTACGGATTGTTTTGAGACGATCTTGTGCAAAAGCTTTAAATGAATCATCTTCCAAAGCTTTCCAGAACTCATCAACAACAATAATGATGCGCCGTCCATCAATCAGATCAAGAATGCGATGAAAAAGATACATCATCAAGGGGCGCCGAATTTCTTCATTGTCTAAGAAATCAGTCATGTCATAGCCAATGAATTGGGCATTTAAATTGAGATCATCTTGATCATTATCAAAAACCCATCCTAAATCATTGCCTCTAATCCAGCGTTGTAGCCGTATGGCAATCCCTTCTTTGGATGTGTTGTCAAAAAACAGTTGAAGGGCACCAAGAGAGCGTTGTGTTGGAGGCAAGTTTTCCAAGGAGTCGATGGCTCTGGCGATATCTTGTCGCTCTTCTTCGGTCACGATTTGCTCTTCAGAGGTCACAAGCTTTAAAATCCAATTGCGAAGAAAGATTTTATTTTTCTCGCTGTATTCCATGCCCTTTAAGGGGGCAATACCGGTAGGGTGTCCGTTTTTTAAAGGCTTATATTTTCCACCACCTGCACGCACAAAAATTTCCGCTCCTTGATCTTTATCAAAAAAAACCATGGTCGGATTGTGTTTTTGTAATTGTGCTAGAAGAAAATTAACAATCACTGTTTTCCCAGAGCCCGATGGACCACAAACAAAGGTGTTGCCTAAATCACCAAAGTGAAAATTAAAATAGTAAGGAGAACCCGCTTGTGTCTTTAGCAAAGCTACAGCAGTTCCCCAAACATTATCATTCAATTTGCCAACCGGAAAAGAGTGGAACGGCGATAGAGCGGCAAAGTTTCTGCTGGTAATGGCGCCGGAACGTGCACGATAGCTAAAATTTCCGGGGAGCTGCGCCCACCATGCGGCTTCCAATCCTAAATCTTCTCTGGCAATCACGGCGCCCCCATTGGTTAACTGGGCACGTGCTTTTGATAAGTTTTCAGTCAATGTTTTAGGATGATCTGCAAAAACAGCTAAAGAAATGTGATGTTCGCCTAAAACAAAACGGTTTGATTCCAAATCATCTAGGGCTTCATCCAGTGCATCAATTTGTGAGCTCGCACGGTCGGCCACATTAATCATTTGATTTTGTTTGCGGCTCATAATTGCACCGGCGGCCGCTTTACTTTTAAAAACAAAGGATTGAGTTAAAATGAATTCAAATGGCACCGTGAGCAAGCCATCAGTCATCCCCGGGCGTGTTTTAGAAGGGTATTCTTTCCATCCAAACATGCCGACGAAGCGTTCGTTGCTTTCATGGCGAATTTCAATAATTTCTTTCCCAAAAATAACACGATCGGAGTAAATCGTTGAGGCAATGGTGCCAAATGTGAGAGGAATACGTTCACGTCTTCCACCTACCAATTGATGGAGAAATTCACTTTGTTCGGAAAATAAAACACCTTCATGTTCATAGATTGATAAGAGACGGACCTTATATTCTTCTAAACCCTCCATGAGATCTTGGCTTAATTCTTCGAGTTTACGAATAGCTTCCGCATCAGGTTCAGATTGCGTCTTTTTCGCTTTGCTCAAGCGCTGAAAAAATGCAACCAATTGTTCTGTTTTATCGGCTGCGGGATTCCAAAGAAGTGAAATAAACAGATCATTTCGATATAGCTCTTGAGAAACCATTTTCTGTTTGTATTTTTCATCCAAGATTGTTGCAAAAGATGAAAGAAAATGGCCTTCTGGATAAATCGTTTCACGACGCCGGATAATGTGAGAATATAAAGCAACCCGTTCATCGGCAATATTTCTCAGCAGCGTGTTTAATTGGTTGTGTAAAGAATTTAATTGATCAATGTCTGCTGTGTCAAAATTTATACCTTCAACGGCTATCACAACCATTAAACAGCGCGAATTTAAAGCAATGACATGTTGGTTAATGTAGCGTATATAAGGAATATAGTCTTCAGGTAAAGTTTCCCGCTTCATTATTGTCATCTGTTTCACCGGTTTCGTTCCTTCAGAGTAGCTCCTTGTAAGCGCGAACAAGGCGTAAGGGGGAGGTAGAACTCCCTCCCCATCGGTTGAGGTTTTTTTGTTTTCCTCGTGTATTGAGCCACGCAAATAATACACGAAATTGGTTGTGATCGTACTTTGTTACCTCACGCAAAATAAAGTGCATCCCAATTCCAAGACCAAACATGGTAAAATCACTGGTCAAAATGAAGAGAATGGATGTGGCCATAATATTGAGCGCCATTGCTTCCATTGTAACACCGCAAAACATGGCCGGACGTGTACAGGCAAGAAAAAGAGTATCTTCATTCATATTATATTATGCTCACTAATTCGTCGGACCGGCTAATTTATTGACAAGAGCAGGGGCTCCAAAAACAATGGCAATACCAAGAACACAGTAAGCCGCTTTGCGTAAATCAATAAAGCCGTACATCCAGCCAATACCCACAGCAGCAACACAGATAATGGCAATCAGCTTTGCTGTTGGACCCGTCATCGCGCTAACAATGTTGCCTAAAACACCATCAAGGTTCCCAAAACCACCCCCATCACTAGCAGAAGCCGCAGCATAAGAAAAATCTGATACAAAAACTGCCGTAAACAGCAGCATGGTCATGATAAAAACGATATCCTGAAATCTATTATTTGTCATTTTACCTCTCTATTAACAAACAATATTTATTTATATGTCGACATTCTATTGTCTCTAAAAACTGAAAAAATTTGTTATTTTAACAGTCTAAACTCTTCGTTTTTTGTTTTAAAAGCCTTGATCGTGGATCTTCCACTCTCAAATTCTCTTCAAAGAGACGGGCTGGAATTCTGTTATATGAAAATGGCAATTTTAAGTTTGTATTTTTGGTTAAGATAACAATATTAAAACAATGAAAGAAAGAATCTTATTTTTTACAAAAGTGTTGTTAATTTGCAACATAGATATTTTGATTTTTTTCTTTAAAAATAATGCTATTGCCGATAAATAATATGAAAGGAAGATAAAACAATGAATTTTTTGAGCGAGTGTGTTGTAAAAGATGCAATTTAAATTAATTGTTATTATTTACATTATGGGTTCTATCGTGTGGGGATTAAGCCAATATAAAGATAAAATAGATTTCAGCATTCTTAAACCATTTACGGTGCAAGATATCGAAGATATTGTTGATCTCTATCGAGAAGAAAAAAAATTGAGTCAACCGATCACTAAACAGCCACTAGAAAAAACTAAACAGCCATTGGACAAAAATGAATCAGTGCTTGATTTGCAGACGCGTGCTTCATTAAACAATGTTGCAAATGATGGGGCTGTTTTTCATGGTAGGGCATCTGTTACCAGTGGAACTACATTTAAATTATTGACGCCTTCTGCACAATCTTGGCGATCCCATATTACCCGTGATATTCATCTTTATGGTGTGGATACCTGCGCACCGCGTCAAAAAGCAAAATTAAAGAATCAAGAATGGCCCTGTGGTGTGGTGACAATGGCTTGGCTTGTCACCAAAACACTTGGTTATGATTTATCCTGTAAGCAGGCTTTTATGCACAATGGTGTTTATTATGCGCAATGTTTTGTTCAGGGGGTTGATTTGGCAGAGGCAGGTCTTACAGAAGGCATGTTGGTACTCTCAAAAGAGGGTAAAAATCCTATTCCAAAACAATATTATCATGCGGAAGAAAAAGCACGCGATAACAAGATTGGTCTTTGGTCAAGTGACTTCACTGAACCTCTAAAATGGCGGCGCGATAATGGATCTTATAATCCCTTTGCAAGGCCATGATTTGCTTTAATGAACCTATTGACTTAAACTTTGATAGAGAAAACTTGACCCATAAAATTACAACTGACCCTGGGGTAAGTGGGAATAAACCGTGAGAATATTGACGTCTTTGTTTCATAAAGGTGAACGGGTAATCTTTCTCTTTTCAAGAGAGAGTTGCTCTTAAAATGGACTCTCTTCTTGTGTGTTTTTAAAAAGAAGGGAAATGTCATTTTGGATGGCAAAGGATTTTTGAGTATTTGTGCTTGAAGGAAAAAGTGAGAAGATAACAAATGTTCAAGAAACGGATTTCGATAGGGGGATGATAGATTTTAAAGCTCGATTGATAAAAGTAACAATGAACAGCCCCCAAAATAGTAGAAGGTTTGATACAACTAATAGAATGTTTCACAAGAGCTTAAAAGAATTCATAGCAAAAGTTTTTCTAAATCAGAACTTTGTCTTCAATATTGGATAAAGACTGTTTGTATTTCTTCAAAGCTCGTCAATTTGTTGCATGCTTTATGAAGCTTTCATATAAACTTATCTGCTTCTAAATACTTTCTTGCAAATAGATCCTTACAATGAAAGCTTCGTAAAAGTGATTTTTATTGTTGGTGTTTTTTCTATATTTTAAAATCAATAAGTATAAAATAACTATCATAAATAAGGGAAAAGCAATGGCCGAAATATAAATAGGTAAAGAGCATTGGACTTTTTTCTTTGATGACTTCGTCGTCTATTAATGAAACTAGCTATTACCATGTTTATAGATTTTCCGAGGAGAATAACAATTCCTATTTCAGTGTCTCTATTTGAAATAAGTTGGATAAAAGCACTTGTGTGTCTTTTGATTTCGTCATTTGTATTCAGTTTTGCTTTTTTCTTCTCATTATATTTTACGACAAACGCATAGGATGGTTGTCGTGCGCTTTTTTTGCATTATTGTACTTAGATGTTCATTGTGGAAGCAAGCAAGGGATAATCACGCTCAACTTTCGTAAAATATGAAAATTCAAAACCCATTTGGGGGATAATGTTAACAGATAAGGTATTTAAAGAGGAGCAAAATGAAAAAGTTTATTTTATTATGCACGGCTCTATTGTTAAGAGCCGAGTGTAAAAAAACATAGCATAGAAGATTTTAAAAAAGATGCAAAATGAAGAGAAGAATGGGTAAAAAAGTATTTTCTTTCAGGACCAGCTGTTTAGGAATCTACGAATTGTCAAAACGTTCTAAAAGCAGAGAATGAACTATTTTTCTCGAAAGAGACTCCTTCTACCGATTGTGGGCATGCATTTTAATAAATACATACCTCAACAATAGATATGATATATAAGTTCCAAATAAAGAAGTTACTGTGCAAAAAATAATTGCTGAATAGTTGTTTCTTTAATTTTTATAGGTAGCAATCGTTATCACTTTTCATCTTTCAGATAATCGCTTCAAATTGTATTGGTCATTATATCGTTTGTTTCAACTTTATAAAATTGAGGATGATTCTCACGAGAGTATTGGACCATGTTGTCTTGCTAATGACGTTGGTGTCGCATTGAGATTTTAGAGGAAAGAACATGCTTTGAGGAATGTATAAAAGACACTAAGTTTTTATGCAATATATTGATTTATAATGATAAATCACTGTTTATATGTTGAGTGAGAGTTCCAAATAACGTAAGATTCTCTCATTTTAGACCTGTTCTATGTTGAATCAATCAAAATCACTTTCTTGCACATCACAAGCTGGATGAGCGTGGGGATAAAACTTGTATAATAAAGGACGAAAAGTAGCTCCTATGAATCATCTTAAGTGCTAAGAGGTGTCCGCAACATCAATGCATTGGCAAAGTGTGTGATGGTGCCAGTTTGTTATTTCACAAGCGTAAAGGTGGGGGTGCTATATTCATGGGGGCTTTAGCGTTATACCATGCATGGGCGTCGTTTTGAGATGGGCTTGGTGTGCTCTTTGAGAGATGTTTCTTTAAAACAAGTCCGTGAATGTACAACTGGGGGGCGTTCTATTTTACGTGAGGGTTGTGACCTATTCAAGAACGCGATAAACAAAAGCGTGAGGTAATAAGCAATCTGCATTATTTGAAAGATATTGCTTTGGGCCCTTTTTGAAAGCCGTAAAGCTGAATTAAAAGGAGATGGGAAAGATGGTAAAGGGTTTTCACTTTTACGCCTTTCAGGCATCTTACGAGTCTTTAAGTGTATCAAATGTATATTGTCTAATATCAATGGCGTATTCACAGCGAAGAGGGGGTGACCCTTTTATACGTATGAATGCTTGTCCTATTATACTGTAAAGCACTATCGTTTGAGATATGATAATGTAAGATGAAATTTTGTGCATAGGGTGTTTTGATGAGGAAATGTGATGAATATTCAGGGGAGGGCTTGTTCCTATAATTTTGGGAAAGGACCCCTATGAAATGGGAAGCTGAGAAGGAGTTGTTCTTCAGAAGACGAATTGTTTATCAACCGGTTTGAGGAGAGATTTGCATCCTCTTTGGTGTGGGGAGAACGCCAAGAACAGAGCATGGTGCGCTTTATACTTATGCTTGTAAACGCTTTAATTTTGATCAGAAATCAGTTTTAAAGTTGCTTTCTGTTTGACAGATGTGAGGACTCTAAAACTTTTTAAAAGCCAATATTCCTCTTTGCGCGAGGCGATTTCATCATAATGGTACGGGGTATTCTCTTTCTTAATGATATCAGTATAAAAAAAGGAAACTGAAATTTTCAAAATATCGGAAATTTCCTTTAAACGTCCTGCACTCACACGGTTTAGGCCTTTTTCATATTTCTGGATTTGTTGGAAAGGTGACACCTCAATGTTGACCCAATGTTTTTTGAGACATCTTCAGCATTTTTCATCTCAAACGAATCTTTTTACCAACAAAAAGATCAATATTAAGATTATTGGTTGGCATTTTTTCTCCACCGGGTGGGAGCGCCTTCGCATTCGTATTCCGAGAGTTAAAAGCACTGAACTCAAATCAGCATTTTACTTTTAGTGCTGAAAAGCACTTGGACAGTGCAAAATCTTTTGGAATTTTAGGATACCTGCAAAGTGAGATCAATTCATGTTTGAGTTTTTCAGACTTTTAATCCCTATTGGTCGTTGCGTATGCGACCAAAACATCTTTTAACTCATAAAATAATTGCAGGATCTTTGCAATAAAAATAGTTTTTCTTGAGATGGATAGGTTTTTTTAATAAGAGGCTATTTGCCTTTCAACTTTTTATTTAATATTCGCTTATTACAATTATGCCATCCGTCCTGAGTTTGGCGAAAAAAGCAACCAAACCTATGGGGTTTAAGATTAAGTGCCTAGGGGACCGAAAGAGATCTTTGCCTCATAAGAAAAATGGTTTTTCTTATGGGGCTTGATATATCATGATGATAGGAAAAAGCTTTCATGAGTGGAAATTCCTCATGCAAAACAAAATCAAAACGGGATAATAGATGGGATTGTTGGTATATTCACGAGCAGGGATATTTTTCAATGCTTGAGATCATTTTACAACAGTACTTCTTGAAGCGTATAAAGTAAAAGCTTTCATAAATAGTATAAACGCTATTCTGCTATCTTTACTGAAAAAAGATGCCTGATAGAATATATTCTCCAGACTCTTTGGTAATCCAAAATATTATGACAGTTTTTACATTTGAGAGGGATTATTAGGAGGTATTTTATTCTTTTCTTCAAGTGTTTTTATCTATACGCTCGTCCCGCTTATAATGTGCAAGCAAATAGTTTTTGATTAATTCAATATAAACAGATTTGAAATGAGAAAAGAAATTGAAGTTTCTTATTATGTATGAATAACGAATTATTATTATAAATCAATGGATTTATATTTAAGGAAGCAATTTAAAAAAGGAGGGCGTTAAATTGAAAATTTGAGTATTTTAGATGAAAAACGATATTAACGCAGTTGTTGTTAGAATTGAAATTTTTATGCAAAAAATGAGCATTTGGCAATGATAAGCTTTTGATATAAARCGTTTTAAATTTTCATAATTTATTTATTTTATCATTTTTTATGGTCTCTATAGATGATACAAAGTTGGGATATGATTTGAGAAAGTAGATGACAGAAGTCTTATCTTTCGATAAGTAAATTTGAAGTAAAAGACAGCTTGATCAATGATAAATAGAGATAGGTGCACCATGAATGAACTTACCCATATTGAGATTATTATAGCGCATTATGATGCTGTTTTTTGTGATGTGTGGGGTGTTGTGCATGACGGTGTACAGGCATTTGAACCCGCGTTGAAAGTGTTGTATAAAATTCGACAAATGGGGAAAAGTGTCATTTTATTAACCAATTCTCCTCGACTAAGGGAAGATGTTGCAGCCCAATTACAAAGCATGAATATTCATCGTGATTATTATGATGCCATTATTACTTCAGGGGATGTAACGCGTGATCTCATTTGTACTGCGCCGCGTAAAGTTTTTTTCATTGGTCCACAACGTGATTTGGTGTTGTTTGAAGGGTTAGAGTGTGAATTTGTTGAAGAATGGGAAGCTTCTGTTGTTGTTTGTAGTGGTTTTCTTGAAGATTTTGATGAAGAACCCTCTGCTTATGAGGAGATGTTTCGTCGTATGCGCGCGCGGAATTTACCTTTTATTTGTGCTAATCCTGATATGATTGTTCATTATGGGAATAAGGAATTTTGGTGTGCTGGTGCCTTGGCGCGTCTTTATCAACAATTAGGGGGGGAAGTCCGCATCGCTGGAAAACCTCATGCACCTATTTATGAGTGTGCCTTTGAAAAACTTCAAAAAATACGTGGGAAAGTAGAAAAAAGTCAAGTTTTAGCTATTGGTGATGGTCTTTTGACGGATATTAAAGGGGCGGCTCATTTTGGTCTTGATGCTCTTTACATTATGGGCGGGATTCATCGTTATGATTATATGAAAAATGGTGTGGTGGATAAGCAAGCGTTGCATTCTTTTCTGGAACGTCATGGTTATAGGCCACAAGCAATCATGTGGACACTTCAGTAATGGCTAATTTTTTGCGTCTTCAGGGAACTCATATGTTTCCTTCGGCTTGGCGGGGAGCTGTGTTGGCTCTTGGAAATTTTGATGGTGTTCATTGTGGGCATCAGGTAGTGTTGCAAAAAGCGCTTGATTTCGCGCGGATAAAAAAGAAACTCGCTGTTGTTTTAACTTTTGAACCTCATCCAAGAAGTTTTTTTCAACGTTCAGCGCCTGTCTATCGTTTGACAGAGGCTGCTGAGAAAGCTGAAATTTTTAAAATTCTTGGCTTTGATGGCGTAATTGAACAGCCATTTGATACACAGTTTGCTACTCTTTCAGCGGATGAATTTATTAGGTCGATTTTAAAGGAAGTTTTTGATGTTTCCGTTGTGGTGACAGGCGAAAATTTTCAATTTGGTCATCAGAAAAGTGGAAACGTACATCTTCTTTGTCAAAGGGGAGAAAAATATGGATTTCAGGTTGTGCAAGTTCCCTGCGTTTCTCGTTCTCAAGATTCACAATCGTTGGTCATTTCTTCTAGTTTTATTCGACAACTTCTCTCACGAGGAGACGTGGACAAAGCAGCTCATTTGTTAGGCTATCACTATCGCGTATGTTCTCATATTATTCAAGGCGAAAAACTTGGACGCCTTTTAGGATTTCCTACCGCTAATCAGATGTTGCCTCCTCAAGTTCGTTTGGCACATGGTGTTTATGCGGTACGCTTGCGTCGCGCGAATGGTATTTTATATGATGGCGTTGCAAGCTTTGGGTGTCGTCCAACGGTTGTTAAAGATGGGGTGCCACTTTTGGAAACCTATTTGTTTGATTTTAACGATGACCTTTATGGGGAAAGCTGTACCGTTTCTTTTTTCCAGTTTTTGCGCGGACAAGAAAAATTTGATGGGCTTGAACCTTTAATTGCACAAATGCACCGTGATGAAGAAAAAGCAAAAGAAATTTTACAGACAGTCCGACCATTATCAGAGTTGGATAAGCAGCTTGCTTTTAGAAATAGGCCATAAGTTTATCTGAAAAAGAAAAAAGAGCGGTAAAAAGAGCACTTAAAGTGATGATAATTACAAAGATATATTCCAAGATGTCATGGAATATATGTTTTTTCCGTTGTTGGGAGGGGGAATCGAATATTTGAAGATCTGATTGAGGCATGATTTTTTTTAAAGTTAATTTGATGGATTTTTTTATTATTCAAAAGTTTACTGCTTGTTTCTTTCTAATCTGTTAAAATCCATGATGAAAAACCAATGAATAAGAACATAGCATATTTGGCAAGAATAGATGAGAAGCAGGAGAAAGGTAGTTTTTAATCTTGGAATTTTATAAGTTTGAAATCAATAACTTTTGATTTAGAAGTTTATTATTGCTTTTTTCTGATTTGTCTTGTTATGGCCGTATCATTCTTTATGACGATATTGGGCGCATGGAGAATTTTACGCATGGGATGTTTTTTGTTCTTCATGTGATGAATATTTTCAAGTAAAGCTTTTTTGTTGTGTTCTGCGAAGGAGACCAGTGGTTAGCAGCGGTTTTCATGCTAACGCATCATGTAAACTAAAATGAAGCCGATGGAAATTGCTTTAAGTCTCGTTTCTCTCATATAATGTGATAGGGAATTCACCTTAAAGAGAGCAAGGAGAGTGCGATCAATTGTAGATAAAAAGAAATCATTAGGAAAGAGCAAGGGGGACTTGTTTTAGAATTTCTAATGCTTTTGATGATACAGGGCACACCTTTGTTATCGTATTGCACTCGCCTTTCATATTCTCAAGCCAAGAACTGTCTCTTCATTTGTTCTTTAGTAAGTATCACGCATAATAATGCAAGGGAAGGTGGTCTTGTAAGGATAAGAAAACACAATGGCTCGTTTTGGCACCATTGTTGTTGGTGGATAAAAGTGTTGGCAAAAAGTTAGGATATCTTTGCAATTTTATTTTCGGTCTATTCGTAACTTTGATGGTGTTTTTTCTGATAAAACTTTTGTTTTTGTTGTTGTTTGTCAATTAATATTCAGTGCCAATGCAGCAGGATGTTTGAGGCAAAGATCAAGGCGGGGTCGTTCTTTTTTCTTCTGCTGTTCCAGTTTTTATATGTCAGATGGAGATGAGTATCTTGCCTATATCCTTTGGAGAATTTCTGAAACCAATCTACAATCTCATTATGGGAAAATATGGCGTTATAAATGGAGAAATTCGTCTAGCGTCTTCTCTCTTTTTAATTCGGTTTTCTTCCTTTATAACTCTTCACAGCAAGATTATTTGAAGAATGAAAATGACGCATTGCTTCAGATTTTTGTTTTTCTTGTCATAGGGTCCATGTTCTTTATGTAAAGGATAAAAAGCTTTAAATGGAATAGACTTGCTTTGTACATTTACGCGCTTATTTTAAAGAAATATTTGCCTTATTTTTTTCACGACGGCGCTTGTGAATGGAAGAATCTAAGCTTCGTTGAGTGTTATCGTCTTTATGTTGAATAAAAGAGCCATTTAGCATTATTTGTTTGTATTTTGAGCCTTCAATATTGTAATTTCTTGGCTTCTTGAGAGCGTTTACAAGAGCTATTTTTTCTTAACGCATTTTTATGCGTACGGGGTCTTCTCATTTTTGATATGCAAAAGAGGTGTTTTTGATTGTTTCAAGATAAACAGATTTGAAATGTGAAAATTCTACGGGACCAGGGTTTCTTATTCAACGGGAAAAATAATTAATTATTATTATCAATCAATATATTGTAATTAATCATAGATTATGGCTTATGGCTTTTTATAGAATATTTTGTGCGCTTTTTACACAGAATGTGGGGGCTTAGTGGTTTTACTGTTGTTTTATATGTCTGTGGTGTGCGAATGAGGTGTATAGGTAAGGATGAGAAAAAGGAAATGAAGCTGTGATAAAAGGTGAGATAAATATTTTTTTGATTATCCTATAAATTTGCATGCATTGCTATGGCTTTAGAGGGGGATGTTTGTTGTATATTCAAGGAAAGAGCTTTCTTTTAGAATTCTATAAAGTCGATGATATGAAGTTAGGAAGCTTAAGTAGGAAGCCTAAATAGGAAACACGTGGCGAAAATTATTGACAGACACTCGTTTACAGATCGATGCAAACTTAAGAATCCTTATTTTTTAGGACAAGGAAAAAGCATATGAAGCTTATGATTAAAGACGTGCTAAACGGTAAAGATGCAGTGAACGCATTCCGTGATGGCAATAGGCAAGAAGAGGAAGAGACGCTGTTTTTAAAATTGTTTGCATGGTTTCAACACATGATTTTTCTATGGTCGGAGGAAAAATGGGAATGTAATGGGCTTTTATGCCATAGTTATTTGCAACCGCTTTAATGCTCGAAAAATCAGGTTGATGAGGTTCCTCGTGATCGGGGCGGTTACAGATAATTGTTTTAAAACCAACTTCTGCCAATGTTTTGATATTTTCTATGCTAATTTGGGCGCCGATAAAAATATCAGGGTCAATTTGCTGTAAATTCATTTTTATTTATTCCCAATTGTATGATTTTTATGATACTCTTAAGTCTATAAAAGAACATGATGAAGGTAAGATCTTTCAATGGCATCTTAACAAAAATATTCTTTTTTTCGAGAAGAGTGTTTTGGGCGAATGCGTTGTAAGGTGCAAAATACCTCAATGCGCAACACGTTTGTTATTGTGTTTTATATAACACATTAATTTATTAATGATAATATGATATTTCTTAACTTGAGTTAGAACCTTGAAGCTGTAAGGTTCTCTTGTTTTAAGCCCGTTTCATATTGCATCAATCAAGCCCCCTTTCTTGCACGTTATTAAGCGAGAGCCTCATGTGGAGTGAAATTTTCAAGATAAGGACAAAAAATGTTTTTTCATGAGTCCTTTTAAGGGCCAAGAGCCTATGTAACCCCTACGCGCTGGCAAAGTCGCGTGATGGGGGGCGTTTTCTTCTTCTCAAGTGTAAAGATGGAGATGCTCAATAGATTGATCGTTATGAAAATCTTCTCTGTAATGGATTCCTTGTTCTTCTCACGAAGCATAGAACATCCCATTGTGTTGCTTGTTTATGGGCAGGGGTATCCTTATTTTTTCTTTCAAGCTCATTTCACTTTGTTGCGCATAAAAGGTATAAATTTAAAGAGTATAACATTCATTGTATCCGCTCTTCTTTAGTTCAAGAAAAGGGACAAGTAAGCTGTTATCATATACAAGCCATCGATGCTGCCAATAATTCTTGATATTTAAAACACTTCTTATGACGTGTTTTAATAAGCAGTATTTTTATTTTTAAGTGTTTGTTTTCATCTGTCAGCTCTGTTTGTGAGGGCAAGCAAGTAATTTTAATCGATTGAATTTAAGAGAGGCAAACAAGAGAATTTTATGGATTTTTGTTCTCTCATTACAACATGTAAAATCATGAATTCTTCTTGATCATTTGTTATTTATTCAGGGCAGAGCTTGTTTGTCGAGTCGTATGTAGGGGATGCCATGAAGGGCGAAATCTAAGGGGTAAAGATTATGGATAGACCATTCTTTACAGATTGATGTAAATTGAAGAAACAATCATTTTAAGGCAGGGGAGGAAGAGCGTATTGCTTGTTTAAATTTATCGTTTTATCCTTAAGAACACTATTTTCATAATATTGAGCGTTCATACTAAAAGAATATTATAAAGATAAAGTTGGGGGCTGTTGTTTTTATCCTAAAAATTAAGAAAAGTGGTTGTTTTGCACGTGTTGGGTGCTTGCTTCTTTTGTTGTTTTCTGTATAGTCGTAAAAACGATAATGATGAAAGACGTAACGAATGATTATTGGACTTTTGAATCAAAAAGGGGGTGTTGGAAAAACCACGTTAAGCGTGAATCTTGCGGCCAGTTTTGCACGTACTGGTGCACGGGTATTGCTTATTGATGTTGATCCACAGGGGAGTGCATTGGATTGGGCTGCTGCGCGTGAGGATGTTCCTTTATTTTCAGTTATTGGTTTGCCGCGTGCAACAGTTCACAAAGAGATTGCACAGATTGGTCATGGTTATGATCATGTTATTATTGATAGTCCTCCGCGTGTAACGGATCTTGCGCGTAGTGCCCTTATGGCTTCGGATTTTGTGCTTATACCCGTTTTGCCTAGTCCCTATGATATTTGGGCAGCTGATGGAATTGTAAAGCTGATTGATGAAGCGCGTGTTTATAAAGAAAATCTTCAATCTGCTTTTGTTATTAATCGTAAAATAGTCAATACGGCGATAGGGCGTGATGTGAACGAAGCCCTTGGGATATATCCCGTGCATGTTCTTTCTTCTAGTGTTGCACAACGCGTGATTTTTGCAGAAGCTGCAGCACAGGGTAAGGCTGTTTACGAAGTTGATGAGCAAGGACCAGCAACCGCAGAGATTGAAGCTGTTGCAGCGGAAATCAAGGAGTTAGTGTGATGAATAAAAAAATTAAAATTGGTACGAAACCAACCAATAAATCAATCCCTTTAACGGCGGATGCGTGGGTAGGAAGCCACAAAGAAAACATGAGTGGAGGAATGAAGCGCCTTACGATTGATATACCAGAAACTTTACATCGGGTAATTAAGGTAAGTTGTGCGAGTCGTGGAACTAAAATGGCCGATGAGGTGCGCGAATTGCTTTCAAAAAAATATGGAAAATAAAAGATGATATACGATAATAAGTATGCGTTGATTTAAGTGTTTTTAACGAAGAGGATGCTGGCCATTTTTATATAAAGTTAATCGTGATAAAAGCACTTCTCTTTTTTACGAGGATTGTTGCATCTTATGAAACAGTGATAAATCTATAAAAATTTTTCGTTTTAATTTTTCTTCTATAGATGTGATCATCATACCCTTTGTATTTGTATTATAGCTGGAGAGCTGTAAATTTATTCTTCCGTAAGAGTTTTTCTGATTATGATTTTAAATGTGAAGTGATTTTTTGTTTATTTTACGTAATATATGTCATTAAGAATAGCGTTGATGATGTTTTTCTGTTACACAATACTTCATTTCATTAATTTATATTTATGTATTTAGGGGGATAAAAATAAATAAAATTTATTGATATTGATACGTTATAAGCTTTCCTCATACCCAAAAGAAATCATTGAGCATGTTAGAAAAAATATTTCTTACATTTATATGATTTTATATTCTGAGTATTGAATACTCTTTGATGGTCGGCAAGGAATAATCTTTTTTACTACTATCAGAGTGTATAAGATCGCTTTTTTAAAATTTTTATTGGCATTGAAACTTCTATTGTCATTTAAAAAGTTTAAGGGAAATTAAGGTTTTCTTTCTCGGGGGAGAAGGTGATAAGAGCACAATCAGTCGATGAGAAGATATACTCTTTCGTTTGCAGAAAATTTGCAATGAATATGGGCATGATGAATTTTTGATAAGATATTTGTTCAGCTTCTCATAATGAAGTGGTTCTTGAAGGAAAAAACTTGAAAGAAAAGAAGTGATTAAAAAGCTTTTTGAAAATATCAAGATATCACAATTTTTGCTAAAGTTTGAACAGTTCAAAGACAAAGAGCAGTTGTATCGATGATATTGCAAATGTAAATCTGAGAAAGAAAGCGGCTCTCATGATTTAACCTATTGGCGTTGAAAGTGCATGTATTTGTCGAAGGAAAGTTATATGCAAGGTCACGATATGGGAATTACATGAAACCAACGTTGTTACGATTCATATAAAATAAGAGAGGGGTAAAACTATGAATAAGATTATTATAACAGCACTATTGCTTGGCACAGGGCTTGTTACTGCTGGGTGTGAGAAAAACTACAGCGTAGCAGAATTTAAGAAAGATAAAAAATTGATGCAAGAATGGGGAAAGAAATGCGAAAAAATGGGACCATCTTTACAGTCATCATCTAGAAATTGCCAGAATTTACTAAAAGCTGCTAGTGAATTTGTATTAGATGGTTTGAACAAGGAATTAGGAAAAGAAATAGATTAATCAACTTCAAAATCTCCTGAATCTGAAAAACAACAAGTCAACAAATAAATTATAAACAATATCGATGAGAGCATGTTTTTTTGCTTTGTATTAAAGGTTATAAAAATTGAGTACAGAGGAGGGTTTTAAGATTTTTAGAAATGCACAATGAACCGGAAGTGCAATTTTAAGGGGATGCTCAATTGTGTCTCAGATTTTTTAAATTTGAAAGAAGGGGAATTTATTGATGAACAAGACCATTATTATAGCATTGCTGCTTTGCACAGGGAGTGTTGTTGCTGGTTGTGAAGAATCTTATAGTGTTGAAGATTTTAAAAAAGATGAAAAATTATTCAAAGAATATGCAGAAAAATGTGGATGGACGGGTCATTCGAAAAGCTGTAAAAATATGCGGTTAGCGGATCGTGAATTTGCTAAAGAACGTGCAAAAAAAGCAGATGAAAGATATCGTAAGTATAGAGACGAGTATAATAGAAAGCAAATGGAAGATCTAAATAAAAGGATTTCTGAAGATAAAAGGCGCAAATCTGAACAAAAGGCAAAAGAATAATCTAAAAAGTAAGAAGGCGGTTGGTATTAGAACAGGAGAGGGGGCACTATGAAGCGCGTTGTTATTACAGCATTGCTTGCTTTGCATGGGGGGGTGCTGGTTGTGAAGAATCTTATAGTATAGAAGATTTTAAAACCAACGAAAAATTATATGAGGAATAGGCAAAGAAAGGTGAAAAGGGCGATTCATCGCTAACATCTTGTCAAAATTGTAAAAATCTTCGATAAGTGTATATGGAACTTTTTTTGAGGCCTTCATTAAAATCGTCAAACTCAATAAATTATTGTATCAATAATGGATGGGATTGTTATTGTTGCTATTACGTTTTTTGAGGTTCCGTCTTTAACCTTTGGAGAGCTTTTTGATGGTTTCAAAAGCTCGTCTTTTACGGTTTGTACTCTTTGTGGAAGCCGATGCCATATTGTCGTCTATTCAGTTGAAAAGTGCTTTCAATTGTGATACTGCTGCATCCCAATGAGCTGCCGTATGTTGCTGCTAATTATTTCAAACTGTGTGCTGATTTTTTAATGTCTTTGTTGCATGCATGATAAAACATGAGACAAAATCTATGTTTTTAGTTTTTTTGCGTTTATCATAAATGAATATTTCATCACACTAATAACGGCTTTAAGCTTTGCGGTTCATTTCAGAAAAATTTGGAAAAAACTGTTTTGAATTTACTTTTTTCTGTTTTTAAGAGAGTAAAAAAATCATTCTGAATGGACTTATTATCGTTTTATATTCAAACTATTTTTAAAAAATTGCTGTTTATTTGAGCCTATTATAACATCAATTAAGGGGGTGAGAGAGTTATACGAGGACGGCTTTTCTGGAACTTTGAGGCGTTGATTCCATCCTTTCGTCTTGTTCATTTTTTTTTCTTGCGAGTTTTCACAGCTTTTTTGGGTGTTTTTTATCGTAATTATGCCATCGCATGATCGTTTTGAGTGATGGTGGCGCTCATGCGTAAATTTTATGTATGAAGTATTTTTTGTTCTTAAGTGTTTGGTGAATATTATTTGAACAATGCTTTAATTTGTAAAAAGTGTTTATTTTTTTCATGTTGAATGAGAGCTTTGATGATCGCTTCTTTCATTTCAAACCTGTTCTAGGTTGAGCTAAGAAGAACCATATTTTTTGCACGTCAAAAACGAAGGTGCCCCTTGTGAATAAAAAACAATGTAGAAAAGAATATAAATTTCTTTTATAAACTTCTCTCAAGAGTTAACAAGGGTTGTCGCCTCATGAGGGGCTGAATGTATGATGGTGTGCGGCTTGCTTTTTCATAAATGTCAAGATGGTGGTGCTTTTTATCATAAGCATCAATTACCCCTTTAGGGTTGTGATATGCCTTGAAGGAGGAGGTTTTAGTGAAATCTGCTTGATTAAGAGGATAAATTGTTTACAGATTAGATCTGGTGAAAAAATCCGTCCTTTAAGGCAGGGATGAAGTTGGGATTTAAAAGAGCGTAAAAAGACAAAAACTAATGGTTAAAAATGCATATAAAAGTAGAGCTTAACACCAAAAGATTTGCAAACGATATTTGAAATTTTGCGGTGATTGTCTGAAGGGATTAAAATTTTGCTTTGACCTTATATACAATTGAGATGCTCATTGGCACAGTTTACAAAAAGCTCAGAGAATATGCTTAGTATATCTCCATTCCCAGCATTAAAATAACAAAAAAAGCATTGATGGTGATAATCAAGGTTGAATAAAGCATCGCGGCTTTTACGAGATCAACCATAAGGACCTCTTTCTGTTCTTTGAGAGGGGATTTTATGAATAACAATATGTTACAGCCTGTAATATATTCTAATACAACATATTCGACAAGCTTAAAATCTTTTCTTTTTTATAAAGGCTTGAGGCATTGGAGTACTGTAAGGCATTAATAAAGAAAAGCTTTAAAATAAATATTGATTTCGTAGTTTTTTGTACTGCGCTCAACTCTTTTTACCCTATTATGCCATAAAATACGGTTATTGACGGTGCTAATAGGGCATGTAAACTTTACTTGAAACGTTTAAGTGTCTTTTATTGCGTGTGCGTATCTTTTTTATGAACATTCATAGGCTTGTTTGTTGAGCCTTTCGTTTGAGTGATCACATAAGGAGGAAGTCAAGAGGAGCTCGCTTGATAAAAATTCGGGTTGTGTACAGAGCAGATTGAGTTAAGGTTTTTGTCCTTTAAGGCGTGTGGTGGGGAAGTTAAACACGCTTTCTGATCGTTCTCTTTCATAACAAAATTGGTTCATGTTGCTTTTTGAGTATACTTTTGTATGAAAAAAGGAATGTTCCAAACGGAATATACTTATGTTGCATATTAATGCGCTTACTTTAAAGAAACGTCTCTTAAGGTCATGGTATAACGGTTAGACCTCCATGAAAATAGTATACGATAGCGTGCTCCTGTTTTTATGTTTCATAAAAGAGTAAGCATCATTCTATACCTGTCTTTAATGTTTCTTACAGCTCTTTTAGCTCTTTGAGAGGTTTTATAAAAAGCTTTTTTCTTTCAGTATATTGTTATTTACACCTTAGGCTTTGTTTGTGATGTGCAGGTGATTTTAATTGATGCAACATAGAATAATTGGAAATGCGATAATTTTGCGCTCTTTAAGTTTTTTATCAAGCATACAAAAAGAAAGAATTACTAAATCAATATATTGATTTATATAAATTAAGTCTCCCATATGATTTTGAAACAGAAAAGCCGCTAGAAGATTGAAAATAAGAGGAAGTCCATAGCAGAAATGCTTTTATTAAGCAGATTGTTTTTCCTGTTTTTAGGCTAAGAGCGCATGTGAAGCAGCGATATTTAAGAGTGAATATGCATTGTGGAGTGAAATAATCTTAAGGGAAGATGATGTGAAATTTTGAAAATAGCAATAGAAGAGAGTTAAGCGTTATTCAATTTGAATACCGTAAGATTCTCTCATTTCAAGTCTTTTTATATTCAATCAACCAAAACCATTTTTTTAAATGTTACAAGCAGGGAGAGCAGAAACTTGCACAAGAAAGGCAAAATACTTCTTATGAAGCATCTCGAGTGCCAAGAGGGGCAATATTGGGAACTGTGTATGTGATGGTGTCGGCTTGCTCTTTTTATTAAGCATAAAGAGGGATTTTATACATTTCATGGAGGATTTATGATGATATCATTCATGGGACCGGTGCAAAATGGGTTTGTGCAAAATCAATCCATGAAAAATCGGCTTTGAGGGATTGTTTCTTTAAAATAAGTGCTGTGATATGCGATTGAAAGCCTAGCGAACGCATGGATTAAGAAACGCTTGAAAAGGTTTTAAAAATCTTATATAGTCGTTCATTGCAAAGAAAAGCGAATGATAATTCAAAAAAAGAAATTGGTAGCTATAGCAGAAATGCTTTTATTAAATTGAGCTGCTGTGAGGTGTTTTTTTAGTAATGCTTTACGGCTGATCTGTTCAGAAGAGCATTCTTTTGGTGGTTTGTGCAAAATGTTGCATGTAAGCAGAAAGAGCATGATGTTGGGTGTGTCTTTTTGAATGGATGCAAACTGATCTTGTAGAGTGCCATCTTATGGGATGTTAGGAGAGTACGCAGATCCAGGAAAAGCCATAAGGTTATGGAGGGTGAAATGCTGCTATCGACAAAATGCTGACTTAATGGGCTTTAGGTCTTTGTGTGTTGAAAGTTCTTGTTGGTAGATGTTTTTTGTGGCCAAGGTTATAGCCAGAGCATTGTTGTTTTCTCCAGAGCGTTGTTTTTTTATTGAAGGCTTGGTGGTGATAAATAGGCAACAAGGGAGAATAGGTAAAACAACAAGATAGAATGGGTAAAATAAGCAGAAAAATTTTTTGAAAATTGCGATATTGCTGCGCTGAGATTTAAGTTTATGGCGTTGTGGTGAGTTAGTATAGCAGCAATAAGGGTTTTTGAGCAAAGCAAGAAATATTTTAGAGAATGCGTTGAAAGTTGACGAGGTATACGCTTTTAAGGGTTATTGTACTGTTATCTGAGCAATGTTCGCACTATGAGTGCGATTGGCTGTGGCAGCATTGAAGAAAAACTGTTTAATCTCCCTCATTTGAAAGCAAGATTGAATAATATGGTTGAAGGGGAAATAAAAATGTCTGTAGTGCAATATGGTGATGATAGTTTTGCAGCAAAAGCAAAAGTTCTTGATAATAATCTTATTGATCGTGATTGGGCGATGACAAAATTTGTCGCTGCTGTTAAAGGATTAGCTCAAGTGGTTGATTACGAAAGCAATATGCTAGAGAGCAGTGGTGTTCCAGATTACGAAGAAATAAATTTATGTAAAATACGTGGTTTGCGTGATCTTAATAAATCTATGAGTGATGTGAAACGCTACATGAACCAAGATATTGAACATGAGGTTGAAAATTTGCTGTCTGATTTACAAGAAAAATTACAGCGTAATAGTGAGTTACTTCAAACGCATTTAAGTGTAGTCAATGATCTTTCGCAAGCTATGCAGTTCTCTGGGCTTGTGAAAGAATTAGAGGAATAATCTAAATTTGATTAATAATCAGCTGTTCTATGTCATTATAATGATGAGTGAGAATATTGATTTGAATAAAGAGCTTGTTTGTTGAGTTTGTATGTTTTAAGCGCGTTTGGGTATTTAAATTATCATTCTGCTGTAAAGCAGAGTCTTTAAGATGGTTTTTTTTAGGGTTATGTGCGCACATACGCGTGTTTGTGGGGAGGCCAAAGTAGGAAGAAGGCTTTAAGAAAAGACGAGTTGTTCAAGAGTATTGAGATTATTTACAGAATATTGTTTTAAAGGCGAGGTTGATAGGGCGCATCGTTTTTTCGTTTATAGAGGGGGGCAAAAGGGTAATGAGATTATCCCATGATGCCTTATGTAATAGCTTTCTTTAAAGTGTGGTGATTAAGTTTTACACATTGAATCTTTTCAGAAATGTGATGGATATTGCCTGCCTGATGAGGCACTGTTTTTAAAAGTTGGGGGATATGAGGTGCACCGCTGTGGAGCCCCAGTGTAAGCGGTTTTAAGATAAAGATTAAGGCGGTTTAGTATTTTTTCTTCTGTTGCCAGCTTTTGTATGCCAGATTGGAGCAAGCACCTCTCTATTGGGGTTAATATTTGAAAAGGGAATGTAGCTTCATTGGGGGGAATTATAAAGCTGTAAAGGGGGTGTTTTTCCCATCATCTTTTAGCTTTACGGTTTTCAAAAGCATTGATTGAAAGCGCTGCCTTCTAAATAGTGAAGAGGATGTATTTCTTCATGTTTTTATTTATGGCGTTTTTTAATGGGATAACGTTCCTTATGCAAAACAGAAGGATTCAAAAAAAATACACTTATGTTGCCAATGTACGGGCTTTTTTAAAGAAATATTTCTCAAGGCTCGTTACACCCATTTTACAAACGTTCTATTTTGTGATGGCGGTTTGTGATGCAACTCGTGTGTGTGATGTGACGGCGTCCGTGAAAGTATAAAGCTCCCATGGAAATAATATAAAAGAGTGCTACCACCTTTGTGTTCATATTTTGATGTTTATAAAAGTATAAGTTGGCATCTTTCTCAGAATCGTCATACTCTTTGTTAGCCTTCTGTGATAGCTTTTGGCACGTGAGATTTTTGGGCATTTTATTCTTTTTTACTCCTATACCTCCTTGCTTGTGATGTGAAAACAAGTGATTTGGATTAATTTACCAAGATGAGAGGATTTTATTATATTCGATATTAAAGTAGAAAAAAGATGATGTATGATGATCAAGCAATATATTATTTTATTTAAGCAAATGATAAGTGAAGAGACGTTTAGGAGACGGAGTTATAGGAGTTGTCAAGAGTAGGAAGTTGCTCGATGAGGCGCTGGAATGTTTATAGATCTAACGAGGCAATTAAGGAGAAAAAAGAACGCTATTGCTATAGTGCGTTTCTAGATATTTTTAGGGATGTTTATGAAGAGCATAAAGACATATAAAGAGAAAAAGTTTTGCGCCTCATATCATATGAAATGAATTAAGTAAAATTTGTGCTAAAAACCGCGTTATTTATAAATTGCAGTGCTTTGTTATTCAGGGGTAGGGGAAAAAAATAGTCAAGTATAGAGATCATTTAAAGCCTTTTAATTTTGATCACAAATTAAGTTTAAAATAGCTTTTTGTTTGATAGACGGAAGTATTCTAAAACTTTTTAAAAGCAAAAACTCATCTTTACTTGATGCAATTTCTTCATGATGGTACGGGGCATTTTCTTTTGTGATAATATCAGTGTAAAAAAAGGCAAGAGGAACATTCAAAATATCGGAAATTTCCTTTAAACGTCCTGCGCTCACGCGATTTAAGCCTTTTTCATATTTCTGGATTTGTTGAAAATTAACTCTTAAGTGTTGTCCTAATGTTTTTTGAGACATTCCCAACATTTTTCGTCTCAAACGAATTTTTTTGCCAACAAAAAGATCAATATTAAGATTTTGAGTTTGCATTTTCTCCTCCGGTTGCGAGCGCCCCCTTATGCGTATTCCGGGAGCTTGAAAATACTGAGTTCTCGTCAGCATTTTGCTTTTAGTGCTGAAAAGCACCTGGACAGTGCAAAATCTCCCGGAATTCCGGGACACCCACAGAGTGGGTTCATTTTTACGCTAGGGTTTCAGGTTTTCAAGGCCCTATTGGTCGTTGCGTATGCGACCAAAAACATCTTCTAATGTGTAAAGTAATTTTAGGAACTTGGCAATAAAAATAGTTTTTTAAAATGGATAGACTTTTTAATGAGAAGCTGTTTGCCTTTCAAGTTTTGAATATTTACTTACTAAACTTATGTTTTCAGATTGGTTTTTCACAAAAGAAAAAACGTGCTTGTTAAGTTTAAGGCATTCTTACGGTGCTGTTTTTAATCAATAACCAAAATGACTTGTTTTCTCCTTTGTTATGCGGCTGAGACGTTATTTTGTTATGTTATAAGTTACTATGATTGAGTGCAGTGTGGGAAGCCAATGAAGATTTTGAGTTTGCAGTTTTCCCTCCGGTTGCGAACGCCCTCGCGTTGGTATTCTGGGCGTTAAAGGTACTGAACTGAAATCAGCATTCTTCTTTTAGTGCTGAAAAGCACTTGGACAGTGCAAAATCTCTCGGAATTCCGAGATACCCACAGAGTGGGTTCATTTTTACGTTAGGGTTTCAGGTTTTCAAGGCCTTATTGGTCGTTGCGTATACGATTTAAACATCCTTTAACTCATAAAGTCATTTTAGGAGCTTGGTAATAAAAATAGTTTTTCTTAAAACGGGATAGATTTTTTTTTTATGAGAGGCTGTTTGTTTTTCAAATTTTGAATATTCACTTGTCAAAATCATGACATCAGATCTGCGTTGTACAAAGGGAGCAACAAGCTTTAGTTTTTAAAGTTAAGGAACCTCTTATGGTGTGGCTTTATGGCGTCTTTGACTAATACCCCAAAAGGCTTGTTTTGTCCTTTTGATGTAGTTTGGGCATCATGATGATAGAAAAGAATTTTCATGAGAGAAAACGCCTCATGCAATATAAAATATCAAAATAAAATGGGTTTGTTATTGTCAATTCATGTGTTTGTTTTAAAGAGAACTTTCTCCATGCTCACATTCATTTCATAATGGTGCTGATAGAATGGTATAGGACGCTTCGTGAAGTGTATACAGATTCTATGAGTGCTACAAAAGAATGGTAAAAAAACTGCTATTTTTTGTATATGAAGGGGATAAGCTGGTAAATTTATTATTCATTTTCCTTTGCCAATTTTCAATGTTGAGATGCTCTTTGTATTATGCTTCATAAGAAGCATTTTTACACTTTTCTTAAATTGTTTTTATCCATACACCAACGTTTCTGCTTGTGATGTGCAAGCGAATAGTTCTAATTGCGTCAAGGTGGGCAGATTAGAAATAAGAGAATGCGATGGTATTTAGTTTTTTTCATTTAATATAAAAAAATCATTATCGGTTAATTTTACTGAGATCATGATTGTTGAGAAGTCTAAAAATATAAGTTTAAATAAAAAAGCAGCACTTGATGCTGCTTTTTTATTTTATGTAAGTTAAAAGTGCTTTTTCTTTAAAAACAATACCGTATCCCGCCAGATACACTGGTGCCTGATACACCAGTTTTCTGCAGTTTTTGTCGATAGCTGATATCGCCATTCAGCACGATATTTTGAGAAAAATAGGCATTCACACCCACGCCCCCTTCAATTGAAGAGCCGGTAGGGTCAAGTTGAAAGGTATCAGCAATTTTTATGGTTTCACCATCACCAAAAGTTCTGATAACATTCATTTTGCCATAGAAGGAAACAGCTTTGTTTTCTTCATTAGCCATGATCGTTTTTGTTAAACGTCCACCAAAACGAACTAACCATTGATGTGGATTGCCCATGTCTACTTTTAAGCCATTGGCATCTGAGAAGATATCAAATATGAGATTTTGATAAATGAATTGCGCTTGCGGTTCAAAGACCAGCCCTTTTATACTGGTTGTTAATTTCTGTCCAAGGGTCGCAGATATATTCAGGATCTCTGTACCATCCAATTTTGCGGCATTTCCAACAAGAGCTGTGGTAATATTTCCTTTTAACGTTCCGTAAGAAAGAAGAGCGTTGACATATATCCCATTGCTATGTTGAATGCCGCTATAAGCGGTAAGAGACCATTTATCAAGCGTTGTTTTTTTAGAATCTTGCATCTTTTGGGGTGTAAAGGCAAGTTTTCCGTATGTTCCTAAAAGACCAAACTGTGTGCTTATGTCTTTGCTTTCTAAGGCAGCTAATATGATCCCCAGTTGTAACGCGCCATAGTCTACATCAGCATCATAACCATAGCGCAGCGGGCCGCGGTTGGAAGATAAGGTAACTTTTTCGCCGTAGGAAGAGAAAAAGAGATTATTCTTTTTATCATTTTCTGCTCCAAATACTGTTGTTCGCATCGCGTCTAACAATGTGTTTTGGTTGTTTACATCAGCAAATCCTGCAGAAAATAAAGCATTAGGCAGGGTTAAATAGTTTGCCACTTGTGGTAAAAGCGCTCGAACTTTTTTATCTTTATCAATGTAGGCATTTTGTAAGCGGAAATCCCAGAAATCACCATTATTCTTGCCAAAAAGATTTTGGCTTTCATGAGAGGTTCCAGGTTTGTAGGCTGTGAGTACATATTTATAAGGTTGTCCACCCATTGTCATATAGTTTCCTGCTAACGTGAAGGAATTTTCGTTTGCTTGTCCGGAAACTTGAATGATTGAAATGCCATGGGTTTCTAAAGGAAGTGACATCATCTGATCTCCCCAAACAGAAGAGCTGTCGGTCATTTTTTTATCTGTTTCTTGGAGATTGATGTGAACAACAGTACTGCCTAAGACATCTCCATTAATCACAAGACGATCGGTTTGTTGTTTCGTGATAGAAGAATGTTGATCCCATTGAGTGTTAACATAAATCTCTGCCAGACCTTCTGCTTGATAAACCGCTGCTGTATGAGCTGTCTCATTTTCTTGAAGAAGATTAGGCCCTATAAACAAAGTTTGGTAACGTCCCTCCACTGGTTTTTCAAACATAATAGCACTGTCTGTAAGGTGCAATACGGAAAGATTAGAGAATGATTTTTCATCAAGACCAAATTGTGCATGGTCATTTAAAACATTATCATTATTTACGGCATTTTTATTTGGCCTTACGTGCCATTTTGTCCCCTCTTTTAGATCAAAAATTGTTCTATTATCTTTAGAAGTTCTTACCCTGCCTTCTAACGAAGAGTGGCTTGAAACCAGTGTAAGGGTGTTTGTCGATTCATTTTCGTTTTTTATATTTTTTAATAAAATGTCGGCGTGAATTTCTGAATTTTTAAGACTGACTACACCGTTTAAGCTTGTTCCAGAAAGGTTGATAGCAATTCCATGGTCAACGAAAATCTTTGTATTCTTTAGATTTACGTTACTGGTAATACTTTGTTCTTGAACGACGTTGGCATTTCTTTCAGCATTGCGTGTATGCCGTTTTCTAGGTGTACGATGCAGATTATTTCGGAAAATAATACCATTCGCTTCATGCTCTCCCGTGATTTTTACGTTTGAATCTTGAAGATTGATTGTTCCTTCTATATTGAGCAAACCAACTGTTTCTGCTGTTACCGTAATATCTGTGGCATCAATCTTTCCACCATTTGATACACTCAGTGCAATAAAACCGGCATCAACGGTTCCACTGTTCATTTGGATTTTTGAATTATTTCCCTCTGCATGAATAGCAAAATCTCTGTCTTGAATTTTTTTGTTATGCAAAGTTATAGTTCCACCGTTATCAACCTCAATTCCAGCTCTTATATCCGCTATATCCTCGATTTTTTCTGGATTTTTAGGCTGTTCTATGGGGGATATTTCTGCAAGCTCTGATTCTTCAGATACTTTTTGTGCAGATACAGATTGCACGGGCACTGGTTCTACAGATTCTGGTGATGCTGATTGTCCATCTGCTGGTCTTACAGATATTGATTGTGAAGCATTAGGCACTGGTGGCTCTTCTTCTGATCCTGTACTTTCCGCTTCTGTCGGTTCAGATTCTGGTGATTTAAGTTCTGTCGAGTCAGATTCTGTACGTGTTGGCTGTAAATCGGATAAAGATTGTGTCTCTTCTGGTTGTGAAGATCTAGCAAGACTCTCTGGTGCGCTTTCATTAATAGAGTCTGTAGGTGAGGTGGGGGCACCACGTCTTCTGGATTTTGCTGTTGATTCCTCTGTTGTTGGAGACACGTCTGTTGATAAGGATTGTGTCTGTGTACTAGTAGTGTTTTGTGTGGTTGTAGGGACAGCTGGAGATTTGACACCTTCTTTTACTTCAGCTTGTTCAGAATCGCTGTTAGGAGTAGACTGTACAGATGTATCCGAAGAATCAGGAGAGGATACGGGTACTTCTGCGGGGTTAGATTCTGAAGATGGAGGGGTATCTTCTTGGGATTTTGCTGTTTCGTCTGTTGAGTTTTCCTCTACTGTTTCCGTCATTTTTGTTGATAAGTTTTGTGTCGATGTAACAGTATCGCTTTGTGTGGCTTTTTGGGAAGCTTGAGATTCAGCTGCTTGTGTCTCTGTTTTTTGAGCTTTTTCAGAAGTGCCTGCAGAAGGAGCCTGTGCAGATACACCCGTTGAAGGAACAGCAGGGGATGTGGACGCCGCTGCGGAGCCAGGTTCTGAAGGTGGAGTAGAGGGAGGTGAGTTATCACTTTTATCCTCAGTGGAGGGTAAAGAGGAAGAATCCACCGTTGTGCCAGCCACTTCCCCAGCAGCATAAGACAAGCTGGTAGAAGAATAAAATAGAACTCCAGAAATAGTATAAAGTAAGAAACTTTTTTTCATATGGTTGTATTCCTAAAATATTTCCCCTCTTTTCATAGAATATAAAATTTATATTTCATTATGTTTCTTTTGTAAGAAACATAATGAAATATAATGAGAATGCATTATATTTCAAGATAGAATACAAATATTTTTAAAAGTGATAGCGTATTCCAGCGGAAATATTTACTCCAGAGATACCAACTTTTTCTAATTTATGTTGATAGCTGAAATCACCATGAAGTTCGATATTGTGCGATAAGTGTGCCTGAATACCAAAACCACCTTCAACTGAATATCCCATAGTAGCAAGCTTAAAATTTTTACTAAAAGCTTTGATCAGATTAAGTTTGCCGTAGAAAGAAAGGGCACGACCTTTGTTTTGCGTTAAACGTCCACCAATACAGACCAGCCATTGATCAGGTTTGCCTATATTTATTTTAGAGTTATTCTCATTTGCGGGAGAGTTTTTATTTGAGGAAGAACCAAGTATGAGGCGCTGATAAACAAGTTGTGCTTGGGGTTCTAGAATGACGCCTTCAAAACTGGTTAATAGTTTTTGGCCAACAATTGCAGCAGCTCCTAATATTTGACTATTATTTATTTTGAGGGAATTTTCGCTCATATCTTCTTTAAAAATTCCATAAGAGAGAAATGCATTTGCATAGATGCCACTGTCATGATGGATATTTCCATAGGCTGTGAGTGACCATTTATCGAACATATTCTTATAAGAGCTTTCTGCATTTTTAGGAGCAAAAAACAAATTCCCATATGTTCCAGAAAAATCAAAATTAGAGCTTTCTGCATCTTTAGGAGCGAAAGACAATTTCCCATATGCTCCAAAAACACCAAAATTTGTGCTGATATTCTGATTTCTTAGTGCTATTAATATTGCTCCTGCTTGCAATGCAGCATAGCGAATATTTGTATGAACGTTCTTAATGCTGGAAAACGTGTTTTTGCTGCCATAAGTGGATAAGAAAATGCTTCTCTCTTGATAATCTTTGGGTTCAAACATTGTTATTTGCATATTATCTAACAAGATGTTTTGATTGTTGACATCAGCAAGCCCAGCAGCAAACATCGCAATAGGCGCGACCGGAGAGCTTTCTATTTGTGGTGTAAGCTTTTCCCTGTTTGCTGTTTCATCAAGAGAAGAAGTTGTGGTTGTTTTATAATCTGTAAGTGGATATGTGCTCTTAGCATCAGCGCTGGGAGTACTATCACTCTTTGTAGGCAAGTTTACATGAGCTTCTGCGGATGTGTTAAGAGCCGTTTGTGATGTTGCGGAAGCAGCATTCGTTTCTGGATCAATATCAGATTGCATATCTTTATTTAACTCAGGCTGTGTAATTTCATGACCTGTTCTTAAGGATAAATTGTCCTGGTATTGTGAAACAACATCAGTGGACGGTAATTGATCACTCGCGCGTTTTTTTCTGGTGCTGGAATTAATAACAGAGTGTTTATTCTCTTTATGTGCAAGAGAGGCGCTTTTTCTCTCTACATTTGTTATTCCATCGGTGTTTGAATTATTTTGCTGGAGCGCATCAAAATACGATGCATCTGCTAAAACATTTGTAGTAGTATTATTTTGTTTTTGTAAGGCATTATTTGTTATTCTCAATTGGTCAATTCCTTCAAGAGTATGGTGTGTTGGGGAGCTTAGGCTAGAGGCGGTACTGGTAGACGTGAAGGTAAAAGAAGAAAAAAACAAAGCACAAGCGGCTGTACATAACAAAAAATTCTTATGCATAGAGATATTCCTTAAGATATTTTCTTTTTTTTGATAAAAAGTGAAAAACTTTTTGACACATAATAATTTTTTGTAATGTGCCAAAATAAGCAGAACCATTTACATGTTAGTGCTTCTTATGTGTCAAAAGAGAAAGCTGAGATTTCTAAAAGCGATAACGTGCTCCACCGGAAAAATTAACTCCAGAGAACCCAGCTTTTTGGAGTTTATGTTGGTAATTAACGTCAGCATGAAGGGCAATATTTTGGGAAAGTTGTGCGTTAATGCCAACCCCTCCTTCAAGGGAAGTCTCCATAGAATCGAGATGGAAAGGTTTAACAATATCGATCGTGCTTTTCTCATTAAAAGCTTTTATGACGTTCAATTTACCATAAAAAGAAAGAACACGATCGCTTTCAATCGGAAGCACTGTTTTTGTTAAACGTCCTCCAATACGGACCAACCATTGTTGGGGGGTCTTTATATTAACTTGGAAGCCATCAATATCTGAAAGCGTGCCAAAAGCAATATGTTGATAAATAAGTTGCGCTTGTGGTTCAAAAGCTAATCCTTTAACATTGGTTGCTAGTTTTTGTCCAACGGTTGCCGATATATTCAATGTCTTCGTATTGTCTAGTTTTGTGGTGTTGCCGATAAGAGCTGTCGTAATATGTCCATTTAAAATGCCGTAAGAGAAAAGGGCATTAACACAGAGACCATCGTCATGGTGGAGATTCCCATAGGCCGTCAAGGACCATTTATCCAGTGTGCTTTTGTCAGAACCTTCCATATCCTTTGGCGTAAAAGAGAGCTTTCCATAGGTGCCTAAAAGACCAAAATTTGCGGTAATGTCTTGACTTTCTAACGTTGCTAATGTCATGCCTGCTTGTAAGGCAGCATAGCGAATATCCGCACCATAACTATATTCCAATGGACTATGGCTGGAGGATAACGTTATCTTGTTGCCATAAGTTGATAAGAAAATTCCTTTCTTTTTATGACCTTCTAATCCAAAAACTGTTGAGTGCATATTATCTAACAGTGTATTTTGATTGCTTACATCAGCCAATCCAGAAGAAAACAGTGCGTTAGGCATGATCAAATAGCTTGCCACCTGAGGAACAAGAGCTTTGATTTTCCCTTCATCATCGAGAGTCGCATTTTGCAAGCGGAAATCCCAGAAATTTTCATTTTCTTCCAAGAGAGCTTGTCCGTTATTTTCTTTTTGAGAGGATGATGCATTGGTATTTTGTGCATCTTTCTCTTCTGATCCTTGCGATATTCCGCTTAAATGACTTTGTGTCCTATCAGCTTTTCCATGGCTGGATGTTGCTCCATAGCCATTGAGTATATATTTATAAGGTAAGCCCCCCATTGTGGTGTAGCCATGGGCAAGTTTGAAGGAATCTTCATTTGCTTGTCCAGAAACCTGAACAAGTGAGATCCCACGCATATTCAAAGGAATTGAATCTCCTGCTTTTTCATTATCGAATGATTCTGCAGGCTTGGAAAGATTATTGAAATAGATCGTTGTGGTGCCTGAAACATCACCATGAACGAGAACACGGTCAGTTTTTTGTTGTTCTTTTGCAAGCCCATTACTCCATTCGGTATTAAAATAAATGCTTGCGTTGCCTGTTGCATTGTAAACTGCTGCTGCATTGGAGCTTCTGTTTTGTCCTTCTTTTTGTGGGTACTTTCCTACATGCAAGGTTTGATAACGGTTATTTACCAATACGTGCGGCTTACTAAAGACGATAGAACTACTATCAAGGTTTAAGATTGAAACGAAAGACTGTGCTCGTTGATTAATATCCGCAAGCTGGTATCGATTAGCTAAATCAAATTCTTTGTCTGCTTCAAATTCACTAATTTTTAAGTACCATTTGCTGTTATTATTCAGAGTAAAAATCGTTGTATTTTGCGGGAATGTTTTTACTCTTCCTTCCATAATCGAATGATCAGCGGTTAATGTAATTGTGCTGGGACCTTTGTCATCTTCGGTTCTATTTTTCAATAACATATCAGAACGAATTTCTGAATTTTTAAGATGAACTTCGGCAACCGCTTTTGAGTAATATGGCCCTACAATACCGACACCATTTCTTACAAGAAGTTTTGTGCCTGTTAAAGTGACCTTATTAACAACTTTTTCGCCTTCTTCTATATGATCACTTGGAATATAGTCAAAAAGGATACCCCAACCCATATGATGTCCAGAGACGTTGATGACTGAATCTTCAACATTAATAATACCGTTTCCAATTTCGAATCCGCGGGTTTCTGCTTCTCCTACAATCTCTCTAGCATCAATACGTCCTCCTTTGGTTGCAGTAAGCAAAACTGCATCTGAACGCATTGTTGAATTTGTAATAACGGTCAAGCTTTTTTCAGTAGCAAGCCCTGTCGTATGCCCACCGCGAACAAAAACATCATTAAAAGTGTTTTTTTCTCCTTCAATTGCACGTGCCATAACTATAGAAGTTTCAGGAGGTTGTGTATCTGCATAAGTTGAACCGAAATGAGAAAAAATCAAAGTTCCAGCAATTGTACATAACAAAAAATTTTTCTTATAAATAGATTTCTTACACATAGATATGCCTTTAATATTTGTCTGCCTTTGATGCTTACTTCATCCCCCTGATGGCGCAAGTACACAGGTGTCTTTATATCATTATGTTTTTTATGTAAAGAACAAAACATATTTATGTAAAGAACAAAACATATTTTATATGATGCTCTATCATTTAAAAGTTTATGTGAGAAAATCTTTTAAAAGGGGACGTGTCACTCAGCGAACACGGATTGCAGAAAGGTCTGCTTAATAAGTCTCGTGTTTCATAAATGCTATGAAATAGGAAGCCTGCAAGAATGTTTGTTCTTAAAGTTTTCTACTACGAAAGTTCTAAAGAGTTTTTACATAGGGAATAAATGACCCATTATATATTTAAATTCAATAAACAAGAAGATATACTTTTCTTCTTTTCGATACCAAGTTAATAATTTTGCATGACATTATTTTAGAATGTACAAAATTAAACAGCGCTATTGATATTTCAGCGCTGCGTGTATTATTTAAAATAAAAAACAAAGATTTTTAAAAACGATATTGCATTCTACAAGAAATATGGAATCCAGATACACCGGCTCTTTGAAGTTTATGTTGATAACTAGCATCAGCATGAAGTACGGTATTTTTTGATAATTGTGCATTCATACCAAGCCCACTTTCAACAGAAGATCCCATAGAATCGAGGTGAAAAGGTTTAACAATTTGTATTGTGCCACCGTCACCAAAAGCTTTAATAACGTTCAGTTTACCATAGAAGGAAATGGCATAATCTTTTTCAGCAAGGAATATCGTTTGCGTCAAACGTCCACCAAAACGTACTAACCATTGACGAGGGGTGCCCATATCCACATTAAAGCTATCAATATCTGTGAGAGTGCCAAGCATGAGACGTTGATAAATTAGTTGTGCTTGTGGCTCAAAGATCAATTTTTTAGCACTATCTGTTAGTTCTTGTCCGATAGTTGCTGATGCACTCAATGTATTCGTATTATCCAAATTTGCAGTCTTTCCGATGAGCGCTGTAGTGATGTCTCCCTTCAGAATTGCGTAAGATAAGAATGTATTGATGTATACACCATTGCTATGGCGAAGATTACTATATCCAGCAAGTGACCATTTATTCAATGTACTTCTGTCCGCACCCTCCATATCTTTTGGGGTAAAAATCAAGTTTCCGTAGCTTCCTAAAAGACCAAAATTGGTTGTCATGTTTTGATCTTCTAGAGCTGCTAATGTAACACCCGCTTGTAAAGCGCTATAATAAACATCCGCACCATAGCCATATTGCAATGAAGTACGGCTAGAGGACAGTGTCATCCTATTCCCATAAGTAGATAAAGAGATTCCTTTGTTTTTATTATCTTTTGTTTCAAAAGCTGTTGCCCGCATATTGTTTACCAGTGTATTTTGATTGTTTACATCAGCAAATCCAGCGGAAAATAGAGCATTAGGAAGCACCAAATAGCTTGCTACTTGGGGAACAAGGGCTCTAATCTCTCCTTCACTATCAAGTGTGGCATTTTGCAAGCGGAAATCCCAAAAATTCTCATTTTTATCTAAATGACTATGCACACTAGCCGCTTCCCTACGGTTTGATGCGGATTCATCTTTCGCATTTTGCGAAACACCCTCAAGAGCATTCCCGTTTATAACGTAGCTCGTATAATCTTTGAGAGTATTTTCTTCTGATTCTTGGGATACGTCGCCTAAATGACTTTGCGCACTATCTGCTTTCCCACGGTTTGATGTTGGTCCGTAGGCATTGAGTGTATATTTGTATGGCAATCCATTCATTGTCGTGTAGCCATGGGCAAGCTTGAAGGAATCTTCATCTGCTTTTCCAGATACTTGAATAAGTGAAAGACCACGCGCGTTTAAAGAAACAGAATTTTCTGCTTGTGAGTTCTCACTTTTTGAAAGGTTTTTGACATGGATTGTTGTGGTTCCTGATACATCACCATGGACAAGAAGGCGGTCAGCTTTTTGCTGTTCCTTTTCTAGACCATCACTCCATTCGATATTGAAATAGATATTCGCATTACCCGTTGCATTGTAAGCCTTTTCTACAGTTGGGACCATGTTTTCTCGAGATTGATAAACCTGAGCGGTTCGCCCCACACTCAAGGTTTGATATTGCCCCTTTCCTAAAGCAGGTTTCACATTGTCATGCGGGGCATTAAATATAATAGAGCTATTATTAAGGTTCAGGACTGAAACAGTCGAAAGTGCTCGTTGTTTAAGGTCACTGAGAGTAAAGCTAAAAGTATTAAAATCAGTATCGACATCCTCTTCACTGACCTTTAAAAACCACTTGCTGTTATTGCTCAGAGTAAGAGCTGTTGTATTTACCTTTAAGGTTCTTGCTCTTCCTTCTAGAATCGAATTGTCAGCATTTAATACAAGAGAGACAGGAAGAGTGTCGTCATCATAATATTTACGTTTTGTTTTATTTCTCAATAAGACATCAGCACGAATTTCTGAATCTTTAAGATGAATTTGAGCTATAGCTTTTGAACCGTAAGGACCTCTAATACCCACACCGTTTTTCACAAGTAGTTTGCTCTTGGTAAGGCTAATCTCATTAACGACATTTTCACCTTCTTTTATATCATTTTTGGGGATTTCATAAATAACGATACCAGCAGCTCCTGCTTTCTGGACGACCATAGTTGAATCTTCAATATGGATGATACCGTTTTTTGTGTCTAAACCTTTATACAGTGTATTCGCATTAATTCCTTTAGCGTGAATGCGTCCACCTTTTGACACAGAAAAAGCAGTCAATTCTGAGTGTATTGTTGATTCTGTAATTGTGACAGCTGCTTTCTCACTCGCAGATACTCCAGCCTCCCTATTACGAATAAGAACATTTTTAAAAGCCTCTTTTTTTTCTTTGTCTAAGCTAATTTTACGAATAATTTCAGGATGTTGTGTATCTGCATAAGTTGAACCGAAATGAGAAAAAATCAAAGTTCCAGCAATTGTACATAACAAAAAATTTTTCTTATAAATAGATTTCTTACACATAGATATGCCTTTAATATTGGTCTGCCTTTGATGCTTACTTCATCCCCCTGATGGTGCAAGTACACAGGTGTCTTTATATCATTATGTTTTTTATGTAAAGAACAAAACAAATTATAATGGTGCTATTCTTTATAATTTGAAGTTTTGCTTCAGAAAAGATTTTTTCATGACATAGAAAGCAGTAATAATGGATTTCATAAAACTTCGCTTAGTAAGCTTATGCTAACACAATGATAAAGCATACTATTTTAAAATTGTCTCTTCAGGATAATTGTTATAAAATCTCTATAGCGCTGAGATGGATTGTTTTAGGCGCTCAGAAAATCTCAGTCAATTTTCTTTGCGATAGGAGAAGATCGGTTATAAGAGGAAGAGATGAGGGGGGTATTTGCGGGTTTTCTTCAAAAAGATCTTTTTAAGGCACCAAAGTTCATTTTCCTAAGGCAGTATAGCTCATTTTGCAATGGTGCTCATGAATGGTATAATGGTAAATTCATAGATCTCCATCATTTGCTGGAACTTTGATTTTTTCTCATTTTGGTTTTATGCTTATGAAGGAATAGGCCGGCATCATCAAACACTTTGCTAGCCCCCAATATTGCGATGATAGCTCTTGGGTCCCCCTTTTGGAGACGGTTCATAAGAGTTATGCCTTTCTTATATAATTTTGCTCATACACCACGCTTTGCTCGTGATGTACACAGAGACATAGTTTTGATTGATTCAACATGGAACAGGTTTGCAATAGGAGAGTTTTAGGGTGTTTTAGACTCTCATTCAAAATGTAAAAAAGTAAACTATATTATAAATCAGTGATTTGTTGTTTGCGGTATGATGTCTGGTCGTTTTGTGCTAGAACCAGCGTTAAGAAATGCCTTGTTGTAAGCGAAAATCCTCGTGATGTTTATTCGTATCCTTAAATAGATGTTGCTTGATATTCGTTTTTCATAGTTTTATTCTGCAGAGCAAGTTAGCGTGTATTTGTAAGACAAACCATTTTTGGGGGGAGGTGCTATTGGGATGCTTGAAAAGTTTTTCGTCATTTTCCCAGAGGCTTGGATAAGCAAAAATCGACCAGTCTTTAAAAGATTAGAAGCATTTTCTACAATACTCTTTTATTAAGTCGCTTTAAGGCTAGAGTTAATATGAAAACCGTTTCTTAAAGAGAGATCTCTCAAGGTACGTCACACCCATTTTGCGCCGATGCTCGTGAATGGTATAACGATAAAACTCGTGAGCTCCATCTATACTGGTGAAAGGAGCAGTGGGCGCTTTTACACTTGATAAAAGAATGAATCCATTACACACTTTGCCAACCCTCACTGTTGCGACAGCTCTTGGCATTTGAGACGGCTGATAAAAAGGCAGTTTTAGTCTTTCTTAATAGTTTTTTATCCATATGACCCACTCGTTTGTAATGTGTAAGGGATATGGTTTTGATTGATTCAACATGGAATAGGTTTGAAATGAGAAAATCCTACGATATTCGGGACTCTCATTCAACAGGGAAAACAGGGAACACTCTTTATAAATTAATGAAATTCCTTATAGTTATAATAATTATGCTTTTTAGTCATTCGATTACGCTGGTTTGGTCTTTCCGTTTTACAATCGTAAAAGCATTTTTAGGGACAGTAATTTGTGTTTTTCTTCTCATTATTGTTAAATATTCGTCGATAATCTTTTTACTATCTTTTCCATGAAGTCTCTCATAAATTGCGTTGGATATGTTTTTTGTGCCAAAAGTTGCAAGGGATTTAGTTTTTTGCATTATAGCTAAAAAATAATAAAAAACTTTACAGTTTTTTGTGTGCGATAGAATATTTATTTTTTTAATAAATATAAATCACAATGCTAAATTTATATTAGTTATATAATGATACTATACTTATTGTTATATATTGAATATATGTGAAATATTAATTAAACCTATTACTATTTTATCAGCTTGGATATTCTTACAATTTAATAAATTATTAGAAAGAGAGTGCTGTTTGTAAAAAATAAAGAAAATAGAATAAATAGATACTGCTTTCACAGAATCATCTGAAGATTGGTAGCATCCTATTACATTTAAAAAAATTCATTTCCCTTATGCTGATTTTGACAGTTGTTTCATTTTCTTTCAGTGAGATGAGCTTTCTCAAAATTGTTTACCTAAAACGGTGCAGGAAAGTGTCAATGAAGCCTTATAGATGGTGTAATAAGCTCGTTGATTGAAAGAATAGGGGGATATAAACGTAGAAGGGGCAAAGAAAGAGCTTTTTATTATTATCTTTTTAAATATTGTTATCTGTTTATTGTCTAATTTTTGTCTAAAAGTGCATTTTTCTTAGCTTTATGGATAAATTCGCGAATAGAATATATGCCGCGGGGCACGTGTGAAGAGGCCGAAAAGCCTATTTTAAGTAGAAAGATGCAATCTATACAGCGCTTCATGGTGAAAGCTTTAAAATGAATGATGATTATGGTTCATAAAATTGCATTTCTATTAGAAATTATTCTTTTATTAAAAGGTCTCCACTTTATTTTGAGCTTTTGACGTATTCTAGGTAAAAATACCTTATATTTTTCCTTGATAAAAAGGGTAGGGGATAAAGTCAAGGACTGCGGGAGTTGTCTTATAAAGGAAGATGCAGGGTTTATAAAAGAGTGTCAAGAATAAAAAAGGCAGCTTATTGGCTGCCTTTTTGTTAAATGGAATAGAATGAATAGGCTGTTTTTACAGCCTTGCTTTAAAACTGATAGCGTATGCCGCCTGAAAAACTTGCACCACTTATACCGGTTTTTTGCAGCTTTTGTTGATAACTCACATCACCATGAAGGGAGAGATTAGTGGACAATTGTGCACTAATACCAAGCCCACCTTCAAGGGAAGTCCCTGAGGGGTCACGTTTATAATCCTTATCAATATGGATTGCTTGATCATCACCAAAGGTTTTGATCAAGTTTACTTTTCCATAAAAAGACATAGGACGGTTGTTTTCTGTGGCAATGGTTTTGGTTAAACGTCCACCAACACGGATCAACCAACGGATCAACCATT
>NZ_NJPP01000012.1 GCF_002778015.1 Bartonella tribocorum | reverse complement strand
CTTCTTCAACATTTGCATCTAGGACAATCACCACACACCCTTATGGGAAAATTCAAGTCTATGACAGATTCAAACGCTCACCTTTTCTTGGCTCTTTAGTCCATTGTCCTAAAGCTGCAAGGTGGTTCATCTAAGCCACGATGACAAAATGCCTTTTGTGCAACAACGATATTCTCATCTTTTCCAGCCCATGCTTTTAAAGCAGCCGCTTGCAATGCGCGCCCATAAGAAAAAGTCAATTTCCAAGGCAATGCACCCATAGAATTCATAGCCGATAAATGTGCCGTTGCTTCTTGATCTGATTGCCCGTAAGACAAGAAAAGCAATTCCTGGAACAGCCGAAGGAACGGTTTGTTTAAGCACATGGACGGTCTTTTCAGCCACTTCTTCAACACCAGCCTTGCGCGCATCTTTGCCATCAATCACCATATTGGGCTTTAAAATCATCCCCTCCAAAACAACATGGGCTTCAAACAATTCTTTAAAGACAGCCTGTAAAACAGTGCGTGTCACCTCAAAGCAACGCGCAATGGAATGCCCGCACGACAGTCCATCCATCAGCACTTGCCACCCTCTACAATCGGCACAATATTGAGTTACTGACATAAAGCAGCATAACGCGCAAAAGCTTGTGCATTTTGATTGCCCTTCTTGCTAAGCAAAGCATTTGCATCTAGGATAATCACCACACACCTTTATGGGAGTTCAAGTCTATGACAATTCAAGCGCTCACCTGTTCCTGCTCTTTAGTCCATTGTCCTAAAGCTGCAAGGTGGTTCATCCGAGCACGATGACAAAATGCCTTTTGTGCAACAGCGATATTCTCATCTTTTCCAGCCCATGCTTTTAAAGCAGCCGCTTGCAATGCGCGCCCATAAGAAAAAGTCAATTTCCAAGGCAATGCACCCATAGAATTCATAGCCGATAAATGCGCCGTTGCTTCCTGATCTGATTGCCCTCCAGAAAGAAAAGCAATTCCTGGAACAGCCGAAGGAACGGTTTGTTTAAGCACATGGACGGTCTTTTCAGCCACTTCTTCAACACCAGCCTTGCGCGCATCTTTGCCATCAATCACCATATTGGGCTTTAAAATCATCCCCTCCAAAACAACACGGGCTTCAAACAATTCTTTAAAGACAGCCTGTAAAACAGTGCGTGTCACCTCAAAGCAACGCGCAATGGAATGCCCGCACGACGGTCCATCCATCAGCACTTCCGGCTCTACAATCGGCACAATATTGAGTTCCTGACATAAAGCAGCATAACGCGCAAGAGCTTGTGCATTTTGATTGATGGCGCCTCTTGTTGGCAAAGTATCTGCATTAATGGCAATCACCGCCCGCCATTTAGCAAAACGCGCTCCCAAAGTATAATAGTCTTTCAGCCGTTCACGAAGACCATCCAGCCCTCCAGTAATTGTCTCGTAAGGAAAAGCGGCCAATGGTTTAGCACCCGTATCAACTTTAATGCCTGGTAACGCCCCTGCATCACGAATAAGATCCGTCAACATTTGCCCTGTTGATGCTTTTTGTCGAATGGTTTCATCAAATAAAATAACTCCAGAAATAGCGTTTTCCATCGCTTCTTTTGCACTAAAAAGCATTTCACGGTAAGCACAACGCCTTTCTTCATTGGACTCAACACCAATACTTTCAAAACGCTTTCCAATGGTCGCCGTACTTTCATCTGCTGCCAAAATACCTTTACCGGCATGCACCAAAGCAAGTGCAATATCTTCAAGCCGTTCATTCATAAAACATTCCTTTTTATTTTGTCTTTAAATTTCCAAAAAATGTGCAACATGCTCAATATACCCTACATGAACAACATACAACTTTTCTTTAAAGCTACTTTTCAAATAATCCCTTTAAGCCTGCATAAGGGCAAAAATTCCAGGCAGAACCTTCCCTTCCATCCATTCCAAAAAAGCCCCTCCTGCGGTTGAGAGATAAGTCAAATCATTGGAAACACCAGCATGATTAAGGGCAAAAACCGTATCGCCTCCTCCCGCAATTGAAACCAATTTCCCCTTTTGACTACATTCTGCTGCATGATATGCAACGGCAATTGTTCCCTTATCAAAGGGAGGCATCTCAAAAACACCAAGGGGTCCATTCCACACGAGGGTAGCAGCTTTATCTATCTCGGTATTGATATGAGCAATAGAGCGCGCACCAATATCTAATATCATGCCGTCTTCAGGAATATCACCTATATCATAAAGACGATGTGGAGCATTTTTTTCAAAACGAAACCCAACGACAACATCCACAGGAAGCAGAAGTGTACAGTGACATTCTTGTGCTTTTTTAATGATTTTTTTTACTGTTTCCGTCAATGCATGTTCACACAATGACTTCCCCACACGGATACCTTGCGCGGCTAAAAAACTGTTTGCCATTCCCCCTCCAATCACCAAGGTGTCGACTTTTTCCACCAAATGATTAAGCATAAACAATTTACTGGAAACTTTTGCACCTCCCACAATGGCAACGACAGGATGCTTTGGATTTCCAAGCCCTTTTTCTAGTGCCTGCAACTCAGCTTGCAAAAAGCGCCCCGCATAAGAGGGCAACAAATGTGTTATTCCCTCCACCGAAGCATGGGCACGATGAGAAACCGAAAAAGCATCATTGACATAAAGATCTCCATTATGCGCCAAAGCTTCCGCAAAAGAACAATCATTCTTTTCCTCACCGGCATAAAAACGAACATTTTCGAGCAGTAAAATGCCCCCATTTTGTAATGATTCAACCGCCACCTGCACCGTAGAACCAATACAGTCCGGAACAAAAGAAACCGGTTGATTAATGATCTTTTCCAGCACTCCTACAACAGGACGGAGTGAAAACTCTGGCTCCACCTTTCCTTTAGGACGACCACAATGAGAAAGTAAAATAAGCTTAGCACCACGCTTTTGTAGCTCAACAAGCGTTTCTTTATGGCGTACAAGACGTGTCTCATCACAAACTTCGCCCAGTGCCATAGGAACATTAAAATCCACGCGCACAAGAACACGTTTGCCGAAAACATCAACATCATCAAGTGTACGAAATCCCATCACACTACGTCCTTTTCACATTCCATTGTTACAAACAAATGCATTGGCTCAATTTTCTTTCCACTAATTTCTTTTCACTAAAACGCCTTTTTGCTTTTATGCACAAGAGGTTACGTCCTTTATTTTTTAACGTTTTCTCAAACTTTTTCTCGTTCAGATGTTACTTTTTAAAAGTTTACTCTTTCATGCGACTTTTAGAGGCACACACTCCATCATATTAAAAAAACACCCCTAATCTTTCAACAGTATCTTCTCTCTAACGCATAAAACAACAACTTCTCTTGATTTTTTTAAAAGAATGCGCCTTAATTTGTACAAAAGTGAGGCATTTCCCTATCATCACTATAATGAAAGAGGTCCCTGAGGTCCTCCCTATAATCTTTATATTGTCTTGGCAAAAGCCACAGCCGTATCACTCATTCGGTTAGAAAAGCCCCATTCATTATCATACCAAACCAGAACACGACAAAGCTTACCATCAATCACTTTGGTCTGATCATTGTGGAAAATCGCTGAATGAGGATTATGATTAAAATCACAACTCACAAGCTTTTCTTCCGTAGTGTCTAAAATTCCCTTTAAGGAACCGCGTGCAGCAGCCGCAATCGCTGTATTAATTTCTTCAACCGTTGTGGAACGCTTAGCGTTAAATGTCAAATCCACCACGGAAACATTTGGTGTTGGAACACGGATAGACACCCCATCAAGCAATCCCTTTAATTCTGGCAAAACCAATCCCACAGCTTTTGCCGCTCCTGTTGAGGTAGGAATCATAGAAAGAGCCGCCGCACGCGCCCGATAAAGGTCCCGATGCATGGTATCCAATACCGGTTGATCACCCGTATAAGAATGGATTGTTGTCATAAACCCATTTTCAATGCCGACCGTGTTGTGCAAAACTTGTGCCACAGGAGCTAAGCAATTGGTTGTACAAGAAGCATTTGAAACAACGCGATGCTCTTTATTCAAAGACTGATGATTAACCCCGTATACCACGGTCAGATCTGCCCCTTCAGAAGGCGCAGAAACCAGCACACGCCTTGCCCCAGCATCCAAATGAGCCTTTGCTTTATCACGCGCAGTAAAAATGCCCGTACATTCCAAAGCAATATCGATATCTAAATTTTTCCAAGGCAATTGTGCAGGATCACGCTCTGCGCATACCTTTATTAAACCACCCCCCACATCAATGGCATCCCCCACCACCTTAACGTCCCCAGGAAAACGCCCATGAATTGAATCATAGCGCAACAAATGGGCATTTGTCTCCACCGATCCCAAATCATTAATTGCGACCACTTCAATATCTTTTCGTCCACTTTCCACAAGTGCACGTAAAATATTGCGTCCAATACGACCAAACCCATTAATTGCAACACGAACTGTCATTTCACATGTTTCCTTATCTAATCTTTTAAAGAACAACATTTAAAGCACAACAAATGAGCATTTCACCAATTCAAAATCATGAATTCCAAAGACACCAATATCTTGACCAATCACTCACTGCTCCACAATCCCTACACAGAATATGATACCCTACAACCACTCCCACTCATGACAACATAAACTGTTATTTCACATATTTTCCATCAACCTTTTGCAGCACAAAAAACAAGCATTCCACCAATCAAAAATTATAAATAGCCATCATTTTAATATTTTTCCAATCATTCACTAAACCACAACGCTGCACAGAATATGATACCCTCCCTCCATAATAACATGAACTGTCATTGTGTTTTTTCCCCCTTGATCTTTTCCAGCTTTTTTTCAACGATAGCAACGACATTTTCGCAAGTAATACCAAAATGCGCATAAAGGTCATCAATTGTCCCACTTGCCCCGAAGCCCTCCATGCCAATAAACACACCATCACAGCCAATAAAACGATCCCATCCTTGGGCAACAGCCGCTTCAATGGCGATTTTAATCGGCGCATCTCCAATAAGAGCCCGTTGATAGGAGCAAGATTGTTGAGAAAAGAGCTCAAAACAAGGCACAGAAACCACACGCGTTGGGATACCTTTTTCTTCTAAGGTTTCACGTGCTTTGACCGCAATTTGCAATTCTGAACCGGAAGCAAACAATGTCACTTGTGCCTCATCACTTGCCGTTAACAATTCATATGCCCCAAGCATACAGAGGTTTTCTTCTTCATATTCTTGACGCAGCATCGGTAAATTTTGTCGGCTCAAAGCCAAGGTAGAAGGTGTCCCGCGTGCTTTCAAAGCCAATTGCCAACACTCGATTGTCTCCATAGCATCGGCAGGGCGAAACACAAGATGATTAGGCATAGCGCGCAGGCAAGCCAAATGTTCCACGGGTTGATGGGTCGGACCATCCTCACCAAGCCCAATAGAATCATGGGTCATGACATAAATCACCCGCACCCCCATGAGAGAAGATAAACGCATAGCGGGCCGCATATAATCTGAAAAGCATAAGAACGTTCCTCCATAAGGAATGAAGCCCCCATGAAGAGCGAGCCCATTCATTATAGCGCCCATTGCATGTTCACGAATACCATAATGGAGATAGCGCCCTGAAAAATCATCTGCAGAGATACTTTTCATCTGGCTGCTTTTTGTATTATTAGATCCCGTTAAATCGGCAGAACCACCAATGGTCTCACGAACGATTTCATTGATCACTTCAAGAGCCATTTCCGAAGCTTTACGCGTCGCAACCCCAGGACACTCTTCAACGAGTTTCTGTTTATAAGCATCGACAGCGCCATCAAATCCCCCCAATAGATCACCACGCATCAATCTTTCAAACTCGACCCGTTCTGAGACAGGAAGATCGCTCAATTTTTCTTCCCACTTTTGTCGCTTTTTAGCGGCATTAAGCCCTGCTAAACGCCAACGGTCAAGAATATCGGCTGGAATAACGAAAGGCTCCGCCTCCCACCCTAAGGCGATACGGGTCTCAGCAATTTCCCGCGCTCCTAAAGGAGCTCCATGAACTTTATTGGCTCCAGCTTTATTTGGTGCTCCAAAACCAATTGTTGTTTTACAAGCAATTAAAGTTGGTTTATCACCATTGCGCGCCGTTTGAATAGCTTGGGCAATAGCGGCTTGATTATGCCCATCCACTTTGAGTGTATTCCAACCAGATGCTTTAAAACGCGCACACTGATCTGTACTATCCGCAAGAGAAATTTCTCCATCGATAGAAATATTATTATCATCCCACAAGACAATAAGCTTGTTAAGTTTTAGATGCCCCGCCAAGGAAATTGCTTCTTGAGAAATGCCTTCCATCAGGCATCCATCCCCCACCAACGCATAAGTATAATGGTTGATAAGATCACCAAAACGAGCATTTTGCAAACGTTCGGCAAGAGCCATCCCCACAGCATTCGCCAATCCTTGTCCGAGAGGCCCCGTCGTTGTTTCAATTCCTGCCGCATGCCCATATTCTGGATGCCCAGCAAGCTTTGCCCCTAATTGGCGAAAATTTTTAAGATCCTCAATACAGATATCTTCATAACCAGAAAGATACAGCAGAGCATAAAGCAACATAGATCCATGTCCTGCTGATAAGACAAAACGGTCACGGTCAGACCAACGAGGATTTTTAGGATCATGAGCAAGGAATTGTGTATAAAGAACCGTAGCAATATCGGCTGCCCCCATTGGTAAACCGGGATGACCAGAATTTGCTTTTTCAATCGCATCAATAGCTAGAAAACGGATAGCATTGGCCATCTGATTCTGTTGGTGGGTATTTGTCATGAATGATCGACCATTTCGTTACATACGTTATTCTGTTACTTTTTCTGTATTCTCTTAAAATTCCTCAAGGAATACTCTTTCTAACCATCAGCGTGAGACGTTTTGTCACCCCCTCAATAACAGTAATAACATTCCCCTCACGCATCCTGTATATATATCCATGTCATTTATGCCAATATGCGCAAAAAATCCAGCTTTTAATTTATATCTATCCCCTGCTTTGCTTGCTAAAATATCCTACATACTTAAAAATAAAAGACACATACTATAAAAATGTAAGTGATTCGTTTTTGCATAACGCATTGATAAAGGATACAATTACCCAAAGGACAAAAGCAATGAACCAAGAGACTACGGTTCTCCAAGATGCTCTAGAGCACCTAGAAAAAGCACTTAGAACCTTAGAAATCACCATCATAAACCGCAACGCCGTTATTGATAAAAATAACGAATGGGAAGAAGAGATTCAACGAATGAATGCTGACCGCAGCCACCTTGCCCAAGCGCTTGACAAAGCTGAAGCCCAAATTGAACGCTTAGAATCTGTTAATAAAGAAGTTTCCAAGCGTCTTATTAAAGCAATGGAAACGATTCGTATCGTCATTGATAGATAATAGATAAAGGTCTGAATGTATGGAAACAGTTTCCGTTACCATTGATGGTAAAAATTATCGCATGGCTTGTGATAAAGGACAAGAACGTCATCTTATTGCGCTTGCGGCTCAATTGGATCAATATATCACCCATTTAAAGAAAAATTTTGGTGAAATTGGTGATCATCGTTTATCGGTTATGGCCGGCATAATGATTATTGATGAAATGGAAGAAATAAAACGAGAAAATAAAAAGTTACAAGAAGACTACGATGCTCTTTTACGACTCCACAATGAAAGAGACCGCACCATGGGAAAAATTATGCGTGACACCACACAACGCATTGAAAATCTCACCAACCAATTGCTCAAGGATGATCAAAACAGCACAAACATTCAAGAACAAGAACAGAAAGACTTCTAAACACACATCAGCGCCATAATAGACTTGCGATTTGATTTTTCTCCCTCTCACAGGATAAAAATTCTCAAATGCAAGCCTCGTAAACGATCCGATTTTTTATTGAGGAGATTCCAGCGACTGATCACGCATGGCACGCATGGAATTGACTGAAAGTCCACTCAAAAAGCCCACCCTCGAACATTTTTCTGACATACAACCACTTCATATCTCAAGGAAAAGCAGCCTTATATTACCACGCTTCCAATGAGGGATCTCGCACAACAAACGACCAAAACCAACATTATTGTAAAAAAATCACACCAATGACAACAGCAACAAACAAATAAAGCATCCTCCAAGAAAAAGAGCTGCTATTGTACATAAGCCTGTAGCCATATAATAAAGTGCTTTCCCTTTAAGATGAGAACATGAAATCAAGCAGATTCAATATATATAATTAAAAAAACAACCTTATTTTATGAACCATACAACATCATCATTTGATGCTATAAGCACATGGATTCTCTGCACCTAGAATATCCAGAAAATAAATCCTACCCATCAAAGCCGTTTACAGACCAGCGTAGATTAAGAATTTTTATCCTATGAGAAGGAGCAAAAATAAAGATTATGGTATGATTTCATAGCACTTTAAACATCATAAACAACAATAATAGCGCTTAAAAACATTCCCTACCGCCGCCTTTATTCTGATAACATAACAATCCACCGCTCTTCTCAGCGCTCAAAACCTCCACGCTTCATAAAAGAGCAAACCGGCACCATCACACACCTTGTCAACACCCAATATTATAACAATAACTCTTGAACCTTAAGACGGTTCATAAGAAGCATACCTTTCTTGTACAATTTTTAACCACATGGCCCCTTGCTTGTGACGCACAAAAATAATTATGCTTGACAAAACATGAACAAATTTAAAACGAGAAAATCTTACAGCATTCAAGGTTTTAACTCAATATATTGTGAACGTCCCAACAAAGCACAAAGCCAACTGCTTTTGCATAAAAACAGTGCGCAAAAACATATTTTTAAAACACATTCACCCATCACTTTTTTCATGACATACTCTCATGATTTAGGTGTATAATCTTATTCAATTCTGCTTGCAAAAATCTAAAAATGAGAAAAATTTCAAGGTTCTCATGATCAATAAACGTCTCGCTCATAAGACATCAATATCAATGCTCATAAGACATTAATAAAGCGATCTCCAATATGCCTCAATGAGATAAAAGGGGCCTCCCATTAAATATTCCACCATAAAAGCAACTTTCTCAGAACTAAAAACAAAATCAACAGATCACATCACCACATCTACTCTGCTCTCATCACCAAACCGAATGCCCAAACGAAACGCCGCGCTATCTCTACAATGCGAGACAACGCGGAGATAAAACAATGAATTAAGTCTATTGGGACGTTCACGAGAAGTGCACACACCCCTTTCAAACCTATTTAAGTTGTTCCTACAACCTATTTAAAAGGCGTATGAAACAACACCATGCGTAAAAAAATCAAATCCCCTTCGTGCCATCTTGGAGAGACAAAAGCAATACGTAAGAGATTGTAATACCAAGTGTTCCAAGAGGAACAAGAGATTGTAATACTAGGTGTTCCAAGAGGAACACCGGCGGTCACAAGAAAGCGATCTCCCGCTTGGCAAAAACCTTCTTGAAACGCAATGGCTGCTGCTCTATCAACCATATCCTATAAATTCCATGCATCCTCGCTCACCACACGAATGAAGTCCCCAAACGCTGTGCGGTTTCCAAAATGGGAGATAAAGCAATGAATGAAGTCTATTGGAACGTTCACGAGAAACACACACCCTTCAAACCTATTTAAGTTGTTCCTAAAGTCTGTTCAAAAATGCATAAAAAATACCAAATACAAACCGCTCAAATCCCCTTCGTGCCATCTTGAGAGACAGAAGCAATACGTAAGAGATTTGTAGCACCAGGTGTTCCAAGAGGAACACCGGCGGTTACAAGAAAGCGATCTCCCGCTTGGCAAAAACCTTCTTGAAACGCAATGGCTGCTGCTCTATCAACCATATCCTCTAAATTCCGTGCATCCTCGCTTACCACACAATGAAGTCCCCAAACGAGAGCCAAACGCCGTGCGGTTTCCACAATGGGAGATAAAGCAATAATTGGTCTATTGGGACGTTCACGAGAAGCGCGCACACCCGTTGTTCCTGAAGCCGTATAGGCAACGATAGCTGCTAGTGCAAGTGTTTCAGCAATCTGACGCGCTGCAAGAGAAATCGCATCCGTCCCTGTTGATTCTGGTGCAGGATGTTGCGCTCCAACTTGAGCAGAATACGTGTGGTCTTGTTCAATTTGCCGCGCGATTCGATCCATCATAAGTACGGCTTCTTCCGGATAACAACCAGAAGCAGACTCAGCCGATAACATCACCGCATCTGTTCCAGCATAAACTGCTGTCGCAACATCTGAGACTTCAGCGCGTGTCGGAACAGGAGATGTGATCATTGATTCGAGCATTTGTGTTGCCACCACAACCGGTTTTCCAGTTAAACGACAAGCTTTTATCAACTCCATCTGAAGTGCAGGAATCCTTTCCAGAGGCATTTCCACACCGAGATCACCCCGTGCAATCATAATACCATCACAGATTTCAATAATCTTCTCTATATGCTCCAAGGCTTGAGGCTTTTCGATTTTAGCCATCAAAGACACCTTGCTTTTCGTCAACCGGCGTACCGCTATAATATCTTCTGGACGCTGAATAAAAGAAAGTGCAACCCAATCAACAGGCTGCTGTAACAGAGCCTTAAGATCAGCCTTATCCTTTGAGGTTATCGAATCAAAAGGCAAAATTGTATCAGGAAAACTCACACCTTTTCGATCCGAAATACGGGTTCCAGCAACCACGCGACACTGAACGAAATGATCATCACATACTTCAGCACGCAGTTCCAACCTTCCATCATCAATCAACAATCGATCCCCTGGTTTAATAGACGAAAAGACTTCCTCATGAGGGAAAAACACACGCTGTGCATCACCAGCTACATCGCGATGATCTAATGTAAAACTTTGCCCGACACGCAAATCCTCTTGACCCTTAGTAAAACGACCAACACGCAATTTTGGCCCCTGAAGATCCACCAAAATACCGATGGGCCGTTGAACGGTTTTTTCAACCTCTCGTATAGACTTGACCAAATCCCCCATTGTGTCACGATCCGTATGACTCATATTAATGCGAAAAACATCTGCTCCTGCCCTAAAAAGCTTTTCAATCATTAAACGGGAAAAAGAAGAAGGACCAAGAGTCGCAATAATTTTTACTTTACGAGAACGTTTCACGGTGGAGAATTTCCTGAAAAAGAAGAGGCAACTGAATTGTTGAACAAAGAATCCTCCGTCAACTGTACCATCCAACTGGTTTGATCACCAGTATCGATTTCCTTAAACTCAGCCTTTTGATATCCTCGAGGGAAACAATCATGAACCCCTTGAATGGTAAATTGGCTATCTTGCACACACATGGTCACAGAGCCTGCCCAGTTTCCTTTTTTTTGCGCCCCTTCCGCATAAAAATAATAAAACCGCGAAGCAAGAGGTCCTTCGATTAAGGTTTTACATTCTGTCACAGGAACCACCCACCAGCCTTCGCTCACCCACCCTGAAAATGTACGATATCCAAGAGCAACCCCTACAGACTGTTGAGTTGTATTACACACCCTAAAGTCAGCTTTTGCACAAACAACAAGGGGAAACAAGAGAAAAACGCTCAAGAAAACAACTTTTAATCCTGTTTGAAACGCCAAAAATTGTTTTTTTAAAATCACAAAACTTCCTCTATAATACGCACTCTCAAAACAAATCATACATTTCTTCTTTTAAAAGCTTTATCAAAGCTAAAAAATATATTTTTCTTTTTATAGCCTTTTTATCCATGCATTATCTTAAAAATTTTACAAAATATTTAAAGTCAATTTGTAAAAAAACTGTGGAGCTTGATTTCTTTTTTGTTTTTCAAGCTTTTTCAACATAAATTCGTCATCGAAAAACAACGTAACACATATAACATTGGAGAAAAATACAATGAATGATACAGTAACCGACCAAACACACGCGATATCCGTCAACCAATTACGCTCTTTTATCGAACGAATTGAACGACTAGAAGAAGAGAAAAAAACGATTTCTGACGATATTAAAGACGTGTATACGGAACTTAAAGGCTCTGGTTTTGATAGTAAAGCGGTTCGCAGCATTATACGGTTGCGTAAAAAGGAAGAGCATGAACGAATGGAAGAAGAAGCCATCATTGAGCTTTATAAAAATGCGCTTGGGATGAGTTAACTCTATTGGAAATTTTCTTAAGAAAGTGAAAAATGGACAAAAACGAGTGAATGGATAAAAATTCTGCCAACCGTGAGCAGTCTGTGCAGAATAACGAAGAATTCGTGTAAAAAAAATTTCATGTAACTTGTGACGAAGCTCTTGGGCACAAGATGCATGGGATTGCAACAGCCCTCACATCTAAAAGGTTTCATGCAAGGTGCAAAGATTCACGAAAGGCATTTTTTCTTGTTTTCTCATTATTTTTGTCTATACAAATATTTTTATCCATAAAGGAGTTATCCCCCCCTTATAAACACCCCGCCTTGTAAACCAACTCTCCTTGTAAGCCAGCCCTACTTGTGCGTGCCAGCAAAGCGTTTAGAGTGCTTCACCCTAAAAACAAGCGTGAAATGAGAAAATCTTACGGTATTCAGAACTCTCATTCAAATTGAAAAAATAAAATCAATTCATTATATAAGAAATATAAGAAGCAAAACATTGAAAAGGATCAGCAACTGAAATTCGCTAAATAAAAGTCTGAGCTTTTTACAGAAAAAGAGGTTGATCTTAATCTTTTAGGATAGGGAAGAATTCAGCTTATTGATATATCTGGTAAAAAGACCTTAATAGAGCTTCATTCGAATCTATGGGCAGACTCATAGCGATCATTCCTTCGAGAGGTGAGAATGTGATCTCTCCATTTTCCAGCAATCATCAAATAATCTTTAGCATAGCCTTCTTTTTCAAAATGAAGGCGTTTTAATAAAAGTCCGCTTTTTATGTTCTCATGCATATAATTTGCCATCACTCTATGCAGATGATAAACATGAAAAATATGGTGTATCAAAGCCGATAAACTCTCAAACATGAGGCCTTTGCCTTGTTGTTTTTCATCAAGAGAAAAACCAAGATGACAGGCTTGAAAAACACCACGAACCACGTTTGTAAAGTTCACAACACCAATGATTGTGTTTTCATTTTTTAATCGTACGGCATATCGGTAGGCTTGTCCTTGTGCGCTTTCACAAGAATAAGTATTGGCTCGTGTTTCCCAAGCTGTTAGGCTGTGGTAATCATCAGATCTTGACGGTTCCCACCGACGCAAATGATTCGCATTACGCAAGAAATAAGAATGCAGTTCAACGGCATCTTCTAAACCGATCAATGTGGAAATTGTTCGCTTTGTTTTAATTATCACCATTTTCCCCTCCAAGAAATACTCCAATAACGCGTTAATTTATCCTGACAAATCATTAGGTTAAACTTAAATCATAACGGTAAATACAGGAAGCTTTTCTCACCACAATGCTTAATCACGTTAGAATTAATAAAGATCATTTTCTTTTCCGTCATAAGCAAAATTGATGTATTCTAATAGGGTCACGACCTTCACGTAAAACAGAGTGTCATTGGTTTGCCAATTCACGGGCTTGTTTTAAAGAGACATCTCTCAAAAAGCACCCAAGCCCATTTCACGACGCCGACCATGAACGGTATAAAGATAAAGCCCCCATAAAATAATATAGCATCACCATCTTTACGCTTATAGAAAAGCAAGCTGGCACCATCACACACTTTGCCAGGTAGTGGGTGTCGCAACAGCTGTTGGCACTTGAGAGCATTCATAAGAGGTATTTTAGTCCTTATCTATACAGTTTTTACCCACATGGACCACCCGTTTGTGGTGTGCAAGCAAGTGATTTTAATTGATTCAACATGGAACAGATTTGAAATGAGAGAATCCTACGTTATTCGGGGTTCTAATTCAATATAAATAACGCTAAATTATCTTTATAAATCAATATATTGCCTAGTTCACAAGGTATAAAGACAAGGAAAGACTTCTTAATAAATGCGCTCAAGTGCTAAAAGCTATAGAAACATTGGAGTCTGGGAAAATCTGCGAGGAGACGAGCATGCTTCCATAGATGAAATTGCGACAAAACGCCCCGCACCAATCGTTTTTTCTTTATCAAGAATTGGTGCAAAAAAGCCAAATATAAAAACAGTTAAAGCCCGCTTCAAGCATTTGTTCACCAGCGCCATAATTTTTAGCTACCATCAAAAATGTGGTGTCCAAATCTGCTCTTTTATCAATTGAATAGTATAAACTTCATAGCTCTGTCGTCATTCTTCAAAACACTCAAGTGCTCTCCATAAAGCGATGACATAATATGAATCTCTTAAAATGCTTAGGTATTATATCTGAGATATTAACGTGAACATGCTTCTATTTCTTCACGTAAAATTTCAAGTTCTAGCCATTCTTCTTGCTTTTGTGTGCAAGTATTTTTCTTTTTTTCCAATGCCGTTGATAAGCGTTCAAAGCGTTCTTTATCACGGCGATAAAGAGCTGGATCAGAAAGCTCTTGTTCAATTTTTGTTATTTCATCTTGTAAAGCAGCGATTTCTTCAGGCAATTTTTCCAATGCATAAACCTGCTTATAAGACAATTTTCTCCGTGTGTTTTTCTCTCCCACGCTATCCAAGCTAGGATTTTCTGATGAGGCCTGTTTTGAAAACGCTCCCGCATGAGATGTTGAAGATGCTTTACGACGCGATAATTCTATTTCTTTGCCTTGTAAGCGAAGAGCCTGCTTATTTTGCGCCATCATATCACTATAGCCGCCCGCATATAAAACCCAATGACCATCACCCTGAGGTGCCAACATATGGGTTACAGTACGATCTAAAAAGTCTCTGTCATGGCTAACCAACAACACTGTTCCTGAAAAATCAGCAATAAATTCTTGTAACAAATCCAAAGTTTCCATATCCAAATCATTGGTTGGTTCATCAAGAATCAAAAAGTTTGCAGGACGCGAAAGAAGGCGTGCAAGCATAAGACGCGCTCTTTCTCCCCCCGAAAATTCTTTAAGAGGGGTGCGTGCTTGTTCAGGCAAAAATAAAAAGTCTTTCATATAAGAAACCACATGCCGCTCCTGCCCATTGATCACAAGAGTATCACCCCTTCCCCCCGTTAAATAATGTGCCAAAGTTTCTTCTTCATTGACAATACGTTGCTGATCAAGCAATGCCATGGAAAGGTTATACCCATGCCTCACCGTTCCACTATCCACGGCTTTTTTCCCAATCAATACGGAAAGGAGCGTTGTCTTTCCAATACCATTAGGGCCGACCAATCCAATCCGATCACCCCGTTGAATGCGTAAAGAGAAATCTTTAACAATAAAGCGCTCCCCATAGGATTTTGAAATTTTCTTTGCTTCAAGCACCTGTTGACCAGAGTCATGACTTTTAGCTGCGCTCAAAAGTGCACTTCCCGGCTGTCCCTTATAGGTTTGATGACGCTGTCGTAATTCTTTTAATTCGCCCAAGCGCCGTACATTACGCTTACGCCGTGCGCTCACGCCATAACGCAACCATTGCTCTTCACGAGCAATTTGACGCCCCAATTTATGCTGCTCAATCGCTTCTTCTTCCAGTGCTTTATCACGCCAATTTTCAAACTCCGAAAAACGCTTTTCCAGCCTTTTGGTTGTGCCCCGATCAAGCCATACCGTTGAACGCGTGACATTTTCTAAAAATCGCCGATCATGGGAAATCACCACAATCGCTGAACGCAAAGAAGACAAAACCCCTTCCAACCATTCAATGGTTAGCAAATCAAGATGATTGGTTGGTTCATCTAAGAACAAAATATCGGGCTTTGCTGCAATGGCGCGTAACAATGAAACACGCCTCTTTTCACCCCCTGAAAGCGTTTCTAATTTTTCCGCCCCTGAAAACCCTAAATTTGTACGAAGAGTATTGATCCACTGGACATCAGATGTTTCATCCAGCCCCGCTTCCATATAAGCGTTAATATCTTCAAAACCTGAACAATCCGGATTTTGGGAAACATAACGGAGTGTCACCCGAGGGTGGCGAAAAATTTCACCACCATGAGGCTCTAATATTCCTGCGGCAATCTTTAACAGAGTCGATTTTCCACAACCATTACGACCAACCAACGCAATACGCGCCCCCTGCTCAACCGATAAACATGCTTGGTTGAGCAAAGGCTTTGTCCCAAAAGTTAGGAAAATGCGGTCAAGCCGCAGCAATGGCACCGCCATTAACGAACGCGGCGCGGACAAGGTGCTTGATACATCACCCCTCTTGCATCACGGTAAGTACACAATTGTTGTACTGGAACTCTTTGCGCACAAGGTGCTTGGTAAACATGTCCTCTACGACCACGATACGTGCATAATTGTGATGCTTGTTTTTGCTGTCTTCTTTGATTTGCAGCAGCACCGGTTACTGTTCCAGCCAAAGCACCAAATGCTGCACCGGTAAGCGCTGCTCCAGGCGTACTTCCCGCAATTGCAGTTCCAGCCAATGCACCGATTGCAGCTCCCCCCACACCGTAACGTGCAACGCGTTCATCATTTGTTGTACAAGCTACCGAACTAAAACCAATAGCAGAAACGACGGCCACTTTAAAAATTGATTTTAACATATCAAAACCTTTCCTTGTAAAGATCAATACACAATATATCGTTTATGTCGGTACTTAATCACTAGGCCCCCCCCTGCCTTATTCAAATATATCGGAAGAGCTTTATGAAATAGGCACAGACGCTAACAATATAGCTTTTCCAGAACCTAAATGGCAAGAAAAGGTTCCACAAATACGGTTAGAAAGTGTTAAAGAAGAGCCAAATGACACATTTTTACCACAAAGAGGCCATTTTACTCCTTTAAGCGTTAAGTCTTTTAAATCAGAAAAACCGATAAGACTAAACAAACACCCTTTCGGCAAATCATACGATGTAAGCTCAGGCAACACCGGCCAACCCTCTTCTAAACCACTTGTCAACAACACTGAAATTCCCCTTTCAACCATCATCAACGCTTGTGTCATATGAGAAAGGCTATGGTCACTTCGCTCCCCTCCCAAAGCACCGCACAAAATAAGCTTTTTAGCACCATTTTGTAAGGCTCGCTCACAAGCCAAAGCACTATCTGTCATATCTTTATCAGAGGGAAACACCTCACGCGGAACATGGTTATATTTGTCTATCAAAGTCTGATCAGACGAATCAAAATCCCCTAACCACAACTCAGGCTCCACATTAAGCGCAGCTGCATGGCGCATACCACCATCCGCAGCAATCACCCGACTATTTTGAATTTGATTAAGCAAACGATCAGTGATAAAAAGATCTCCATTTAACAATATCGTAAATGTTGTCATGCCATATTTTGCCTTTCACAAAGTTCTCTTCTCTCGCATCCCTTTATCGATGAGAGTTATTTTTTAATAACCGCGATAGAGCCAAACGAATCCTTATCCCTAAAGCTTTTCTAAAAAAACACACGACACTAAAGATACCCATGAAATTTGCCAAATTACACCGGAAAAATGACCTGCATCGTGATTCGTCACACACCATTTTTCAACGAAATTTTCTTTTTCGCTCTCTCCCTTATAAAGCAACTTTCATCAGTTTGATGCTTCTTCTTTCAGCTTGTCATACACCCCTTTCTCAAAATGATAGGTTTTCTTCCAGTACTTCTAAAGCAATTAAACGTACCAACAATAACAATATCTATGTCACATTAAGCGCTCTGCAACACCCCCGTATTTTGCAAATGTATGGTGGCGCCTATCATGATGCAAAACTTGAACGCTTTTTAGCAAAAATTATCCGTAAACTAATAATTGCATCCCCCCATTCTCATCAAACTTATTCTATAACAATTTTAAACTCAGAAAGTATCAATGCATTTGCGCTCCCCAATGGTTCGATCTACATCACGCGTGGAATGGTAGCACTCGCCAATGATTCTTCAGAAGTTTCCGCAATTTTAGCCCATGAAATAGCACATATCAGAGCCCATCATGGCATTTTACGCCTACAAAAAGAAGCCCAACTGAAGATGACAAATCATATGTCTCCACGTCTTCTTTCTTCTATAGACAAAAAAAAACACCCTCCCCTACAAAACAAGCAACAACTGGCGCAATTTTCCCGCAATCAAGAGCTAGAAGCTGATTCCATTGCCCTCGACATGCTCCAACAAGCAGGCTATGATCCCTTTGCTTCCCCGCGCTTTCTTCAAACAATGGAAGCCTATAGTAATTTTCAGAATATCTCTGGCACCCAAAATGCTTCCTTAGACTTTCTAGCCTCTCACCCAACCACCCCAAAACGCATTCAGCTTGCAATAGAAAAAGCACATAAAATCAGTAAAGAGAATCATAAAACCATCGATCGTAATTCTTTTCTCAAAAGCATTGATGGCATGATTTTTGGAGGAAACTTTTACACAGGGTTTGTACGAGATAACCAATTTATTCACCCCCAATGGCGCATTGCTTTTTCTGTTCCCAACGGTTTTTCAATAGAACATTCAGCCCACACGGTTTGGGCTAGCGGCCCCAATAAAATTGCAATTCGTGTTGATGCTATTCCCCATCCTACTGGAATGTCTGCAAGCGATTATTTAAAAAGTGGGTGGATTATTGGGCTAGACCCATCATCTATCCGCCCCCTCACCATTCAACTTCCAAATCAAGGTCTTCCCAATCAAGAAAATCTCGGTCAAAATTTACTTGGAGCACAAGCCCGTGCGACCCATGAACAATGGCAATTTGATGTGGTTGTTATTCTGTACAATAATCATATTTTTCGTTTTCTAACAGCTGCCCCGCATAATTCTCAAAATTTTGCAGAGATTGCCCAAAAAACGGTACAAAGCTTTCATCCTCTTTCAGCTTCACAATTAAAAAAATTGAAACCCTTAAAAATCAGTGTTATCCGCGTTAAACAAGGAGAAACTGTTGCAAATCTTGCTAATAAAATGCAACATACACCAGACAAAGAAAAACTCTTTCGTATTCTTAATGCCCTCTCACCAACTCAAACTTTACGCGCCGGTACAAAAGTAAAAATTATCACTGAATAAATCCCCTTTTTCCTCTGCGATAGTCTTGATTCTTTTCTGTCTTTAATCACGCTCCCCCAAGCATATTGGCATATTAGCATGATAAAGCTGGAAAACCCTCAAACCAGCTTCATCATGCTCTACCACACCCCCGTACCTATATCCCCTAAAAAGCTTTTCACGGCTTATATGTCGAGAAGATCTTCTAAAATGAACCGTAAGGAGAAGAGAACGCAATTTCTGCACAAACCTTCCTCAAATAAACCTCGCCCTCCAATCTTCTTCTACTCATAGAATACGACTCAAACCACCCCTAAGGAAGCGTATCGCATGATAAAGCTGGAAAACCCTCAAACCAGCCTCATCATGCTCTACCACACCCCCGTACCTATATCCCCTAAAAAGCTTTTCACGGCTTATATGTCGTACGCATCTTCTGAATGAACCGTAAGGAGAGCAGAACGCAATTTCTGCAAAGCCCGTGCTTCAATTTGGCGCACGCGCTCTTTTGAAATTCCTAACTTTTCACCCAAAACTTCTAGCGTAGCGCCCTCTTCATTGAGGCGACGAAAACGAATAATCTCCAACTCCCGTTCATTGAGAATTTGCAACGCATCGTAAAGCCATTGTGTACGCCGTTGCCCATCAATCACTTGCTCAATTAAAACATCAGGAAGAGGACTTTCATCGACCAAAACATCCATCTTCGCAATGGGATTATCACTGTTTTCAGAAACAGAAACGCTCAAGGAATTGTCAGAGCTGGAAAAACGAAAATCCATTGTTTCAACATCTCGAACGGAAACACCGAGTTTTTCAGCGATTGTGCGAAAAATATCCTGTTTTGACAAAGCGCTATCATCTTGCACTAGTTTTGCACGCAAACGCCGCAGATTAAAGAAAAGTGCTTTTTGCGAAGAACTGGTTCCTCCTCGAACGATTGACCAGTTTCGCAAAATATAGTCTTGAATAGAAGCGCGGATCCACCATGTTGCATAGGTCGAAAAACGCACTTCCCGATCAGGTTCAAAACGTGCAGCGGCTTCCAACAGTCCCACATACCCTTCTTGTACCAAATCCCCCAAGGGCATTTTGAAACGTTTAAAGCGGTTCGCAATAGCAATCACCAAACGCATATGAGCCGCTGCAATTTGATGCATGGCATCATCATCGCGTTTATCTTTCCACCGCAGAGCCAAATCATGCTCTTTTTGTCGTTCAAGATAAGGTGCTTTCATAGCAGAACGCATCATATTACGTCCTAAGCTTTTGTCTGCATCGCTATAATTTTTGCTGCTTTTATAAACAGCATTTGAAAGATTACCCATAATAACCCCTTGCGATTAAAATTATCAAATTTGATTTGGCAACGACATTATTGTTCTCTCTCAAAAAGAACTCAAAAGTTGTTAAATTTGTGCCTGCTACTTTAGCGTGTAATTTTATAATCGCAATTGTTTTTTTCATGATCGTGATAAAACTTCTTATCATAAGACATCATTTCACCTGTAAAACACCTCTACAATACGGCTTTTAACCTATGAAATGTTTGAAAAAACTTCCTCTTTACTTTTTATGACCAAACAGCAAAAAAAATAAAATGATCAAATAAAATACATGCTGCTTTTTTGATGAGCGATTCCGTTTCCTTTTAAATTAGAGAATCTATTTATGCCTTCAGCTTTACATTACAACTAATAAGCCTTACATTACAACTAATAAGTGTAATTTACAAATATAAAATATCCCAACTGAATAAAAAATAAGCCTCTAAGTTTTAAAGCCGCAAAAAGAAACATCAGAAAACGACAAGAATGATTGAAGCAAGCATAACAAACGTGTTAAAGAAAGAGCAGCATTATGGAGTTGTCGCAAAAGGCTTTTTACCAATATCGCACTGAGAAAGAAAATAATCATGGATAGCAAGATTGTTCAACAGAATGAGATTCTTCAGGATGATATTCTCATTGAAAAACACGGAGGGGGTAAATTTGAAGGTTTTCGTTTTTATGCCAACAAAAACAAGACTGATCAAACAGCTGAGCAGCAATGTTCAACAGAAAATGAAAATTTGATTCTTGCGTTTTCCAAACGCGCAACGCGTTTTTGTGCTTGCGCAAATAGCGATTTTACCCTTAGTTCTGATGGCATTGTGCGCTGGATTGGTCAACCTGTGGGGCAACTTGTTGCCACGGAAGATTTTTTCAAACCCAAATTGATTGTTTTAGCAGACACACAACTTTCGGGAGAATCCCGCGACAATGTTGTAAAACGATTAGAGCGCTTTGTAACCTTTCATTTTGAAACAGCTTTAAAACCTCTATTTGATTTACGCAATGCTAATAATTTAACAGATTCAACCAACAGCCTTGCCTTACAACTGGTTAACTCCTTAGGGGTCATACCCCGCCGCAAAGTTTTAGACCTTGTCAAAAATCTTGCGCAAGAATCACGTGCTGTGCTTCGGCGTCTAGATGTGCGTTTTGGCGCTTTTCATATCTATGTTGCAGGCATGCTTAAACCCGCTCCGGTTCAAGCCATTACTCTTTTGTGGAATCTCCAAAATATGGGACAAGATCAAACGGGTTTGGGTGAAATTTTTACAGCATTATCTGCTGGTCGAACCTCTTTGAGTGTTAACCCTACCTATAACCGCCAATTTTATCAATTAGCAGGTTACAAAATCTTAGGACAACGTGCCGTACGAATTGACATTTTAGAACGTCTTGCCAATCTCATTCGCCCCGCCCTTCATTGGAAACAAGGAAGTAATCCCAAACCCGATGGTGCCTATGATGGAAAAAGTTTTTTTGTAACCACCACCATGATGTCCATTCTTGGGGCCAATGGAAACGATATGGAAGAAATCCTCAAAGGGCTTGGCTACCAATCATACAGCATAAGCAATACTATTTTTGAACAAAATCTTCTTGCACATCAAGGCTCTTCTTCTGTCACAGCGACAACACAAGGGGCTCATGCAGCAGAATGCGTTGGCAGCCTATGGCAAACAATCGCTACATCAGAAATAACACAAGAAGAAAAAAATACCTCATCCTTGAATACTTTCTCTTCTTGTATTGAAAAACACGCCCATAACACCAATCGTTTACCAGCAGCTGAACCTGTTGGAAATTTTGCCAAAGCCACTTCCCCTACAGCAGAAGATAAGGTTATTTTATTATGGCATTATAGGCCTCAACTTCACCAGCACACACAAAAAAAACGTGATAAATCTGAACATAAGTGGAAAAACAAATCGAAGAGTGCTGTAAAAAAAGGAGGCAATGTGAATAGAAACGCCCCTCAAGAAGCAGCATCACAAACAAAACATTCTCATAAATTCAATAAATCCCAAGAACTCCATAAGTCCCAAGAGTTCCATAAATCCCAAGACAAGCGTGCAAATTATAAACCTTTTCAAAAAGAAAAGCGTTTTAACCCTGATTCACCTTTTGCAAAATTAGCTGCGCTACGCGATCAACTCACCAATCATAAAAACACGCACACACTTTCCTCTAAAAAGCATTAAAATAACGAATGGAGTTTGATCTTGACTCACGTAGTAACCGACAACTGCATTCATTGCAAATATACGGATTGCGTTGAAGTTTGTCCTGTTGATTGTTTTTATGAAGGCGAAAATATGTTGGTCATTCATCCTGATGAATGCATTGATTGCGGTGTTTGTGTACCAGAATGCCCAGCAGAAGCTATTATACCTGACATAGAACCAGGCCTAGAAAAGTGGTTAGAACTTAATCTTCATTATGCAAACAAATGGCCTAATCTTACAACCCGAAAAGATCCTCTTCCTCAAGCAAAAGAAATGGATGGCATTCCAAACAAACTAGAAAAGTATTTTTCAGAAAATCCAGGAAGTAGAGAAGAGTAATAGTACAGTTTACAGCCCCTTCTTTCAACAATGGAAAGACTTCTCTTGTAAAAATAAAAAAATCCTCATGCGAACTGATTGATTCTTTTGAAGTTTGATGTTAGTGTTGTTCTAACATGATCATCTTTCTAAGTATTTTTCTTTGCTTTTTTAGTAAAGCAATGTATTTTTTTTGGTTTAAAAGTATTCAGCTTTTATGCTCACTTAATTGATAGAATATACTGAGTGAAAGAAAACTTAACCCTCAGGCTTATAACCTGTTTTCCGATGCATTTGTTGATCATAAGGGAGTAAACTAAGATATGGCATCCCAACATGGAGCACCCTCAAAGACTAAAGAATTTGCAACCTCTGAATATATCGTCTACCCCACGCACGGAGTAGGACAAATTATAGCGATTGAAGATCAAGAAGTTGCAGGACATAAATTAAAACTTTTTGTCATTCATTTTGCGAAAGATAAAATGGATGTCAAAGTCCCCATTGCAAAAGCCCTTTCCGTTGGAATGCGTAAATTATCTGCTGGTGATTCCGTCGAACGCGCTTTAAAAGTATTACACGGAAAAGCACGCGTTAAACGAACCATGTGGTCACGCCGTGCCCAAGAATATGATGCTAAGATCAACTCAGGAGATCTTATTTGTATCGCTGAAGTGGTCCGTGATCTTTTTCGCTCTAACCTACAGCCTGAACAATCCTACTCTGAACGTCAACTCTATACCGCTGCTCTTGAAAGAATGGCGCGTGAACTTGCAGTTATTAATAGCCTTTCTGAAACAGAAGCGATCAATCTCATAGAGATGCATCTCTCCAATAAGCCGAAACGTGAATTTAAAACTGAAAGAGAAGAAACAATTGAAAACAGCAAAGCTGTCTACGCCGCATAATACGCACTTTCATAACAGCAGGATATTTTTATAAAACCAGCAAAAAGCTGGTTTTATTTTTTGATCAACCTCTGCACTCTCAAGGAGAAAATTTCTTAAAGCACCAGTAAACAATCTAACTTTTCGACAAATTCCACCGGCTTTCTCCTCACGCACTTCATGCCATAGAAAGCTCATTGATGAACAACCCTAATACATCATTTTATATTCAAACATAAGTGTGAATGCAGGAAGCTTCTCTCACATTAAACCATTAAAATAACTTTTTACACGTCTCATGTAATTGAAGATATTGATTGATAAAGATAGTCTATCGTTTTTTTATATTCAATTAAAACGCCGAATATTGTAAGATTCTTCTTCTCCAAGCCTATTCCATGTTGCATCAATTACAAACGCTCACTGACCTGTTACAAATAGCGCTCATGTGAGTAAAACTTTATAAAAAAGATATGCCTTTTATGAACCGTTTTAAGAGAAAAAAGCCGTTAAAACATTGAGAGAACGAGCAAAATATATGACGGTAATAGCTTGCACTTTTATAAATCCTAAAGAGAGGATCAATAAATTTTATATTATTTCATGAGGCCATTATACTCTTCACGAAGCCCCATTACGAAATGGGCTAAAAAGCACATTAAAAGAAGAACTTTTAAAAAACGCGTAGATGTACAACATAAACATATTTATATTCCTATATTCCGTTTGAGACGTGTTATTTTACATGATGGTTATGATTCCATAAAAGAACAATAAAAAAGCATGAAACAAACCGTCATCTCCATTCTTTCAAAAACATTGCCGTCAATACTTTTGAAAGCTGTAAAGCTAAATTAAAAATAAAAGTTGGTTTGCCCCTTTACGGCTTTATATTTTTGCCAAATTAGACTGTCCTCCTATTTTAGAAATTCAACTCTTTGATTTATAATGATAATTTAGCGCTGTATTAAATTAGACCCCCGAATAACGTAAGATTCACTCACTTTAAACCTATTTATATTGAATCAAATTACTTTCTTGCACGTCATAAGCAGGTGGGCCATGTGAGTAAAATTTGTATAATAAAAGACTAAAAATAGCTCTCATGAACGCTCTCAAGTGCCAAGGGTTGGCCCGCACAACACCCACGAACTGGCAAAGTATGTGAAGGTGCCGGCCTTGTTACTTCTTAAGCGTAAAGATGATGGTGCTATATTATTTCATGGGGGCTTTATCGTTTATACCATTCACGAGTGCCACTGTGAAATAGGATTGGGTGCTCTTTGAGAGATATCTCTTTAAAACACAAACAAAAATACACAAAGGACCCCACCCCGAGTTAGCATACAAAAGCTAATATAACAGCATTTATTCGTTTCACTCTTTTTATCACATATGCCACCTTTATCTCACACATGCTACGGTATTAGGGTTGGAGACTGATTGACAAACAACAGAAAAAGCACACGCCCTCTAAGCAAAAAAACGTCATAAGGTTACAACCATACCAGCAATGAATAAGAACAGATATTTCATCTTTTAATCAAGCACTCTGTTAAAAAAACAATGACACAATTGGCTTTGTGTTTACTTCTCGAGACAAGCATTCGTCCACATCCTTTGTATCGTATGCATAAAATCAAATTGATCGTGATATTTAAACGGTTCTTATCTCAAAAATATGAAAAGAAAACGTGATACTATACCCATAAAAAATTTTATGCACCTTTATCATAAAAAGCACAAAAGATGATTGAATAAGTTCCCTTCTGTCCTTGCAATCATTTTTTTCTGCTTATAAGGCATCCGCAACCATTGAGCTCTGAATATTTCAACACCCATTCCATTGAAGAGTCTCTATTATAGGTATTTTTCTTATACAATTTTTACCCATAAGCCATCACCGCTTATAAGAAGAAAATAAGTGTCATTGATTCAGCGTAGAACAGACTTCAAATGAAAAAAATCACAGCCTTTCATTTAAGATGCAAGACAATAAATGATCTTTATAAATCAATGCTGTGTAGATATAAATCACAATACTTTTACTGAGAAAGGCACTTTACACGATAAACTCTATGGGCAAACCATTGGCTATTCATCACAAATTGTCAACAAAAACACCTCATGCTTAAAGTCTTGAGTCAACAACCCTCAATGACGATATTTTACGGTCTAATAGAGCAAGAAATATACACCCCCCTTTAAAGTATCGAATGAAGTGCAATACAGATAGGATATACAGTTTTACATCTTATGACAGCATTGATTATTTTTATTCTTGTTTTTACCTTCCCTAGAAAACAGCTCTTTAAGAATATTTTTAAGAAAAATAGCCTATGACTGAACGAAATTATATCGATATCCAAGCTTTTGGTGAAACCATCATAAAAGACACTACACACAAGCAATTCGATTGCCTCTTAAAAAAAACAAGAAAATTATCTTCCACAATAGAATCATTGTTCTACAGCAAAGTTTTATCCTCTATTCAAGGAAAAGCAGAACACATACACCATGCATACATCGATGAACCAAAGGAAACTTTCTCTCGCAAAAGAGAGATAAAACGCTAAAGTTCCAAACACGAGAACGCAAACGTCCACACTACATTCCCGCTTTCAGATCAACGGCATAAGGGTGACGCAAGGACACCTCAACCGCCACCTCAAAGCGAAAATGCACAGCTTGAAACGTGTATTCAGCGATGAATCAAAGAAACTACCTCAAGGAGAGAGATAAAACACTAAAGTCCCAAACACGAGAACGGACCGACCACGATACATGCCGGTTTTCAAATCAATGTGATGAGGGCGATGCAAGAACACCTCAACCGTCCCACCTCAAAGCGAAAATGCACGGCTTGAAAACGTGCATTCAGCAATGAATCAAAATAAACTACCATATGGAGAGAGATAAAACACTCAGTCCTTAACCACGAGAACGGACCGACCACGATACATGCCGGTTTTCAAATCAATATGATGAGGGCGACGCAATTCACCAGAATTTTTATCCTCGATATAAGTCGGCGCCTTCAGAGCATCAGCCGAACGGCGCATGCCCCTCTTCGCTGGAGAGGTTTTTCGTTTAGGTACAGCCATAAAAAGACACTCCAAATCCACTAAAACAGAAAAAGCAATGCCAAAAATGACAATGCTTTATTTTAAAAAACACCATAAAATTTGAGGGTACTATACACTGATAAAAGAGAAGAGGCAATGTCAAAATGATCATCCTCTTCCCAAAAATGATCTTCTCTTTATCAAAAATGGTACCACAATACCTAAGTGAATATCAAAAGCACCGCAAAGTTTGTAAATTTTATACAGTCATGAAAACATTTTCATAAAACGAATATGTAATTTTATTTGGCTTTACAAGGGATTTACACATACAGTAGAGGAACGCATAATAAAGAGCCGTTGATTTTTAATAAAAGTCTATGTCAATTGACGAAAATAAGAAAAAGCAATAGCCTTTCTCTTTGCACTTCATCATTTTATTTTTATAAAAACAAAGGAAGCAAGAATGCACGAATTTACCACCCTTCTTGCAAAACATGGCCACACCGTTGAAAGTCGGCTTAACACCCTGTTAAGTGATCAAATCCAAAATGGTGAAATTGCACGCCCTGCAAACTTAATCAAAGCCATGCGCTATGGGGTGCTGAATGGTGGAAAACGCCTGCGTCCTTTTCTTGTGATTCAAAGTGCTGCACTTTTTGATATCCCTGTAGAGCACTCCCTTGATGTCGCATGTGCCCTAGAATGTGTTCACTGTTATTCACTCATTCACGATGATCTTCCGTCCATGGATAACGATACACTTCGACGCGGAAAACCCACTGTCCACATAGAATTTGATGAAGCCACAGCAATTCTAGCAGGCAATGCCCTCTTGACATTTGCTTTTGAAATTATTGCCCATAAAGCTCATGCACTGTCTACAGATATGAGAATAAAATTGATCACAGCTCTTGCACAATCCGCTGGGCTTGGTGGTATGCTAGGGGGACAAATGTTGGATCTTGAAGCTGAAAAAAGACCACAAGAGAGTACTGACATCATCACACTACAGCGCATGAAAACAGCAGCCTTAATAAGCTTTGCTTGCCAAGCAGGTGCCATCATTGGCAATGCCTCCAAAGAATTATCGACAAAATTGACAGCTTTTGGGACCTATCTTGGTTTAGCCTTTCAATTAACCGATGATCTTCTTGATGTCACCGCAAACACGCAAACCCTAGGCAAAACCGCAGGAAAAGATGAAACCGCACAAAAGGCAACTTTTGTTCGTATTTATGGCATTGAAGAAACCCAAAAAAAGCGAGATGCGCTCATCCAAAAAGCAGAAACCCTCTTACACCCTTTTGATGATGCCAAAGCACTTCCCCTTCAACAAGCCGCCCGCTTTAGTGCAACACGCAAAAATTAATTTCATCTGCTCGATTACATTCCGCCCTCTTGTACATATCGCACATCATTCTCTTTGTATCCAAGCGTTTTTCTAACCTTACCATTAATCCATATTATAATTCTTTTGCATAAAAACGCATAAAAATTACTTGTGTCATACTGAGTCTCTCTAGAAAAATTATAATATTTCCTCACCCCCAATATCATCTCCCCCATAGTTTTTTCCAAAAACGCTTGTAAAAAGGGATAGGTTGCGGACTAGGAGTGTTCTCAGCCTTTTCAATCGGTTGTTCACCATCAAGTATCTCTTCTCCCACATGTACTATAATTCTTTTGCAAAGGAATTCATAAAAATTACTGGCGTAATATTCGCAGTCTTCAGATGGAAGCCTGACATAAAGTGGACACTCGCCATCCTAAAACTGCGTATAATCAAAATAAAACGTTTCACCAAAATCAGCATCACAAACGATAAGCTGTTCTGGTGTCGTAAAACCACGTTTTCTATCATTTAAGTTTTAGAAAACAATATCACCAGCAGGTGTGCCCACACAATCCCCATAAACGCTATATATTTCCTCACCACAAATTTCCCCTCTACCATAGTTTTTTAAAAACTTTTGTAGGAAGACGTAAACTGCAAACCGAGAGTTTTTTCTGCTTTTTCAATCAGGACACCATCAACTGCTTCATCTGTAGAGCCAAAATCAACTCTATCGCTATATTTATCAACTAGTATAACAACATCATCTAAAGTATAAGCTTTCATAATTTATTCTCCATAAATTATTCCATAAGTTTCTGTTTTTTCTCTTTCCATAAACCGTAGATCATTACTGCCCATGCTTCTCTATTGGTCTCATCATTAAACGCCCGTCATTACAAATCGATATGACAAACCTTAAGAAAGACTTCATTAAAACAAATGCATTCTGCGCCTCCTACTTTGCATAATACTTAAAGAATAAAAGAAAAAACATAAAAATTCATTCAACATATTGATTTATAATATTAATTTGAATCATAACAACACTGAATATTGTAAGATTTTCTCATCACGCACCCCCTCCCCCCTCATATTGAGGCCATACAATTCTTGTCTGTCAACACAAACGAGAGCTGCCTTTGGATAAAAGAAAAGCTGTACAAGAAAGGAGTAAAATACCTCTTATAAACCTTCTTAAGTACCAAGGGCTGTTGCAAAACCATTGGGAAGTGAGGAATGGTGCCAATTTGCTCTTTTGAAAAAAAGGACCCCTTTTACAAAAATATATAATCACTACAGTTTAATAATCATCACTGTAATCCTTCAATTTGTCACGCTCTTGATCACATGTATTCAATGTATTGCATAAAAAAATTAAACAGAACATGATGCTTGCGACAAAAAAAAATAAATCATTATTATTCTATATAATAACGTGATTTACTCTTCTCTCCACATTTAAAAGAGCAATGATTCCCACCAGTGCCAATTTGTAAACAGTATAGATTCTTAAAGTAGGTGCTTACGATTGTTGTATGGTTTACTGATATAAGGCTCAACAAACAAGACTGAAGAATATTCACCATAATACCGAATGTAAAATTTAGATCTCTTCACATCACCACGCCTCAAACGGCAGTATTTTACGGCATAATAGAATGATTATAAGGACTTTTTTCAAGCCAAGAATCAATTTCTTTCTTTAAGTAAAATTTTTTCATAAAGATGAAGAGTATTATGATAACCGAACTTATGCCCATTTCCAAAGCTGGAAAATATGGCCATAATGTAAAAATATGAAACAAAACTAAGAAAATATTGTAACAACCAATCATACTATAACCCTAATCATACCATAATCATTGAATATCCTTCATTGGCTTACTCATTGTCATTTAGAAATTCCTCTTGGGTGCATCATGTCATATATCGTGTGGAGATCTATGAAAAAACGCGCTATTTGTTTCGTGTTTTCATTATTACCGGTTTTCATACTCGACACGAGATCAATCATTTTTACTTTGGGACTCATGCCATTTCCGCTTGAAGAATTAATAAATTTTTTCGCGTAATCAATCATGGGATCCTTAAAATTCATGAGATATATTATACGCCCAGATAAAATCGCTTTCTCTCTAATTATAGTTATTCGGTAAACTGCTTATGACATTAAGTAACATGTCTGCTGATATCCCTTCATTATAATCACCGCGCAAGAAATTAACAAAGCGCCGACATAAAACAATCAGTATGTGACGATGCTGTATAACATCAAATTTGGGTGCTATATTTTGATAGCCATGGCTATATACAAATTTTTCTCTTGTTTTTGCCTTTGAAAATGTTCAAAAGCGCCGTAATTTTACTTATTATATTCGTTGTTTATTGTACTGCTTTAGACTATCGATGCGCATACATCCCAATAATATGGATACAGAAAAAAGGATTATAAATGTTACAAGAGGTGTTATGAACAATAATTTCATTGCTCTAACCTTTTAATAACCATAATTTTTTTAGGCTTCACTGTTTCCTATCAAATATATTAATCTGTCTTGTTTTCTTGTGGTTTATGTGAAGAAAATTTTACACAACAATATTGCCGCACTTGATTTTATTGCTTCTCAAAGAAGAGATATCATTCAAAATCGCCATAAATAGGTTTATTATCTGGATTAAGAATATTTTATGACATCAAACAATACAAAATTATCACCACCACCAAAGATAAAAAATGAGAATGAAAGATGTCGTAATCTCAACAAGATGATTCATATTTTAAAGAAAAGAGTATTCGCTAACGATACAAACAATAAAATCGATCATCAACGCATAATCCGGAACAATCATTTTCTTCGCTTCTTTCCAATCTTGTCAAAAACTCCTGGTGCGGTGTTTATCAGAAGCAACTTGTTTCTTTAATAATTTTACGCCACACCTGCTTGTAACATGCAAAAGGCATGATTTCGATTGATTGAACAGACACAAATTTGTACTAAGAAGAACGAACAATATTCGACTTTCTCATTCAACATGCAAAACAATAATGGTCCTTGATTAAAAACTTGGCGCGCTATAACACGCCATAAAATACACGTATCATAATGAGTTACGATGCTCACTGAACTTTTTTGCGTGTTCCTTCTAAGAAAAATACTGCTAACAAATAAATCAATAAATAAACGGCAAAAATATAAACGAGTGAGAAAAAGCCAAACACATTAACCATAGACGCACTCATGTAAAAAAATACCAATAAGCTCAATCTTCCAACGGTTGACAAGAAAGACTCGTATGTAGCCCTAAAATGATCGCTAATACAATCATGGAGGATAACTTCCACACGAAGATAGGTGTACTTAATGAGATAAAAAATCATACAGACTAAAATGACAGCAATTTCTTTTCTTGGTTCAAAAAAAGCGACTGTAAAAATCATAGAAACTGAAAGAAACAACAATAAAATAAAATTTATCGTCTCGCTTAGTTTGGTAAAGAGAAAACTAGCCAGAAGCTGAGAGAGCAATATCAGTGAAAATGTCACCCCAAGATCAAAATAAGTGACATGAATATTATGATCTTTAAAGATCCACTGCCAATATTGCGAAAATATATTGAAAAAAATCAATGAAAAATAAAAGCATAAAGAGATATAAGGAACTTTAACAAAAATAGATGCCATCTCTTTAGCTTCACAAATGAGAGAATTTTTCTGAAGAGAATTGCCATGACTTGGTTTTCTCTGTCCTTTAAGGTCATCGAGAAAAAACAAACCAAAGAGTGTTGTCATCAACATTAAAAATGCCGCGATATACCATAATATTGGTTTGAATAATCAGCAAAATAGGCACCGATCAAACTAAAGATAAACATACCAATGTAATTATATTGAGAACTCGATCCCAGCACCTTTTTAGTCGATGTCAATTTTGCTTTTGCATATTGCACAAGTAAAGCGTTATAAGCCCCTGCAATCAATGTCAACGACACTGCATTAAAAGATTCAGCCAAAAGAAAACCGTAAAAGCTTGTAGAAATACCCATGAGAAAGAGCCATATAGCAGCAAAAGCCGCCGCCAAGACGATCGATATTTTATAACTTTTTCGATCAGCAAAATATCCCAGAGGAATATCGGTAACCATCATAATAAAAGCCTGAAATGACTTAATGATCCCGATATCAATAAGCGTTAAGCCTTTCTCCAGCATATAAAAGACAATAAAAGCGCCTGTTAAAATTCTTATACCGTTAAATAAAAATCCAAAGGCTAATATACTTGTCATCCATCCCCCCAATAACGCCAAAAAAGGGCACCATATACATCATTTATATAAAGATAAAAACTTACGTTTTACGACAAATAGGGCAATAACCGCTATAAGGATCTTCAGTCCTATCAATTTTATAGCTGGAAAAATTAATAAATAATGTTTTTTCTATAATTTGACATTTGTCAAAATCCGTTAAATATTTTACTGCCTCAAGAGCAGCCAAAGAACCAGCAACCGCATTATACGGATCTATCAAAGTATTCATATAGTTTTGCTTAATAGTCTTAACAAACTCAAACTCATTAACATCCTTCATATGATTCTGATTTACACATGCATAACATCTTGTTTTACCTGGAATAATCAACGGGCCAACAATAGCATTTACCGTAGCCGAAGCAGCATATAACAGCGCGCCACCCATATTAAAAGCAGCTTCGTTCATTAAATGGAAAAAAGCTGGCCTTGGATTATCTGCTGCGCATATAACAAGATTAGCTCTTTCGAATAGACGGCATGCCTTTTCTATATTATCTATTTTTTCATCATAGAATTCATATTGCGTCGAAGGACTAATATACGGAGCTTTATCTCTAGCAACATCAACCTTTTTTTTACCTAAGTCACTATAATTATAGAGTATCTGTCTAGATAAATTTGATTCTTCGACAATATCAAAATCATAGCTTTTAATATGTCCTGCCCCCATAGCAGATAATGTATAAAAAACATAGCTTCCACATCCACCCAAACCAACTATAGTTATCTTAGCATCTTTCAATTTGGAGTTAGCTAAAAGGGCATTGTCAAAACTACCTGATACATGCTTGAATAAGTTAATTTGCCTATCAAATCTATTATACTCGCTCTCACTAAGCCCAGCTTTTCTAATAGAATCCTCCTTTGAAAAAGGGGGTTCTATTATTCTATTATCAAGCATATATTTTGCTAAATACAAAAAATCTTCGCTTTCTGCAGTATCTAGGTTACATTTCAATATTATATCACCTATGGTATTCTCTGCATCAAAACACGCCAAAGCCTTTATAACATTCGGTGACGTACCACTCATATCAAGAGCTATAACATTTTGCAGATCCGCCCCTATCAAAACCTCATCACCTTCTTGCCTCGCTGATATGGTATACGAATAAACATACTTGTTTTTATATAGCAAATTCATTTTCAAATCTCCCCCTAGCAAGCTGGAAATCTACATGACTTAACAAATCATGCAAATCACTTGTGTTATCAAAATTAAAATTATCGAAACAAAATTTACGCCCATGATACTCTTCAAGATATTTTATATGTAGCCTTATAGCATTCATTTTTTCATCTATTGAGAGCTCACCTAAACCTGCGAAAAAATGCTGCATCCCCTTGAATATGTGCTAATTCTGCAGAAGTTGTCGCTATAATTAACTTTAAATTCTATTCTAGCATAAAAGGTTTGAACAAATCCATGGCACCGATACCTCCATCACTTCTGGTATTAGCGATTGAATGCCCTTCATCAATAAAAAGGGCGACATTCTCATATGGAGACACAGTTTCTATTAAAGTTCCGATTTTTCGTTCAAACTCCCCTCGTAATCCCGTATCAGATATCACACTTCCTAAATTAACCTCTAGTATGACATATCCATTCAACATAGGCTTAAACTGATTAAGCCTAAAAGCTAACTCACGCACAAAAGAAGTCTTTCCACATCCAGCAGGACCAGAAATAACAATACTTTTCTTATAAGCGCAAAACAAAGAAACCATCGCTGTTCTTATCATTTCTTCGCGACCAATGTACGGAGATCTCTTTCCTAAACCAAGGACATTCAAATTGACTCTACTTTCTCTCATATCGCGAGCCAATAATAGCGCCTCTTCATTTTGTAAATACATATCACCCCCAACCGTAAATGGAAGGGGTCATACAACCCCTTCCAATATTTTCAATTATGATAATGCAGAATCGCAAATCAAAGATTTTACTTTAGAAGATGTAGAAGAATAAGACTTGATCTTCGTTCCTATTACCACTTTACTATTTGATTCTACTTTCATTTTAACCTCCTCGTTTAAAATAATATTCGGAAGAATGATCTCTCCCTATTTTAATTTTGCATTTATATTAAATTATGCCAATTAATAATTTGGAATAACTTATTCCGTTACAAAATCGCTCAAGCCATGTTCTTTTATAGCGTCTCAAATCTGTAATATTTATTCGAAACAGTCTTTTATTTTTCGCAGATAAGTACCTCCAACCATCTGCGCAGTTTATGATTTTTTGTACTTTTATGAACTTTCACAGGAGGTTGTTATAGCAATACAAAGCTTTTTTTAAGATGTTGAAGTGTTTGAGAAAACAAGTACAGGCCCTCACGACCTGCAAGCAATAAAGCTTTTAAAAAAAATTAAACAATAAAATTTGAAAGGAACTAAAATTACCCTATTCATTGGGAAAAGTTCTAACAGCACTCTTCAGCTTTTCATTAAAACCCATAAAATTGTTTAGAGATAATGTTACGTTTATTTTGCTATTGGATCTGTTTGAAGACCGTATGATCAAGAAAAAATGCTTAAAAACAAWAAAGAACCGCCTCAACTTTATGAACGATGATTTTGTTCTCAACATACCACCATAATAAGGACTGAATATTGATTTACGAGTAGAAACACAGCTTAATAAAGAAAAAATGCCAAAACGATCATGGACAATGTTTTGCAAAAATGAACGCCCAGAATTTATTTCACCCTTGTCCAAAGCGTGTATGGATATAATCACTCAAGAGAGATTCAAATTCTTCAGCAATGTGATCACCCCGCAAAGTTTTGACCTTTTGCCCCTCAATAAAAACAGGTGCTGCCGGACTTTCCCCCACACCAGGCAATGAAATGCCAATATCCGCATGTTTTGATTCCCCTGGTCCATTGACGATACAGCCCATCACAGCCACCTTCAAACTTTCAACCCCAGGGTATTTTTTACGCCAAACGGGCATATTTTTGTGTAAATCCGCTTCAATTTTTTGCGCCAATTGCTGAAACACTGTCGAGGTTGTACGACCACATCCAGGACAAGCAGCAACAACAGGCAAAAATTGTCGAAACCCCATCACTTGCAAAAGTTCTTGCGCCACCTTCACTTCTCGTGTTCGATCACCACTAAGTTCAGGCGTCAATGAAATACGAATAGTATCCCCAATTCCTTGCTGTAATAAAATTCCCAAAGCCGCAGAAGAAGAAACAACCCCTTTTGTTCCCATTCCTGCTTCTGTCAAGCCCAAATGAAGAGCATAATCACAACGCTCTGCCAAACTACTGGAAACAGCAACAAGATGTTGAACATCACTCACTTTAACAGAAAGAATAATTTTATCACGTCCCAAGCCCAACTCTTCTGCTAAAGCAGCCGAAAGCAAAGCCGACTGAATAACAGTTTCTCGCATCACGTCATTCACAGATAAGGGATTCTCCTTTTGCGCATTTTCATTCATAAGCTGTGTTAACAACGCACCATCAAGGGACCCCCAATTCACACCAATGCGAATAGGTTTATGATACCGGCAAGCAATCTCAATAATTTCTGCAAACTGGCGATCTTTTTTTGCACCAAAACCCACATTTCCAGGATTGATGCGATATTTTGCAAGTGCCTCAGCGCACGCCGGATGCTCTGATAAAAGCTTATGACCGATATAATGAAAATCCCCAATCAATGGGATAAAAAATCCTAATCTCTCCAATCGCTCCCGTATTTTAGGAACAGCTGCGGCCGCTTCATCACGATCAACAGTGATCCGAACCAATTCGGAACCAGCTTGCCAAAGAGCCGCAACTTGCGCAACCGTTGCATCAACATCGGCAGTATCGGTATTGGTCATTGACTGAACAACAACTGGATGATGACCACCAACCATTACATTACCAACCGCAACAGCAACAGAGCGACGACGCTCAAGAGGTTTAGATAAAAAATACGCTGTGCTCATCAAGTCCTCAAATTTTTAAAACCTGCACGATCAATCATCATTTACATCGACCTCCTCCGCGCCTCAAAAGACAAAAACGACACCGCCCATAAATTTTAACAGATTGCTTTACGTTTCACCTGTTACCCCCTGATGCAATTCAGCGCATAAGAGAGACTCATTTCACAGATGCCTCGGATAAGTCCTACCAGTCTTGTTCACATTCACACTTTTACACTTGGTTACTTCAAAAAGAAACTGAAATCAAAAAGAGACAAAACTGTGTTTTTAAGTTGCACACCTATACCTTACATCAACGTCATAGAAGAACAATATTTTACAACACAACAGATAACGCTTATCAAAGCACAATTTTAAAAGACACACGGAACATACCATAAAATTAAGTCACGATGTTGATTTATAATATTTTATTTTATAAATTTGACGAAAAACGCAAACATCGTAAGCTTCTCTCATTTCAAATCTGTTCATCATCAATCAAAGCCATACCCCTTACAGATCACCAACAACCATGGAGATAAAAACGAAAAAAGTGAAAATTCTTGGAAGAACTATCTCCAAAAGCGATCACAACACTTTAAAATAAGCACAAGAAAATGAAACGACCAACTTGATAGCTTTTATGAAATAAAGACGAGGATGCGCAACAAGCTTGATAACCTTTACAAGAGATTATTCTTTGCAGGAGATTTTACCTTATATCCCTCACACCCCTCATCATGCAATGAACGCGAGCCCTCTGAGAAATACCTTAATAAACCCAAACTCTTAATTTTCACCTCACCAACACACAGTGCTCTCAATGCAACTTTTCAATTTTCAAGCCGTTATAGCAAAGCCCAAAACACCATGCCAATTTTCTAAAAACAGTACAATACACAAAGGAGTCAAAAAATGTACCTATTTTCAACCCACAAAAAAAATGCTAAAATTAAAAAACGCATTGCACAATTAAAACGTGAACTTGCCCCCGTCAACCAATGGGGGCCTCACAATGAAAGCTTTGAAAATATCTCTGATATACTTGACACATGGAAACAAAAAGGCCGTCATGCGCTTTGCCATCTTAATGAACACGCTACAGAATTGAAGAAAAAAGTGAAAGAGCACCCTAAAACAATCCTCGCCTTAGCTGCCGGATTAGCTTTCGCTGACTTCTTGCTAGTACGCAAAAATTAACCACAAAACCAGCCCCTTTAATGCCCGCTTTTATATCGGGCATTTTTTTATTTTAAAAACCATCACGTTAAAAAACGTGATAAAATAGCATAATCATCTTGATAAAATGCACACAGCACCTGAAGAGATAGGAAAGCCTCTCCCACCACCAATCTTATGACAGAATTCTCTTTCTTGAGCAGATGAAAAAGGTTAGAGCGACGCACTAAAATGTAACATATCAAAATAGTAAAGATAGGCAAGCTTTAAGAGACGTATTATAGAAAACCAAAAGAAATCCTCTAAAGTTAATGTCCACTTGCTAAAAGAAAAAGGTACAAAGATCAAATTCAAAAAACCCAAAATTCTATCCTCCAGAATTGTTGCGCTGCGAAGTATCTACATATGTGACAACAGACATCCCAGGAATGAGCTTTTCAATCCCTTCCTGTCCAGGATCTAATGCAATACGCACTGAAATACGTTGAGCAATTTTAATAAAATTACCAATAGTCGTATCCGTTTTTAACAAAGAAAATTCTGAACCTGTTGCCGGTGCAAATCGGACCACGCGCCCTTTTAATTTCTTATTATCCAATGCGTCAACAGAAAAAATAACGGGCTGTCCAACACGCATTTTCGAAAGCTGCGTTTCCTTATAATTTGCAATAATCCAAATATCATCAGAAATAACGGAGACCAATTGTGCCCCTGGCAAAACATATTGCCCTACCCTAGCACCAACCAAACCAATATAACCCGTGTTAGGAGACAAAATCTTGGTATGATCGAGATTGATTTTAGCCAATTCCACACCAACCTTTGCACTTGCTACTTCTGACTGTAAACTTTGTCGTTCAAGATCTAACTGTTTTTGCAATTGGCGTTTTGTTTCAAGAGCTGCCAACAATTGCGAAAGAGGACGAGAATCCGCACTGGAAACATTACCAAAGCCTAGCTTTTTATTCTCAGACAAAACATTGGAAAATGCTTTTGAGCGCGCTAATTCTGCTTCTGCCGCATTAACTTCTCCCTGTAAAATCTGAGCTTGCAACACAACACTTGCAAGTTTTGCTTTTTTTGAATCAAGAACAGCCTGTGCTCGTGCCAATTGTTGGCGAAACAAGGCATCATCGAGTTCAAACAGCAGCATCCCCTTTTCAACGCGTTGATAATCTTGCACATAAATCCGTGAAATCACGCCTGAGATTTGCGAACTGACCAGAGTAACATTACCCTTAATTGAAGCATTATCGGTTATTTGAATGGTACTAACAAAAGGAGGCAATCTCCAAGCCCACAAAATCAGCAAAATGCCAGTAATACCCGAGAGAAATGCAACAAGCGTTGCTTTTGATCGTAGTGCTTTTATCACTTTTCTCACCCCTCTTTACGAACACGATATTGCTTTTCAAATGTATAAAAAGAACATAACTTTATAAATATTTTGACAAGAAAAACCGCAAACACAACCATCGCAATATAAAAATACAGCCGAAAGACATCACCATAAGCAAAAATATTGGCTGTTAACTTAAACTTTTCAATCAATCCAGATGTGCCTTGCTCATCCGCAAAAAACTGAGAGATAGAAGCATCATAATGAGGAGAAAATAAGGCATTGGTCTCCCTTGAAATAAGTGGATCGGTGACAACAATATTTTGTGTTAAAGCTTCAAAATTTTTATGAGCGAAAAAAAACTGCAAACTGCCAAAAAAAGCCGCCCCGATTAATCCTCCTGTTACTTGTGTCAACAGAAAGACAGCGATAAAACTTAAGACATAACGTGGTCCCCTCTCACCAGATATCACAAACCCTCTGCAAAGAGCAGGGGGTAAAAAAAGTGCATAACTAAAACTCACCAAACCTTGACTAAGCATCATATCTTTAGGCTGCGTTAAATGGTTCACATGACTGTCTAAATATGCCCCAAGTGCCAAACAGCCCAAAGAGATAATATAAAAATAATCCTCACGCCCAACACGTAAAAAAAACACACAAACTGCTCCGCCTAAAATAGTCCCCAACATGATTGCAAAATACATGGGTGCCATCTCACGATTGAGCAAACCAAAAAGATTAAAAAAACTTACTGCTAAAGTAGACCGCTCCAATAAAAAAACGTGAAAGATCAATAAAATGAAAACAGATTGCACCATTTCTTTACTGAAAATCCAACGCAAATCAATCAATGGCATTTCTCTATTAAGTTCAATAATAATAGCAATAGTCAAAGATAAAATAGCAAGGGCCAGTCCCCATCCAATCCATGGCGCTTCATACCACCAATATAATATCCCAACAGACATAATCACTGCATTGAGTCCAAGCCCCAGTGCAATCAAACCATAGCTCAGCCAATCTAATTTCTGAATGACCTTGCTACGCACCACAGGGGTTAGAGGAAGAGCATAGATACACCCCAAACTGATAAGAACCAGCCCCATTTCCATCGCTGAAAGACTTGAAAACCCCCCATTCTCCAACAAATCCGGCGAGATCAACCGTGATAGGGGCGCCGCTAAAGCGGCATTCATATAATTCAAACTCAAAGCAACAGTAAATTTTTTTGCTGGTGCAAAAGCCTCCATCATATAAAGCAATGCCAGTGAAGCCATAGGTGCAGCAGCAATACCAGCAAAAAAGCGAATGATCAAAGCGGAACGCAAATCTGTGACAAAAAGCTGCAAAACACAAACCAAAACGAAGCCAAGGATTGACAACTCAGCAAAAGCACGAAGACCAAACTGGTAGCGAATTTTGATCAGCATAATGGCAACACTCACATTAGGTGCCATATAAGCAGCAACCAACCATGTTGTTTCGGCTAAAGTTGCGTGAAAACCACCGGTAAGATGAACAATGTTAGACTGAACAACATTTGCCCCTAAACCATAAGCCCACTGCAAAATAAACGAAGCAAAAATATACACAAAACATTTTGGCAAAGGTCCTGCGAAAACACGACCAGGATGAGGAAATGGTTTTCCTCCTCTTTTAGCAGACATAACCGTACTCTTTCTGCCGCCCATGTCGCTTTATTCCTATATAACCTTCTACGCCTCTGGAACCCCAAGATCTTCAGCCGTCAATTGATGAAAAAACGCCTCGATCTTATGATTTGTCTCATCACCTGCCCCCTCTGCCAAAGTTGCTTGTACTTGCAAAATTTTCTGCTCCAACACATCAAAAGAAAGCCGTTTCACAGCCACAACATGCTCCACCAAAAGAGAACAACCCGAAAAGGTGATATTAGCAACACCCCCGCAAACAGCAAAGAGTCTTTCCCCTGAGGAAGTATGAATACGAACGCTGCCTAATACAATACTTGCCACCAGCGGTGCATGATGTGCCATAACAGTCAGAGCACCTGACGCTGAAGGAAGAACAACGGAGCTCACCTGCTCTGAAAAGACAATTTTTTCAGGTGACACCAGTTCAAACAAAAAATGCTCTTCTTTATTGTGTTCCACAAAAATCTCCCCGAGGCTCTACTAAGACCTCTGCTGTATTTACGAACAATAAGCATTCATTGACGGATATCTTCTTATGAAGAAGCCTCCGCAATGAGACGCTTTCCCTTTTCAATGGCTTCATCAATCGAGCCAACCATGTAAAAAGCCGCTTCTGGCAAATCATCATAATCACCAGCACAAAGCCCCTTAAAGCCCTTAATTGTTTCTTCTAAAGGAACGAGTTTCCCTGGTGAACCAGTAAAAGCTTCAGCTACATGGAAGGGTTGTGAGAGGAAACGTTCAATTTTACGCGCCCGCCCCACCAACAATTTATCATCTTCAGAAAGTTCATCCATTCCAAGAATAGCAATAATATCCTGCAACGCTCTATAACGTTGTAAAATGGTTTGCACTTGACAAGCAACCGTATAATGTTCTTCCCCCACAATCAATGGATCCAACATACGCGAGAAAGAATCAAGCGGATCAACCGCCGGATAAATTCCCTTTTCCGCAATAGAGCGCGAAAGAACTGTTGTTGCATCCAAGTGAGCAAAAGACGTTGCCGGCGCCGGATCGGTCAAGTCATCGGCAGGAACATAAATTGCCTGAACGGAAGTAATAGAGCCTGTTTTCGTACTGGTAATACGTTCTTGCAAAGCACCCATATCCGTTGCCAAAGTAGGCTGATACCCTACAGCAGAAGGAATACGTCCTAAAAGAGCAGATACCTCCGCCCCTGCTTGTGTGAAACGGAAAATATTATCCACAAAGAAGAGAACATCTTGTCCTTCATCACGGAAGCTTTCTGCAATGGTCAATCCCGAAAGTGCTACGCGCGCACGGGCTCCTGGTGGTTCATTCATTTGCCCATAAACAAGCGCACATTTTGAGCCTTCTGTTGAGCCATTATTGTCTTTTGGATTCACATTCACGCGGCTTTCGATCATTTCGTAATAAAGATCATTTCCCTCACGCGTCCGTTCTCCCACACCAGCAAAGACAGAATAACCACCATGTGCTTTTGCAATGTTGTTGATAAGCTCCATAATAAGCACGGTTTTACCAACCCCAGCACCACCAAACAAGCCAATCTTACCCCCCTTAGAATAAGGTGCTAATAAATCAACAACTTTAATACCCGTGACAAGAATTTCTGAAACGGTTGATTGTTCAACATATTCAGGCGCCTCTTGGTGAATAGAACGCGTTTTAGTTGAAGTGATTGGTCCCACATTATCCACGGGTTCCCCAATCACATTCATAATACGTCCAAGCGTTGCCTCACCAACAGGCACACTGATCTGTGTTCCTGTATCCACAACCTTTTGGCCTCTCATTAGACCATCGGTCGTATCCATCGCAATGGTACGCACGGTATTTTCACCCAAATGCTGTGCAACTTCTAACACCAAGCGATTACCTAAATTCTCTGTTTCCAAAGCATTGAGAATATTTGGCAATGCCCCTTCAAATTGCACATCAACAACAGCACCAATAACCTGCTTAATTTCACCAACAGCGCCTTTTGCAGGCTCTTCTTTTTTCACCGGTGTATTTTTAGCGGCACTACGCGCAGGCGCAGATGCAGTCTTCACATCTCCTTGAGATTTCGAAGCGCCTTTTTTCACACTGGAACGAGCAGCTGATTTCTTTTTTTCACTCTTTTCTGCTCCTTTACTTGAAGTTACTGCTTTTGCCATCAATCCTTACCTTTTCCATTTAAAGCGCTTCAGCGCCCGCAATAATTTCGATCAACTCTGTCGTAATTTGTGCCTGCCGTTGACGATTATAAGCCACCGTCAATTTATTAATCATTTCACCCGCATTGCGCGATGCATTGTCCATAGCTGTCATCTTTGCGCCCATTTCACCAGCAACATTTTCAAGTAAAGCGCGAAAGATTTGCACTGAAAGATTACGTGGCACAAGTGCCTCTAAAAGAGAGGCAGCATCAGGTTCATACTCATAAACAATCGCCTCACAAACCGCCGATTGTGAACCTTTGCTTTTCTCTTTTTGCTCCTCAACATCTATATCCATTGCCTCAACAGCTGCCTTTTGGGGCCCCATTGGGATCAAGCCAAAAGCTGTTGGACGCTGATTAATCACGGAAACAAATTCAGAATAAAACAACGTACAAACATCGAAAGCGCCTTCATTGAACAAATCAACAATGCGTTGACTAATCATCATCGCCTCTGCAAAACCAATTCGCTTTACCGCATGTAAATCAATGTGATCAATCATTAAGCTTTTGTAGTCGCGCAATAAAATATCCGCACCCTTTTTGCCCACAGTGATAATTTTCACAATTTTACCGGCTGCCAACAGCACTTTAATCTGCTCACGAGCACGACGAGCGATTTGCACATTAAAAGCCCCACATAAACCGCGCTCAGCCGTACACACCACCAAGAGATGCACATCATCGCGCCCCGTACCACGCATAAGAGCCGGTGCATCAACACCATCAACATCAGCAGCAACACTGGTTAAAATATCAGCCATCTTCTTTGCATAAGGACGAGCCGATTGCGCTGCCTCTTGGGCGCGATGCAACCTTGCTGCCGCAACCATCTGCATAGCTTTGGTAATTTTCTGTGTTGCTTTAACCGAAGCGATACGGTCTCTAAGATCCTTTAGTGAAGCCATTCAAGCATTCCATCAATTCATCACGAAAAATTTTTCGCATAAGTGTTAAGGACAGTTATCAACTTATCTTTCAGCTCATCTGTTATCTGCTTTTGCTCAGCAATTGCCTTTAAGAGATCTTGATAATCACTCCGCAAAAGCACCAAAAGCCCCTGCTCAAACCGTGCAACATCAGAAACCGCTAGAGAATCAAGATAGCCATTCACACCCGCGAAAATAACCACCACCTGCTCTTCTGTTTTGAGGGGAGAAAATTGCGGCTGTTTCAAAATCTCTGTTAAGCGTGCTCCCCGATTCAAAAGACGCTGGGTTGATGCATCCAAATCAGAGCCAAACTGCGCAAAAGCTGCCATTTCACGATATTGTGCCAATTCACCTTTGATTGAACCAGCCACTTGCTTCATGGCTTTAATTTGCGCTGCTGAACCAACACGCGACACAGAAAGACCAACATTTACAGCAGGACGGATCCCCTGATAAAACAAATTTGTCTCCAAGAAAATCTGCCCATCCGTAATGGAAATCACATTTGTAGGAATATAAGCAGACACATCATTTGCTTGTGTTTCAATGACCGGCAAAGCTGTCAACGACCCCGATCCATTTTCCGCATTCAGCTTTGCAGCCCGCTCTAAAAGACGCGAATGCAAATAGAAAACATCACCCGGATAAGCTTCACGCCCTGGTGGACGACGCAACAAAAGAGACATTTGACGATACGCCACCGCTTGCTTTGATAAATCATCATAACCAATCAAAGCATGTTGCCCATTATCACGGAAATATTCGCCCATAGCACATCCAGCAAGAGGTGCAATAAATTGCAAGGGAGCAGGATCAGAAGCGGTCGCCGCAACAATAATAGAATATTCAAGGGCTCCACGTTCTTCTAAAACTTTAACAAATTGTGCTACTGTTGAACGTTTTTGACCAATCGCCACATAAATACAATAAACTTTATCTTGCTCTCGTCCAGCCCCTTTTTCATGGAAAGGTTTTTGGTTTAAAAATGTATCAAGCAAAATCGCTGTTTTTCCTGTTTGGCGATCACCGATTACCAACTCACGCTGCCCCCGTCCAATGGGAATAAGAGCATCAATAGCTTTCAATCCGGTTGACATAGGTTCATGCACAGACTGACGCGGAATAATTCCTGGTGCCTTCACATCAACACGACGACGTTCAGTTTCCTTAAGAGGTCCCTTACCATCTATAGGATTTCCAAGTGCATCAACCACACGCCCCAGCAAAGCGGGTCCCACAGGGACATCCACAATAGCGCCCAATCGCTTTACACAATCCCCCTCACGAATATCGCGATCTGAGCCGAAAATGACGACACCGACATTATCGACTTCCAAATTGAGCGCCATACCGCGCACACCATTTGAAAAAGCAACCATTTCCCCAGCTTGAACATTATCCAAACCATAAACGCGAGCGATACCATCTCCCACAGAGAGAACCCAACCAATTTCTGAAACCTCAGCCTTTTGGTCAAAGTTTTTGATTTGCTCTTTTAGAATTTTTGAAATTTCAGATGGTCTAATATCCATCAGCTGACCTCTTTTTTCAATGCAAACTTAAGCGAAGACAATTTTGTTAAAAGAGACGTATCAATTTGAGACGCCCCGACACGAACGATTAATCCACCAAGAATTGTTGGATCCACAATGATATGTAGCAAAACTTTTCCCCCAACGACACCTTCCAAAGCCTCACACAACTCTTGTTTTTGTTGAGAACTTAAGGGGCGCGCAGAAACAATCTGTGCCGTAATTTGCTTACGAGCGCGTGCAACGCAACGCTGAAAAGCATGAAGAATACCAAATACAGCATTAAGCCTACGGTTTGCTGCGATAACACGTAAAAAATTACGAACAATCTGCCCCGCTTCTTTATCAGTAAATTTGATCTTTTCACAAACAGATTGCATCACCTTAATTTGCTCTTTGACTGAAAAGAATGGACTGAGCACGAAGTGTTTTAAATCTTCATTTTGCTCTAAGACAAGCAAAAAATCTTCCACTGCCTTTTCAACCTTTTCAACGTTTCCTGCTTCTTGAACGCAATTAAAAAGCGCTTGCGCATAGCGTTGATCTACCAACGGCAGCGGTATAAGAGAAAATGAATCCGACACGAAATACCGCCTCTTTCCCTTGAGCGACTCTCTGATAATTATCAGATGATAATGAAACAGATATTCTAGGTTTTAAGAATCTTCTTCTTAAAACCTAGAACAAAAACCATTCGGTTTCTAGCATAGACATAGCCGACTCGCAACACTCCAAATCGCTGCTTTTTAAAAATTTTAGATAAAATATTCAAAATATTTTTGAAAAGGATTTTTTTAGATCCCCAAGATAGCATCACAGGTTTTTTTATGCCTCTTTTTGAGATTCTGTGAAAATAATTTTCTCTCTTGAAATTTCACTTCAAGCGCTCTTTGCCATCACAAAAACGGTTTTTCTTCAAAGAATGCTCTTCTTTTCCCCACAAAAGCTTTAGCGAGAAGCGACTGCGACTGCGACTGCGACTGCGACTGCGACTGCGACTGCGACTGCGACTGCGACTGCGACTGCGACTGCGACTGCGACTGCGACTGCGACTGCGACTGCGACTGCGACTGCGAC
>NZ_NJPP01000011.1 GCF_002778015.1 Bartonella tribocorum | reverse complement strand
ACCATATAAAGCTTGAATATCGCGCGCAAATGCAATTCCAAATGGCTTGTACCGGGTGAAAATGGTGTGATTTTATTAGTTATGATCCACGTTTTACGAGGCAATCAACATACCTGCGCATGAAAATCAAACGCATTCACCGTGATGAAGAACACATTGAACAGATTAATCAAGCGGTCGAGGTCTTTTTAGCAGAAATAGAACAAGAGATGCAAAAGATTTTGACAAAAGCCACTTGACGTTATGGGGGTGCTCTCTCCTCCCAGCATCCCCACCCATTTAAGTAATAAGTAATATAAAAAGAGAAAGGTAATGAGATGATATTTGATGATGGCGATAGATATGTAACAACTCGTGAATGTGCACAGCTTTTTAGTGTATCAACAACAACGATTCGCAATTGGGTTCTTCAAGGTGTATTTCCAAAGCCATACAAGCTAGGGAGAGCTGTAAGGTGGAGAAAGAAAGAGATTCTAGCCTTTACTCCAGAGAAAAATACGGAGCAAATAACAACAAATTAAGTAAAATTGTATAACCTACAATAGGTGGTCTAAAAGTTGGTCGGAAAAACAGAGAATTAAATAAAAAATTATATATTTCAATATATTAAAGAAAAATAGTGGTGCCCAGACGCGGATTCGAACCACGGACACGCGGATTTTCAGTCCGCTGCTCTACCTACTGAGCTATCTGGGCATGCTTCATAAAAAAATACAAAGCGTGTGTGGTTATAACATTAAAATTTTCTCTGTCCAGTAATCAAAAGAAAAATAATTTATTTTTTAATAAATTTATCTCCATATTTTAGAGAGCTATCAGTAAATCCTTATCATAAAATAAACTTGCTAGGTATGTTGTGATACGTTAGTGTATTATTATTCGGAATGTTATCTTTTCGTGGTGGTTATACAAAAAAAATAAAAAAATCAATTGGGAGGCATAGTTTAAGAAAGATTTTTTTTACAAAGTTTCTGTGAATTTTAAGCCTACGAAATAATAGAAAACATTTTTGACTTTTTCTAAAAACACAGTTGATGTGTCTTTATAACACTTTGTTTTTCTTTAATTAAAGGAAGCAAAATATCTAAAAGGGGAGAAATAATGATAATGTTACAAAAACCAAGCAGTCGTCCCAATAACACTAATTTTTCTTCAGGTCCTTGTAGCAAACGGCCTGGTTGGACTTTTGATGTTCTTAAAAAAGCATTAGTTGGGCGCTCGCACAGATCAAGAGAAGCAGAATTAAAACTTGCTGAAGTTGTTAATTTAACCCGTGAGATTCTTGAGGTTCCTTCTGATCATCGTATAGGAATTATACCCGGTTCAGATACCGGTGCTGTTGAGGCCTCTCTATGGTCTTTATTAGGTGAGCGTGGCATTGATATGGCGGCGTGGGAAAGTTTTGGATTTGGCTGGAATAAAGATGTTGTTGAGCAATTAAAGCTTTCTGATGTGCGTCGTTTTGAAGCCCCATATGGTGAAATACCAGATTTAACTCAACTTGATTTTGATCGTGATGTTGTTTTTACATGGAATGGGACAACTTCTGGTGTGCGTATTCCTAATGCGGATTTCATTCCGGATAAACGGGCAGGATTGACCATTTGTGATGCAACATCTGCAGCTTTTGCACAATATCTTGATTTTTCAAAATTAGATGTTGTTACTTTTTCGTGGCAAAAAGTTTTGGGAGGTGAAGCAGCTCATGGTATGGTAATTTTAAGTCCTCGTGCTGTTGAGAGGCTTGAGAATCATGTGCCAGCTTGGCCTATGCCTCAACTTTTCTGTATGACAAAAAATGGAAAATTAAACGAAGATATTTTTAAAGGAAAGATAATCAATACGCCTTCTATGCTTTGTGTTGAGGATTTTCTTGATGGGTTGAAGTGGGCAAAGTCTTTAGGAGGTGCAGTGGCATTAAGGGAGCGGGTGGAAAAGAATTTTTCTGTACTTGATGCTTTTGTTCGTAAAACACCATGGTTAGAATATTTGGCAAAAGATCCTCAAGTGCGTTCTAACACATCTATTTGTTTAGATATTGTGGATCCAGTGATTACTGCTTTAGAGACTGAAAAGCGAATATCTTTTATAAAAGCGGTCGTGAATCGTCTTGATGAGGAGGGGGTTGCTTATGATATCGGTTCGTATCGCGATGCTCCTCCTGGGCTTCGAATTTGGGCAGGTATAACAATTGAGGCTTCCGATCTTGAAGTTTTAATGCAATGGCTTGAATGGGCGTTCCAAGTTGAAAAAGCACAACTTTAAATAATTATTGGTGATTTTCACGACGCATTTTTTAGAAAGAAAAAGGATACGAGAGATTATAATAATCTTTCGTATTCTTGTATCAGACAAACAACTTCTAAATAATTTACATGAATTGTAAAAGATTAAGAAGGGAAATGAATGCTTTGTCAGGTGTTGAGTAAGACACAAATTAAAATCTCTGATTTTTTACTTTTTGTAGTAAAAATGACAGATTTAGAATATTTCGGTACTTGAAGTTTGCTTATTTTTATTATCATAAATTTGGAAATTTAATTACTTGAAGATTGAGAAAAATCTGAAATGAGGAGTCGCACTTGTTCTAAGGTTTCGTTATAAGGAAGTATTTGTTTTTGAATGCTGGTTTTTTTGACCAAACACGACGGAGAGAGTTATGGCCAATGTAGTTGTTGTCGGTACACAATGGGGTGATGAAGGCAAAGGTAAAATTGTAGATTGGTTGTCTGAGCGAGCAGATATCGTGGTGAGATATCAGGGAGGGCATAATGCAGGCCACACATTGGTTATTGATGGAGTTAGTTATAAATTATCACTTTTGCCGTCTGGGTTAGTTCGCGGGAAGTTATCAATCATTGGTAACGGTGTTGTGGTTGATCCTCATCATTTTGTTGCAGAATTAAAAAAATTATCTGATCAGGGAGTAAAAATTACACCAGAAATTTTACGGATTGCTGAAAATTCTCCCTTAATTCTTTCTTTGCATCGTGATCTTGATGCAATTCGGGAAAGCGGTTTATCGGGTTTAAAGATTGGCACAACGAAGCGTGGTATTGGGCCGGCTTATGAAGATAAAGTGGGACGTCGTGCTATCCGAGTGATGGACTTAGTAGAAAAAGATACGCTTATGGCTAAGATTGAGCGGCTTTTGAGGCATCATAATGCTTTGCGTCGTGGGATGGGTGTTGCAGAGATTGATTCTCAAGCACTTTATGATGAATTGATGCAAGTTGCAGATAAAATTCTGCCCTTTATGGATTGTACGTGGCGTCTTTTAGATGCAGGTTATCGGGAGGGAAAGCACATTCTTTTTGAAGGGGCTCAAGGTGCTTTACTCGACAATGATTTTGGAACTTATCCTTATGTAACATCATCGAATACAGTTTCTGGGCAAGCATGTACAGGATCTGGGATGGGACCTGGAGTAATTCATTATGTTTTGGGGATTGCAAAAGCTTATACCACACGTGTTGGAGAAGGACCGTTTCCCACAGAGCAGATGAATGATATTGGTGAATTTCTTGGGACACGTGGGCATGAATTTGGTGTTATAACGGGTCGAAAGCGTCGATGTGGTTGGTTTGATGCAGTTTTAGTCCGTCAGATGGTAGCAATTTGTGGTGCGCAAGGTATAGCGTTGACAAAACTTGATGTTCTGGATGGTTTGGATAAAATAAAAATTTGTATTGGTTATGAACTTGATGGTAAAAGGATTGATTATTTACCTTCTTCTATGGGAGCTCAAGTTCGTGTAAAGCCTATTTATGAAACATTAGAAGGTTGGAAGGAAAAAACAGCCCATACATTGAGATGGGAAGATTTGCCAGTGCAGGCTGTTAAATATATACGCTATATCGAAGAACTGATTAATACAAAAGTAGCTTTATTGTCCACAAGTCCAGAACGTGAAGATACTATTCTTATTACAGACCCCTTTGCAAACTGATTATTGTTTTTAGGTTTTCATATAGATTCTTTGCTTATTTCTGTGTCTTTTAACAAAGAGCGTTTTTAAGGATGCGTGAGAGAAAATTATAAAATAACATTGTTTATTTTTCATATTCATTTTACACTATTGCGATAGTTGCACCAATATAAATAACAATTAATTTATGAGGCTAAAAGGTGTTTTGGCTTTAGGGCTGAGGTTTCTTTTCTCAGTTTAAGAGAGATTATGAGGAAATGGTAGATTTCGTTGGAATCTTAAAAAAGGCAATTAATGCGCAAAATAATGTTACACCACAAATGCGTAGGCGAATTTATAAACGGGCTATAGAAACATTAGAACATCAAGTTTTAACAGCGAAAATACCGAAAGAAATAGCAGATGAGCAGAGAAAGATTCTTCAAAATTCTATTACGACTGTTGAAGAAGAATATTTAGCAGTCGAAAAGAAGTTGCTTTCTTCAGTTATTGGATGGAATCCCACAAATATAAATGAAGATAAAAAATATACCAAAGGAGCCATATTACCAAAGAATAGTGAATTTTCAGTGGTAAACACAAAAAGCAAGCAGGATTTTGTTACACGTTCAAAGGATAATAAGGTATTTGATGATCCTTGTGTAACAAATATGCCAGAGGCAGAGCCTGTTAATATGGAGGCTTATTTGCCTTCTGAGCATGTTAATTGCGATGCATTAAAGGTTTCTTCTTCACAAGAAGATAATCCGCATATTGTTTCGCATATTTTTTCTCAAGCTTTGCGTCGTGCTAATAAGTCGTTAGTGCAAAGGCGTATTGTGATAGGTGCTGTTTCTTTTGTGTGTTTTGCTATTTTAACTGTTGGTATTTTTTTTATTGGTGGGCGTGTATTTGTATCAAATGATCAGTTATTAGAGGAAAATCTTCAGGCTTCTCACGGAGTACCAAAGGCGCTTTCGACTAAGAGAAAATTAACACAACGCTTATTAGAGGATGGGAGTGAAGTTGATGTTGGTTTAAAACAAGCGGCAGATTTTTCTGATGAAGAAGGAATCTCAACAGTTGTTGCTAGCAATTTGCCATCGCTTGAAAAATCAGGTGAAGCTGTTTTTTATCAAGCACGTACAAATTATGATGCAGAAAAGATAGCAACGGGAAGCGCTCGCTGGACGCTTATAAGGGAATCTTATGTCAAGGGGGCTCCAGAAGAAATGGCTATACAAGGTGATATAACAATCCCCGATGAAGGGTTATCATTGCGGTTAATTTTACGTCGTAATACCGATCGGTCATTTCCTGCTGCATATATTATGGACCTTATTTTTATTCTTTCTGATAAATTTTCAGGAAAAGCTATAAGTAGTGTTCAAGCATTAACCTTTAAAGCAAGTGAACAATCCATTGGACAAGCTTTAACAAGAACTATTTCTGCAAAAATTAATGATGATTTTTTTCTTGTTGCATTGAGTAGGAATTCCCCCTTTCTCGATCGAAATTTACAATTGATGCGAGAATTGCATTGGATGCGTTTGGTATTAATGGATAAAAACGGACGTATAAATGAATTAACCTTTGCAAAAGGTCCAACAGGTGAGTCTATTTTTAATGAAGTTATTGGAAAATGGCTTGTACAAAAAGATAAGTTAATAGTTCTTGGTCAAAAAAATAAAACATAGATGCAAATAAGATAAAAGGTTATTTCCCATTATCCGTTTTTATCAGGTATACTTGAACGCATTCAACAAAGCTTATAAATCGATCACTCAAAAAATTCGAGAGATTGATTTACCAGTACAAAGCCAACAGATGCTTTTCTCATTTCCAATTTAAGAATGTGCAAGCCATTGGCTTTATACCGAATTCGAGAGTCTTATACTTGACTTTGAGATAAAGCAGAATCTCTGATAGAGTTTTGCACTTTTTCAAATGCACGCATTTCGATCTGTCTTACTCGTTCTCGACTAATGTTAAATTCACCAGAGAGTTCTTCTAGAGTTAATGGTATATCGTTTAAACGACGTGCTTTGAATATACGCCTTTCGCGGTCATTGAGATTATTCATAGCATTGACAAGCATGGAACGACGATTTTCCAATTCACTTTTTTCAATTAAAGTTTGTTCTTGATTGTTAGATTCATCGACCAACCAATCTTGCAACTCGCTGCTTTCTCCTTCTTTTGTACGAAGGGGTGCGTTGAGTGAAGTATCACCACCAAGTCGGCGATTCATCGATACAACTTCACCTTCTGTGACGTTTAACTGGGTCGCAATTTCTTTTACCTGTTCTGCATTGAGATCACCGCTATCAAGCGCTTGAAGTTTATTTTTTAACTTACGAAGGTTAAAAAACAAGCGCTTTTGATTGGCTGTTGTCCCTATTTTCACCAAACTCCAAGACCGCAATACATATTCCTGGATTGATGCTTTAATCCACCATATTGCATAGGTAGCAAGACGAAAACCACGCTCTGGTTCAAAACGTTTAACAGCTTGCATGAGTCCAATATTACCTTCCGAAATGACTTCCCCAATGGGGAGTCCATAACCACGGTATCCCATCGCAATTTTAGCGACGAGACGCAAATGACTGGTGACCAGCCTATGTGCAGCTTTTAGATCATTATGCTCACGGTAACGTTGAGCTAACATATATTCTTCTTTTGGCTCAAGCATTGGAAAACGACGAACTTCTTCTAAGTAACGATTTAATCCGCCATCACCTGTCATTACTGATAACAAATTCATATGGGCCATATAGCACCCTCCTTTTGTCTGAATTCCCTAAATAAGGCAAATTCCCTGTTTAAGATAGCTAACTATCCTTGTAACTTCACTTTAGCATATTTTTCAATTTTGTTCAAAAAAAGATATTTTATTGTGAAATCTTGAGAAGGAGAAAAGTTTCAATTCATTTTTTTAAAATGCTTAATAAGTTGAGCCATATCTTGAGGTAGCGGTGCGGAAAACGACATAATTTTACCGAAAGAAGGATGTTCAAAAGTAAGACTTGCAGCATGGAGTGCTTGTCGGTTGAATTGATCGATTGCATTTTTGATAGTGGAATGAAGAGTGTTTGATTTTGTTTTAAAAGCATTTCCATAAACCGTATCACCGATGAGTGGATGTCCGATATGCGCCATATGAACGCGGATTTGATGGGTGCGTCCGGTTTCCAGACGACATTCCAGAAGGCTAGCAAAAGCGTTCCAGTCTTCATGAGTACCATATTTTTCAATTAGAGAAAAATGTGTAACAGCATGTCGAGCATGAAGGTTTTTATTCTGGACAACGGCCTGCTTTGTTCGGTTATGGGGTGAACGGCCAAGTGATGCATCAATTGTCCAGACATTCCGGTGAGGTGTCCCCCAAATCAAGGCATGATAGCGTCGATCTAATGCGCAGGTGCGTCCATGATCAGAAAATTGAGCACTGAGACTCTTGTGAGCCAGATCATTTTTTGCAACAACCATAACACCGCTTGTATTTTTATCAAGACGATGGACAATGCCAGGGCGCTTAACACCACCTATACCAGATAAACTATTCCCACAGTGGTAAATAAGGGCATTAACCAATGTACCATTCCAATTACCATTGCCAGGATGAACAACAAGACCTGCTGGTTTGTTAATAACAATGACATGATCATCTTCAAAAAGAATATCCAATGCAATGGCTTCAGGGCTAGGCTCTGCATCACGAAGGTCAGGCATTGCCAATTCAATTATTTGGTTAGGTTTTAACTTTGCTTTTGGTTCTTTTATGAATTGACCATCAATTTTAAGACAGCCTTCACGGATGAGGGTTTGCAAACGTGAACGTGAGAGCACATTATGATATTGTTTGGCAAGCCACTGATCAAGACGTTGCCCCAGAGCACCTTCATCTGTTATTGTTTGTATTACCATACGATTCCTATTAAGTTTTTAATAAGATTTTTACCAGTATGAAATTGCTTTGCTATCAAGAAATTCTTTAATTCCCCAATGCCCCCCTTCACGGGCGCGCCCAGAAAATTTCACACCTCCAAAGTAGCTTCCATCCGGTAATCCGTGTCCATTAACTTCCACCATACCGGATCGTACTTGTGCCGCGATACGACGACATTTGTTGCGATCTTGCGATTGAATATAGTTTGTAAGACCATACTCTGTGTCATTTGCTAAAGCGATGGCTTCTTCTTCTGTACTAAAAGAAAGAATCGAGAGAACTGGACCAAAGACTTCTTCTTTGAAAATACGCATATGAGGTTTTACATCAGTAAAGACTGTTGGACGGACATAATAACCACGCTCCATTTCTATAGGTAAACCAGTTCCGCCTGCAACAAGAGTTGCTCCTTCATCAATTCCCGATTGGATAAGATCTTGAATTTTGTCGTATTGTTGTTTTGAAACGACGGGTCCAATATGATTACCTTCTTGGCAGTTCGGTCCTACTTTTGTCGTTTCTGCAATATCTTTGGCTATTTTGACGGCTTTGTCATAGATGCTCTGTTCCACCAGCATACGAGTGGGTGCATTACAACTTTGCCCACTATTATAAAAGCAATGTCGTACACCTCGCTGAACAGCATTTGAGTCGGCATCAGCAAAGATAATATTTGCGCCTTTTCCTCCAAGTTCCAGACAGACTCTTTTTAAAGTAGCGCTGGCATTTTTAGAAATATCTTTTCCTGCTCTGGTTGAACCCGTAAAGCTGATCATTTCTAGATCTGGATGGGCTGAAAGATAAGAGCCGACAGTTGCACCATCACCATTGATTAAATTAAAAACACCGGCAGGAAGTGCTGCTTCATCTAAAAATTCAGCAAAAAGCATAGCAGAAAGAGGTGCAATTTCAGAGGGTTTGAGCACCATAGTACAGCCAGCCAAGAGAGCAGGGATAACTTTAAGAGTTACCTGATTCATGGGCCAATTCCATGGCGTAATTAATCCTACAACGCCGATAGGGTCGTAGTGAACGATTGCTTGCTCATTTCCCTTTATTAAAGTTTCTTGAAATGAAAACTCTTTATAAGCTTCAATAAAGTCGCGAATGTGGGAACCGCCGGCTGCCGTTTGCGCATTCAACGCCATATCAATTGGTGCTCCCATTTCCATTGAAATAGTTTTTGCCATTTCTTTGGACCGTTTTTCATAGATCTCTAAAATTTTTTCAACGAATCGAAGACGTTCGCTTGGTGACGTTGTTTTCCATTTTTGAAATGCTTCTTTCGCTGCGTTAATTGCTTTATCCGCATCTTTTGTGCTTCCAAGGCTAATGACAGCACAAGACTCTTCTGTTGATGGATTAATGACGTCAAAATCGTGAGGCGTACTTGGATCATCCCACAGGCCATTGATATAAAATTTCCGTTTATTAAACATAATTCACTCCCTTTTTTCTATTTGGTTTATGTAATTATGGTTATCTCAGTCTAAGCCTTTTTAACCGAGGATAACAAGGACTATCTTATAAAAACGTGAGAAATTAGATTGTGTTATGATCATCAAGCAGGAAGAGTTAAATAGAGTAATGTTTCTATAACTGTTTGTATTATTAGGACTAATCGTTTTTATAAAATGGGAGGGAAAGAGACGTATAGACAATTTTCTTGACGCTTTTTATCTTGGAGTTTTCTCCAAAATAAATGGCATATGAGCGATGGGGTATCATAAATTGGATAATTTACTTCGTAAATCTTAAACAAGGGATATTATGCATTTGGGACTTATTTTTTTATTAAAAAGTAACCATCAGCAAAAGGTTATTAACCTTCATATGGTAGCTTCTATGAATTCTTTTTAAAAAGGTTATTTTTCTCATTGCTATAAATTTGTTGGGTGCCATGCATAATTCGAAAACAAAATCTATTTCTACGTCTTCTTTTTCTGATGATAGTACGGAAGGTGCATCAAGAGAAGATTTATCTATTAAGATTACCGAAATATTTCCTTATCCGGAAGTGTGGAAAAAGGCATTTACCCTCGGAAAGAATGTTCGTTTTACGCGAACGCCAGAAGTTGAGATTTTACGTCGTCGTATAGAAACAGATCCAATTTTTGCAAAACAATTTAAAATTTTTACGAAGCAAGATCAAAAAAAAATTACAGGCATTATGCATTGTAACAAGAAAACAACAAACATTCCATCGACAAAAAAAGTCATTAATCCCCAATCGATAGAGAATAAAACGTCCGTTTGTCATTCAACGGTTTTAAAGCGGTTATCACAAAAAACTACGAGCATACCATCAGCCCATGTTTTTCTTAAGGAGGATAAACAAGAACATGAGTTGCAAGTGAAAAATGGGCGACAAAAAATAAAGCCTTCTTTGCACCTTTCTGATGATGCATTTTTTGAGTGTGGATCTTTGATATTTGAACATATGGATACTCAAACTTCAAAAGAGGATGATACACCGATTGATAGGACAAATGAAATTACACCGGATATTCCTTCTGCCTTTGATGAATCAATAACAGCTCTTTACCGTGTTCTTGAATACCGCTTTCCACAACTTTATGATTCAATGACATCAGAATTTCCAGCAGAAAGGATGAGAGGCGTTGAGCAAATTTCTGATTTAATGAATACGAATAATGATCCTATGAAGAAGTCTAAAGAGAGTCATTCTAAGCTTTCTGTTGAAGTTTCTGCTCACATGTTAAATGATACTGAGGATACTATAGCGACTGAAGCAGCTCATAATACTGTTGCCCATAAGACTGTCGATTGTATAACAGAAGGGATCACAAAGAATTCAAAAGAGTTTTCTGTGACGAAAGCAAATGGTAAAACTAAAATATTGCAATCTACCCGTGCATCATTAGGCACTTATAATTCTTCTTTTATGAAAAATATTCAATCTATTGATTGTGATGTTTATGAATTTCCTCCGATCAATTTATTACAGAAACCTATTTTTCATGAAGGGACGATGATTCCTCAAGAAACATTAGAACGTGGTGCTGGACTTTTGGAAAGTGTTTTGGAAGATTTTGGCATTAAGGGTGAAGTTATTCATGTTCATCCAGGGCCGGTGGTAACAATGTATGAATTTAAGCCCGCTGCGGGTGTGAAGTCATCGCGCGTTATTAATCTTTCTGATGATATTGCACGTTCTATGTCTGCTATTTCTACGCGCGTTGCTGTCATTCCTGGACGGAATGTTATCGGGATTGAGTTACCCAATGCGGTTCGCGAAACCGTTTATTTACGGGAATTAATCCAAACGCGCTCTTTTCGTGAAAGTGAATTTAAACTTGCTCTTGCTTTGGGGAAAGGGATTAATGGTGAGCCTGTCATTGCAGAATTAGCAAAAATGCCTCACTTATTGGTTGCAGGAACAACAGGATCAGGAAAATCTGTTGCAATTAATACAATGATTTTGTCAATTCTTTATCGTATGACGCCCCAGCAGTGTCGTTTGATTATGGTTGATCCTAAAATGTTAGAGCTTTCTGTTTATGATGGTATACCACATCTTTTAACACCTGTTGTAACAGATCCCAAAAAAGCGGTAACCGCTTTAAAATGGGCGGTTCGAGAAATGGAAGAGCGTTATCGTAAAATGGCTAAGTTAGGTGTGCGTAATATTGATGGTTTTAATGCACGTGTTGCACTTGCGGCACAAAAAGGCGAAACGATCATGTGTACTGTACAGTCGGGTTTTGATAAAGAAACAGGGGAAATGCTTTATCATGAAGAAGCCATGGATCTCACACAACTTCCTTATATTGTCGTAATTGTTGATGAGATGGCTGATCTCATGATGGTGGCAGGGAAAGAAATTGAGAATGCCATTCAGCGCTTAGCGCAAATGGCGCGCGCGGCAGGTATTCATCTTATTATGGCAACACAGCGTCCTTCTGTTGATGTTATCACGGGGACAATTAAAGCAAACTTTCCTACACGCATTTCTTTTCAGGTTACATCAAAAATTGATAGTCGTACGATTTTAGGAGAACAAGGGGCTGAAACGCTTTTAGGTCAAGGAGATATGCTTCATATGGCAGGTGGGGGGCGTATTGTGCGCGTTCATGGCCCTTTTGTCTCTGATGAAGAAGTTGAATCTGTTGTTGCACATCTTAAAATGCAAGGAAAACCTGATTATTTAGCAACGGTTACAGATAATGAAGACGAAAACAATGAAGATGCTTCTACTGATTCAACGGCTGAGGTTTCTGAGGAAGAAAATTTTGATGAAGAGAGTGAGAGCCTTTATAACCAAGCTGTAAAGATTGTTATGCGTGATAAAAAATGTTCAACATCTTATATTCAGCGCCGACTTTCAATCGGCTATAATAAAGCAGCTTCTCTCGTTGAGCGTATGGAAGAAAAAGGTATTGTGGGAGCCGCTAATCATGTTGGAAAACGTGAAATCTTACTCAATGAAGGAAAATAATTGAGCACATATAAAAAAGCACATTTAAAAATATGTGATTTTTAAATGTCTGACAGTCATTATTTAAAGAGCGAATACGTGTTTTATTTTTTGGGGAGTAACATTAAAAAAGAGTAATATTAAACAATTGAGGGAAAAGTAATAAAGCAATTTTTTGATTGTTGATGAGGAGAACAAGCTTATACAAAAGGGTAGAGATGTTTTTAACATTTCTCGATGATTTTGGGTGCAAAGAAAGAAAATAATCTTTATATGAAGAACAGATGATTTTTGTTCTTTTTTATTATTGCAAAAAGACTCTTTGGCCAAATCGTACGGTGGTATATTTTTTATTTTTAAAAGTTCTGATCAGTGCAGTCACGATTCTTACGAAGAACAGGACACCATTGTAGCATATATTCATGCAAGAAACATCTAAGCAAGGTACCCAAGCTCATGTCGTGACGGTACTTGTAAAGCATTAAAGCTATTGAACATCACCATCTTTATGTTTATGAAGTAACAAGCAGGTGCTATTACACTATTTTCTAGCACAAAATTACGATAAACCTTGGTACTTGAGACGGTTCATAAGAGGCACTTTTATATCCCTTCTTTAACAATTTTTATTGACACGCCATTCCCGTTTGTAACATGCAAGCGAATGGTTTTGGTTGATTCAATATGAGAGGGTGGGTGACGAGAAGATCTTACTATGTTTCAAATTAAAAAAAAGATTTATGTTTATAAATCAATGTACTGATGATAAAAAAAGGTCCTTTTGAGAGTCATTTTAATAAGAAGAGTACTCAATATACAAGTTTTGTTGCATTGGGGGCTTTAAAGCGCTACGCTAAGTTTGTTACCATCTGAACTATTGGTGCAAGAAAAGTATTTTTATAAGAAGATTTACTTGAAAAATAAATTTTTAATTTCTCGTATTTTATAATACAATATATTGAATTATTAAGATAATTTACCATTGTTCATATCGAATAAAAGTCTCAAGTATTGTAAAATTTTTTCATTTCAAATTTGTTTATATTAAAACAATCAAAACCGTTTTTTGTATATCATAAGTAGAAGCAGCGGAGGATAAAAACATTTAAAAAGAATAAGAAAGCCTCTTATGAATGTTTTTCAATACAAAAACTACTGGCAACATTGGGGGCTTGACAAATGTAATAGAGCGCGCTTTTTCAGAAGTATAAAAAGGAAAAGCATAATGCCTTGATATCCTTTATGGGGGCCTTTATATTACATCATTCACGGATGCTGTTTAAAATAAGCTTTGAACCAAATACCTCTTTAAGACAGGCGTATGAATGTGTAAAATATATGAATGCGCAAAATATAATGTGTTCTTCTAGGAAACCTATTTTATGTGAGGGGCATGTTTTTCTTATTGTAATAAACTTTATGACAATAAGAGGTGAATAAGCAGCAATGTCGGGAGATTCTTTTGACGCTTGTTTTGTGGGTGAAACAGTCAAAATTTTGCTACAGATAATTGATAATAAGATATCAAGTTATTTTAACTAGAGCAGGTATTTGTAAATAAATGAGTATTATTCGTTTGAGAGTCAATCTAACACTTTTTTAGTTTTAATTATGTCATTAAAAGCAGATGAGTTAAACACAAATGAATTAAAATGTAAGCAAGAAGCTTTTTGTTTTACACCAGAGCTTTTGCCACGGCCTTTTACATGGGAAATTGATCGCAATGGTCTATTTTGTGAAGTCTCAAAAGAGCTAGCTGAAGTTGTTGGGCCTTTCTCTTCTTCTATTTTAGGATGTAGTTTTCATGAGCTTTCTCATCAATTTAATGATGATCGATATCGGGTTCTCAGTCGTTTTATTGAAGCGGCTGTGCCATGGAATAAAGAGATTGTTCAATGGCCCGTTGATGGTTGTTCACAATGGCTTGATGTTGAATTGTCGGCTTTGCCAATTTTTGATGTTAAAAAGCAGTTTAAGGGGTTTCGTGGCTTTGGCATTTTAAAAATACAAGAAAAAGTTCAAGAACAAAGAGATGAAAAGCTGGAGACGAAAATACCGCATCTTACGGAGATAGAACGCTCCACTTTTCGTGAGATTGCAGAGCAATTACGGGATGAATTGAACGCATCGGTAAAAGAAGAGAATTTTGTTGAAGAAACAGCTATCCAATTACCATATCCACCAATATTGCCAATAAATGCTATAGAACAAGCACTCATAAAAGAACCCGCTGCAGTTTTATCATTGTTGGAAACAGCAACAGATGGTGTTTTATGGTTAGATAAACAGGGCTTTATTCAATCGGCAAGTAGGGCAGCTTTAGCATTAATGGGTTATGAAATAAATGAACTACGAGGACAGCCATTCTCTTCATTATTTACGTTGCAAAGCCAATTTTTGGTTGAAAAATATTTTAAATTAATCCGTATAAATGGGGAAAATCAGGTTTTAAATCGCAGCGAGACAGCTAATTTAATGACGAAAAATCATAAAAATATAACCGTTCTTATTACGATTGTATTTTTGGCACAGCAAGGCAACTATGCTGTTATGTTGCGTGATAGGACAAAAAAAGTTCCATCAGAAGAAAAAAAAGCAGAAGAGAGTAAAATCGTTGGAGTTATTCATGAAATACGAACACCTTTGAATGTTCTTATCGGTTTTGCAGAAATTATGAAAGAAGGTCGTTTTGGTTCGATAGAAAATGAGCGCTATCATGGATATTTGCGCGATATTATTTCCTCCGGAAAACATATATTATCGCTGATTAATGAATTACTAGAATGTTCGAAGGCAAATTATTCTGGTTCCAATAACCAGATTGATTCCTCTCCTATTGCTGAAAAATTCGATGTGATATCTTGTTTACGTGCGACGATAGCTTTTCTTGAAACGCAAGCTAATCATAACGGTATTATCATGCGCATTGTTGCTCCACCGCATGTTCCATTTATTCCTGTATCACAACAAATGTTTCGCCAAATTATATGGAATCTTCTTTCCAATGCCATTCGTTTTACCCCCTTGGGTGGGCAGATTATTATTCACGTTTCTTATAGAAAAGAACGCGTAAAAATTTCAGTAAGTGATAATGGTATAGGGATGAGTGAAGAAGAGATTGTACAGGCTCTGCAACCTTACGGTCAAGTAGAGCGCAAAGATGGACGCTCTGGTGATGGTGCTTTTATGGGAACAGGCTTAGGCCTCCCAATGTGTAAGGCAATGGTGGAAGAAAGTGGGGGAGAATTTTTATTGTTCTCAAAACCCAATCATGGAACAACTGTGGAAATGTTTTTTCCTCATATTCCATGATGTAAGTCGTCGATAAATTTATTTTTTCTTAGCCAAGAGATCTCTAATTTCTGTTAAAAGTTGTTCTTCTGAAGAGATTTTTTTCGGGCTTTCTCCTTCTTCTTTTCTACGCATTTTATTCATAGCTTTAACGAAGAAAAAGAGAACCCACGCAATAATGAGAAAATTGATCAGTAAAGTAATAAAGTGTCCATAGCTAATGGTTGCTCCAGCGGCTTTGGCAGCACTCAATGTTGCTTGTTTTTCGCCAGCAAGTTGAATAAACATGTTAGAAAAATCAATTCCACCGGTAATAAGTCCAATAATTGGCATAAAAATATCGTTGACAATTGAGTTGACTAAGCCACCAAAAGCGCCCCCTATAATCACACCAATGGCAAGATCAATCATATTACCTTTTAGAGCAAATTCTTTGAATTCTTTAAGCATTGCGGTTTCCCCTTTGTGTAAGCGATATACGGTAATTTACTTACCGCTTTTGATGAAAAAGGAAAGGGCAGATTTTATTTTTAGAATTATACTACAGCATTAATATTATTTTCCAATAACTTTATGATGCTTAATAAAGAGCTCTATGGACTCTGTTTTATTTCATAGAGAAAAGCTTTTTTGATAAAAACTGTATCTGCTTTTTACAACGAACAGTCGAAAATTGTTCTTAATTTATATAATTGCCTCAATATTTTTATGATAACATTTAAAAAGAGAGATTTTAAAGAATATCACAAAGTTAGCAATATTAAGAGTTAAGCCATCAGGAAGCTTCGCGAATGAAGTGTTATATATTGGCTTAAAAAGAGAATTGAGAATAAAAAATTGTACTTCAGTATTGATAGGAGAAATGGATAGATAAGGCAGGAGTAAAATTTATAGTGTCAGATAGTTTCTCTTAATTCAACAAGTAATAGGACAATTAGGCGTGCAAACTTATTTAAAAGCTATTTTTACTGTGTTGTATAGGTTAAAAGTAGTCATAACTAATAAGAGACAATACATTGATTTATAATGATAAAACATCATTTAATTTGAATCATAACGCCGAATATCATAAGATTTTCTCATCATAACTTCTCCCATATTGCATCAAATAAAACCACATGCTTGAATGTCATAAACTGGGCTGGTGTATCTCTAAAAAACACGAGAGAAAGAATTAAAAATGCTTCTTGTGAATCGTCTCTAGGACCAAGAGTTGTAAAAATATTGCGAACGAAAAAAGTGTACGATAGTGCCGGCTTGTTGTGCCATAAGCGTAAAGATTTTTATGCTCAATAATTTATCATCATACCATTCAGGGGTGGCGTCGTGAAATAGGCAAAAGAGCACGAAGAAATGTTTCTTTAAAGAAAGCACGTGAAATAGAAATCCAATGGCGTTCTGTTTTATATCAAGGGGTATGCCTCTCATTGGCACCACGTTTTCATCAGTTGGAAGATTGTATCAGGTGATAGAGAGCAGAACTATAGGGGTTGCAAGGTTATTTGGGTTTGCAAGTCTCTGGTGTGATAAGTGTAAGTTTAATGATCAACTGTTATCACTTCAGCTGTATGTTAAACAGAAAACCTATAAATGAAAAACTGTATTGAGTGCATAAGCAATGGTAACAACGCAGATTTTTTAAAATTTTATTAATATAGTCCAAACGGTTGAATACCATACTGCTAAAAATGGTACAACAATGGCATGAATGTAGATAATTTTACGAATTGTGTACTTTCTCAATGCTAGGAGAAAAACAGCCTTATAGAGCAAACCTTATTTCTATTGGAAACAATATTATACAAAGGAATTGAGGGAATAGAGATAATTTTCTTGCTTTTTAAAAGACGTTATGAGCTTGCTTGCAAGAGATAAGACCATGGTGTGATAAAATGCCTTTAATTTCTTAATGCATACGGGCATTTTATAAGATTACATATTTAGCGAGCGGAACAATTTTAAAAAAGAGAAACGTTTTTTCAAAAATAATTTTTTTCTATTCAGGGTGCATAAAAATCCACGTGAATGACGATGATGTGCTGAACTATTCTTAATAGAAAGGGGATTATTTGGATAATATACTCTCTGGGCGATTTTTTGTGTTAAAAGGTGTATGTAAGGTGTGATGGATCATTTTTATGTTGTGGAGAAGGATTGATGAGTTTTTTTCGTTGTATTGGCCGTTCTGCTTTATTTATGTTAGATCCAGAGCATGCGCACTGTTTAGCGATTATCGGATTAAAAAGTGGATTAAACGGTTGTCAAAAGGTTGTTGATAAGCGATTGAGTGTAACGATTGCAGGGCTTGAGTTTCAAAATTTTATTGGTCTTGCAGCGGGGTTTGATAAAAATGCAGAGGTTGTTGATGAAATTTTTCGGTTAGGATTTGGTTTTACCGAAATTGGAACAGTGACACCAAAGCCTCAGATTGGAAATCCTAAACCACGGCTTTTTCGTTTAAAAGAAGATGAAGCGATTATTAATAGAATGGGTTTTAATAATGACGGGCATCAAGTTGTTTGCGACAGATTGCGCGCGTGTAAAAAAGCGGGTGTTGTAGGAGTCAATATTGGAGCTAATAAGGATACGGTTAATAAGATTGACGATTATACTGTTGGTATTGCTTGTTTTTATGATGTTGCTGATTATTTTACGGTTAATATTTCTTCTCCTAATACGCCAGGTTTGCGCGATTTACAGGCTCGTGATAGTTTGAATCTTTTGTTGAATGCCATCTCAAAAGCGCGAAAGGAGCAAGAGAAAAAACATAGATTTTCCATTCCCATTTTTTTAAAAATTGCTCCAGATTTATCAGAGAAAGAATTGGATGATATTGCAGAAGAAATAAAACTTTCTGATTTTGATGGACTGATTGTTTCCAATACAACTCTTTCACGTCAAGGTCTTAACAATAGTCGTTTCAGCAATGAAGAGGGGGGGCTTTCTGGACGTCCACTTTTTGAGCGTTCTACGATTGTACTTGCAAAAATGCGTCAAAAATTAGGGAAGGAAATTGCAATTATTGGCGTTGGCGGTGTAAAGGATGCACAAACTACTTTGGAAAAAGTAAAAGCAGGTGCAGATTTAATTCAATTATATAGTGGGATGGTTTATGAAGGTCCAAATCTTGTCATAACTATTTTAAAAGAGATTTTACGGATGATGCAACAAGATGGGGTTGATAACATAAAAGACTATCGTGATCATAATCTTGAGCATTGGGCAAAATTTCCCTTGTAAAAATTTTCTTTGTAAAAAACATTTTTCTTCACAAAAAATTGCGAGATTTTTTTTAAGGGGCTTGCAAACTTTGTTGATCTTGCTTATGTCACATAAGCGAAGAATAAATGTTTACAAAATCGTGAATAGTTATGGTACATTTGCTTTTTATGCGGTTGTAGCTCAGTTGGTTAGAGCGCTGGTTTGTGGCACCAGAGGTCGTAGGTTCAAATCCCACCAACCGTACCATTTATCTTCTCCAACTTTTCTAATTCTTATTTTTGGCGTTTTGTGAGGCGGTTAAAAGCCACGCTTGGCGGTCTTTTTGCGTGTGAGCTGTCACAGAGCAGAGACCTTGCGCGGATGATTTTTCTCAAGTTTTGCCAAAAACAGAATGATACGATCAATAATCGCTTGAAATATAAATGGGTTAACCGAATCTATGATTCTGATTGCAATTGCAACGATAAATATCTCTATCAGTATATTTATATATTTTTAGTATATTTTGTAAACCAAGAGAATCTTATTTTACTTTCATTATTATTGCTCATAATATAGACTATTAGGTTTAAATACATAAAATAAGTAAGCGTAAATTTGCTAATATATGCCATATTTTTGACACAGTTTCCTTGATTTTATCAACTATATATTATAAGTATGAACTTGCATGAAAGTGCATTCATATCTCCAGGGGGTGTTTCGGTGGTTGATTATGGGTAAGCTATTCTGGCGCGGGGACATAAGTAACCTTGGGGGAATTTATTTATACACTAAATTGAAGAAAATAAATGAGATTTTCAAGTAGTTCGTAATTATTGCAGTGCCGATAATTTTAGTAGCAAATATAACTCTGGTAGTGCGTTTGGTAGCAAGTATGGTGGCAAGGTTGGCCTTGCGAGTGGTTTTGTCATAGGATGGGCAGCGGGGCGTAATCCTTATGCTGCAATGGCCACAGGAAGCTTTGGGCAAATTGTAGGCAATGAATTCGGAGACACCATAGGCGGTTATGGTGGTTATGCTGTGGCTGCTGCCCAGTGTGGAGCACAGTTGTTGGGTCAATCTATTGCTAATTCAGGTGGTGGGATGTTGATGCACTTTTGATGTAGTTCTTTGGGTTATCCTAAAGCCTAGAACGGTGGTGCTGTAAAAGGTGCCACCTTTATGTTTGGAATATTACACAGGAGGAGCTATGGGCGCATTTGGTTTAGTGCTCGTTTATTTTTGTCTGTGGTTTGGCATGTTGTATCTATTCTGCAAAAGTATTGCTATTAATGGAAAAAGCATGTTAGGCAGGGAGAATATGGTTGCATTCATAGTGGCGGCATTGGTTGTTCCTCCCATCATATATATCTTTGAGTATATAGACGATGTGTCGATAACATCTTCTCATGTTGCTATAATTATGTTCTTTCTTTTTTTTTGCATTGAATTTATACCCAATATAGTAAACAATATAAAATGCTTTAGTTTGGCTATTATCGCAAGTTGCCCCATTTTTTTCATCGCAGCTGGTTTTATTGTTATGAGTGATGACCTTCTGTTAGATTTTTTTGATCTGCAGCTTTCGAGCTATATTTATCTGCTTTTCATTATTCTGTTGATGATAGCGGGTGCTCGCTATGTCCTAATTGCTAAAGCTTTGAAGGAAAAATCTATGTCCGTGCTAGATTTAAGCATTTGCATTGGCTGTGGGTTTGCCATAGGCGTCTTTTTTGTGTCATCACTGCTTTTATCAGACCTTCGAGAAATCTATCAACAGATAGATTTTGCAAACAGGGAGGCAGTGAAAAAAATGTTTGATTATGCGGTGTTTGGTTTCGCTATTCTAACGGGCCAAGTTTTTTTGACATTTTTGATGGTTCTCTTTGTTACTACAAAGAAATATTATTGGTTGCTCCTTGATGTTCTTGCAGAGCTGTTTTTTAGCCTCTTTGTTTCTTATTATGTAGCGTTTGTTCATACAGATGATGACTATGGAATGGTTAGAAGTTGGATTTGTTTGATGTTTGTTGTTTATGTGTACGCGCGTTACATTAAATCAAAGAATGTGAAGCTTAGCGTGATTAATCCGTTTAAAAAGAAAACTGAGTGAGAAGACAGGAGGCTGTAGTTCTTTGGGTTATCCTAAAGCCTAGAGCAACTCTCCCAAGAGGGGCCGTTTCTGGAGCAATGGTAGGCGGGGTCCGTGGCGCAGTCGCGGGTATTGCTAAAGCTGGTTGGGATTGTGCTTGCTCTAAATGGTGAAATTGTTGTTTGACCTAGCTTTTTAACAAGGCAAAGGCCTTGCTAAGGGGTACGTTATCAGCCTCTTAGCAGGGAGTTTCTCTCCCACAATAATATCTTGGTATGCTTGGGAGGGCAAGGCGCTTTAAGGAAATTATATGTCTGACTTAATTTTTGGAATGCAGCTTGGTTTTGGGATAAGTTCCAGCCCTCGTGTCCTTAAAAACAATGGCTTGTTGGGCGAGCGCGTCATTTTTGGGGGGCTAGCTGGCCTTTCCTGCGCTATCATCTTCGCTTATCCACATAGTGAAAGTGGGTTTTCAGACTTATCTTTGCTTTTGGTATGTTATCTTAGCATGCTTTTAATTCTGCACGAGCACTACTTATATAAATATTTAGTTTTTGGATTCTGTGGTGCAGTTGCTGCCTTGTGTATTGGGGCAGGTTTTGTATATTTGAGCTCTTTGTTGCCATTGCCTGCTTTGTCTGCTGCTCATAATAGCCAGCAGCAGGTGGTGCATTACATGAGTGGGGTTGCTGCAAACTATCCCTTTTTTATCCTTTTGATATCAGTTTTAACTGCGGAGCTTTTGTGGTTGCTTCGCGTATATAAGCCAGAATTAGCTGCGCGTGAGGTCCTTTATTTCGGGCTGGGCTTGGGGGGTGTTCTAGACTTATGCTATAAGACCCTCCCAGCTCTTTTTCTTTACTTGAATTACCGTGTTGATAGGGAGCCACAAATGGCGGGCTATGTCGCATTTGAATCTTGTCCACAAGCGATCAGCTATCTTATTGCCGCGGGCATGATTGTATTGATGCATGTTGTAAATACGCGCTTTATGTATCTTGGTTTCCAAGATAAGCGCAAGGCCTATTTCTATCTGCCTTTTGTAATTCATTTTGCGGTTGATTTTTTGTCTATGTTTGGCATTTCTTCAGACTACGCAATATTAATAAATTCTATTTCTAAGGCTTACCATAATGCTTGATAAATTGACATTATCTGTTATCGGCGCCGTTTTTTGTCTGGTGCTGATTATTTTTCCTTTGATGAAGAAAAAAACATTGGTTGAACATTTGGTTTTCTTGCTCGTTATTTTGTGTCTTGTTTTTCTTTATGTTTATGGTGCTGTGAGTTATTTTCCTTATTATGTTTTGGCGCTTTCGCTTATATTGGGGTACCGCTGGTTACTCTCTTTGGTTAAAGCGTTTAAAGGCACGAAGGCGATTATTGGGTCAAGCGCTGGTTGTTATGTGCTTTTGATTTTTTTTCTATACGGCTTTATGCGTATAATAGGCAGTTTGATTTTTCTGCTTATAGTACGCCTAATATTGTTTTTGCTGTTGGTCTATTCCCTATAGGCATGGCGATTATGCAGTTTTTTTGCTTTCTCATTGGGTGGCAGAGGATAATGGCAATGGTGTAGAGGTAGCTCTAGGCGTGGGAATGGGGATTTGGGGGGCTGCTATAGGGCTTGCACTGCTTACATCTCTACCAGAAGCTGTGAAGATCCTAAAAGGGGCCTTTAGTCTTGATAGGGACGCCTTACTTTCTTTACTTGAGGCGGTAATATATTATGCGTTTATTATAGGTCTGAGTCTTTTATCAACTTTCTTAATGCTTGTGGTTTGCCTTGACAAGAAATGGCGTTTTTTTGTTCTTATCCTGCTTTTACAATGCTTGGCGGCTTGGGCGCGCTTTTCATGGCGGGCCGCTGAGCCAGAACTTCTTGCAATTGGGCATTATACAATCGCTACTATTCTTATGTTTGCTCTTATGCGGCAAATTTATGATTTTGTGCAAGACAGATTATCCATGAAGAAAAATAGCAGTTACGCTATAGTAAATGAGGGGGCATAATAATGTTGGTTTTATTTATTACTTCGCTTCTCGCAGGCCTTATTTATGGCGCTGTCATTTATAATTTTTTTCGCTCTACATTTAGTTGGATAAATGTGCTGTTGAGCGGCATAGTTTTTGGGGTGATTGTTCTGTTAGTATGGCGTGACTCGGAAACAGAACATAAATTTGATGCCTTACGTTTACTGCAAGTGCTTGGCGTTGTTTTTCTTCTATGTGTGTTTCATCATTTTCTGAAGTTCAAATTGGTTGTCGCTGGTGCTGTGGGATGGTTTGTTGCTAGCTGCATTGCTTTCGGGCTTATTGCTTTTTGGGAGCAATCTGTAATAAAAACGCTTTATAGGATGAGTATTGTTGAAACTGGGAGTCGTGCAGAGCAGGGGCTGGCGCTTGTTTTTTTATTTTTAACATTGACGGTTTTTATTGTTGTAGCAGAAGAAGCCATGCGTCGTTGGTTAGTTACTAAGTTTTATCGGTGCTCGCCTAGTTTGTTGTGGCGTTTGCCGCTGAATATTGGCATAGGCTGGGGTTTATGCGAATTAGTTTATAAGGCGCTAGGGCCTTTCCTTGTTTATAATGGCTGGCTTATTCGATCTAGCTTATTAGCCAGTGAATATGTAATTTTTTATTCCTGGACGCAAGCGAGTATTTTTTTGTGTGCTTTAATGAGCGTCATACTCATGCATATTGTCAATACATGCTTGGCGTATCGTGGTGTTATTACGCGCTCTAAATTTTATGCGTGTGCGCCTTTTTTTGTCCACGCTATTGTTAACTGTTTCGGTGGAACAGCGCTGGTTACAGACAAGGTTTGGTTTAATGTTGGGGGCAGCTTGTTTATTCTATTTTGTGTGATGTTGTTCGTATATTTTGAAAGCAAAAATCCTTTAATACAAAATATAAAATTGCGCGCTTAAGGTGTTGTAGAGTGATGAATAACTTTGCGTACTCTAAGTATGGCTAGAGAGCCTAATACGCGCTTTCTGTTCTGCAAAAAAAATAGAGAAGGTTAGCACCGACGTAACGCGTCCAGTACCAAGAGCGACGTCATTTCTGCACTAATTGGGGGGAGGGTGTGCCACTGTCCACGCGCATATGGGAGTTTGCAAATATGCTATCATGTAACTTTCTAGTGTCCTCCTTTCTATTATCCTCCATGAGATTGAAGATGGGAATCTTGAGGCGGCGATGACGCATTATTGCAAGGAGGATGCACCATGTTTAACATAATAGTCTCTTTATTCCGTGGAGTATTTACTCCTGGGTTATCAATGGAAACGTTTTAACTCTGGTCGAATGCTCTCTCATCTTGACTGTGATTTTATTGTCCATTATCGCTGTGAATATTAAAATTGTCCGATGGGGGAGCTCATGATGATTACTAACATTCTGACAGTTATTGTCCTGTTTGTTAATTATTTCGCTGGATGGTCTACACTTTTACTGAACTACCCCACATTTTTTTGCTATCTGTCACTTGCTCTGGTTTCATTGATTAGCTTGCTGGTAAAGAAACCCTTTACCATTTTTTATGCCAGTGCTGGTGTTTCTGAAGAAAAACGCAAACATATCCTATTTTATCTCATCAAACATCATGGAGCATAATATGTCATTGTTTAAAATTCTGACCGGAACCCCTTTATGGGCTTGGATTTTGCTTATTTTTCTCATTGCGAGGGGAATAATCGCATTGAAAGATAGGGAAACGAAGGTTTACCGCCTTTTTTTCTTGCCGTTAGTCTTTCTTTTTTTTGGGCGCAAGCGATGTGATTAACCAGCTGGCCTTTCCGCGCTGGGGAGCAGTCTCAATGTTGGCAGGGCTGATGATCGGCTTTGGCGTTGGCTGGTTGCTCTAGCGTACTACTGCGTGTTTAAAAATCAAAGAGGGAACGGATTTAATTATTCTGCCTGGTACACGGTTGACGCTGACATTTATTCTTATCGCTTTTGTCATCAAATTCACATTGATTGTTTTTCTCAATGTTAAACCTGATTTGAAATATGCATTTGATTTTAACCTTCTTTTTGGTCTTTTAAGTGGGTTCACTAGTGGTGTGTTGTGGGGCGGCACATTAAATTTATATATAGCATTTCGAAAGAATCCAAATTAATCCCTATACCATTAGCTGTGGGTGCTTCCCATTAGAACTATCTCAATAGAAGCTTATTTCTAACAACAACGCTGCATACAAATGCAGCGTTGCCTCATAGTTTCAGATTTTTTTATCCCAGCGCGTGAATAGGTGAGGGAAGTGATATATCTGACTATGCCCCCTTGGGGGTAGAGCAAGCCTAAAGGTTTAGAATGCTATGAGTTTGAGCTAGCTGGACTTTGAGCAGATGGTTTATCGTTGATGGTAAATCATTTTGTTTTACGATTCAAAAAGAGGATAGTGATGGTCTCATTGGCGTAGGTGGGCAAAAAAACTCTTAGCTTGGCAATGCGTCAACAGTTTGTAGAACTATGTTGTGGAACCACTACGCAAAACGGTTGCTATGATGGCATGATGCTTTTGTCAAGTATTATGATATGGTAGGAACCGGTGTTTAAGGGTACAACTGCGGTCACTGTACGACCCAGTAGCATTACGTCTGAGTATTTAGGAGCGGCAGACTCCGTACAGGATACGCGTACAATATGTGAAGCATGCTTGCGGGAATCAGTGTGCCATTATTGCGTTGTGCACACAACCCTCTAGCGAGTTACTTCATTGGTAAGGCTGTTTTTTGAAGCTGGTTGTAATTATCTGTATGTGTTTAAAGAGAACGTTAGTACCGATGTGTCGCGTGAGTACCATTTTCCTTTGTACAACTATTTTCATTTTTCTTGCTTTCTTCCTTAAAAAACTGCGATTATCATTTTTTGGGGGGCACACGAACGATGACAGAGTCAAGACTTTTCTCTCGTGTTTTTCCTTTTTTTGTTCAAAAAAGCCAAAGTGTCTTAATGAGCAGAGATCTTGTCTAAAAAGGTATTTTTTAGATTTATTACTTTATTTTCAAAGGAATAGAGAATTTCTGCTTTTGAGTGTGCAAGTGCACCTTATGATGAGACATAAGATGCGAACCCGTAAATTTGGGCGCGCAGTAGGCTTATAGTAACAATAAGCTTAGGCATATAGTTGGCAGACACCGTCATTATTGAGGTTTTTTCTAGATTGTGTTTAGTTATGCCACATGTGAAGCAATTTTAAAATTACCCATGGTGACATGTCGTCAAATTGACGTTTCATCTCTTCGATTTGTCAGAAATATAATAAGGACAAAAGATAGCCATATTTGGGATGTGCTTGTGCCAATTGATCGAGCTGACTTGTTTAAGTAAAAAGAAATAAAACAAGCACAGGAAACTTAAAAAAATAAAGAGAACAGCTTATACGACACTTTGCGTAAAAGTAAATTTGCAGAGGATACAGAAATAAATAGGATAAAAGGAATTGCGACGTACAAAAGAAATATTCATAGATATATTTTATACTAAGCGTAACGGAGAAGCGCAAAGATGAATATAAGAGTGGACGACGGATTAACTGGAGTAGGGGGTATTGCTAGGGTGGCGTTTTTGGTTAAGAATTGCACTTCGTACGCTATAAGCTCTCTGGATCTTTCATATAGGCGTTGAGATCATCGCCCAATGAACGTAAAGGGGCTGTTTTGTCTTTAACGCTTGTTTGGCTGCTTCTATAGTGCTCCTTAGCTCTGTCAGCCATTATGGTGATCATTTCCTCGTCCAAAGAACAGATCAATCGATTGCGTAATAGGGTATGTGTGCCTTTTTCAATCGTGTTTTTTAAAAGCAGCTGTTACCTCGTGGCAGGGTTGGGTGTGTCTATATGATCAGCTTGCCAAAGAAATGGAAGCGTTATCGCGATAGCCACCAATAGTAGTCCAGCGATAAAGGTGGCAGCAAACTGCAATGATATAAAAGAACCAAGGACGCCGACCAAAAAGCTTCCGACCGGCATTCCAACATAGCCGATCACCCGAAAAGCAGAATTAGCTCGCCCGAGAAGTTTCTTTGGTGTGAGGCGCTGCCTGAAGGCGGTAACACCAATAAACCATAAGCTTGCTCCAACGCCAGCAATAAAGGTGACGCCCCATACGACGACAGCACTTTTTGAAAAGGCTGGAATCAGCAGCAAGACAACCGTTCCTAAACCATCGGTGAGAACAGCTAGGCGCACCGGTGCATAGCGTATATGCGGTGCAAATAGGGCTCCTACCATTGTTCCAAGCGCGTAGGCTGCAAACATCACGCCATATTGGCTGCTATGGAGGCCCAGATACCGACTGTCGGTAACGAAGAAGATGAATGAGGTTAGGAATGCTCCAAATACCACCGATAGAAAGAATGTGAGTAATGTAAGGGAGGTGAGATGCCGATTTGAAAAAATGAAATGAAAGCCAGCAATGATATAACGGAAAGTGATGTTTTCTTTATCAAGTGCTGGCGATGTCGGAACAGCATGGCGAGCGGTAAAAATCAATGTGATAAAAAGCACGATTAAAAGGCCTAAAAATAACAGTGTGCTATGCGCTAAAATGCCGTTTGTTATGACAGGGGCAAGAAAATAGGAGACTCCGAAATCTAAAAACAAGACAATTGAATAGAAGGTCATCAATCGCTCTTCCTCCATGATAAGTGGTGGAATCGTCATTATATAAGCTTCGGCAGAAAGGACGATGAATCCAGCAATGGTTGCATAGAAGAAAATTTGTTCGGCTGGAGCAATCTGTATCATAAGTAGTATGAACAGGACAATATGCAGTAGCATGAAGATGAGGAGAGCCGAGGTGGCAAGTTTTATTTTGTCGCAGCGATCAAGTAAAGTGCCTGCAAGGATGCCGAAAATTGGCCACGCTAATGAGAAGAGACCTTGCGCCCAACTTACTCCGACTACGCCATATCCAGATTGTCTTGCTAATAGCGGGATGGCAGTGCGCAAAGCACCGCTGAGTAAGGCGAGCAGACTAACGGTTAGGCGAAAATAGCGTATGTTCTTGTTGGCAAAAAGCGTGAACATTCTGTTCTCCTTAAGATGCTACACAGATTTCCGCTGGTCCATCAAGTACGGCGGTTGTATTCAGCATGTTTGCGACATAGTCGTCCAAGACATTCCTGTCTTTCTGATGCAGAAGAAAATACATAAGGTTGGAATACTATTGCCAACCACGCTGAGTGAGAAGGAGATCGTTATCACTTTTTGCAATGAGACCTGCGCCTATGAGCTGCTGTAAGTTGTTGTATACGAAAGAGGGGAGTGCGGTACAGTCAATTCTTTCTTTTTTTGCATAGCCGTTATAAGGTAGCCGCATACACAAAGCCTTGGAGGCTTGTTGCTCCGCTGATACCCAATTGTAGTATACTTTGGATTTTCCTTTAAATTGTATGTCGGTAATGTATTCGCTTCGATTGGGATTGGCTTGTGTGATGAGTGAGCCGAGAATCGATTGTGCTGACGCCCAAAAGCCAACCACATAATCATCATGATAACCATGCAAATATTTGTGATAGCGGAAATAATTAGCTTAACTCGTTTTAGCGAGCGTTAGAGGAGTGTTATTGAAAATTTTGATATAGGAATGCTCATTACACGGCGCATAGCCGCAGCTGCGCATAACGATGTCGCTAAATAATCGAAGCATCTGTCGATGCGTAGGCTGGACGGTTTTAGCCCTTTTTGTACTGTTTTAATTCTCATTTCCCTTTTTTACTCAGAATGGAGAAACTGTCTCAATGAGCAGTGGGGCTTATCTAAAAAGATCTCTGCTTGTTTTGTTATTTATTTTTCAATGAGATAGAAAATTACCACTTTTGAGTTGGCAAATAGATTTTGTAGTGGTCATGAATTTATGGGAAATGTCACCAATATAATGTTTACTTGTCCAACTATAACTCTAGAAGAACAGGCGCATCGCGGCTCCGTTTGGCATTCGAATAAATGATACTCTCTACAGAATCTTTGAAATACCTCAGCAGCAATTGGCTAAGACAAAGTGTTAGAGAATGTCAAGATGACGTTGCTTTGTCGCCAGAAGTTTTATCTTGCCTGCGTAGGCAATTTCTGAAAGCAGCGTTTTAAAAAAATTTGAGATGGGTTTTAAGTGTGGTGCACAGCCGGTGATAAATTGGCGTGAATATATATAAGCGTACTTTACTCGAAAGGGCACATGAGTTTCTAAGTGCTGCAGTGGTTGTTGGTGCATGATTGGTGCGTGAAATACTTAACGTTGGCGCGGAGGGAGAACAAAACTTTTTATATCAAAATAATAAATTGACAAAAGGTAGCGACAATGTGTACTTCACGTTAAATTTAATTGTTTTCATTTAATACGGGGCGAGTTATGAAAACTAAAAATATGTATAACCCACTGAAAAAATAAAATTAAGCGTGTTGATGTTGCAGCATTCAAAGCCCGAGTAAGTGAGCAGGAGGTGGCTGCTCGAGGTGCCATTGGCGAATTGAGATTTTAAAATATACAAAGCTGGCGGCAAAAAAACTGCCAGCTTTATAGTTTTTGGGGATGTTAATGACGATAGATTACGAAGTTAAAAAGTTGCTTTATGGCTGTGCGGTAATGAGCGGGATGCGACTGATTACAGGTTCCTTCCATGCTTTCTTTTTATTGTCTATGGGCGTTAGTATAGCACAGTTAGCTTTGTTGCAAATTGTGTTTAGCGTGGCTATTTGTATTTTTGAAGTGCCTTGTGGGATTTTAGGAGATAAAATCGGCGTTAAACAAAATGTTATCTTATCATGTTTCTTTTTATGTATTTACGCGCCTAATCTTTCTGTCTTAATTCCGGCAGAAATTATTTATGCTTTAGGCTTTGCTTTATTTTCTGGCGCTGATAGCACATGGATTAAAGGCTTAATCGACGGTGGTGGTTACAAGGGTAGTTTGATCTACCACAAAGTAAACGCCTATAAGCGGGAACTAACGGCATTTATGAATATGGTTGCTGGTGCGCTAGGTGTTCTTATTGTTTTGTGTATGGATAATTATCAGTCGGCATATTATTTTTGTTCTTTCGGGTTTCTCGTGCTTGTATTCTTTTTTAGTCGAGTGAGGGGGATCGGTATTGCATCCGTTTCGGGTAGTCAGTCAACGGACTCGGGTTCTTTGTTGCATGCAACAGAAGCTTTTACTTATTTGGTTACCTCAAAAATCGGGTTATATTATATATTGATATGTGGTTTTATTGTTGCTGCATTGCAGCCAATATTTCATTTTTGGCAATCTTTTATTTTGGGACAAACAGGAATATTAGACAATGCAACAGGAAAGACTAAAATTCTTATTCTTGGCCTGTGCTTTGTGTCTTATACTCTCGTAAAATACTTATTTAATCGCTTTGTAATTAAATATCTTATGCAAAAATACGCTCCTATGGCGATAACTTTGTGCTCACTCGTCCTGAGTGCTGTTATTATGCTTGCTCTGCTCCTCGTTGCAAACAGTTGGGCCCCATTATTTTATTCACTGTATTTCACAGTTTTTTTCTGTCCCTATGATGCAGTTTGAAGCAGAATTTTTTAAACATATTCAACAAAAGAATGCAAATACGGTTTTATCCATTGTTAGTTTTCTTGCACGTATTTTTGGTATTTTAGCGCTTGTGTTGATTGGTTGGTTGGCGAAGAGTGTTTGTATAGAAGCAGCTTTTTGTTTCGCTTTACTTTGTATATGTTTCGTTATCCCGCTTAATTTGGCCTGGCTTTATACGGATAAAAAGTTAATAAAATATGAGAGGGGTTGAGGGTGAAGATACAGTTGAATAGGGCCCTGCCTATGACTTACATAAAGACACAGGAAAAAATAGTGTGTGGGTCATCTTATATGGATTTAGTCGAAATTAATAGCTGTCCATTGTTTTCAGGAGAGATGCTTATCGATTTGAATGCGCCAAATGATTGTTCTGCTATTTCTGAAACCGGCAGACAGTCTAATTGGGAGAGAATATAACGCCGTAAAGGCGCAAACCAGCGTCCATCTTTACCATCATTTTTAATCCAGCTTTACGGCTTTCAAAAGCATCCAAAGTGATATCTGTTAAATAATAGAGATTGCTTCACGCTTTTGTTTATTGCATTCTTTAATGGGGGTACGGCCCTCACGTAAAACAGAACACCATCCAGTTGCACATTCACGGGCTTGTTTAAAGAAACATCTCGCAACGCACCCAAGCTCATCTCAAAACGGCACCCGTGAATGGTATAACGATAAAGCCACTGAGCACTCCCATCTTTACGCTTATGAAGAAGAAAGCAAGCACCATCACACACTTTGCCAGCCCCCAATGTTGTGACAGCCCTTAGCACTTAAGACGGTTTATAAGAGCCATTTTTGTCCTTTTTTCTATAGTTTTTACTCACACGCCAACTCTGCTTATGACATGCAAGGGAATGGTTTTTATTGATTCAAGATAAACAGATTTGAAATGAGGGAATCTTACGTTATTTGGGATTTTCATTCAAGTTGAATAACGCTATATTATCATTATAAATCAATGTTCTGCTATTATCCAGAAATATTGCAAATGAACATATCAAGAGGATATGATATTAATGTGTTGTTAAATGAATGCTTCAGATTGGATTTGGAGGCGGCCAAAAATTATTATTTTGGGAGAGGGTAATCGTTCATATGAAGCCTTTATAGTTTTTGTGATTTGGACATGGTGCGTATAGTTAGAGAATGCTCTCTTAATGAGTGTTAAAGGGTGCTCTTGTATTTGTAAAATATCGTGCGTTGGTTTTTGAACTAAAGTTTCATAATTTTAGATCGTAGCGGTGGGGCATCGAGGTGTCTGTTTGTATCATAAACGCTCTTTTTAAATTTATGTATAGGCACAATGGATTGTAAAAATGCTAGTGCCTGTATTTTCTGATGACTCGGTCTGCTTTATTTTTTACGTATGTAAGCAGAGGTTAGCACAGATATATTACTTGCAGTACCAAAAAGTTTTATTGAAAATACTGAAAATGGATGTGCAAGAGGAACAAAGGAGTGCTGAGGTATTTTATCAACCACTGTAGCTGCTTGAGGGTATAATATTGTACAAAAAAACGCATGGCATGAAGTCAAAAAAAACAATAAAGGTGCATTGCACTTCTCAGAACTGGTCATCTCCTCTTAGCTTAATGAATTCTCATTATGCATTCTTTATGCAAGATTTGCGATGGAAAGGCTTTACGGAAAAAATCAAAGCGTTTTATTTAAAGGAGCTAGGCCGCTCTTCAATAGGGAAGGATATTTCACAATGTTTGTTGTGATGAAGCAATTGCTCTCTCTTGGTATGCCTCTGGCTATTGGGTTTATCTCGCAGATGATGATTTCTTTCACAGATGCAGCACTTGTAGCACATTTAGGCGTTCAAGCTTTGAGTGGTACAATGTTGGCTCTAAGTCTGTTTAGTTTTGTTATGTTGTTGGGTCTTGGTATTATTACCGCAGTTGCACCAAAACTTGCGGAAAGCTTTCGCAGACAAGATAAATATGCACTGAAGGCATGGTTTGATCAAGGAATATGGCTTTCTCTTTTGATTGGAATGATGAGTGTAATCATTTTACTCAATACGAAGAATATTTTGTGTCTTCTCGGACAAGATGAGGCAATTGCTCATATAGCGCAGGAATATAATAGTGGCGCTGCTATAGGGGTGGTGTTTTTTTATCTTTATGTGAATAGCCGTGGATTACTTTCAGCAATTGGTCATCCCAAGCCCTTAACTTGGATTATGCTTGCAGCTATCCTCGTGAACTTTCTTATCTCTTGGCCGCTTATTTTTGGTATAGGTCCTGCAAGTGGATTAGGTGTCTTTGGTGCTGGAATTGCGAGTAGTTTGATCCGTATTTTGATTATTATGGCAGTGGCAATCATTTTGGCTCGCAATTCTACTTTTCATTCCTTTCACTGTAATTATTGGAGACCAAAGTTTGAGATTTCACGAATCATAACATTGCTGCTTGTAGGGTTCCCCATTGGTATCCGTATTCTTATTGCAGAGGGCTTTCCTTCAGTCATTGCATTCATGATTACGTCTTCAGGGGTTCAAGCTTTGGCTGCCCATACGATTGGAATGCGTCTCGATATGCTTATTTCTGTGGTGGCTTTAGGGATTGCCAGCGCAGCCGCGATAATAGCAGCGTGGTATAGAGCAGATGGGAATAATATGGCTCTAAAACAGTTGCGTATGAGTGTCACAGTTTTTGCTGTAGCTTATGTTTTGTTTTTATCAGGGATTGTGTATCTCTCTTATGAATTTATCCTTACAACCATTTTTGATATTGCTGAGGTCCGCGTTGTTGTTTTATCTTGGGAGTTGCTACCATTCGTCTTATTATCTTTTGCTTTTGGTACTTTAGGAGCTATGCTCAATGGCATACTTGTGGGCTTGCTTGATACGTTTTGGTTAACTATTGTTGTCACAATAAGCTATTGGGGGGTAGGCTTATTTGGGGGCGCACTCATGGCACATTTTTTTGAATATGGCTTTATTGGCTATTGGCTTGGCATGATTTGTGCAAGCTTAATCGTTTCTCTCTTTAATTATATGCGTGTGGGGTATTTAATAAAATGGGGTATTTAATAAAACGCAATCCTATGTTTGGGGAGGGATGAAATTGAGGTGGGAATGAGGCGTTGTCGTCTATGAATGCAGGATTGTTGGCTTATACTGGGAGGGTTGTCACGTGCAATATAAATATTTGTGGAAAGTGCTGCGATTTAATATCTTAGAAGCGTTGGTCAGTATACACTGTGCTTAAGACAGCTTTATTCAAGCAGATCGTGCGCTTAGTCATCACTTTTTTTACGCCTAGGTTTTTCAAGGGCTTTAATTTCTTTATCAAATTCAGTTTCGGCATGGTTTTTGGCAATTTTTGTTGTGATTGTTCCAGCATTTTGTAAAATATTCCGTTCGTCTCGTTCGAGGAGCTTATCTAATTGTTTTGCCCAATCTTCCATAATCATTGGTATTTTTCGCTCAGTGCGGCTCTCTGTTAAATCAAGATAAGCGTTCACAATTAAGCCAAGCTGCTTAAGTTTATCTTGTGTTAGATCGTTTTTAGCAATAGTAATGCCGGTTTTTACAATTTTACCATGTGGAGAATTCTCCCACGTTGCTAAGCCCATATGTTTTTTTGCTGTCTGCTCGCTTTGCAATTAGTTCAGCTGCTGTGTGTCCGTGCACAGCGAAATGCAACTTATTCTAAACCTTTGCGAAAAAATCGCGTGTCGTTGGCGCAATTAAGAGTTTGTCCGTTTTTAAGGCGTTTTTTGTCTAAGACATAGCCTCTAATTGCAAAATCGCGTAATACTTGTGTCGCCCATTGTCGAAATTGTGTTGCGCGTTTGGAGTTAACCTGATATCCAACAGCGATAAGGGCATTGAGGTTATAAAATTGAGTATTACAATTTTTGCAGTCAGAAGCTGTTATCCGGAAAATCCGGATAACAGAGTTTTCATATAATTCTTGAGTTTCAAATATATTTTTTAAATGTTTACTGATTGTATGTACATCTACGCTGAATAACTCTACCATAAGCTTTTTACTAAGCCAGATTGTCTCATTTTCATAGCGAACTTCGATACCATCTTCTCAAGCTTGTTGAGTGAAAATCAGAAATTCAACAGTGCTATTGCGAATGGTTAATTTTTTAGGGAGCATCTAATTTCTTAAAATGCGCCTTTTGTTGCTGAAGGTTACGAATTTACTGTTGGCTGTCAAACGATATTGTCAAGAGGTTAAGGGCTATGATCACGATCGTTTGCACTTATATAAGAAGAAGATTAGCACGCGATGTATCGCGTATAGGAGCATTTTCCCATCATGTTTGATAAAATCAACAGCTTAGAATGATGATAAGAACGATTTTGCTTTGATAGACGTTATATATTCTATAAAAATTAAGTTGATTAAAATTTTTTTGTGACTTTCATGCATGAGATGGTACCATAATAGCGGAGCTTGATTGTGTTTTAAGTTGGTGTGTTATGGCTGTGAGAAATGGTAAACAAATAAAAAGTAAGGGTTCTAAGCCTGTTGCTGGTTTTCTTAAAAATTTACGTGGTGTAAGCAATTGGCAGCAAGTTTTACAATGGCTTTCTTTTCGGAATGTAGAAGATATTGAGTGTATTACACCTGATCAAGCGGGTGTGCCGCGTGGCAAGATGATGCTTTCTAAAAAATTTACATCGGAAACATCACTAGCATTGCCTTCAGCAGTTTTTATGGCAACAATTTCAGGAGATTATCCTGAAGATGGTCATGGTTTTGAATATCCCAAAGCCGATGGTGATCTGCGTCTTGAGCCTGATTTATCTACGTTAAGTATTGTGCCATGGGAAGATGCTCCTACAGCACAGGTGATTTGTGATCTTGTATACCAAAATGGACAGGTCGTCGATTATACACCACGAAATGTTTTGCGAAAAGTAGTCAACTTTTATACGCAGATGGATCTAAAGCCGGTTGTTTCACCAGAAATTGAGTTCTATTTAGTAGAGAAAAATCCCGATCCTGATTATCCTTTAGTTCCTCCCGTTGGGCGTTCTGGACGTTCAATTGGTGGAGGACAAGGCTATTCGATTGCCGGTGTGAATGAATTTGATGAGTTCATTGATGATATTTATCATTTTTCGGAAGCGCAAGGATTAGAGATTGATACGCTTATTCACGAGGAAGGGGCAGGCCAGTTTGAAATCAATTTACGTCATGGCGATCCGATTGAATTGGCGGATCAAGTTTTTATGTTTAAACGCACAATTCGTGAAGCAGCACTTAAACATAGTATGTATGCAACTTTTATGGCTAAGCCCATTCAAGGACAGCCGGGCTCTGCGATGCATATTCACCAATCAGTCGTTAATAAAAAGACAGGTATGAATATTTTTACGCAGGAAGACGGTGGAGAAAGTATTTGTTTTCGCCATTTTATTGGTGGATTACAAAGACATATGGCGGGAGGGCTTGTCATGCTTGCACCTTATGTAAATTCTTACCGACGTCTTATGCCAGATGTTTCAGCACCTGTTAATTTGCGATGGGGATATGACAATCGTACCACAGCATTTCGTGTCCCTCGTTCTGCTCCTCAAGCGCGGCGTGTCGAGAATAGGCTTCCTTCATCAGATGCGAATCCTTATTTAGCCCTTGCAGCTTCTTTAGCGTGTGGTCTCATTGGTTTACAGCAAAAAATTGAACCGGATGAGCCAACAACAAATAATGTAAATGCTGATAATATTGAGTTACCGCGTGGTCTTATTGAAGCAGTTAATTTATTTGAACAAGATACAGAAATACGTGCTATTCTAGGAGATGTGTTTGTTAGTACTTATGCTGCAATCAAACGACAAGAGTTTGAAACCTTTATGGAAGTGATTAGCCCGTGGGAGCGCGAATATCTCTTGCTTAACGTTTGAGGTTTATCACGATGATTGGCTCTAATTCAATTTCTCCAGGAATTTCTTGGTATGAAGATACTTTAAAAGAACGCCCCTCTTATCCTTCTTGTTGTAAAGATAGAAAGTGCGATGTGGTCATTATTGGAGGTGGATTGACGGGGCTTTCAGCTGCTTATCATTTAGCGAATGCTGGAGTGGATGTTGTTTTATGTGAAGCATCACGTTTTGGTGATGGTGCTTCAGGACGCAATGGTGGACAACTGGGAACGGGGCAACGGCAATGGGTCGAAACATTAGAGAAAAAATATGGTTTTGAGCGCAGTAAAGTGCTGTTTGATTTAGCAGAAGAAGCTAAAAGAGATATTTTATCTTTATGCGCGATGCCAGATTTTCAATGTGATTTGATAAGAGGACAGCTTTCTGTCACCCATAAAAGACGAGTGCTTCTCTCTTATCAACGGCATATTGAGGCAATGCAGCGTTATGGCTATCACGCGCTTACTTTTATGGATAGGGCTGAAACATCTGAGCGACTTGGATCGTCTTTTTATTGTGGTGGTATTTATGATGTGGATACCGGCCATATAAATCCCTTAAAATTGATTGTTGGGTTGGCAAAAAGAGCTAAAGATGCTGGTGTTAAGCTTTATGAGAAGACACAAGTGGCAACCGTGAAGAGAAATGGGGCTCATTGGAAAGTGATAACAGAACAAGGGAGTATAACAGCAGAGCATGTTTTACTCGCAACGAATGGATACAAACTTGGGCTTCAGCGTTTTGTTCAGAAAAATATTGTTTCTATTCGCTCTTATATTGGCGCAACGGAACCTTTATCAAAGAACAGTTCAATTCTCATGGGGGGTGAATCGGTTGACGATTCCCGTTTTATGGTTCGCTATTTTCGCAAAAGTATTGATAATCGTCTCTTATTTGGGGGTGTAGAAAGTTACAATAATAAGAATCCTGCAGATTTAGATACACGTATAAAACGGCAAATTTCTGAGATTTATCCTCAATTACGCTCTGTTAATTTGACCCATCGTTGGGGGGCGACGGTTGCTATTACGGTTGAACGTATGCCTTATGTTCGCCAACTTTTCTCAAGGATGACTTATTGTGGGGGATATTCAGGGCATGGCGTTATGCTTGCTCCTTTTATGGGAAAATTATACGCAGAATGGTTGACTGGGAATCATGAACGTTTTGCCCATTTTCAGGACTTAAAGATTTCATCCTTTCCGGGAGGAAGTGTTTTGCGTTATCCGCTTATATTTTTAGCAATGCGTTGGTTTTCTTTAATGGATCGCCTTTAATAGAAACATTGATTGAAGTGAAGAAAATTAATGGCTTATTTAGTATCTATCTGCTTTAATAATGGAAGCTTTTATAAGTAATGTGGAATTTTATAATCGAATAGAAAAATAAATAAGTTCATGGTGCGTAAAATTATTCCGGTTTCTTCCTTTGATTGTATTGTTTTTGGCGGCAATGGTGATCTGGCCTCACGCAAACTTTTGCCTGCTCTCTATCATTGTCAGTGTATTGGGCAATTTAGTGAGCCAACACGTATCATTGGCGTTTCGCGCATTTCCTTAAGTCGTGAAGAATATCAAAGTTTTGTCCAAGCTTGTTTAGAAAAATATATCGATCCAAAAGATCTTAATTCAACTGAACTCCATCGTTTTCTTGCACGTTTAAGTTATGTTTCTGTTGATGTTTCCTCAAACCGAGGGTGGGAAGATTTAGCTCTCTTTTTGTCAGAAGATTCAGCGGATATTCGTGCTTTTTATTTGGCTGTTGGTTCGTCACTTTTTGCTGATATTGCGATGAAATTGGGGAAAAGTAATTTGGTCACACCGCAAACACGAATTATCATTGAAAAACCAATTGGTTGTGATGCAAAAACAGCTGTATCGCTTAATGATGCATTTGCTAGTGTTTTTAATGAAGAACAGATATTCCGCATTGATCATTATCTTGGGAAGGAAATTGTTCAAAATTTAATGGCATTGCGATTTGTGAATACACTTTATGAACCACTATGGAACTCCAACTATATTGATCATGTTCAGATAACCGTTGCTGAATCTTTAGGATTGGAGGGACGTACAGAATATTATGAGAATACTGGTGCTCTACGCGATATGGTTCAAAACCATATACTGCAGCTGCTTTGTTTGGTTGCGATGGAAATACCCTTTATCAATAGTGCCAATGCTGTGCGTGATGAAAAACTTAAAGTTTTGAACTCTTTAACATCTCTTGATGTGCATAATGTAGAGCAGAACACAGTGCGTGGGCAGTATCTTGCTGGTCTATCAAATGGTGTTTCTGTAGATTCTTATCTTGATGATCTTGGAAAAGAGGAGAGTGGGAGCGAAACATTCGTTGCACTTAAGGTTAAGATTGATAACTGGCGTTGGGCCAATACGCCTTTTTATTTAAGAACAGGCAAGCGCATGTTCACGCGTATGTCTGAAATTGTTGTTGTTTTTAAACCCATACCTCATAATATTTTTGATGTAGATTCGGATGAGATTTTTTCTAATCGGCTTGTTATTCGTCTCCAACCGGATGAAGGAGTAAAACAATGGTTGATGATTAAGGATCCAAGTTATGGCGGCGTGCGGTTTCGTTATACGCCATTAGATATGAGTTTTGCCTCTGCTTTTTCTGAACGTAACCCTGATGCTTATGAGCGTTTATTGATGGACGTTATTCGTGGAGATCAAACACTCTTTATGCGTCGTGATGAAGTTGAGGCTGCTTGGCGTTGGATTGATCCAATCATTGAGGGATGGGAAGCAATAAAACAGCCTGTTCATGGTTATAAGGCTGGTTCATGGGGGCCTCCTGCTTCGATGATCCTCATGGAAGGTGATGGACGTATATGGAACAATTTAGTTTAGAGCAATTAAGTTATGTATAAAATTAATATTGATCGTTTAGATTTTGAAACGCCTACGTCTTTAGCAGTCGCATTAGCAGATCGGGTAGCAGCAGAGCTTAGTGTGTCTGTTCTTGAGCGCAAGAAAGCTGTTTTAGCGGTGTCTGGTGGTAAAACGCCAGAATTGTTTTTTCATTATTTATCAAAAGCAGATATTGATTGGCAAAATATCATTATTACTTTGGTCGATGAACGTTTTGTCCCTATACACGATGAGCGTTCAAATGAATATATGGTGCAGCGTTATTTGTTACAAAATTTTGCAGCTAAAGCACGTTTTGTAGGACTTTATCATAAGGCACGTACCGTTGAACTTGCTGCTTTTTCAGCAGCAAGCCGTGTTAATACTTTGCCGAAACCCTTTGATGTTGTTGTTTTAGGAATGGGGATTGATGGACATACGGCTTCCTTTTTTCCTGATGCTGATCGTCTAAAGCAAGCACTTGATCTTCGAACACAAGCACTTGTTTTACCACTTCATGCCAAGAGCGCTGTTGAGCCAAGACTCTCACTCACTTTGCCAGTTATTATGCAATCTCGTTGCATTATTCTCCATTTTGAAGGTGCTCAGAAACGCAATTGTTTTGAAGAAGCTTGCCAAGAGGGAGCTGAAATAGAAATGCCGGTTCGGGCGGTTTTGCGTAATTCTCCTCATCTTGTTCAGGTTTATTGGTCGCCTGCAGAAAATGAAATAGGTGAATCAGAATATGAGAGACACGGTGAATAGAAATGCACTCTCTCTTTAATGAATGAGGGGAGAGCATCAATGAAAGGGGGGAGTTATGGCACTTTCCAGGACAATTTCTACTGTTACACGAAGGATTTATGAACGCTCTCGACCTACACGAGAAATTTATTTAGATCGTATTGCGAATGCGCAGACTCATCGTCCCAAGCGGAGTTTTTTGGGATGCGCCAATCAGGCTCATGGTTTTGCTGCTTGTGGTACAATAGACAAAGAGCGTTTGAAGGGAAATATCGTTGGGAATATTGGCATTATCACAGCATATAACGATATACTTTCAGCCCATCAACCTTTTGAAAAGTTTCCTCATTTAATTAAAGAGGCAGCCCGTATGGTTGGTGGGGTTGCACAGGTAGCAGGGGGGGTTCCTGCGATGTGCGATGGTGTAACGCAAGGGAATGCGGGCATGGAGCTTTCCCTTTTTTCACGTGAAGTGATTGCAATGGCGACAGCGATAAGCCTATCACACGATATCTTTGATGCAGCATTGTATCTTGGGGTGTGCGATAAAATCGTTCCCGGTTTATTGATTGGTGCACTAACATTTGGTCACTTACCAGGAATTTTTATACCCGCTGGTCCTATGACAACAGGTCAAGGGAATGATGAAAAAGCAAAAATACGTCAACTTTACGCGGAAAACAAAATAGATCGCCAGACACTCTTGGAATCAGAATCCCGTTCTTATCATGGACCAGGAACATGTACATTCTATGGGACTGCTAACTCAAATCAAGTGATACTGGAGATGATGGGGCTGCATATGCCGGGAGCTTCTTTTGTCAATGCGAATACACCGTTGCGTGATGCTTTAACAAAAGAAGCGACAAAGCGTGTACTTGAAATGACGGATCTTGGTGATCATTATAGACCACTTGGTATGATCATTGATGAGCGTTCTTTTGTGAATGCCATTGTAGGGTTAAATGCCACAGGAGGTTCTACCAATCATACGATTCATTTGATGGCTATAGCTGCGGCTTGCGGTATTCAATTAACATGGCATGATATTGCAGAAATTTCATGCCATGTCCCTCTTCTAGCGCGAATTTATCCGAATGGTTTGGCTGATATCAATCATTTTTATGCAGCAGGGGGGATAGGATTTATTATTCGCGAGCTTATTGAGGCCGGTTTAGTACATGAAGACGTTTCTACAGTTTTTGGTCAAGATCTCAATGCTTATGCAATTGAAGCAAAGCTTTCTACGGATGGCTATGTGGTGCGTGAAGCCGCTCTTAAGGAAAGTGGTGATCATAAGGTGCTTGCAGGGTGGAAAAAACCATTTCAATCTGAGGGAGGTCTTCGTGTTTTATCGGGAGATTTAGGAACGGCTATTATAAAAGTTTCATCTGTTAAACCAGAATATTGGCAGATTAAAGCACCAGTTCTTGTCTTTAATAATCAAGAGGAACTCCAAAAATCTTTTCAATCTGGAGCGTTGCATGATAAAGATTTTATCGCTGTTATTCGCTACCAAGGACCAAAAGCCAATGGTATGCCAGAGCTTCATAAATTAACCACCATTTTAGGCGTTTTACAAGATCGCGGTCAAAGGATAGCATTGATAACCGATGGTCGTATGTCCGGAGCATCAGGAAAAGTTCCTGCGGCCATCCATGTGATACCAGAAGCTTTGGAGAATGGTCCCATTGCGCGTTTGCAAGATGGTGACATTGTTTCCCTTGATATTCATGGAGGCAAGTTAACTCTTTTAGAGGATTTAGCAAAATTTAACGCGCGAACAATCACACCTCCTGATCTTTCAAAAAACGAATATGGTGTTGGACGTGAACTTTTTCGTGTTTTTCGTCAATCAGTTAATCGTGCAGATCAAGGGGCATCTGTTTTTATGACATGAGGCATGTAAAAAGAAACAAGGAAAACCATGTGCAATGAAATCATTTATAATGATTGTTACAATTCTTAGAATTTTGGTACAGGAAGATTGTGTAATCGAGCGGCAGCTTTAAGTGTATTAAACATAAGCATGGCAATTGTCATGGGGCCAACGCCTCCTGGAACAGGGGTGATTACAGCGGCTTTTTCTTTTACACTTTCAAAATCGACATCCCCAACGAGACGCGTTTTTCCTACACCTTTTTCTGGAGCTGGAATGCGATTGATGCCTACATCAATAACAATCGCACCCTTTTTAATCCAGTCTTTTTTAATCATTTGTGGGCGGCCTACAGCTGCCACGAGAATATCAGCACTACGACATACATCATCAAGGTCACGGGTATGACTGTGGGCTATTGTTACAGTGGCATTGGCTGCTGTTAAAAGGGCGGCCATAGGCTTGCCAACAATATTAGAACGACCAACGACAACAGCATCAAGACCAGATAAATCTTTCCCACATTGTTGTTCAATCATCATCATAGCACCAGCTGGTGTGCAGGGAATAATAGCATCTTCAAGTGCATTTGCTGCGAGTTTTCCTACATTGATATAATGGAAACCATCAACATCTTTTTGGAAAGAAACAGCTTGTGTTATGCGGTTTGTATTCATGTGGGGGGGCAAGGGAAGTTGTACCAAAATACCATGAATTTGGGGATCAGAATTTAATGTTGCAATGAGTTGGAGGAGTTCTTTTTCTTGCGTTTCTTTGGAAAGGGTATGTTTGATTGAAAAAAAACCACATTCTTCAGCTTTTTTATTTTTTGAGGCGACATAAACTTGGCTTGCAGGATCGTCTCCAACGATAATAACAGCGATACCAGGTTGTATATTATAGTTATTGCGGAGTTTTTTTGTTTCAGCCTTAACTTTTACAATAATCTCTTCAGCAAGTTTTTTTCCGTCGATAATATTATTCATTAAGACATCCTTTCGGTAAGGCAGTTTGTTTTTTGTAAAACATTTTCTAATAATACGATAGAGTTTAATAAAAATATTTATATAAGAACAATAAGAATGGTTTGATAATATTGTGGATTTATATTTTTAGAGGAGTTTTAAATAAGTGTTTTATAAAGAAGCAACAATATTGTTGTTTGAATAAATTTTGGATAAAGAACAAAAATAATGAAAATAAAAAATGTATATGGTGAATTATAGATTTATAAAAAGCTTTTTAACGATCATTTAAGTTCGTATTTAAGCGGCTATAGGGGATTCGTGTAGAGGGATATGGTGCGCATCAGAATAACAAAATTTTTGAGCGGAATTTTTATTACAATTATCTTTTTATTTGGAGTGGGGATTCTTGTTTTACCTTATCTTGTTTCTACGGATATGATTCGTGTTCGTTTAGCGCAAGAGTTGAGTGCATGGACAGGGTATAATGTGCAATTGCGTGATCCACCGCGATTAAATCTTTTTCCTTATCCTAAGGCGTTTCTTTCCGGTGTTACTTTAACATCAAAAAGAGATAATGCTGCGCCATTAATGGAGGCTGAGTCAATAACAGTTGATCTTTCTGTCGTTGATCTTTTTCGGGGACGCATTTCTTTTTCAGAGACGCGGATTGTACGTCCTCAATTTGTTATGGAAAAGCCCGTTAAAACAATGGCAGATTTTTTTGATCGATTTTCTTGCTCACAAGGTGCCTTAGGATTAGCCATACAAAAGGCGCGTGAAATATTAAAACATAATCCTGAACATTTAGAGATAGAACACCTTTTAAAACAACCTTTTGGGCGGGTTGTCATTGAAAGTGGTTCTCTTGTGTATCATGATAGCCTTTCAGGGGTAGCAGAAAAAATAACAGGATTAAATGCTACTTTAGATTGGCCGGAATCGACTGAGGAAGTACGTTTTCGTGCAGATGCTCGTTGGCGCGGAGAATTTACAAAATTATCAATTGATGCTTCTCAAGCATTGTTACTTTTGGCAGGAGGAAAAAGCCAGATTAAGGCAAGTCTTAATTCTGTACGTGGGGGAATAACCTTCACAGGACAGGCTCGGTTATCTGAATATTATATTTTTGACGGAAAGGTGTCGATGCGTTCACCGGGCTGGAATCAGACTTTATCTTGGGTTGGAGGGAAACAATTTAGGGGACATAGATTTCAAATACCCATTGTATGGGAATCTCAATTTTTAGCGCGACCAATGCATATCCAAATGAACAATATTACATTTACGATGGGGAAAGCCAATGCACGTGGGGCTTTGGAACTTGATTTTCAAGATAATGTCCCAAATATCATGGGCTCTTTAGCTTTTGATAACCTAGACTTTAACCTCTTGGGCTCCATATTTTTTTCGGTTAAAAGAAAAAAATCATTCTTTGATATGGTGCTTTTTGATCGTATTGGACTGGATATCCGGCTTTCAGCACCACAAGCTAAAGTAGGAAATATTTCGCTCACAAATTTAGCGACTGCGATACAAATAAGAGATGGGCATGGGATTTTTGATCTTGGACATGCGAATATTTGGGATGGATCCGTTCAAAGTAATATTGAAATTACGTCGACTGGAGAGAAAATACGTATTGGAGGAAATATTTCAGGGTCTTCTATTGATACACAGAAGGCATTAGAAACCTTAGGGTTTATTCCATTTGTACAGAGCAAAACAAATTTTACCGCAACGGTACAAACATTTACGGATTCTTGGATAGAAGTTTTTACAAAAATGCAGGGTGGATTAACACTGAAGATGTCTGCTGGTCGGCTCTTAGGGTATGATTTGAATGAATTACAAACAAGGCTTGCAAAAAATGAACAATTTATTTTAACAAATAATGCTTCTCTCTCTACAAGTTTTGATCAATGGGATATTCAGGCAAGCTTTTCAGAGGGTATGATGAAGGTGACAGAGTCATTGATGCGTACTGCAGATTTGAGTTTATCCATACAGGGAACCATTGCAACGGCTATTGCCCAAGAGAAGCAGAATGCATTGATATTACAGGCACAATTACGCAAAAACCATAGATCAGAAACTCTATGTAAAGATGTTCAATGTCTTGCTAATAGCCTTGCATGGCCTTTTGCATTTTCTTTAAGCTCTAAGGGACAAGATCATGGTAATTTTTTGATTATAAAAGACAGTGATGTAGATTAAATACCGTTTTTCATTTGTACAACATTTTTATAATGATAATTTATCTATTTAAAATTTAAAGCTGCCTTTAAATTTAAATAAGAGGTTACAATATTGTGAGATTCTCTTATTTTAAATTTGTTCGTGATGAAACCAAAAACCTTCCTCTCACTCACAAGTGCAGTTGGTATGTAGATAAACGGTTGAAGAGAGAAATAAAAATGCCTCTCTATGGAATCTTTCAAATACAAGAAATTCATAGTATGAGTGCAAATCTTAGAAAATTGCTAAAAAACATTTTGTTGCATTTAAAACTTTAAGGGTATATCGGCCAGTACTTATTGAATCTGAAGTACTTATTGAATCTGAGAAGAAATACCATAGCCATCTTTGGTAACGTTATACTTTCCATCTGCTCCAACAGAACCAATCCCTATCGTAATTAAAATAAAGGCTAAGAGGGCTGTAATCGTAATAATTGTAGCTTTTTTCGCAGACATGTCTTTCCTCCACTGATGCATTAATAACTGAATGCAAAGATGAATGGTGCATTACTTAAACTTTTATGAAAGCAGAATCACTTAAAGATCTATTGGTTCCAACCAATATCTCATAAAGCTAAAAAACTCTATAATTCTTTAATATAGAATAGTTTTATAGATATAATTTTTTCTTTTTGTTATATATTTTTTCCATTTCTTGAAGACGATAGTGAGCATTGGCAAGACTTTATGCGCATAAATTATAAACTTAAAAGATTATTTATCCGACAGACATTGGTTTTGAATGAAGAAATAAAGCTAGAGGGAGCACAAGCTTTTTATCTTGTGCATGTTTTACGGATGAAAGAAGGAGCAGAAATTCTACTTTTTAATGGACAGGATGGTGAATGGCTTGCTAAACTTATCATTGTTAAGAAAAAATATGTTGTGGTTCAGCTTATTCATCAAGAAAGATTACAAACGACGCATTCCAATCTTATTTATTGTTTTGCTCCACTCAAAAACGCGCGGTTGGATTATATGGTGCAGAAAGCTGTTGAAATGGGGGTATCGATTTTGCAGCCTGTTATAACGCATCATACGCAGGTTACGCGTATTAATATGGCACGTATGGAAGCCAATGTCATTGAAGCTTCTGAACAATGTGGCATTTTATCTCTCCCTGAATGCGTATCGGCTCTATCATTAGCAGAGCTTTTAGCCCGTTGGGATGAGACACAGCCTTTATTCTTTTGTGATGAAGAGCATAAATCGCCTAATCCATTACCTTCTTTTAAAAAGCATGACATGACAACGCCTGGTGTTCTCATTGGACCAGAAGGTGGGTTTAGTGAAGAAGAGCGAAGCTTTTTAAAAAAGCATCCTTTTGTGGTTCCCATGTCATTAGGTCCACGTATTTTACGTGCTGACACTGCCGCTGTTGCGGCTTTGGCTCTTCTTAATGCTACCGTGGGGGATTGGTCAATGGGTTGAGATGTCTGTAAAATCATTCTAAACAATTCATTTAAGATGATAATACCAATGATAGGATACGATAAGTTATGGCGCTTGATATAATGGATGAAAGTGAAGTTTATAACTTAGATTCCTTGGTTAGCTATTTCCAAGGAGGGTATAAAGCAGAAAATGATTGGCGTATTGGTACAGAACATGAAAAATTTCCATTTTATAGAGAGGGGTTTCGTCCTGTTCCTTATGATGGTGAGAGGGGAATCCGAACGCTATTAGAAGGAATGCAAAGCGCTTTAGGATGGAATCCTATTTTAGATGAAGGAAATCTTATTGGGCTCGTAGGGACAGTTGATCAGGGAGCTATTTCTTTGGAACCTGGAGGACAATTTGAATTATCTGGGGCACCATTAAAAACAGTAGGTGATACGTATCATGAGTTGATGGAACATTTAGCTCTTCTCAAAAAAATTGCAGAACCATTGGGTATTGGTTTTTTGGGGATAGGAGCCAGCCCAAAGTGGACGTTAGTTGAAACACCCAAAATGCCTAAATCACGTTATCAGATTATGACTGATTATATGCCGAAAGTCGGGCATAATGGTCTTAATATGATGTATCGCACATCAACAGTCCAGGTTAATCTTGATTTTTCATCGGAAAGTGATATGCGGCGAAAAATGCAAGTATCCATGAAGTTACAGTCTGTTGCGACCGCATTATTTGCAAGTTCACCTTTTACAGAAGGACGCCCAAATGGCTTTTTGTCATGGCGTTCTGAAATTTGGCGTGACACAGATAATCAGAGGACAGGCGTTCTTCCCTTTGTATTTTCTGAGCGTTTTGGTTTTGCTGATTACGTTGAATGGGCCCTTGATGTTCCCATGTATTTTGTTGTACGGGATGGCCGTTATTATGATTGTACCCATATAACGTTTCGTCAGTTTATGAATGGAGCACTAAGAGGACAAGTTGCAAATTCAATTCCAAACATGGGAGATTGGATTAATCACTTATCAACGTTATTTCCTGAAGTCCGCTTAAAAAGATTTTTAGAAATGAGAGGAGCTGATGGCGGTTCTTGGAAGCGCATCTGTGCATTGTCGGCTTTTTGGGTTGGGCTTCTTTATGATAGAGAAGCGCTTAATGAGGCAGAGGCTTTGACCAAAGATTGGTGTTTTGAAGAAGTTTTAGATATGCGCCAACGCGTTCCCAAAGAAGGGCTAAAAACCCCTTTTCGTCAAACCATTCTTTTAGAATTAGCCCGTCAAACTATTGCTATTGCTCGCAAGGGCTTAAAAAATCGCAAACAGTATGATGCAAATGGTTTTGATGAGACAAATTTTCTTCATCCTTTAGAAGAGGTTGTGGCGACGGGGCAAACAGATGCTGAAAAACTTTTATCCCATTACTCTTCTATTTGGGATGAGTCTATCGAACCTGTATTTTTAGAATGTGCCTATTAAATTTTAGGCAAAGACACTTCGTGCTTTTTTTAATGCATATTATCGTAGTAGTGCATTTACTCATTTGTCTTAGAGAGAATATTCACCCTTGCCTTCAACCTTTTTCATAAAGGATACAATACAAAGATTTATTGAACATTGCAGATTACGACGATCACGATATTTCCGTGATCTCCATATTATATCTTTGTGCTAAAGATGATTTGATCTATTGAGTTTTTTATCCACTTGGCTCATTGCTTTTATGAATAGGGCAGAAAATAATTTTTCTACTTTTAAATAAGAGATAAAAATAGTATTTGTGCTCAATGGTTTCAATACGATGCTTATAAAAATATGAAGTGCTTTATTCTGTGGAATAAAAATACAAAACTTTATTTTGTTGTGCTGGTAAGTCACAAACGCTTCTTTTATTATTTAAAAACATAGAATACGCTTCTTAACGATTTGTTTCTTCTTGTTTTTTAAGAGCAAGATTGCATGGGAGGTCTTATACATTTTTTATGCTATTAAAGGATATAGTGATACAGTCATCATGAAGGCAATAGCTGTATTTTAAATAGGTAAGGAAATTACAGGGTATTATTTTTTCTATAGGGATGATTTGTTCTTTTCGGCTAATGGTCGTTGGAGAATTAAAAAATTTTTCTATGTATTCAAATATCGGATCACTAAAGTCTGCTTAAAGTTTTGCGAGAAAAACGTTTTTTCTCCATAAATCAAATAGTATCCTCTTTGACGATGTAACAGACCTTCATATTAGGTTTTTTACCTAAAAAGAGTGAAGAATCCGCAAAAAACACGTGTTTTTTGAGTAATATTTTTAAATACCTCATTCATGAAAATTCAAAAATTAGTTTTATTCAATATTTTTAAAACGATACCTTATTCTATTCTGTCAATGTGACAGGTTCTATTTTACTTTTAAACATTTTTATATGCCCTTTTGCTCTTTCCTCTTTTTCGCAATATTCTGGGCCTTTACAGTTGCTATTGAGATATGACTGATAAAGTTTATTGTATCGATTCATATCGTTCCCTTTCGTATCTCCAAGTGATGTTAATAGAGCAAACAAAAGTATCTAATAGAGAAAATAAAACAATAAATGTTATGGTATATTTCATGAGTGATGTAACTCTTTATATTCGATAAATAGACTGATATTAAATACGGCTATTATGAAGTTTTATATTGCTTAATTTGGTTGTATCGATAAGGCATATGGTGTTTTTGTTGACGCTGTACTTTGGGTTGTTTTTAAGTATTATACATTATTAATTGCATTATTGTTCAATAGGTATTATGGCTTTCAAATCCCTCACATTTGCGATTTTTTTGTTATTGAGAGGGCATATTTTTATGCCTATAAAGAGAATTTCGAAAAATAATAAAAGCTTTTATTGAGAGCAAAGAAAGAATATATAAAAGGTATTTTAATAAAATAATTCTATTTTAAGGGGTGGTCAAAGCTTTTGAGAGTATCCAAAAATTGGCAAGAAGGGCTTGATGGTTTATTTTCCGGAAAATTAATGAATATCCGTTTGTTACTGAATCATTTTTTAAGAAAGCTCTTTTCAATTCAAAGAGCACAAGAGAGTGATTAAGGACACTAATAGGATAAGATACGTTAAAATTATTCAGTATTAAGATGAAATGAATATTATTTATATTTTTTTTAAAACTCTTTTTATAGGGTCGTAAATTTTAAATAATAAGGGAATAATTTCATTTATTTTTCTTAAAACAGTTATTCGTAGATAAAAAATTCTCTTTTAATATATAAATT
>NZ_NJPP01000010.1 GCF_002778015.1 Bartonella tribocorum | reverse complement strand
TTTTGACTACTAAATACCCGCCTGCTAAGCGTTTTCTTTTGTTGATCGATAAGCGCTTGTTCTGCATTTTGTAAGTGTGCAACCATTTGCAATTTTGTTTCTTCATTTTGGATCATGGCTAGCATGCTTTTTATACGCGCCTGTAATTCAGCAATATTTTTTAAATCCGCTGTTGCATTTATTTTTTTTACGAGTTTTGAGATTTGTTGAAAACGATTTTCTGCTTCCTCAAAAACTTGCAAACTTATGGCTTTATCAATCGCTGCTGCACGTCTGATACGCTTAGTGATAGCAGAACGGTCGGCTTCATTTTCTTGGTGCAGAATCTTTGGAAGTAATTGAGCTACATCTGGATGATTGTCATAAATTGACTCTGGCTTCTTAAGAAAAAAACTGTTGAGAGTTACCAGCATATTTGCAAGTTCTTCAGCACTTAGTTTTTGACTTCCCGTTATAGACCCATGTATCTTCTCTAGTTGAGCAAGTTGTTTCTTTAAGACTTCGAGGAAGGCAGGGGTTGTTTGCACTTTCGGTGGTGGTGGTGCTGGTTTTTTGGGAGGCTGTGGGTTTGAAGATTGGAAATAATGCCACCATCCAATCGCAGCCATCGGTATTAACTGAGCTATTGCTAGATTTGAACTCCCCAAAGTTAAAGTTACTGCTACTATTATTGAAATGACCTGTTCCTTCATGCTTCCCTACTGCCATTTTTTATGTGATGGAAAAAAACTGGTAATCATTTTGTATGGCTTTTGCATTATCTCAAGTTGTCTCTTTAAGAGCTCGTAGGTCTTTTCCAACAGTAATTCCTCTTTTGAAACTAGGCATTCATAACGATAGTTCCGAGAATTCCAATCGTATTTGGAGCACGCATATACCAAATTCTGCCCCCCCAAAATTATTRCTACTGCTATCRAAATAACCTGTTTTTTCATRTTYCTCTCCTGTCGCTTTTTGCGTGATGTAAAAAAATCGGYAACYATATTGCYGRATCATCACCYACTTCTGCGATAATGCTTTCAGCTAATTCTGCGTTATCCGGTGTTCCTGATAACACTAAGAGCTCGTCACTAAAGTCGTGTTCAATGGYCGTTCCATCRCTTGTCATACGGAATTTACCGAGATCCAATTCCGCAAGCGCAGATTGATCTCCCTGCTTAATGAGAAATTGGCGACTAAACTCACCAAGCCCTTTAACGAGTTMAAATTCAGTATYTGTTAATTTAAAGCCTTTTGTATAATCTTCATAATTTGCTTTGRGGTTGGCTAGAAAAATATAAGTCGCACATTGYTGAATRAGTRTYTTGGCAATATTACTTYCCAAAGCATYGCTAGGCTCTTGTGTTGCGTAAACAAAAATACCATTTTGTTTACGGATAGTCTTTTGTTTATTTTTCGCCAAATCTTCAAAGTATGGATCTTGCAAAGGCTTCCAAAACTCATCAAAAATATACATAAACCGCTGCCCGCTAATCATACCTTCTGTACGGTAAAGCAGATACATCATCACCGGAGTGCGCGTTTCCAAGTTATCTAAGAACTCTGTGATATCAAAGCCGTAAATTTGATGGCTTGAGAGATCGAGAGCATCATGAGGATTATCAAACAACCATCCATAATCACCCCCTTCACACCATTTAAGTAAGCGAGCGTGCACAGATGGTGTTGCATTATAATCACTTAAATGCGGATTTGGTAAGAATTGTATCAGAAAAGATAAACGACGCAGCGATGGGTCAATGTTATTGCTCATAACAGACATAACAGCTTTATCAATTTCTGTCTCGTCGTGATGTGTGATCTCGCCACCAGCTTCTACCAATTTTTTAACAAACTGTTTCAGAAAAATCAGATTTTCTTGTGTGGGAGGAAGTTGAAATGGATTAAAACCACTTGATTTGCCCGGTTTGAATGCTAAATACCTCCCGCCCATCGCTCGAATGGCAATTTCCATACCGCGATCTTTATCAAAAACAACGGTTGTCGGCTTAAATTTTTGCGCTTGTGCTAACAAAAAACTGAGCAGCACAGTTTTACCAGACCCAGATTGTCCGATAAGCGCGGTATTACCGAGTAATCGCTTATCGGTTGAATCCTCTTCAAGTTTGGAGGCATGAAAATTAAAATAAAGTGGCGTTTTACTGGTTGTTTTAAGAATTGTAACTGCTGGTCCCCACGGATTTTCAGCAGGCTTTCCCGACATAAAGTTATGAAAAGATGAAAATGATAAAAAGTTCAATGATGTAATTGGGGCGGGGCGGGGTCTCCATTTCCAATTGCCAGGAAGCTGTGCCCAATAGCCAGCTTCTATCGCTAAATCCACAGGCTTAGGTAACACTGCAACGTCTAACAGTATTGCACTTGCTTTGGCCATATAGTCGCGAACTTTTTGAATTGTATCACCATAGATGGTCAATGTACAATGATGTTCTCCCATGACAAAATGACCACTGATAAGTTGATTTAGTGCTTCGTCAATTTGTGCAATTTGGCTTGTTGCCACATCACGTGCATCAATAAGATTGCGCTGATGCCTCTGTAAATAGTCTTTAGCAGCATGTCGAGAGAGCACCGAAAAACTCTGCGTCAATATGAACTCGAAGTCACTTTCCAGCAAAACATTCAGCTGTCCTGGTTTGGTTGTTGCGTCGTATTCTTTAATTTCCAACATTCCAAAGCGACGCATCCCATTGGTTGTGTGCAGCTCACCAAAAGCACCCCATTTGGAAAAAAATGGTCGATTGATAGACATGTAGTCAGAAAAACGATCATGGCAAATTGGCATAGGATGATGTTCACCATTAACAAGCATTCCAAGGAACTCAAGAGCAGAAGAATAAACATGCCCATTGTTTTCATAAACACCAAGAAGCTCTACACCATAATGCTTTAAAGATTGCCCTAAAGCATGATTAATGTCGTTAAGTTCTTTGATACATGAGTCTTGTCGCCTTTTTTTTTGATCAAGGGGTTCGCGCTCATGTTTAGAAAAGAACGACATAACTTTATCTGCTATCGGTTGGAAAACGACAGTCAGATATAGATCATTGACCATCAAATTGTAACCAGAAAAACTTTTTCGATACTTTTCATCCAGTTGATAGCAAAATATTTGATCAAATGTTGAATCAGGATATTCATAAACACGGCGGCGCACGATATGCGTCCAAAATGATAAATTAGCCGATGCAATACCCCGTAGAGTATTATTAAGCTCTTTTGTCCATTGAAAAATATCCTCTTCTGAAGCGCTTTGATGTGAACGTCCGTCAATTTTCCAAACTGATAAATATTCCGCATTCTTAGTAGAGATAATCGTATCGGTAATATGATGTGAATAAGGGAGGAACAGGCTTACAGGTGTCTCTGATGCAAGACGCTTGCTGTTTTCAACAGCTGTCATGTTTATCTCCTTTTACTATAGTTAGAGGGACTATAACTTGATGCGCCCCAAAAACCTTTATTGCGATTGCGAAATTTGGTGTCGATCCATAACCACCAGATACGAAACGCTTTATCATCGTTTTTAGTGATTTGAGCCATAATGAAGCACAGCGGTGGTGCAATAACCCACAAAAAGATATTTATTGTCATAGCAATAACAGCTACGCCCATAATCATAATAATAAGCGGCATCATAGGAACACCCCACATTGTTGGAACACGCGTTGCTCCTTTGAATAAGGGAAATTCTTTTTTCTCTTGTGAATGCATAGGTCTCTCTTACGACTGGAGATAAAATAATATGTTAGTAATATAAAAGGCTGCACCAGCAATAATGACACTGAATGCCCATCGCATAAATGTAGCTCTTGTAATGATGCGAAATAAATAAATAAGCAAAAAAAATAAAATAAGAACGGCAGCAACAATAGGAATAAGTACACTTAATCCGTATTGCATCCCTATGAAAACCTCTAAATTCTTTGTTATCGTTTGAGCATGTACAAATCGAGATATTAATAACATCACTAAAGTGACGACAATAATGCTAATTTTGTCGCATCTCTCTAATCGAAAAATGTCCAATTTTAATCGAAAAATGTCCAATTTTTTCATACCCTGTACCACTCTTTAATTTAAGCCGTTATAAATAAAACCATCTTCCTAATACGGGTATATTATTACTACTATACACCCATAATCAGCAAACATTTGAAAACATTATGTATTATATAGATTCACATCTACGACTTGAAGAACAGCGCAGCAAGTTGGGTCGCTGAGCCTGCGATGATAACACCAATAGCCCACCGTATAAATGTATCCTTTTCAATATAACGCCCTGCATAACCAATTGCTAGGCACAAAAGTATAACAGCAGCAGCAACAGGAATAATGTTTTTAAAAAGATCATCTCTCAGAGCCTCTAAGGCATCTTTAGCATGATCTAAACTTGCATATGCAGGTTGTATTATAAAAAATACAATTATAACTGCAAAAATTACTATGTTTCTATTTATATTTTGTAATGAGACATCAATCAACTTTTTCATATTCTGCTCTTATCAAGTTTCACGAACACTTCACATTTTTTAATACAACAAAATATTAACATAATATATTCAAATTTATTAAATATAAAGGCTTATATTAAAAACATTATGTATTATATAAATTCACACCTACGGCTTGAAGAACAACGCAGCAAGTTGGGTCGCTGAGCCTGCGATGATAACACCAATAGCCCACCGTATAAATGTATCCTTTTCAATATAACGCCCTGCATAACCAATTGCTAGGCACAAAAGTATAACAGCAGCAGCAACAGGAATAATGTTTTTAAAAAGATCATTTTTCAAAGTCTCTAAAGCATTTTTAGCATTTGTTAAGCTCGCTTGAGCACACGCAGAATTATTCGTAAAAAATACCGTTAGAGCCGCAGAAATTGCCGTTATTTTGTTGTTATTTTTTGACTGGAGGTTAATTAGTTTTTGCATATTGTTTAATCTCAACAAATTATATTTGATATAAATAACTTCTTTATGGAATAAAAAAATTCTATTGATGTGTACCTAAAGCATCGAAATCTATTTTACGAAAAAATACCTCATACTTCAAAAGACTTATGAATTTTTAAGTAATAAACTGGCAAGTTCAGCCGCTGAACCTGCAACAACAACCCCAATCCCCCACCGTATAAACGTCTCTTTTTCGATATAGCGTCCTGCATAACCAATTGCTAGAAACAAAAGTATAAGCGCAGCAGCAATAGGGACAATCTTCTTTAAGTCTGCCTGGAGCGTTTCTAAAGCCGTCTTTGCGTTTGTTAACCCATTTGCTAACACAGGATTGGACATAAAAAATACTGTTATAACTGCAAAAAATATAGCAATCCTATTGTGAGCTGTTGTGTGAAAAATATTTAACTGTTTCATGCTTTTTATCCCAATTAAGATTAAAACTTCCACAAATAACCCCTCTTTCATGAAGAAACTTAAAAAGATATTTGGGATCGGCCCAAGTTCTTAGTTTTCCTCTTTGTGTAAGCAATGTATATTTATTTGGTTTTCCGGTAACCGGATCATCGGCAATAAACGTAAAATACCACTCCCTTTCAGAACGCATTACAACTGTAATCTCACGCGCTTCCCCCCGACTAAGTGCTATATCAACGCTGTTTTGCTCTATCATTTTCATTTTTTGCCCTCAATTAGAATAGATTCTATCCAATCTTACTAATTAGAGCTTTAATATTTTCTTATCTAGCCCTCATTATACCATCCTATTCAAATTCTAGTTTTTATTTGTTAAAATACCAGTTATCACCTTAGCTGCTTTGTCGACGAAGAAGAATCTTCCGCAGAAAAAGCATCACGACCACTACTTTCTTTATGCGTAAACGCATCCTCTAATTCCTCTGAAGAAAGAGGAAGGGAACCCACTTGAGTTCCTACTTCTTCTTTTTTTAGCCTTATAGATTCTTGTAAATCCTCACCTCTTTGTTTATCAGCCTTCACCTTAGTATATGAATTAACTATCTGCGCACCAGCACTACCGTTTAAGTTTTCTGCGTTGTAAAAACTTAACGCGGACTGCAAGCTTACCTTTCCAAAAAAATAATTCGATCTTGTCTGTTCATAACAGTAAGTTAAAGTATTTTGCTCAGCTGCAAGATTCTTGTAAAAATCAAATACCTTAAAGAAAGAAAACCATTCCACATCTTTGACATCAATTTGCTCAAAAACTATGTCAAAATTATGTCTATTTCGTTTAAACTGTTCAGTTGTTGCTGTTTCTTTGGTTTTTTTTCTAAGCGAAGATAGTTGACAGAATAGTTTATCATCATGACCTATTATATAAACACAACCCCGTGCTCTTTGTTCAATAGGAGTTGAAAATACTGGGTGCGGGGCATTGGGTATGTATGCCGCAGCAGATATTGTGAAATCTGGGACAATCATCAGCAATACACCTTATTATAAAGAATTTTATTGATATAAATGCCAGTTTTACTGGGCACGTTTTCTCGCTGTTTCTTGATTTTACAAATTTGCAAAATGGAATTGTTTAGCTTAGAATATTCCCTGTTATTATTGTTTTTTTCTTTTCTAAGAAGATTGCTAATATCTTTGAATATCCAACAAACAAGATCAATCGATGGTATAAAATAGGTCAAACGACGCCAATCAATATTATTGATATGACGGAAAAAAATGCGGGCTTTAAGTAATAATGGTCCTTGAAATTTTATTGAAGTTGCTTGTTTTATATGATTTTTTAGTTGTAAAAAACGTTTCAAAGAGCATTTATAAGAAGTGAAAATTTGTTTTATAAGAGAGTACCTCTTATTATTATAATGAATTATACCCTCATTATAGGGGGAGGGCTTGTTCTTTGCTGCATATTGCCATAGTTTATAAAGCGATAATATATATTTACCTTTGACTACTGATTCATGAGAGTCAGAGAGGTGTGATGACGTTTGCGTACTACATTTTATAATTTCAGTCATTGAACTGAAAAAAAATGCAGTGCTGGAAACTGCGACACGAATAAATAATTCTTTGTGGTACACAACACATCTCCGTCAAAGTGATATATTTATCGCAATTTTAATTTCGATAACAAATGGACGAAAATTGTCTATAATTGTGTTTAAAATATGACAAAAAATAATTCTTTTTTGCAAGGGGAGTAAATTAAGGTGAATGATCTCAAAAATATGAATTTTGATGAACTACAAGAGATGCGTACACAAATTGATGTGGAATTGAAAAAACGCCAAGCAAAGGAAAAGCAAAATGCACGAAAAAAAATTCTTGAAATTGCTAATATCCATGGAATTGATATCGCTGATCTTGTGAGCAAAGAGCGTCATTATAGGAATCCCAATAATCAATGGGAATTATGGAATGGGCGTGGACGTAGACCTAAGTGGATTAAAGAGTGGTTGGAGAATGGGTATACACTTGATGAACTCGAAGTAACATAACACATGTGCGATATTTATAAGGAAAGGGAATATCAAGAGATATGTATGTAAAAAATAGGCTTTTTAGCTCATTTGATTGTATAAACATACTGAATGGATGTATGAGCCTATTGAGTTGTCACATAAAATAGTAAAAAATATGGACAAAGCTATCTGAATGTAAAAGGTATTGTTGTCGTGAGTCGGCATCATCATTATGTTTGCCAGTTTAAAATGTTATAATTGCTTTTGGCTTTTTGAAAGAGGGGGATGTTTTAATTCTTTGTGTATAATTTTACGTTGCCCTTTTTAGTCTAGGCAAATAAACGGTTTTATTGATTTTTTACAAAAAGGTTGAAATCAGAAGAGTTTATTGCGTCAGAAACATACAAACATCGTTGTTATAACAGCATTAAATCGCATACACATGCTTGTACCATTGAAGAGGCAGATCAACATTTGTTAGCTTAAATATTGTGACAGTTCTTTGTCTAGACGGTTTATAAAATGCATTTTTAGTCCTTGTCTATACAGTTTTACCCACATGCTCCATCTGCTTGTGATGTGCAAGAGACATGAGATTGGAAATGAGAACTCTTACGGTATTCAGGATTCTAAGTAACGATAAATGATCGTTATAAATCGATTTGTTATTTGATTCTAATCCAATATGTAAAATAATAATTTTATCAATCAATATGTTAATAAATTAACATTCTTATATTTTTACAATACTTATTCTATAGAGTAAAAACCTGATGTTCTGGATTTTGTTGGTTTTTTTTCTGTAAAATTATTATGTGAGGCATTCGCTTTATTTATGATCGTTCGGATGATTGTGATGAGTGAGCGTATAGAAAATAAAAATCTTCTATGGTGGGGTAGGGGGTTAATAGGATTTTGCGGTATGTTTTGAAGTGTCTGTGATTAAAATTCATTGATGGGCATTTATGAATGAAAAGTGCACTGAAAATAAAAAACTGGATCGTTTTTTATTTTTTCTTTTATGCTGTGGAATTTAAGAGAAAATACACAAGTTTACAATTGTGTGTGATGGTGTAGAGTGTAGAAAACTTTGTGGTATATCGAAATGTTTTTTCTAAAATCGCATAGCATTTCACAATAAGTTTTACAGGATTTGTCTGATAAATAGAACGCCATTATTTTTGCAAATTTACAGGCTTTTTAAAAGAAACGTCTTCAATGCAATTTAGCTTATTTTATGGCGCTTCTCATGAATAGTATAACGTAACAGTCTTTACAAATAATATAAAATCCATTGTTCATCATCATTTTTACTTCAATAAAAAATATAAGTTTGCGTTATGATACATTTTGCTAACTTTCAATGTTTGGGTAGTCCTTGGCACAAGGGATGTGGCATGAGAGGCTTTGTTTACTTTCTTCAATGACCTTTTATCCATATGCTAATCGCATTTGTGATGTGGCAAAGGGTGATTTTGATTGCTTCAATAGGAGATAGATTAGACATGAGGGTATTTTGCGAACTACAGCTTTCTCATTCAGCATGAAAACAATATAGTCTTCATTATTAAGTCAAAGTTATGTCTTATAAGAAAGTATTGTTTATTTTGTTATGCCTTGAAAGAGCGTCATTTGAAGTGTGATAAGATCGCTTTCATGATATTTTTGCAGGGTATGGTGAATATTCTTAAAGTATGGCTTGCTTGTTTTGCTTTATGGTAAGTGATGGAATACGGGAGGGGAAAATCAAGGGAAACTTACGCGACAAGAAACCGGATTGTTTACAGATCGGATTGAATGGGAGTTTTTGTTCTTTGAGGGGGAAGAAACCAAAGGGTGTAAAAAAGTGAAAGGGTGTGAATTTTTACTTAAAGTGGAAGGCCGTGTAGGAGACGGGGCGCGTTTGGGGTAAGGCCAGCAGCTTCTTGAATGAAATATTTTTTTATTTTTGGCATTTGATTGACGATTCCAAGACCAGTATCGCGAAGCATCCGTAAGAGAAGGTTATCGTTAGAAAAGAGTTTATTAAGCCAATCATTGCTTAAAGCCATACGAACAATTTCAAAACGTCTCCAGTTTTGGTAGCGCTCTAAAGCGGTGAGGGAACCAATGTCAAGACCCAATCGTGCTGTTTCAATAATCACTTCAGAAAGGGCAGCGCTATCGCGTAATCCTAAATTGAGTCCTTGTCCTGCAATGGGGTGGATGGTATGGGCAGCATCTCCGACGAGAGCAAAACGGGGCTTAATATATTGACGTGTTAAAGAAAGGTTTAGGGGAAAAGCTTGACGTTCACCATTCCAAGAAAGTTTTCCTAATCGATGACCAATGCGTCTTTCGAGTTCTGTTTCAAAAATAAGTGCATCAGCTTTGAGGTAATATTGCGCAGTTTTATGGTCTTCATTCCATACAATGGCGGATCGGTTTCCCTTGAGAGGGAGAAGAGCGAAAGGGCCGGCAGGCAAAAAATGTTGAATTGCTTGACCATTATGGGGTTTTTCATGCTCAACTGTGCAGATGATGGCTGTTTGTTTATAGGCATGAGAAAAGTTTTTAAGACCTGCTTTTTGGCGTAATTTCGAATGGGCTCCGTCGGCTGCAATAAGCAATTTTGTTTGCCAAACCTCTTCATTATTTAAAGTGGCAGTTGTGTGTTGGTTGTCTTGATGAAAATCAATGACACGCGTGTTTGCTATAACAGGGATATTGAGATCTTTTACACGTTTTTTTAAAGTGTTGATGAGTTCTCTATGTTCTATCATAGTTGCAAAGGGCTCATCGGGGGTGATGTCGCCTTCAAAGGTTAAAAGAGTTGGTTTGACAGGATCACTTATGCTTGTATCTGTGATGATCATTGAGTGAATGGGTTGCGCATAGGGTTTGATAGGTTCCCAACACTGCAATTGTTTTAACATACGAACAGCAGCAGCAGCAAGGGCTATCGTTCGTATATTAGAAGCAGGAATATCTCCTTGTGGAGCAGAATCAACGATTTTTATTTTCAAATTAGGAGCTGTTTGCTTGAGTGCTATTGCGAGTGTTAAACCGACAGCCGCTCCCCCTGCAATGAGAAGATCACATTGCTTGATTTTATGAGCTTTTATTTTTTTATTGGTTTTTACATCTTTATGGTGATTAGAATACACAATATTTCTTCCATTATTTACGGGGCTTTTTCCATTATTTACGGGTTTTTTCCCATTGTTTCAAGTTTTCTCCCTGCTTTATAAAGATGAGGTTTTTCTTTGGGTGTCAATCTGATGACAGATGAGCGTTTTAGAGTTTTTTTGCTTGACTTGTGTGACTCACTTTACAGATTTATCGGATCAGCCTTTTTTGAATGTTTCCTTCATCTCTTTTTACACTTGGTTGATAGAAAAGAAAACTAAAATTAGAAAAAGATGGGGGGCTTTTTAATTTGTATGAATGTCCTTTAATATACTTGTGCTGAAGGGTACATTGAGGAGGATAGATTAAGGAAAATTTGTTCATTCGTGATGGTTAAAACAGTATTAATATTTTACTGTTACCGTAGTGTAATGTGACCTTTTGTTTAGGAGAGTGATAGGGCTTATGTAAATCTTACAACCCATGTAAAACTTTACACATGAGGTGTTTTTTTGTTGTGCGTGTAATAAATATTTTAGGGTAGGACTTTTTTCGTGCTTTATGAAGGATTGTTCCTTACGGTGGTGGTGTATGGGCGACATAAAGTGGAAAGAAGTGGAAAAAATAGAACGCGTTAGATTAGAAATTGGATTGTTGACAGATGACCATGGACAGATCGGCGCTGAGTGTGAGCTTCGTCCTTTTTTAGGAGAGGGAGAAAGTTATAACTCTTTAAATGTGAAAGTTTTGTATTTGGGATTGATGGATGCACCGAAACTCTTCTCCTTATGATTCATTGGAAGCGCGAGATTCTCAAGGTTTTCGGCTTATTGAGATGTTTTTACGTCAGATTGGCGTGTTTATTGGGCTTGGGCTTTTGGGCTTTATTATTTTTTGTGTGTTTGCTTTGGCGACGTGGAATGTTGCTGATCCCTCTTTAACCCATGCAAGTACAAATGAGGTTACAAACTTTATGGGGTGGTTGGGGGCGATTTTTTCAGATTTTATTATGCAGTTTTTTGGCTTGGCAAGTCTTGCTGTTTTATTGCCACCATTATTTTGGTCTTTTCTCTTATTGGCACAAAAAAATATCTACAATTTGTCTTTGCGCTTTTTTTTGTGGGTGATATCAACAATTTGTTTTTTAATGGCTTTTGCTCTTATAACGCCTGTTGCTTCTTTTACTTATTGGCCATTACCCATGGGGTTGGGAGGGGTGTTAGGGGATAAAGCTTTAAGTGTTGCTTCTTCAATCTTTCCTCTTTTTCTGTCTCCGTTTTATACGGTACTCTTCAGTGTTGTTTTTATCCTTTTAGGCTTTTTCACTGCCGCTTTTGCTGGGAATGTGATATGGCGGCGTCGAACAAAGAAAAGAAAAGAAAAAAGCATTCCAAAAAGCAAAATCGTTGAACCGGTTTTTGAGATAGAGGAGGATGTGGAATATGTTGCTGAGGAAGATCGTGAGAAACACAGTTTTTTTGCGACAACTTTTGGTGCTCTTTTACATCTTTTTTATTGTTTACAAGCGCGTTTTTTTCGCCTTTTCTGTTTCAAAAGGCCTTTTCAGAGTAAGGGGCAAGGCAAGGCATCTGATCGGATTGAACCAACTTTTGGGGGCGAAGAAGAAAAGTGTGCGGAAAATCAAAATAAAGCCTATGCTTCTTCTTCTGTTAAAAGTCGAAAGTCTTTAACAGCTTTTTCAAATGGTGGTTTTGTTCTTCCACTTTTGGATTATCTATCAGTTCCGCCTCTGTCTGTGAGGGATGCAAAACTTTCTCCAGCTGCTTTAAAAGCAAATGCTCAGGAACTTGAAGGTGTTTTGTTAGATTTTGGGGTCAAAGGAAAAATTATAGATGTTTGTCCTGGACCTGTGGTCACTTTATATGAATTTGAACCGGCAGCAGGCATTAAGTCTTCTCGTATCATTAGCTTGGCAGATGATATTGCGCGTTCGATGCGTGCGATTTCTGCGCGTGTTGCTGTGGTTCCAGGGCGCAATGTGATTGGAATAGAATTGCCCAATGCAAAGCGTGAGATGGTTTATTTAAGGGAGATTGTGCAAGCGCAGGAATTTGTTGAAAGTAAAGCAAAATTAGGGCTTGCTTTGGGCAAGACAATCGGGGGGGAAGCTATTATAGCGGATTTAGCAAAAATGCCGCATCTTTTGGTTGCTGGTACAACAGGATCGGGAAAGTCTGTTGCTATTAATACAATGATTTTATCATTGCTTTATCGGATGACGCCTGAACAATGTCGTCTTATTATGGTGGATCCGAAAATGCTTGAACTTTCAGTTTATGATGGCATTCCCCATTTGTTAACACCCGTGGTGACAGATCCTAAAAAAGCAGTGATTGCGCTTAAATGGGCTGTTCGTGAAATGGAAGAGCGCTACAGTAAAATGTCAAAACTTGGTGTTCGCAATATCGATGGGTTTAATACTCGTCTTAAGGAGTCGGAAAGTCAAAAAGAGACAATGGTGCGTACAGTTCAAGTGGGCTTTGATCACGATACTGGTGAACCTCTTTATGAGACGGAAACGCTTGATTTTAGTCCTATGCCCTATATTGTTGTTATTATTGATGAAATGGCTGATTTGATGATGGTCGCTGGTAAAGATATTGAAGGCGCGGTTCAACGTTTAGCACAAATGGCACGTGCCGCCGGTATCCATGTGATTATGGCGACACAGCGTCCTTCTGTTGATGTTATTACTGGAACGATTAAAGCCAATTTTCCTACACGTATTTCTTTTTCCGTCAGTTCAAAAATCGATAGTCGAACAATTTTAGGCGAACAGGGGGCAGAACAATTATTAGGGCAGGGAGATATGCTCTTTATGATGGGAGGAGGACGTATTCAGCGTGTGCATGGACCTTTTGTTGCAGATGATGAAGTGGAGCAGGTTGTTGCGCATCTTAAAGCGCAAGCACGACCGGATTATTTGGAAACAATTACCCAAGAAGTTGAAGAAGATGGTGCGGATGTTGCTTCAGATTCTCCTTCAGCAGATGATCCCTATAGTCAAGCTGTTGCTATTGTTCTTCGTGATCGTAAGGCTTCAACCTCTTATATTCAACGCCGTTTGGGTATTGGCTATAACCGTGCTGCAACATTGATTGAGAGGATGGAAGAAGAAGGTATCATTAGTCCAGCAAATCACGCAGGGAAACGAGAAATTTTAGTCCCTGCCGAAGAAGAACGCTTTTGAAAAGTTTTTATAATCGCCTTTAAAAAATATATTATAAAACAGTCCATTATTTTTCGTTATCTTATGACACTATAAAATCCAGTGTCGTTTGACAGTTAGGTTTTGCATTAAGTGGGAAGAGGTGGGATTAGTGAAAAATACGTGATAATTTATTGTTTTTATGTATAACTTTTACCATTAAATGCGCGTTTTGTCAAAATAGATTTTGACACCTAAAATGGTCAAAAAACGCGAAAAATGGTAGAAATTGTGATTTTGTAGAAAAAATAAGAGAAGGCTTTGAAAACCCTTTGAGAACCTCTTAAAAACCCTTCGAAAAAAATAAATTGATGCAAAACTTGCTGTCAAATTATGCAAAATCCGATGACAAGCTGCATACTGTATCTATAATATATGCGTTTTCAATATTTAACAGCCTTTAGCACTTGAGGTGATTCACAAGAAGCTATTCTTTATCTTATATCATTTTACCTACACGTTAATCTTGTTTGTAATGTACAAGATAAGTAATTTGAATTAATTTAATATGAGAGAGTATGTGGTGAGAGGATGTTACAGTATTTGGTGTTATGATTTCAGTTAAATAATGATTTATGATGATAAATCATTATGTTATGCATATAAAATAGTGTCATTGTGGGAAGAAAGCATGCGAAGCTCGATATTTCAGTGTTTTTGCTGTTCTAGATCTTTCGATCTTACGGCAAAACCAGTTGCGTCATGTGATTTTCCAGTCTGCTTTTATATAATACATTAATTTATAATGATAGTTTAATTTCTTGTATATTGGGTGAGAATACCGAATATCGTAAGGTTCTCTTATTTAAAACCTATTCCATGTTGAATCAACCAAAACCATTTTCTTGCACGCCATAATGGGATGAGTATGTGGATAAAACTGTACAAGAAAAGACTAAAAATGCTTTTTATGAACGCTCTCAAGTGCCAAGAGCTGTCGCAATATCCACGAGTTGGCAAAGTGTGTGATGGTGCCAGCTCATTCCTTCTTAAGCGTAAAGATGGAGGTGCTTAATGGATTTTATACCATTCACAGACACCGTTTTGAGATGGGCTTGGGTGCATTTTGAGACTTGCGTGCGCTTTAAGAGATGTTTTTTTAAAAAAAGCCCGTGAATGTGCAACTGGATGGCGTTTTGTTTTTTGCTAAAGTCATGATTCCATTAAAGAGCGCGATAAACAAAAGTGTGGGGCAATAAGCAATTTTCATTATTTAAAAGATATTGCTTTGGGCACTTTTGAAAGCTGTAAAGCTGAATTAAAAGGAGATGAGAAAGATGGTCAATGGTTTTTACTTTTATGCCTGTAGGACAAGGGCGTGTCTGTCGCGTCCTTAGTTTAAGTGAATGATATGGAATGGGAAGCCAAGTAAAACCTGCTAAAATTTAAAAAATTTACAGAACGGTTCGGTTGAGAATTTCTATTCTTTTTTGGGGGAGGAAGTCAAAAAAACGTTTTTGCTCCTTAAAAGAACTTTCAGGTTCGTGAGCAATATGTTTAGGATTTAACTCCGTAGGTGTATTGTCTATAATGCATATTTTTTCAAAGGTTAGGGGAGGGAAAGAATATATTATGCGTTTAGAAAATTGGAAAAAAATAGAAAATTTGAGTGTTTTTTGAAACTCAAAAGCAGACTGGTTATTTGGAAACGATACCGTAAGAGATTACAAGAAATAAATAAAGATGTTTCTTTGGCTTTTTCTTTAGCAGATGATCCCTATCGTCAAGCTGTTGCTATTGTTCTTCGTGATGGTCAAGCTTCAACTTCTTATCTTCGACGCCGTCTGGGTCTTGGTTATAATCGTGCCGCGACATTGATTGAGAGGATGGAAGAAGAAGGTATCATTAGTCCAGCAAATCATATGGGTAAGCGGAAGGTTTTAGTTTCTGCCGAAGAAGAACGTTTTTGAAAAATCTTTTGATAGTTTTTTTAAACAATATCTTTATCTTATAAAGCAGGGTATTTATTCACTATGGGTGGCTTAATTATAAATGATAAAGTCAATTGAATATTGTTTGGGAGCATTTTTTATGAAAAAATCTTTTTTACCGCAAAGAAGAGTCTTTGGGTTTGTGGGGTTTCTTATTTTTGGGTGTTTAACTTTTCCTGCTTTTTCACAAGCATCTAATAAGGTGGCAAAAGCGCAAAATATTGCCAACCACTTTGCGGCAATCAAAACAATGACAGGTGACTTTATTCAATTTAGTCCGAAGGGGAAAATGTCTCAAGGAACATTTTATCTTGAGCGTCCAGGAAAAATTCGCTTTATTTACAAGAAAATGCCTTTACAAATCATTGCAGATGGTCAATTCGTGGGCATTAACAATCGGGCTTTAAATACTTGGAACTTTTCACAACTTTCGCAAACGCCAATGAAGTTTTTATTGGCTGATAAAATTGACGTATCATCTGGGCGTTTGTTGGCATTTCGCGAAGATCCAGGCGCCGTAACGCTTGTTCTGCGTGATAAAACAATTGGGGCAGGGCAAATAAGGATGGTGTTTGATTCTAAAGGATCTGCTTTGCGGCAGTGGACAATTGTTGACCAACAAAACTTGGAAACAACAGTGCAGATTATGAATGTGCAAACAGGCGTTCGTTTTGCTCAAGGAATGTTTACACTTCCTTCGAAAAAATAAAATAATAGGGTCATATCATTGGGATTGAAATAGATGTTTTTTCGTATTACGACTTGGAATATTAATTCTATTCGTTTGCGCCTTGCACAGGTTTTTCAGTATTTGCAACTCTTTCCTGCCGATGTTTTGTGTCTACAAGAAACAAAATGTCCTGATGCTTTATTTCCAGTGGAGGCTTTTGAAGCAGCAGGATATAAGTATATCGCACTGAATGGACAAAAATCTTATAACGGGGTGGCGATTGTTTCTCGTTTGCCTTTTAAAAAGGTGAACAAGCGTTTCTTTTGTCAAAACCAAGATTGTCGCTATATCTCAGTGATTGTGGAAGCCTATGGGAGAAGCTTGCGGATTCATAATTTTTATGTTCCTGCTGGAGGTGATATTCCTGACGCTTTGGTGAATGAAAAATTTCGTTATAAGCTTGATTTTTTGGAAGAAATGTCTTGTTTTCGCGCCGATCAGGAAAAGGGGGTGTCTTCTCTCTTGCTAGGTGATTTGAATATTGCTCCTTTAGCAGAAGATGTCTGGTCCCATCAGCAACTGTTGAAGGTTGTAAGCCATACACCCATTGAAACTAAGCGTTTACAAAATTTGCGCTGTCAAGGTGGATGGGTTGATCTTATGCGGTTGCATATTCCTGTTCCTGCTAAACTTTACACATGGTGGAGTTATCGTGCTCGCGATTGGGCTCTTACGGATTATGGGCGGCGGCTTGATCATGTTTGGTCCTCTCAAGATTTAGCGCCTTTTATGGCGAATCTTTCAACTTTTCGTGATGCGCGCGGGTGGGAACGTCCTTCAGATCATATTCCTGTGCAAACTGTATTTGATTTTTCACGTTAATTTTGAGATAACAGGTAAATAAAATATTAATATTACATAATGATTCTGAAAAAATGCGGGAGACTTGATGCATATAAAAAATCTCAAAAGGGGCGCTTCTCGCGGATTATTTTCTAGTGTTTTGCTGTGTTTTCTTTTGTCGGGATGTATGGTTGGTCCGAATTATCATAAAACATCTTTTTCTGTTCCAGCGCGATGGGGACAGCAGTCTACACAGATATCAGGGCATTCAATTGCCCTTGCAGGATGGTGGCAGCGTTTAAATGATCCGGTTTTAAATGCGTTAATGGATCAGGCAATTTCTGGAAATAATAATGTTGCGGTTGCCAAAGCTCGGGTTCGTGAGGCTCGTGCAAGCTTAGGGCAAGCGGTGGGATCTTTGTTGCCAAGTGCGTCAAACACAATTTCAGGAACCCGTAGCGGATCTGGACAATCTGATACATTAAATCAATATCGTAGTGGATTTGATGCAAGTTGGGAGCTTGATTTTTTTGGAGGGCATAAGCGAGGTGTTGAAGCCGCACAGTATGGTCTTGAAGCGGCAGTGGAAGATATGCGTGCGACGATGGTTATATTGTTAGGGGAGGTGGCAACAAATTATGTTCAAATGCGCGGTTGGCAACAAAAATTGTTGATTGTACGGCAAATTGCTGCGGCACAACGCAAAACATATGAGTTGATGCGTGCTAAATTAACAGCTGGTGATGTTTCAGAGCTTAATGTTTCAAATGCAAAAGCGCAAATGGCTAATACAGAAGCCGATATCTCTCAGATGGAAGCAAATGTAGCCATGAGTATGCATCGCCTTTCTGTCTTAACAGGTCATGTCCCTACGGCTTTAAAGGATCTTTTGCAAAAAAATGCCAAACACGTCAAAATTCCACAACCACAATGGCCAATACCAGCAGGAATTCCAGCAGATATTTTGTTGACGCGTCCTGATTTACGACGGGCAGAGCGCCAATATGCACAAGCCACAGCGCGCATTGGTCAACGTGAGGCAGAACGTTATCCGTCGCTTACATTAACGGGGAATATTTCAACAGCAGCAACAGCAATGGACCAATTATGGAAAAGTTCAACCATTGGTTGGTCTTTTGGCCCCGGTCTTCGTTTTCCCTTCTTTAATGGAGGACAGATTGCAGCCTCTGTTGCGATGGCAAGGGCACAGCGTGATCAGGCCTTTATTACTTATCGGGCGGCTGTGTTGGGGGCTTTGGAAGATGTTGAAAACGCGCTCGTGCGATTAACAAAGGAACATCAGCGTCTTGAAAAGCTGGTCGTTGCAAATAAAGCTTTTTTGCATTCTTTAAAACTTTCACAAAGTCTTTTTGAAAATGGTAATACCAGTTTTCTTGAATTATTAAATGCTGATCGTTCCTATTATTCTGCGCAAATGGCACTTAAAGATAGCCGCATTGCTCTAGCTACCCAATATATTGCTCTGATGAAAGCATTAGGGGGTGGATGGGATGGTGTTGTTGATGTATCACGTCCAGAAGTTGTTGATGGTGTTCCCCATTCGCTTGCAAAGGTAAGGCAATGAAAAAAAGTTTCATCAAAAATTTCATTACAAAACGCAAAAAACTTTCATTTTTTCTTATTTCTCTCTTCATTATCATTTTATTGTGGCTGCGTTCTGTTTTTTTGGGAACATCTACACCAGTGTATATGACAGCTGTGGTGAAGCGTGGTGATATCGAGAAAAGTGTTTTGGCTTCTGGACTTGTGCGTCCTTATCGGTTGGTGGCGGTTGGGGCGCGTGCTACGGGGCGCGTGGTTTCCATGCATGTTTTTCCGGGTAGTATTGTCAAAGAAGGGGATCTATTGGCAGAAATTGATCCTACAGATCAAGAAAATGATCTGAAGAGAAAAAAAGCAGTATTATCGCGTTATTATGCGAATTTAGTAGAACAAGAAGCTTATCTTTCTCTTGCACAGAAAAATTTAGAACGGCAAAAAAAGATGATCGAATCACGTGCAATTTCAAAAGCTAATCTTGATGATGCGGCAACACAAGTGAAAATACGTGAAGCACAAATTGCTCAACTGCGTCAGCAAATTGTACAAGCCCAAATTGATGTGGAGAGCGCAGAGGTTAATCTCAGTTATACACGGATAACTGCTCCTTCAGCGGGCACGGTTTTAGCAACCGTTGTTGAAGAAGGACAGAATGTTAATGCTGTTCAGTCGGTGCCTACAATTGTTATTTTAGGCGATTTATCAAAGATGACAGTCAAAGCGAAAATTTCGGAAGCTGATATTCTTAAAGTTCGCGTTGGGCAACCTYTTTATTTTACGGTACTGGGAAATTCAAACCGCCGTTATAAAGGGAATTTAGAAAGGGTTGATCCGGCTCCTGAATCCATTCGTGCTGATGTAAGTATTAACCCTGGCGCAGGAGGTTCTAACTCTCTCTCACCTTCAGCGATTTATTATAATGGGATTGTGCATGTTGATAATAAAGACAACTTTTTGCGAACTTATATGACCGCTCAAGTTCATATTATTTTAGGACGTGCTCGGAATGTTTTATTGGTTCCAAGTGATGCTTTGCGTGATGAAACTAAAGAACACAAAGCATGGGTTTCATTGTTGGTGGGGGGCAATAAAGTGGTGTCAAAACAAGTGACCGTGGGGCTTAATAACAAAGTGATGGCAGAGATTGTTTCAGGGCTTGAGGAGGGGGATGTGGTTATTACTGGTTCGCGTGATGGTGTGATGCTAGAAATTCCTGATGAACACAGTGAAGATGAGAATTAAGCTATGAAAACAGAAAAAGCAGATGCTATTTTCGTTTTAGAAAATATTGTGCGCAAATTTCCTGCGGGTGAAACATTTGTTACTGTTTTGAAAGAGATTAATCTAACCATTAAACGTGGTGAAATGGTGGCGATTGTAGGGGCTTCCGGTTCTGGAAAGTCCACATTAATGAATATTTTAGGCTGTCTTGATCGACCAAGTTCTGGTCGTTATTGGATTTCAGGAAAAGAAGTAGATTCTCTTTCTGCTGATGAATTATCCGCTTTGCGGCGCAATCATTTTGGATTTATTTTTCAACGCTATCACTTGTTGAATGAATTAACGGCTCTTGGCAATGTTGAAATTCCAGCTATTTATGCAGGCTATGCACCGGATGTGAGAAAAAAACGTGCTCAGGATTTGTTAGTACGCTTAGGGATGGGAGAGAGAGTCAACCATCGTCCTAATCAGCTTTCAGGAGGGCAGCAACAACGGGTATCTATTGCGCGAGCATTGATGAATAATGCGGAGGTTATTCTTGCTGATGAGCCAACCGGTGCTTTAGATAAACATAGTGGGCAAGAGGTCTTGCGTATTTTGGATGAGCTGCATCAAGAAGGGCGCACTATTATTATCGTAACACATGATATGCAGGTGGCTAAAAGAGCAGATCGTATTATCGAAATCAGTGATGGGGAAATTATTGCTGATAAGCTTTCAAAAGGCGCAAAAACAAAAACGAATGTTCAACCTCTTCAGGAGCAACGGAATCTAAAAGATCAAAAAACACTGGGGTATTTTCGTTCTTTTGTTGAACGTTTTCGTGAAACGTTTGTGATGGCTTTGTTGGCGATGAATGCACACCGGATGCGGACTTTTTTAACAATGCTCGGGGTCATTATCGGTATTGGAGCGATTATTGCCATGGTGGCTTTGGGAAATGGAACGCGGGAAAAAATACTAGAAAATTTTAAAAGCTTGGGCTCCAATACCTTGACAATCTTCCCTGGGAAAAGTTTTTCTGATCCACAAGCAGTGAAGATAACGAGTTTGGTGGAAGCCGATGCAGAAGCCCTTTCTGATCTCCCCTATGTTTCTGGTGTGACACCTCAGATTTCAGCGAATTCTACCGTTCGTTTTGGTTCTATTGAAGTGAATGCTGTGATTTCTGGGGTGGGAGAACAATTTTTCCAAACACAAGGGCTTAAGGCTGTGGAAGGGCAGTTGTTTGATCAAGAAAGTGTGCGTGAGCGCGCTGTTGATCTCGTCATTGAAAAGGAAGCTGTTGCTATTCTTTTTCCTCATAGCCATGAGAGCCCACTTGGAAAAGTGGTGCATGTGGGAAAAGTGCCTGCCCGTATTGTTGGGGTGGTTGATCCGAAAAATACTGGAGGTAACTCAAATACGTTGCAGATTTATTTGCCCTATACAACCGTGCAAACGCGTTTTCTTGGAACAACGCGGGTTCGTGCTATTATGGTTAAAATTGCCGATGAGGTTGATTCACATCTTGCTGAGACTATGGTTAGGCGTTTTCTCATTATGCGTCATGGTGGGGAAGATTTTTTCATTCGAAATTCAGAATTTTTCCGTGAACGTATTAGGGAGAGCACACATATCCTAACGCTTTTAGTGTCTTCAATTGCAGCGATTTCACTGATTGTAGGGGGGATTGGGGTGATGAATATTATGTTGGTCACGGTTTCTGAGCGGATCAATGAAATTGGGGTGCGTATGGCTGTTGGGGCACGCCAAAGTGATATTTTACAACAATTTCTCATTGAAGCAATTTTAGTGTGTATGATTGGAGGTGGCTTGGGAATCCTCTTGGGATTTTCTATTGGGGGATTATTTTTGCTTTTTAAGGCGCCGATACATCTCATTTATACACTTGATTCAATTATTATATCGCTTACTTTTTCCACCCTCATTGGAATATGTTTTGGCTTTTCGCCAGCGCGACAAGCTTCACGGCTTGATCCTGTTGTTGCACTCTCGCGTGATTAAGTGCTCATTAAGGCATGTTTGTGGTTCTATCTGCTTGGGTATAAGCGTTTTTGAAGCAAAATATGGATGGGCAAAAGTTTGATTATCCGCTGCTTTTCTCTTAGAAAAAGCTTCGTTCGTTCAGTGAGATATACCATTAGACTTATGAAGTTTTTTTAGCATAATACTTCATGTGAGGTGTTGCTGATCTAAGATCTGTAAGACTCCTTGAGGAATTAAGTGTTTTGAGAATGTGTGATGAATATTCTTGAATCTTACTTGTCTTTTTTTATAGGGTAATTCCGTTAAGGGAAAAGCTAAGTGGAATTTGCTAGAATTAAGACTATTGATGACTGAATTGAGTTAAGAAATTTCGTCTTTTGAGATTTAAAAAGAAAGCTAAATAGAGTGCGCGATGACTTTTAAGATTTAATCTAAAAAGGAAGGGGAAGTGGAATATGTATCTGCTAACAAACAAAAAAGTTGAAAGCAAAAATAGCTTAAATCTCGCCTTTCTAAAAAAACGAATTGATATATGAGGCATGTTGATTTCTATACTTTTCTTTTTGTTTATTCGTAGATTGGTTCTTTTTTTCACAAATTGTATGGCATTAGGAGGGGCATTGACTTTTTATAGCAGTCGAAGGAGTGTTCGTATGCGTAACTTGTTTTTATGAAAGTGTGGAGCGAAAATATGGGTGCCTATGAGGATCTAGCTTTCTCTGGAAGATGAGATGAACACACCTATGGGCTTATGATGGTGAGAATATTAATCACTGTATTTGTTATTTTGTGTATCGGTATCGCAGGACATTGGTTTTACAATATATTTTTATTGTGTTGAGCACCAGACGATATTGAACTTAAACTTTTTAAAGAGAGACCCCTTAAAAGAAGTTTGCAAAAATAATGAAACAAACCTCCATATTCTCGTGAATGATATACATTGCCTCATGTTTTTTTAGGGCGAGACGCTTTTTGCAGGAAACAGAACACTGCAAACAGAATATTGTTGTACATTCATGCGCTTGTTTTGGGGAAACGTCTTTCAATGGACTCTAATTCATTTTTCGATGATGTTGGTGAAGGGTATCATGGTAAAGTCATGAAGCCCACCATCTTTATGCTTGATCAGGAATAAACAGGCATCGTCATATACTGCCTCAGAATGTTGCAGTCCTTAGTATCAAAAGGGTGTAAACTTGAAACTCTTAAGAGGCATTTCTCGTTCTTTCTTTATGGTTTTATTTACAAGCCCGTCCCGTTTGTAACGAGAAAGCAAGTATTCAATATACATGGATTTAATATGAGAGAACCTAAGATATTCGAGACTCTTATTTTAAGATGCTTGATTTTTATCTTTATTAATCAAGGTGTTGCCTTATGGTAAAAATATGATTGCAAAATTTGGCTTATTTGTTATTGAGTTTGTGGGGTGGTTTTAAGATTTTCTTGTATAGCCTTTTTAAAAGATTTTCGGAAAAAACGTTATGAAGATTTATCTCTTGTGGTTTTGTAAAGGATCAGTGCAAATTGCAGGTGTTTAAGCTTTATGCAAACAAATTATGATGGCACTCAAGTTTTAAAACGTAATCTGATATGTCGCCATTTTTTGTTTCTTCATGCGAGATACTTATCTTTCTTTAGAATATTTATTTAAGACACCGCTTTTTTACTCTCTCTCATAACTTGGGAGATGAAGGATAAACAAGCTGTTTTAGTTTTGGGGATAAAGATATTGTTAGGTGTTTCGTAGGGAGGTGTAATCTTAAAAACCAAGACTTGTTTGTTTTTTCATGAGATGCGGGTTTCATTTCATGATTTTGGTAAGTGGGATAAACAAGTTTGAGAGGCGGAAGGCTTCTCATTTTGAGTGATGTGTGAATGAAGAGAGCTCTATTTAATCAAAAAGCATAATCTCATATTTAGCAGGAGCGAGACGGAGTAAGAGAGCATCATAAAACCAACTAGCAGTTAGGCTACCGAAAAGAAAAATAACCATGCCAATGATTATTATTGGGGCGTCTTTGCCTAATATTTCTGATCCTATCATGCTTCCAAAAAAGAAAAAAAGTAACGATAAAGCTGAAGCTCCTGCGAAAAAGTTTAATACGGAAAGAACCGGTCTGCGAATGAGCAAAAGAAAAAGAAAGATGTAAAAAATTAATATTTTGGATTTTCCGACGAATATTATACGCATTGTTTTTTGTAGAATGCGATGTTTTTTGTGTAGAGTTTCTTCCTTAGCATTTTGTGTGTTTTCAGGTATCGTGTCCATTTCCCCCCTCTCATTTCTTAAGCTAAATCCTAAAATTATCGCGCATTCTATTTTGTCTTTTTACAAAATGCAAAAAATATTTTTAACATCATCACACACTCTTTTTATTTCCATAAGAGGGCAAACATCATGAAATACATCATATGGTTTGGTGGGGGATATCAAGCGATTCCTCATATCATGTCGCCAAGGATAGAAAGAACGTCTTAAAATTAAGGTATTTTAAATCTTTTGGGTAGAACAAGAGGCATTTATGAATTTGTCTAGATTCTATAATTGAAAGTATTTAAAATTGGGGGAGAGAGCATGACGCTACAATCGCTTTTACAGACCTATCGTGATGAAGCGCGTACAAAACGGGATAAGGGCACGTATTTTGAGCGTTTGGCTTTTGCTTATCTGACACATGATCCTCTCCAGTCTGGGTGTTATGAAAAGGTTCAAACCTTTAAAGACTGGGCGCATGAAAATGGTTGGGATGGTCGTGATACCGGCATTGATCTTGTAGCAAAACTTCGTAATGAAGGGGGATTTGCGGCAATCCAATGTAAATTTTATGATGCAGAATATCGAATAAAAAAAGCAGATATTGATAGTTTTATCTCAGCATCCGGTAAAGAGCCGTTCAAGCGGCGTGTGATTATAGACAGTACCATCAATGCTTGGACTGATAATGCGGAAACAATGATACGGGGGCAAAAAATTCCTGTTACACGGATTAATCTTTCCGATTTGCAAAAAAGTCCAATTCGTTGGGAGACTTTTGCTGCTAAAGGCAAAATTGTTTTGGGGGATAAAAAGAAGCTGCGTCCCCATCAGCAGGAGGTATTGCGTTTTGTGCGTGCGGGGCTTGTGCAAGCAGATCGTGGTAAGCTTATTATGGCTTGTGGAACCGGTAAGACATTTACCAGTCTTAAAATTGCTGAAGATTTAGTCGGTAAAGGGAAGTTTGTTTTATTTCTTGTTCCCTCTTTGGCTTTGATGTCACAGACGGTGCGTGAATGGACAACGGATGCAGAAATTGGATTGCGCTCTTTTGCTGTCTGTTCCGACATACAAGTGGGTAAGCGTCGTAAAAATAGTGATGATGTTGCTGAAATTGATGTGTTTGATCTTGCTTTTCCGGCGACAACTGATGTAGCAAAACTAGCAGAACAGGCGGGCAAGAGTGTTGCAGATAAGATGAGTGTTGTGTTTGCAACTTATCAATCTATTCAGGTGATCGCGGATGCACAGAAAAATCATGGTTTTCCAACATTTGATCTTATCATTTGTGATGAAGCGCATCGTACAACGGGCGCAACACTGGTTGGCGAGGATGAATCCAATTTTGTGAAGGTGCATTCCAACGATATCATTCGTGCTAAAAAGCGCCTTTATATGACAGCAACACCCCGTATTTTTGGTGATAACGCAAAAAGTCGAGCTTCTGAAGTCAATGCTGTCCTTGCTTCAATGGATGATGAAAAGCTTTTTGGTAAAACACTTTTTTATCGGAGCTTTTCATGGGCTGTACAAAATAACCTTTTAACGGACTATAAGGTTATTGTCTTAGCAATGGATGAAAAATTGGTCAGTTCCGCTGTTCAAAAACGCCTTAGTGATCGCGAGTCTGGGCTTATTCTTGATGATGCAACAAAAATTATCGGCTGTTATAAGGCTTTTACCAAACAAGATATGAAGGCTGATGTTGGGGCTGATCCATATCCGATGCATCGTGCTTTGGCGTTTTGCAAAACGATTGAAAGTTCTAAAATGGTTCATCGTGAATTTTCAGCGGTTGTTGAGGAATATCTTGAGTATACTCAAGGAAATTATACTCAAGGGAATGCGGAAAACGAGAATTTTTTAAAGTGTGAAATTGAACATGTTGATGGCAAGTTTAATGCGAAGGATCGTAGTGCACTGCTTGATTGGTTGAAAGCGGAGAGTGGGGATGATGTTTGTCGTATTTTGACCAATGCGCGTTGTTTGTCTGAGGGGGTGGATGTTCCAGCTCTTGATGCCATTATGTTTTTAAATCCACGCAAGAGTCAGATTGATGTTGTGCAAGCGGTTGGGCGGGTGATGCGTCGCTCTGAGGGCAAAAAGATGGGGTATGTCATTTTGCCAATAGGTATTCCCTCTGGGATTCCAGCAGAACAGGCTTTAAATAATAATGATAAATATCGGGTTGTTTGGCAAATTTTAAATGCTCTGCGTGCACATGATGACCGTTTTGATGCGACGATTAATAAGGCATCCTTGGGGCAAGATATCAGCAATGTGATTGAGATTATTGGGGTGACGCAAAGCACTGAGTTACAAGCTGTTACAGCTGTTGTCGATAATCTTCCTTTTCGCTCACAACCTGCACATTCGGGAATTGGAAGTGCTGAGTGTGATTTCCTTTTTGCAGAGAACCCGCAAGGAGAGTTTTCTTTCTCTGTGGATGAGTTTTCGCGTGCCATTATGGCAAAGATTGTCAAAAAATGTGGGACACGGGATTATTGGGAGGATTGGGCAAGTAATATTGCGGAAATTGCTAAGAACCATATTGCACGCTTAACAGGTATTCTTGCGGAACCAGAGACTAAGGCGCGTCAAGCTTTTGATCGGTTTTTATCAGAATTGCGTGATGACTTAAACGATACGATTACAGAAGCTGATGCGATTGAGATGTTGGCACAACATATCATTACGCGTCCTATCTTTCAGGTTTTGTTTGAAGGCTATGAGTTTACGCGTGAGAACCTTGTCTCGCGTGCTATGCAACGGATTCTTGATGTGCTTGATGAAGCCAATCTTGATAAGGAATCCAAAGATCTTGAAAAATTTTACGCCAGTGTAAAATTACGCGCCAGTGGCATTACCGATCCACAAGCAAAGCAGAGGTTAATTGTAGAGCTTTACGATAAATTTTTTCGTTATTCTTTTCCACGAACAGTAGAAAAACTAGGTATTGTTTATACGCCCGTTGAGATGGTGGACTTTATTCTGCACTCCGTCAATGATGTCTTGCAAAGTGAATTTGGGCAAACGCTTGGTTCATCGGGTGTGCACATTATGGATCCCTTTACTGGAACGGGGACTTTTATCACACGGCTTTTGCAATCAGGCTTGATCAAACCAGAAGAAATGAAGCACAAATTTTGTCATGAAATTCATGCCAATGAAATCGTGCTTTTAGCCTATTACATCGCAGCCATTAATATTGAGACAACTTATCATGGTCTGATGGGGGGTGATTATGTTCCCTTTGAAGGAATTTGTTTGACCGATACATTCCAACTTTATGAACAAGATAAAGATCTGATAAGCGATTTGCTGATAGCCAATAGCACCCGCAGGTCATGCCAGAAGGAACTGGATATTCGTGTTATCGTTGGTAACCCCCCTTATTCTTTTGGGCAAAAAAAGCGAAAATGACAATGCTCAAAATATTGACTATCCTAAATTGGATCGTCGCATTCGTGAAACTTATGCCGCTCAATCCAAAGCAACCTACGTAAAAACGCTTTATGACAGTTATATCCGTGCCATTCGCTGGGCAACTGATCGCATAAAGAGCAGTGGTGTTATTGGTTTTGTAACCGGTTCGGGTTATGTTGAAAAATTAGCAATAGATGGTCTTAGAAAAAGTTTGAGTGAAGAATTCTCAAACATTTATGTTCTTAATTTGCGGGGCGATATTCGCAAAAATATGTTGAGCAAAGGGCGTGCGCAAGAAGGGCAAAATGTTTTCGGAAATGGAAGCATGACAGGAATTGCTGTGACCTTGTTTGTCAAAAATCCAAATGCCACGCGACCTTGTAAAATTTATTATCATGATATTGGTGATAATCTCACAACAAAAGAGAAACTCCGTGAGCTTCAACGATTGGGCAGTGTTGGTGGTATCAAGCGTGAACATGGTTGGCAGATGATTACACCAGATGCGCACGGCGATTGGCTGAATCAACGCAACAGTGATTTTGAAAAATTTTTAGCCTTAGGTGATAAGAAGGGTAGTGATAAAAAGCTCTTTGAAAAATTTTCTTGCGGTATTGTAACCAGTCGTGATGCTTGGGCTTATAATTCAAGTCGTAAAGCTTTAGCGGGCAATATGAGCGATATGATTTCTTTTTATAATAGTGAAGTCCAGCGTTTTAATGTTGCGTATGGACATTCTGACCGCAAAGTCCGTGCAAATTCTGTAAATGATTTTGTTAACACGGATGCTAAAAAAATTAGTTGGAGTCGTGCTATCAAACAACAATTAGCTAGAGGAAAAATTTCCAAATTTGAAAGTGATTGCATAGTTCAGAGTTTGTATCGTCCTTTTACACGACAGTGGCTCTATTATAATCGCATCTTTAATGAAATGGTTTATCGAATGCCGCGTATCTTTCCAATCGGGGAAGCAGTTGAAAATAGGGGTATACAAATTACAGGAACTGGAGCAAGAAGCGGTTTTTCTGTCTTGATGACTAAAAGTTTACCGGATTACTATGCAATAGATAATGGACAATGTTTTCCACGGTATATTTATGAGAATGCTGAGTCTTTAGAAGGGAAAGATGATAGTCAGTCCCATTTGTTTGCAAATTTTGCAGAGGAAGGTAAAAAATCTGGTCTGCAGCGGCGTGATGCACTGACCGATGAAGGGTTGGCATATTTTAAAGCAGCTTATCCTGGTGAAGTAATTACAAAGGATGATGTGTTTTATTATGTCTATGGAATCTTGCACTCTGAAGATTACCGTGTGCGTTATGCACATAATCTGTCTAAAGAATTACCACGAATCCCAACGGTCAAAAGAGTAGAGGACTTTTGGGCTTTTGTGACAGCGGGGCGTGAATTGGGTTATTTGCATATGAATTATGAGGAGGTTGAACCCTATTCTGTGACCTATAAACAGGGTGATCCAAAAACTTGGATGATTTCTGATGCGGAGAGTTTTTATCGTGTTCAAGCAATGAAATTTGCGGGTAAACGCGGTGCTGTTGATAAAAGTACCGTGGTTTATAATGCGCATATTACGATGCAGAATATTCCTCTTGAAGCTTATGAGTATGTGGTGAATGGTCGATCTGCTCTTGAATGGGTGATGGAGCGGCAGGTTGTCAAAACGGATAAAGCGAGTGGACTTGTTAATGATGCTAATCGTTATGCCGTTGAGACAGTGGGTAATCCAGCCTATCCTCTGGAGTTGTTTCAACGGGTTATTACGGTCAGTTTAGAAACAATGAAAATTGTGCGCAGCCTTCCAAAATTAGACGTGAGAGAAACTGAAAAGGTTAAGTTATCTATTGTGCGGTAAAAAAGTGTCGAGTCATAACACGCTGGAGCTCTCATACATTTTGCTCGTTCGTGGGTGTTGCGATAAGCTCTTGGCATTTAAGATGGGTCATAAGAGGCGTGTCTTTCTTGTATCGTTTTACGCTACACAATTCTTTTTCCTTGAGATGTGCAAGAAAATGGGATTCAACAGAGTGAGAGAATCTTACGTTATTCAAGATGAAAAACACTTATCTTTATCAATCAATATAAAACACCCTACGCAATAAAGCCGCTAAAATTTTGATACATGAGCTTTAGCGACAGGGGTGAATATTTGGGGGCAGGGTTTGCTTGTCGAGCCTTGTAGGCGTGGAGCATATAAATGGGGAAGTCCAGAGGAGCTTTTCCAGAGAAAGTGGGCTGTTTACAAACCGTTGCTGATCGGCATTTTCGTTCTTTGAGCGGTTGGAAGGAACTCATAACTCTCATGAAATCTATCTTTTGAGTGCGGGTAATCAGAAGTGAGCCGGTGGAATGCGTTAGATAAAAAGCCGGTTGTTATTGTTTACAGATCTGTGGGGGTTAAAGTGTCCTTTGAGGTGTGGAAAAAAAACCAAACAAAAAGTAATCGTAGAGAGAGAAATGATTTAAAAAAAGAGTGCAATAAAGAGCGTGGGATTTTTGTGGCGGTGTGCGTTTTGAGCTTATTGTATCTGTGATCTAAAATGCTCTTATGAAGATGCGTTATAGAATGAAGAGATTGTTAGTAATCTATTGATTTATAATGATTGTTTAATGTTCTCTCTGTTGAATGAGAATTCTAAGAATCATCAATTTTCTTACTTTTAAGCCTTTAAAATGACTGCCTTGCAGGTGATACGAGGTTGGTTTGTGAATCCAGTCAAAGGCATAACGCATGCCCCTCACTCATTATCCGAAGTGGTTTTTAAGAGTTATCGTCATGTTGGGGGATGGCAAAATGTAGGATGAGCTGTTCTGCATTTTTTATGGAAGCGTAAAGATGGTGGTATAAAGAGATTTTTATGACACGTCTGGAGATCTTATAGCTATCTGGGGAGCTCTATTTACGAGAGCTGTCTAATACTGTTGGATGTCATCGGTAGATCTGTGTCGTGAGATCAAGTTTGGGCTGTAAGAGATGTCTTTGGGTGAATGTGCAAAACAGTGACACGTTTCTTGGGGCGTTTTGCTTTGTATGGGGGGAAGCTCTGCGGGCTTTTATAGCGGTAACTCGTGTGGAAGAGTATGGAGAGAAGGGTATGAAGCAGTTAGAAGATGGCAAGATTTAAAGCCACAAGAATAAAGATCGGGGGGGAAAGATCAGGGGGATAAAGATCAGAAGGCGGTTCTGATATAGACTTGCAGTGTTTTAATATATTGGAATATAAGAATGCGGGCTTGCTTGATCTGTTGTATTGTGCTTTCAGCTTTGCTCTTCTTCACAGGATAAGCAATGAAATGGATATCAGGCATGAGATATTTAAGTTCACGCATCGAGCGCCATATGTGGTAATCATGGGTGACGATATAAAGGGTTTTATAGTGGTGCTTTTTGATCCAAGCGGCGCTTTCTTCAGCATTTCCTCTGGTGTTAATCGCTTGATGACCAATGTCAATACAACAAGAGATAAGTCGTGAGCTAATATGCATGTTATGCATAAAAGCCTTCAGATTGGTTGAGGTGTTTACACCACTGATGAGGAGTCGTGAACCAAGCCCCTTTTGTAAGAGATGAAGCCCTATCTCTATTCGGTGTTCTCCGCCTGTAAGCACGATGATGGCATCAGCTTTGGGGAGGGGCGTTGGCGGGACAAGTCGTTCGGTTTTTTCAGAAAAAATGATAAAACCACCCCAAAAAATGAAAACAATGACCGCAAGAGTCAGTGTTGTGGGGGGAAAATAGCGAAATAAGCAGCGGGGAGACCAACTATAATGGGGCCGTTTTGAAACAGGATACTCTAAATCATTTGGTGTCTCTAAATGGTTTTGCGTCAATGAGTTGGGGCTGTTGTGAGTCATAAAATTAAAATAAACCGTTTTCACATTGATCGATTTTTTTCAGTTGCGCTAAAATAGTCATGCGGTTTGTAAGGGTGGTGAGAAAGGAAACGAAAATAATAAGGAGAATGATTTTTCCATAAGGAATGGAACTTATGGAAATGCGTCCAAATAAAGCTGTTATTTGGCTGGCTTCTGCTCTTCCTAAGTTATAATTTGTCCAGAAACAAAAGGCTGAAAACAGAAATATGCTTATGAGACCACCATATAAAGCACCACGCAGTGCCGTTTTAAAAAAATGCCAATCAAATTGACGCGCAATGAAAAAAGTTTCAGTGCCAAGAAAATATAACACATTAATAATATGCGCATTTTCTGCCAATGCATTGCGGGTGGCAAAAATGATGGTGAGGATAAGAGAACCTAGAACCAAGGCTAAAATTGAAAAACCAATAAAAACTGTGGTGTATGCCATGGTCGCAAAACGATGGACCCAAACACGGTGATCATCAAATTGTCCCCCTGGAATTTGCGTTTTAATGGCATGATTGATGGCGGTAAAATTGATTGTTTCATCTTCCTTCAAGGTGACAATGATAAGACGAGGAAGAGGGAGTTCATTGACATTGAAACCTGTTCCAAGCCATGGCTCCAGCAACTTTTCTGTGGCTTTTTGGTCAACAATTTTTGCATCTTGGACACCAGAAAAGGTTTTAACCAATGTTACGGCATCATGAAGTGCTTTGTTGATATCAACATTGTCAACAGGGCGTATTTGTATTGTTGCTTCATAGCTAATTTGATTGCTCCAATTTTTGGCAGCACGTTGGACTAAATCAACACCGATTAAGGTGAGACTTGAGAGAAATGTCATAATAGCAATCACGGCAACCAACGCTTGTCCAGAAATGTTGCTACTAGGAATAATCGCTGTTGTGTTTTTTTTATTGCTGGTAAAAATGGAGAAAAATTTATTCATGAATCGTCATCCGTCCGTTATGGAGAAGCATACGCCGTGCTGCAACTTGTTCCATTAAGGCGATATCATGGGTGGCAATGATAACAGCCGTTCCAAAACGGTTTAATTCAATAAACAAACGCAGCAGGCGTTTTGCCAAGGGTGGATCGACATTTCCTGTTGGTTCATCTGCAAGTAGAATTTCTGGTTGATCAATAAGCGCGCGTGCAATGGCGACTCTTTGTTTTTCCCCACCGGAAAGAACTGGGGGTAAAACATGAATATGATCTCCAAGTCCTACCCAACAGAGAAGATCTTCTACTTCACTGCGATAGGTTGCTTCTTCTTGCCCTTTAATGCGTAAAGGTAAAGAAACATTTTCATACGTGGTCATGTGGTCAAGGAGACGAAAATCTTGAAAAACCACACCGATGCGTTGTCTTAGTGCTGGGAGCTCTTGTCTTTTCAGCAATGCTGTGTCTGTTCCAAATAAATCAATATGACCACGGGTGGGTTTGAGTGCCAAAAACATCAGACGCATCAATGATGTTTTCCCCGCTCCAGAGGCACCCGTGAGAAATTGAAATGATCCAGCAGGAATATGAAAGCTAATATCGCGAAGGACCTCTGGGCCCATTCCATAGCGCAGACCGACATTTTCAAAATGAATCACTTTTTGTTACCACTTCCGTTTTTATTGTGTATTACTTTCAGGACTTTTGCTCCTATTATTTTCAATCTTGTTCATACTTCACAACGCGCAATATTTCTTCATTTGTGCTTGGAGAAATATTGTTTGTAAAATATCTCTTATATTTCTTTATTTTATCTTTATTTATGATTTTAGCAGGAATTCCAAGGTGTTTCTAGCAGAAACATAAGAACTGCTTATACCTGCTTTTTGACTTAATCTTAATCTTACTCGTTTTGTGGTTGATGAGGCTTGTGCATTTTTCGCTTTAATGTGCGTTAAATTGCACTTTTTATAATTTTTAAGTTTTGTTTGTTGTTTTTTCTTTTGGCAAAATAGATTAATCTATAAAAATAATTTGTCATCTTGCAATTTGATAAATTGGTAAAAAAGTTTCACCGACAGTAAAACCATGGCAAGTCTTTTATGGCATTCGTTTGCGGCTTGAAATGTGTGTGTGGATAAAAACATTTGACGTTTAAATATATCGCTTATGAAGGATTATGCGATAAGAGGGGTGGCAATATTTTGGATTGCAAACAGAATAGGGGTGCTGGCTTGGATTGTTACCGGTAGCTTTAGCAAGAATGTGGGGATTATTTCACGTAAAAGGATAAAGCCTACCGGTGATATTATGCGTTAAACCATGGTGTCTTTAATTTTGTCGGTTGGCAATCAGATCTTCAACAACTTGTGGTTCGGCAAGGGTTGAAATATCTCCTAAATTATCGAAATTATTTTCAGCGATTTTTCGTAAAATACGTCTCATAATTTTTCCTGATCGCGTTTTGGGAAGCTGCGGAGCAAACTGAATTTTATCCAATATAGCAATGGAGCCTATTTCCTTTCTGACATGCTTGATAAGGTCTTTTTGCAATTCTTCACTTGGCGCTGTTCCTTCCATGAGGGTGACAAAACTGTAGACCCCCTGTCCTTTAATGGGGTGAGGGTAACCAACAACAGCAGCTTCAGAAACAGCAGGGTGCAAAACAAGGGCTGATTCAATTTCTGCTGTTCCTAGTCTATGCCCTGAGACATTGAGAATGTCATCAACGCGTCCTGTAATCCAATAATAGCCATCACTATCGCGTCTACAGCCATCGCCTGTAAAATATTTCCCTTTATAGGTGGAAAAATAGGTTTCGATAAAGCGCTCATGATCCTTATAGAGCGTGCGCATTTGTCCTGGCCATGAGTCAATAATACAAAGATTGCCTTCTGCTTCTCCTTCCAGAATATTTCCTTGCTCGTCTATGATTTGCAGTTGAACCCCAAAGAAAGGATGTGTGGCGGAGCCTGCTTTAAGGGGCGTGGCACCGGGGAGGGGGGTGATCATATGTCCCCCTGTTTCTGTTTGCCACCATGTATCGAGAATCGGACAACGGTCATTTCCAACGGTGTGATAAAACCATTCCCATGCTTCTGGATTAATTGGTTCACCTACCGTTCCTAAGAGCCGTAAAGATGTTCTTTTCGAGCGTTCAACAAATGAATTTCCCGCACCCATTAAGGCGCGGATAGCGGTTGGCGCTGTATAGAGCGTATTGACTTTGTGTTTGTCGACAATTTCCCAAAATCTTCCCTTATCAGGAAAGGTTGGTGTGCCTTCAAACATTAAAGTGGTGGCTCCGTTGCATAAAGGACCATAAACCAAGTAAGAATGCCCCGTAATCCAACCAATATCAGCTGTACACCAGTAAATTTCACCAGGGTGATAATCAAAAACATATTTGTGGGTTATTGCGGCATAAACAAGATAGCCCCCTGTGCTATGCAAAACACCTTTGGGTTTACCGGTTGAGCCTGAAGTATAAAGAATAAAAAGCGGATCTTCAGCATTCATTGGTTCTGCTGGACAGTCTGTTTTTGCATGAGCGATTTCTTCGTGGTACCAAAAATCACGCTCCTCTATCCAATCAATTGGTCCGCAAGTCCGCCGTATAACCATAACTTGATCGACACACACATTTTGGCGGGCGGCTATTTCAATAGCATGGTCAACATTGTCTTTTAAGTTAATTCGTTTGCCACCCCGCAAGCCGTGATCAGCAGTAATGATGAAGGTCGATTCACAGTCAACAATGCGTCCTGCTATGGCTTCAGCAGAAAAGCCTGCAAAAATAACCGAATGAACAGCACCAATGCGGGCACAAGCGAGCATGGCATAGGCTGCTTCGGGAATCATAGGAAGATAAATGGTTACTTTATCGCCTTTTTTGACACCGTGGTTTTTTAAAAGATTGGCAAAACGACAAACATGTTCATAAAGTTCGTTATAGGTTATTTTTTTATCATGATAAGGATTATCCCCTTCCCAAATGAGCGCAATTTGATCGCCATGGGTTTTCAGATGACGATCAATGCAATTATAGGCTACATTTGTTATCCCATCCTCGTACCATTGAATTGGTACACCATCGTTAAAAGAAGTGTTTTTTACTTTTGTAAAGGGTTTAAACCATTCAATACATTGACCATGTTTTGCCCAGAAGCTTTCTGGATCATTGATGCTTTCTCGATACCATTTTTGATAAGTTTCCTCATCGAGCAAAGTGTTTTTTTTGATCTCTTCTGATATCGGATAAATTTTTTCAGTCATGTTTCCCTCTTTTGATTTATCTTAGGGAAAATCAGCCCACTGTATTTTTAGGCAAAACTTCCCCGTAAGCTTTTCATTATGAGGGTAGACTAAATGACAAAGATTGGAATAGTCAATTTTTAAAATCTGATACTCTTGTCTTCAAGTGAGTATTTTATGCTCATTTAGGATACTCAAATGCAACAGAGCCTTGTCGTACAGAGCTTTTTATAAAAGCATAAAGATATTAAATATCATATAAGAGGCAGATGAAGAGTACTTCATAGGTGATCAATTCGGATATTTTTTGTACTCACTCATTTTTAAAGAATAAATTCAAAAAAATTAATATAAACCAAAATATCTACATAAACTATCAGAAATAAAAAATAGAATTCCCACAAATAATCCTGTTATTATGGATTTTTTCCAACTCCAACCACCGAATGTTTTAACAAAAGTAGCATATATAGGGATAAATACAATGAGGATGCAAAACAGCCTTATTATTTCATAACTAATATTCATTATAAAATATTTCTCACAACTTGATATAAACCAATATGGTTAAATAAAAGACTAACCATAAAGAATATAGAGCTTATTAATAATGAATTTTTTAGAGAATCTTTCCAACTATTATAATAAATAAATCTATAATAAAACATATATAAAAAGCCAAAGAAAAACGTTGCTATAAGCGATTCAATGATTTTATAAGCAAAATCTAACATTACAYTATAAATAATCACTCGTTATCATTACTAAAAACTATATTATTCTTTTTTTGCAATTGATTTAATAAATATCAATATAAACCAAAGTATCTACGCAAAAAATCAGAAATAAAGAACATAATAACTGACGATAATGCCATTATAATAGACAATTTCCACTCCACACCACTGAATATTTTAAAAGGAATGGCAATTATAGGAGTAATTACAATTAGCATGCAAAACAATCTTATGATTTCATAATTAATATCCATTATAACAAAATCCTAGTTATAGTATATAAGATTAATAGACACCTTTGAAGATTATTTTTTCATTGTTCTCGTAATTCATCCAATAAAGATTAATATAAACAAAATTATCTACACAAACTATCAAAAACAAATAGCGCAACTCTTCCCGATAATGATGTTATGATAGCTAACTTCCAACTCCGACCAAAAAATACTTTAATAATAGTAGTATAGAGAGAGACAAATACAATAAGCATGCAAAACATTCTTACGATTTCATAACGAATATTCATTATAACAAAATCCTGATTATAAGACGTGATCCATGATAGATATCTCTGAAAACTATTTTATCTACAGATGTAGATATTTAACTTTGATATACTCTTTCGAATATATTTACAAAACTACTAATTTCAGAGATATCTTTGTCGCTATTTTCTATAAATTAGAACCAACATTCCAAAGCTTTTTCTCCAAAGCCCCAAATATAACCTCCTAGGAATCCCGCTGTGAAAGCTCCCACTCCACCTGTCAATGCACCCCCGCTGGTCCTCCACTTATACCACCTAGAAATGCACTACCTATTCCTGCTGGCCCCGCTATGTTGAATCCTTGTACATTCATGTGATTTATAAAATCACTAGGTCTACATGCATTTCCATAAATGATAGGTGTTGAGTCATTTATCGTATAAGTTAAACCTGAACCAAAATTTCTCATATTAATCCTCCTAATATTATTTACATTAAAATAGTATCACAGTGATACATTTCAAATTGTTATCACGCATTTTATAGTAGCGTCAAATATATTTTTAAAAATTTAAATAAAAATACTTTGATAAATAATTAAACAAATTATCTGTATACGAGATATTCTTCCTAATCATATAAGAATATTGCTAAAAATATTCTAAATTATAAGGAATATAATATTATTTTTTCTTAATTAAAATTTAAAGTTAGAAGGATTTTACATCTGAAAAGTTGATTTTTTTTAATTTACAAGAATAACAAGGGAATATATTTATAGTTGAACTCAGTTGTGTTGTTATTGTGTGTACGCATGGATTAAGATTAATGCTTTTTAGCGATTGTTGATTGCATCTTACTTCTCTCTGTGTGTAGAAAATTTCTATGCTATCGTTTGTCCTTATGATTGTTATCATATTGTTTAGCACTGTTTTTTATGTTCGCTTTTACATTTAAGGTGCTGATTGTGCTCAAGTGACTTATCCGAGAATTGAAGAGCCGTATTGATAGTCTTAAGGCTTTTCCTTCTGCTGTACGCTATTGGTAGGTGGGGAAATTGTTTATGCGTATTGGACAAGTTGAGAGAATTCGTGGTTTTTAACGGCAATCATTGCGGTAAGCGTGTTGAATATTCTTTTGCGATTATTTATTTCACGACAGTTTTTTCATTCATGCGCAATACTTCTTTTATCATTTTGCCTTTATATGTAGGATTTCTTTTGTGGTGCTTTAAAGAGACCTTTCTCAAGGCAGCCAAGCCCATGGCACTTGAGAGCGTTCATAAGAGCTATTTTTATTTCTTTTTTATACAAATTTTATCCATACACACACCCCACTTGTAATGTGTAAGCAAGTGGTTTTGATTGATTTAATATAAACATATTGGGAATAAGAGAATCTTACGTTGTTCGGGGCTTTTATTTAATATGAATAACGCTAGATTGTCATTATAAATCAATGTGTTGGTTTTTATGAAGAGGTGGTTAGAGGGGGAGAGTAAAGAAGAGCTAAAGTGTGAGATGATGCAATCCAAAGCAGGGTTGTCTTGAAGTCATTTTTGCTCATTTTCCTCATAGGATGGCAAGAGGGATGGCAAGGAGAGGCGGGCGTTTTTTYTGCTAGAGTTGTTCTTTTAGTGGTCGTGAGGGGAATATTTTTCTCATTTCTGTTGTTTTTGGCTTGTGCGTAGAGTTTTCAATGGGAATTTATGTGAAGGGAAATTGCTCTATACAGGGCGTTTGCCAAATAAAGCAGAGCCAATGCGAAGGACATTCGAACCAAATTGTAGAGCTGTTTTAAAATCATTGGACATGCCCATGGAAAGCTTTGGAAGACCGGCTTGTTTTACTAATTTTGCTAGAAGAGCGAAATAGGGACCAGGGTTCTCTTTGAGAGGGGGAATGCCCATAAGACCAATGATATCAAGTCCATAGTTGTTTTTGCATTGAGAAACAAAGGGGATCACTTCTTGTGGTGCTATACCACTTTTTTGCGGCTCTAAGCCAATATTGACCTGAACATAGCAGGGGAGATGCCTTTTTTGTTTTTGCATTTCTTCTGCCAAAATTTTGGCTATTTTTTCACGATCAACCGTTTGAATGACATCAAAAACCTTTACAGCTTCAGCAGCTTTATTGGATTGTAGGGGACCGATGAGATGAAGTTTAATATTTTCAAATTGTTGACGTAACCCGAGCCACTTTTGGGCTGCTTCTTGCACGCGGTTTTCTGCAAATTGAGATTGACCTGCTTGTAAAAGAGGGCGTATATCCTCTATGGAAACAGTTTTTGAAACAGCGATAAGTTCAACTTCTTCCACGGGGTGTTGTAGCTCTTGGCATTGTGCTGCAATGTCCTTTTGAATGTTTTGCAATGCTTCAATAGAAGAGTTATGAGGGGGAATGTGTGTATTCATGTTTTGTGTTTTACCGTTTTTATTCAAGTTTTATTTAAGGGGTGGTGTTTTTATAAAATACTTAGGGAAATATTTCACGAAAATGTTGACGATGAGGTTAATCCATGGTCAAGCATAATAAAACAAGTTTTTGGTTCAGTTTTATTAAAAGAGTATAATGGGAATGACGATTGAGCATTATAAGATAGGCGAACGCTATAATCCACGTGCGAGAGAAAAAAAATGGCAAGAAGTTTGGGATGAAAAGAAAATTTTTCAGACTGTCCAAGAAGATGGTCGTGAAAAGTATTATGTTTTAGAAATGTTTCCTTACCCATCAGGGCGCATTCACATGGGGCATGTGCGCAATTATGCCATGGGAGATGTGGTTGCACGCTATAAACGTGCAAAAGGCTTTAACGTGCTTCATCCTATGGGGTGGGACGCTTTTGGTATGCCGGCTGAAAATGCTGCCATGCAAAATAAAGTGCACCCTAAAACTTGGACCTATCAAAATATTGCGGTAATGCGTGGGCAATTAAAGCAATTGGGGCTCTCAATCGATTGGGCGCGCGAATTTGCGACTTGTGATGTGGATTATTATCATCGACAGCAAATGCTGTTTCTTGATTTTTATCAAAAGGGGTTGGTGGCGCGAAAAGTGGCTAAGGTCAATTGGGATCCCGTTGACCACACGGTTTTGGCCAATGAGCAGGTTGTTGATGGACGGGGTTGGCGTTCAGGCGCGTTGGTTGAACAGCGGGAATTAACCCAGTGGTTTTTTAAAATTAGCGATTTTAGTGAAGATTTACTGGCGGGGCTGGRGGTGCTTGAACAGTGGCCGGAAAAAGTCCGCATTATGCAAAAAAATTGGATTGGTAAGTCACAAGGACTTTTGATTCGTTGGGCTTTGAAGGCAATAGCTGATGATGCAAGTGGCGCTGATGAGCTTTGTAAATCCTTTAATGAGGTTGTCTGTTATTCAACACGACCCGATACGCTGTTTGGCGCTTCTTTTATGGCTTTGTCTGTTGATCATCCCATTGCACAAGCTCTTGCACAAAAAGACAAAGCCTTAACGGCTTTTATCGAAAATTGTCGGTGCGGTGGAACGACAACAGCAGCACTTGAAACAGCCGAAAAACAAGGGTTTATCACCCCTTTTGTGGCGGTGCATCCTTTTGATTCAACGGTGCATATTCCTGTTTATATCGCTAATTTTGTGCTGATGGAATATGGAACGGGGGTTGTTTTTGGTTGTCCGGCTCATGATCAGAGAGATTTTGATTTTGCGCGTAAATATGGACTTCCGATAAAACCGGTGGTGTTGCCTTTAGGGGTTGAAAAAGAAGATTTTGTCACATTTGAAACGCCTTATGTTGGTGATGGTGTGATGATCAATTCCAGCTTTTTGGACGGCTTGACACCCCAACAAGCCTTTGAAGAAGCCGCCAAAAGGCTTGAGCAACAAGTGCTTCATGGGCAGCCGCAAGGGAAAAAAACCGTGCAATTTCGATTGCGTGATTGGGGAATTTCGCGTCAACGTTATTGGGGATGCCCGATTCCCATGATCCATTGTACATCTTGTGGGGTGGTGCCTGTTCCGCGTGCTGATTTGCCGGTTGTATTGCCGGATGATGTTACTTTTGATCAACCGGGCAATCCTCTTGCGCGGCATGAAACATGGCAGCATGTTGCTTGCCCAGCCTGTGGTCAACCTGCCAAACGCGAAACCGATACAATGGACACTTTTGTTGACTCTTCTTGGTATTATGCGCGTTTTACTGCTCCTTTTGCATCAGAACCTGTTGAGAAACAAGCAACCGCTGAATGGTTGCCTGTGCAACAATATATTGGTGGAATTGAGCATGCGATTTTGCATCTTCTTTATGCGCGCTTTTTTATGCGTGCCATAAAATTGTTAGGTTATGTGACGGTGGATGAGCCCTTTAAGGGACTTTTTACCCAAGGCATGGTGGTGCATGAGACCTATCGAGATGATCAAGGGTGGGTTTCACCTCAAGAAATTTCCATTGTTGAAAAAGATGGAAAGCGGTGCGCTCATAAATTAACCGATCAAAGCGAAGTGACAATTGGTTTGATTGAAAAAATGTCCAAATCAAAAAAGAATGTCGTGGATCCTGATGATATTATTGCATCCTATGGCGCTGATACTGTGCGCTGGTTTGTGTTGTCTGATTCTCCACCGGAACGGGATGTTATCTGGACAGAATCGGGTGTTGAAGGCGCACATCGCTTTGTCCAGCGTGTTTGGCGCCATGTGGCTTTGAGTACTGCTGTTTTAAAGGGTGTGGCGCCCCGGGCGGGGCATCAGGGGGCGGCTTTGGAATTATCAAAGGCAGCGCATCGCACGCTCCGTGCTGTAGAAGATGATTTAGAAAAATTCGCTTTTAATCGCGCTATTGCACGTCTTTATGAATTCTTGAATATTATGGCACCTTTGCTCAATAAGGTGGCAGATGTTGAGGATGAAATGAAAGCGGCTTTGCGTCAAGCCATGGATTTTTTTCTTGCCATGATTGCACCTATCATGCCGCATTTAGCGGAAGAATGCCATGCTGCTTTAGAGGAGACAACTTTAATATCTGAACTTGCTTGGCCTGTATACAATCCCGCATTAATCGTGGCAGAAAACTATATTTTGCCGGTACAGATTAATGGTAAAAAACGCGGTGAGGTAACCGTTGCAGCAACAGCAAGTGAGGCGATGATTAAAGAAGCGGTTTTGGCTTTAGATTTCATCCAAGCGCAGTTGGTTGAAAAGCCTATGAAAAAAATTATTATTGTTCCACAAAGGATTGTGAATGTCGTTCTTTAAAAGTTTTCTGCTTGTCGTTTTAGCGGGTGTTTTCACATTGTTGTGTGGATGCAAAGTTGAATCGCTCTACCGTCAAGAGTCGCAGAGTTCAAGGGCAATGAATTTTGCTTTTTATGGGGACTCTTCTGGGCAAGCTTCTTTGGGGCTTGCGCAAAAGCTTGCCTCTATTGTGGTGGAAGAGCCTTCGGATCGTTTTGGACAAATGGTGCGCAATCATCTGCTGTTTCTTTTGTCTGGAAGGGGTGGTAAACCTTCTCTACCGGCTTATCGATTGGCATTGCAGATATCTATCTTTATAAGAGAATCGATGCAGATAGAGGTTGATCTTGAGAAAAAAAGAAAGGGACGACCTTCTGTTGGAACTGTTATGAGTAAAGCTTCCTATACCTTGCAGGATATGAAAAATATACCTGTTGCAAAAGGAACAGCGACAATGAATGCATCTTTTGAGCGGCTTCGTCAAGAATATGCAACGATGCAAGCAGAAGAAGATGCTAAAAAGCGTGTGGCAGAAGAGCTCGCTGAACAGATTTTTTTGTTACTTTCAAGAGATCTTTCCAATAAAACTTTTAGTCCTTAGGCAATATTTTGCCCTGTTTTTTTCCAGTCGCTGAGAAAGATTTGCAACCCTTTATCAGTCAGAGGATGCTTGACCAAGGCTTTTAAGATTGCTGGTGGAACTGTTGCAACGTCAGCACCGCTTAGGGCTGCTTCTTTGACATGATTAACGGTGCGGATTGAAGCGGCCAAGATTTGTGTTTCAAAGTTATAGTTATCATAAATTGTGCGAATTTCATGTAGGAGTTCACTTCCATTTATTCCACAATCATCGAGTCTTCCGATAAAAGGTGAAACAAATGTTGCACCTGCTTTGGCAGCAAGTAAGGCTTGATTGGCAGAAAAACAAAGTGTGAGATTTGTTTTTAAGCCTTCTGCTGTAAGAGCTTTACAAGCTTTTAATCCATCAAGTGTTAAAGGAAGCTTGATGCAAATATTGTCAGCAACTTTTGCTAAAACAGCCGCTTCTTTCATCATATCTACAAATTCTGTTGCTGCAACTTCAGCAGAAACAGGTCCCCTTACGAGAGAACAAATTTCTTTTGTCACTTCAAGAATATTGCGTCCTGATTTTAGGATCAGAGAGGGATTGGTGGTCACACCATCAACAAGACTTAAATTCTGTAATTCTCGTATTTCTTCAATATTGGCGCTATCCACAAAAAACTTCATCTCTAACCTCTTCTTTTTAACTTTTTTATTCAAAGCTTTTCATATTTTATCCTGTGTTTTGTTATGCGCTATTGTTGATGGCAAAAGCAAGAGCAAGAATGAATATCTCTTTAGAAAATAGGAATGCTATGGTGTTAATGAAAAAGAATACCATGGTGTTCATCATATATCCACTTTTTGTAAAGAAAGATGTGTTGTTTCTATGCCTCTTTCATGGCGTTGTTTGTAATAAGGTGTAGGGTTCATTGCGCATTATTATCTTTGTATTTTAGCATCTTTATACCTTGGCATTTTTTCGTGATGATATCTTAATACTTATGGCAATAAGCCAGCATTATCATACCGTTTGCTCATTTTCTATTGGTGATTGCTCTTGATATTTGAGAATTTTTAGAAGACTTCTCCTTTTTTCACGAGATTGACGTTTAATTTTTCTTGTCGCATGTTAGTGAATGGATTTTTGTGTCGTAAAACACCATTGAAGAAGGCATGTAAGGTTTTATGTATGAACTGTTTTATATGATCAACGCATTGATTTATAATGATAAATAATTACTTTAACTTGAACCATAATGCTTGAGACAGTAAAAATTTCCTTATTACACAATTTGCTTTATGTTGAATCAATCAAAACCATTTTCTTGTACGTTATAAAAGGAGCAGGAATATGGGTCGCGAATATTTAAAAAAGCATTCAAGATATTTTTTATGAATCATCTCAAGTCCCAAGGGCTGTCGCAACACCCTCGAGCTGGCAAAGTTGTGATAATTCCGGTTGATTGTTTGTATTGTTGCGTATTCTCAATCAAAATGAAAGATGGACATATTGTTTTCGCTTTTTGGCAAGGAGCAAGGCGAATATTGCAATGGTTCCGCGTGCAATATTATTCTATTTGCTATCAAAAAACATGGGATACGCTCTTATCAGTAAAGCTTAAATGTTCCTCGATGGGTTTCAAATGAGAAAAAATTCTCGTATTGAACGTTTTGATTACGGTATGTAAAAATAATTTATCTTTGTAAATCAATCTATTAATGGTAAATTGATGTATGAGGTGGAAAGAAAATAAAAATGTGTATCGTGAGAAGAAGTCACACGATAGGACCGCTTTGTTGAGAGGCATATTTGCGATATCATGTTGAATACTTAATCGTAATGGACTTTATTTGCACAGAAGAATGGTGCTTTTTTTGTGATAGCGGATGCCCTTGTGTTCATTGTTGGTGTTTTGGTGATGGAATGCGTATTAAAAAGAATTTTTGTGAAAAAAATGTTGTTTTGTAAAGACAATTTATTGATTTATAATGATAATATAGCGTTATTCAACTTGAATGAGAGCCTCGAATATCGTAAGATTCTCTCATTCTAAACCTGTTTTATGTTGAATCACTCAAAATCATTTGCTTGCACGTCACAAGTGGGATGAGCGTGTGGATCAAATTTTTATAGACAAGGACTAAAAATGACTCTTATGAACGCTCTCAAGTGCCAAGGGCTGTCGCGATATCCACGGGTTGGCACAGTTATGTGATGGTGCCGGCTTGCTTTTCCTTAAGCGTAAAGATGGAGGTGAGCAACGGATTTACCGTCATACCCTTTGCAGGCGCCGTTGTGAAATGGGCTTGGGGACTTTAAGAGATGTCTCTTTAAAGGAGAGTGATTGAATTTCGTGATGAATTTTACTTTCAATAAGTTTTATATAAGCGTGTTTAAAGATAAGGTATAGACCTTTTGGTTTTCAAGATGATCTTAGACGAGATGACCTTAGATACGATGATTGCAGACAAAAGGGGGATTGTAAATTGGTTAAAAAGATGAATTCAAATATGATAGAGGAAAAGGTTGTTTCTGTGTTGGTTCCTCTTCCTGTTGCGCATGCTTATAGTTATAAAGTTCCGTCTTCTATGGAGGTGGAACTTGGTTCTTTTGTTCGGGTTCCTGTTATGGGGCGTGAGCTTTGCGGTTTTATTGTGGATGTTGGAGAGCAGACAAAGGACGGGCAACGGACTGTTTCGGTGGCGCGTGAAAAATTACGCTTTGTGCTTCATGTTTTTGATTGTCCCCCGTTAAAGGCAGAAATGATTACATTTTTGCGTTTTGTTAGTCGTTATACAATGACGCCTTTTGGTCTTGTTGCACGATTGGTTTTGTCTGTACCGGCTGCTTTAGAGCCGGAAGCGCAGATGCTGGGACTACGTTATTGTGGTGGAAATGTGGAACGTCTCACACCAGCGCGGTCACGGATTTTGGAATTGGTGTGCAGTGAGAAGATATGGACACGTGTGGCGCTTGCGCATGCGGCTGGAACTTCTGTTTCTGTTGTTGAAGGTTTAAAAGCGCTAGGAATTTTTGAAGAGGTTAAGATTCCTGCTCCTGATCTTGTGGGTATGCCGGATCCGGATTTTTGTCCTCCTCAGTTGCAGGGTGTACAAAATAAAGCGGCAACAATGTTGCGGGAGGGTGTTTTATCTTCTCAGTTTCAAGTTTTTTTGCTTGATGGTGTTACGGGTTCAGGAAAGACAGAAGTTTATTTTGAAGCGGTCGCTCAAGCTTTCAAAGGAGGTAGCCAAGTTTTAATTTTATTGCCGGAAATTGCTTTAACACAGCAGTTTTTAGATCGTTTTTATGCACGCTTTGGCGCTGCGGCCGCAGAATGGCATTCTGACTTAACACCGCGTCGTAGAGAACGCGTCTGGCGACAAGTTGCAGAAGGGCGGGTGCGTGTCGTTGCAGGGGCTCGTTCGGCACTTTTTCTTCCCTTTCACGCGCTTGGCTTGATTGTTGTCGATGAAGAGCATGATAGCGCTTATAAACAAGAAGAGCGCATTTTTTATCATGCGCGTGATATGGCTGTTGCACGGGGCTCTTTTGAACATTTTCCTGTTATTTTATCTTCAGCCACTCCGTCGATTGAAAGCCAAGCCAATGTTTTTAAAGGGCGTTATCAAAAGGTACATTTACCCTCTCGTTTCAAAGAAGTAGCTCTTCCACAGTTGCGGGTGGTTGATATGCGTCAAGGAGGGGTGCAAAAGGGGCGCTTTATTTCCTCTTCCCTTGAAAGGGCTTTAAAACAAACGCTTGAAAAAAGTGAGCAGGCGCTGCTTTTTCTTAATCGTCGTGGTTATGCGCCTTTAACGTTATGCCGAGTTTGTGGACATCGTTTTCATTGTACCGATTGTTCAAGTTGGTTGGTCGAACATCGTGCGCAAGGGCAATTGAAATGTCATCATTGTGGCTATCATCAACCCCTGCCTCAAGCCTGTCCTGAATGTGGAACATTCGATCATCTTGTGGCTTGTGGACCGGGGGTGGAAAGAATTGCAGAAGAAACAAAAGCGCTTTTCCCTCAAGCACGCTCATTGATTCTTTCAACAGATCTCAAAGGCGGGATTGGGCAGTTGCGAAGCGAATTGCAAGCCATTGCTGATGGTGATGTGGATATTATTATTGGGACACAGTTGGTCGCTAAAGGACATCATTTTCCCAAGCTCTCTCTGGTTGGCGTTATTGATGCTGATCTTGGTCTTGCCAGTGGCGATTTACGCGCCAGTGAACGTACTTTCCAGCTGCTTTCTCAAGTGACTGGAAGAGCAGGGCGGATAGGATTGGAAAGTTTAGGATTATTGCAAACCTATCAACCTGATCATCCGGTCATAAAAGCTTTACTTTCATGCCAACCAGAAGATTTTTATACACGTGAGATTGCAGCACGCCAACATTATCATTTGCCCCCCTATGGGCGTCTTGCCTCTTTGATTGTGTCTGCACAACAGCGCCAAGCCGCAGAACATTATGCGCGGGCTCTGCGTCAAGCCGCACCACGGGAAAAAAATATTTCGGTTATGGGACCGGCAGAGGCACCTTTGGCTCTGGTTCGGGGACGTTATCGTTTTCGGCTTTTACTGCAAGGACAGCGCTCTTTTGATATCCAAGGGTTTATTCGTGCAATGCTTAGCAATAGTCCCAAAATGCCAAGCTCTGTTCGCGTTCAAATTGATATTGATCCGCAAAGCTTTTTTTAAAAATCAATGCACTCTTAAAGCGAAGCTATGCGGGCTTCATAAAAGTCATGTTTTTGTTATTCTTTGACCTTCAAACCTTATGCCGCAGCGTTCATGAGATGGATCAGAGTTGTAAGAGTCGTATCTACTTCTTGTATGCTAGATTAGAGTGAGATGATTGCATATTTTGTTTTGTTCTAGGTTTTTCAAAAGTGTTCATAGTAATATTTGTTATTAAATAATAACAAATTAATTTATAATGATAATAGTCTATTCTTCATATTAAGTAAGAGTCTCGAATATTGTAGAATTCTCTCATATCAAATCTGTTTATATTGAATCAATCAAAACCATTTTTGTACGTTACGGGCGGGGAGCTTGTGTCGTGTGAAATTGTGCAAGAAAACCATACCTCTTATGAACCATTTCAAGTGTTAAAGGCTATCTCAACATTGAGATCGTGTGTGATGATACTGGTTTGCTCTTGATCAAGTGTAAAGATGAAGGTGCTCAATAGATTTACCATTATACCATTCACGGGCGCGATTGTGAAATAGGCTTAGGAGCGTTAGAAAATATTCCACTAACATGAAGCCCGTGAATATGCAACGCAAGTATACTCCGTTGGGGGACTATATTGCGTGAAGGGCATGATCCTATAAAAGAACGAGAGTTATAAAAACGTGAGGGACTGCCCGATCTCCATTCTTTAAAAGATATGGTTTTGGACGTTTTTGAAAGTCGTAAAATAGAATCAAAAAACGATCATTTTTTTGATATGAAAATGCAAAATAGATAGAATAACATCTCTTGAAGAAATCGTAAAAATGTGTTGCACGAGAATTACGGTGTAACACATTAAATGGTGGCATAATGGCTGAAACAACAATTTATTGTTCGTATTGAGGATGTATTAAAAAATGAATTTTCTAAAATAGCAAAAATATGCAATAGATCCGGTGCACAATTGTTGCGCGATTATATACGTGATGTCGTAAAAGAACAAAAAGAAAAAAGTGCACGCGGTTTATGGTTTTGGAAACAAGTTCAAATTGGGATAATTCCTGCTCATGCTGGCGACATAATATCTTTTGGCTTAATTGAAAGCAAAAGAACGGTGCTTGGAAACATAAAGTAACTAGATAGCATCTTTATGAAGCTCATTTGAAAACACATAGCACACGTTGATTGCAAAGAGAGACGCAAATATAGAGCACACGATAATCTTTATAATCTTTCTGCGGCCTTAAAATTTGATAAACTTTTATCTGAAAAGGGGAAAACTTTATGAAACTTCTTAACTTTTGATTGTTTTACGACGAATTAATAAATACATACGAATTTGTTGTACATCAAAATTACATCATAATTTATGATATTTTAAATGGCATTAATTTCCGAAACTAGCTGTATTTTTATTTATTCGGTATATATGATGCGGCATTTAGTAAAAAATGCTTCTATGATTATATTGTAGCAAATTATTTGCTACAATACCGCGCTTTGTATCAGCAAATAATAATAAATCATTATTTTTCCGATGTTGCAAATATGATTGCACAAGCACTTCTTACACTCCTTAGTTTATTATTCGTCAAAGAGATGATGATAGTTTTGTAAAACGGCGTTTTATGATTAATGATACAATGGTAGAAAAGCTTAAGAAATGACTCTATGAATTTCTCTGTGGTCTCTTGTTGATACGCGATAAATTGGCTGGATTTTTTTCTCAAAAGGAGATTATCCATTTCTTATACTTTGTTTGTATTCTTTGAATAGGTTAATGGGGGAATAGGCTTTAATGGGGGCAGATTTCTCATGCAAAGCAGAACGTTGAAAATAGCATATTCCCAAAACAAAATGTTATGATAGTTACCTTCATGGTGTTTATTTTAGCAAATTCTTTTCAGAATGCTTGAATACATTTTATGATGTTGGTCGTGAATCATGTAAATGCTTTTATAAAGGTATAAGTTGACACCATTATTAAGCTTTTAGAAACTCTTGATACTTGAGTGTGTTTGTTTATAGGCAGTGTTTTTCCTCAATCGTTTCCTCTTTTGCTTGTGAGAAAAGCAAGGAAGTGATTTTGATAAAAAGCTATGAAATGAAAGAGTCCTAAGATACTTGGAGAGGGTATCTGGAATGAAAAATGATGCATTATCCTTATAAATCAATGCATTTTATGCGTAAAAGTGTTTTCACAAGGCAATATATTTGGGCAATATACTTATTAAAATTTTTTAAAAAGAGTGGATATTTAAGGAAAAAGGATCATTTTTCTTAATTTTATGGGGATATCCATTATTATTTCTTGCTTATCCGTTTGAAATAAAAGACTTTTTTCAGTCGCAGTCGCAGTCGCAGTCGCAGTCGCAGTCGCAGTCGCAGTCGCAGTCGCAGTCGCAGTCGCAGTCGCAGTCGCAGTCGCAGTCGCAGTCGCAGTCGCAGTCGCAGTCGCAGTCGCAGTCGCAGTCGCAGTCGCAGTCGC
>NZ_NJPP01000001.1 GCF_002778015.1 Bartonella tribocorum | reverse complement strand
AATGGTTGATCCGTGTTGGTGGACGTTTAACCAAAACCATTGCCACAGAAAACAACCGTCCTATGTCTTTTTATGGAAAAGTAAACTTGATCAAAACCTTTGGTGATGATCAAGCAATCCATATTGATAAGGATTATAAACGTGACCCCTCAGGGACTTCCCTTGAAGGTGGGCTTGGTATTAGTGCACAATTGTCCACTAATCTCTCCCTTCATGGTGATGTGAGTTATCAACAAAAGCTGCAAAAAAACCGGTATAAGTGGTGCAAGTTTTTCAGGCGGCATACGCTATCAGTTTTAAAGCAAGGCTGTAAAAACAGCCTATTCATTCTATTCAATTTAACAAAAAGGCAGTACAATAGGCTGCCTTTTTTATTCTTGACACTCTTTCATAAAAAGATCGTTCGAATAGCTTTCGTTGATTATCCCACAGCATCATCTCCATCAAGATTTATTGATTTACAAGGCTAGATATTGTTTTTGAAGCATACCAGATTGAAGGAGCTTCTCGTACACAAGGCAGAAAAGTGCTCTCGTTATAACCCTGCAAAGGCAGCTGTAGAAGGGGTTGCCAATTTTCTGGAATTGGGGCGTGAAGAGCGTGTGGCAGCCTTTGCGCAAAAGAATGAGAATTATGCACCAGAGCGGGTGATTATGCTTAAGGATGAGACTAAATTCAGTGATTATGAGAAATCAGCCCTTACGCTATCTTAGATATTGAATGGTATTTATCTCTCATAAACAAAAACGTCGCAAAGCGCTTTATCTCCAAGTGATAAGCAAAACTCCTAGAAAAAACACCTTATTTATTAAAAAATTCTCGCAACAGCTTCTTCTTCAAAGAATTTTATGGTCAATAAGAATTTAAAATTATAACAAAGATTAAAGACAATAAAAGAACCTACACTATAAAGTAATCAGAATTTTTTAAGAAATACAGCAATCTTTATCTACTAAACCGTTATTCTAATAAATAATGCTCAAAAACTTATAATCCAAAAAATAATGCAATAATATCAGATAAATACTGTATTTTTATTAAACAGCTGCATAACGCATAGACCTAATAAAAAATATTACAGTTAAAATCTCTCCTAGTAAATTATACTGGCTAACATTTTATACTATAAAAAATATCAAAGCTCTCTGTTTCTAAAAGAATGCAAAATACTTCTAGAAACCTAAAACAGAAAAATTTCATTTTTTCTTCTGTAAAATCGATCACGCTCTTTGCTCTCTATGGACAATAGGCTCAATACTGGCTTCAAAAAACTCCTTTGTATAATCATATTGCGCATGGAGGTTACGCAATTCATCATTGCTAAGCTCTTCAAGAATAATCCCTTTATGCATAATTCCAACACGTTCACAAATATGTGCAACAACAGCAAGATCATGGGATACCATCAAATAAGTAAGCTTTTTTTCTTCTCGTAAGGATTTCAACAAGTTTAAAATTTCAGCCTGTACCGACACATCCAATGCAGATGTGGGCTCATCAAGCAACAAAACCTCAGGCTCAATAATCAACGCACGAGCAAGAGCAATACGCTGACGCTGTCCTCCAGACAACTCATGAGGATAACGATAAAGAAATGAAGAATTTAAACCAACAGAATCCAAAGCATCCTCCACCCGCTCTCTTTGATTATCCATGCCATGGATTTTGAGCGATTCCGAAAGAACCGTATGGACCATTTTTCTTGGATGCAGCGAAGCATAAGGATCTTGAAAAACCATTTGAATACAGCGCAAAAAGCCCTTACTTCTTTTTTTTGCGACTTCTTCTCCAGCAAAAAAGAACTCTCCACTATATTCTGGAATAAGCCCCACCAATGTATTCAAGATCGTTGATTTTCCACATCCGGATTCACCAATCAGACCATAAGCTTCACCACGCTTAATATGAAAATTAACATTTTTAACAACTGTTACGGCCTTATGCCTATGCCCAAAAGTCACAGATAAATTAGAAACATCAATAATATTCTCGCAATTTGTCATGGAGAAACCTCCTCAACACCATTAACAATCGTAGGATTATGTAACCAATCAGGATCACGCTCAGGAACAGCCAAAACATCCACAGGATTATCAAGTCGTGGTAAACTCGCGAGTAAAGCTTTCGTATAAGGATGACAAGCATGAGACAAATTAGAAGCAGACAACTCTTCTAAAACGCGGCCCGCATACATCACCAAAATCCGATCACAAAAATCAGCAATCATATTCAAATCATGACTAATGAAAATAAGCCCCGTTCCAGACTTTGTCACAAGTTCATCTAGTACGGATAAAACTTGTCGTCTAACCGTAATATCAAGTGCAGATGTGGGTTCATCGGCAATAATTAAATCAGGTTTTGGAATAAGCATCATTGCAATCATCACACGCTGCCCCATTCCTCCAGATATTTCATGAGGAAAGAGACGCATTACATGTTCAGGATCACGAATATGAACAGATTCTAACATAGATATGGTGCGTTCCCGCGCTTCAGCTTTTGAAACACGGTAATGAATACGATAAGCCTCCATAATCTGCTCCCCAATCCGTATGAGTGGATTAAGCGAATATTTGGGGTCCTGTAAAATCATTGAAATACGCTTCCCTCGGATTTTTCGCATCTGAGATTCACTTGCCGTCAATAAATCAACATCTTCAAAGCGCATTTTTTTAGCTTTAACAATGGCTGCTTTTGGGCTCAACTTGAGTATTGCGCGCCCAGTCATCGACTTTCCAGATCCGGATTCACCAACAATGCCAACTTTTTCTTTTCCGATAGAAAAGCTAACGCCGCGCACAACTTCTGAAATGCCGCGCGTTGTAGGAAAAGAAATACGTAAATTTTCTACTTCTAATAATTTATTACCCATTACGTGGATCCAATACATCACGAAGACCATCACCTAAAAGGTTGAAAGCAAGGCTCGCAAATAATATTGCACAGCCTGGTATTGCTGCCAACCACCAATTTGTCATCATAAATTCCCGCCCTGATGAAAGCATTGCCCCCCATTCAGGACTTGGAAGTTGTGCTCCCAACCCCAAAAATCCAAGACCAGCAGCTGTTAAAATAATTCCAGACATATCTAAAGTTAATCGTACAATCACTGAAGGAATACACATGGGCGCAACATGAAACAAAATAATCCGCCAAGCAGAAGCCCCCTGCAAGCGAACGACAGAAACATAATCAGAAGAACGTATTGTCAAAGTCTCAGCGCGTGCTAAACGTGCGATTGGCGGCCATGCCGCAATTGAAATTGCAATAGAAGCATTTTCAATCCCTGGTCCCAATGCAGCTGAAAATGCAAGAGCTAAAATCAAACCTGGAAAAGCAAGAAAAATATCGACAATACGCATAAGAACAGTATCAACCCATCCCCCCATATAACCAGATACAGTCCCCACAATAAGCCCTATTGGACCGACAATAATTGTTGTGAGAAAGACAACATAAAGCGTAATACGAGAACCAAAAACAAGACGACTAAAAATGTCACGTCCTAATTCATCTGTCCCAAAATAATGTTCCATAGAGGGAGGCTGCAACCGATTTCCCAGATCATTGCTAAGAAAATCGTGCGTTGCAATCCAAGGAGCAAAAAGTGCACATATGATAATAATACAAATAATAAGCAAGCCGAATACAGCCGAAAAATTATGAAAAAACTTAATCAGTGCTTGATAAATTTTTTGTATATTCGCTTGAATTATGGACTGTGGAACAGGGTCGTTTAACCAACTGCCCAAAGAAGATGATGATTGTGATTTATAATGATTATTGACTGTCATATTCAACGTGTCCTTGGATCAAAAATGCGATAAAGCAAATCAGAAAATAAATTAATAGCGACAAAGATAAATCCTACAAGTAAAGTACATCCTACAACTGCATTCATATCTCCAGCGAGAAGAGCATTTGTCAAATAATGTCCAAAACCAGGCCAAGCAAAAACCGTCTCCGTCAAAACAGCTCCTTCTAATAAAAAAGCATAAGAAAGTGCAACAACGGTAATAACTTGAACAGCAGCATTCCGAAAGGCATGCCCCCAAACGGTTCGCGCCCACGATAACCCCTTTACACGCGCAGTAATGATATATTCCTGATTGAGTTGTTCAATCATAAACCCACGGGTCATACGACTAATATAAGCCATAGCCCCGAAAGCGAGGATCAAAGCAGGCATAATAATGTGACTAAAGGCATTCCCAAAAGCCTCCCATTGTCCTTGGCTTGCGGTATCCCAAAGAAAAAATCCTGTTTTGGGTTCAAAAGAATATTCATAAAGAAAATCAAGTCGCCCTGGACCACCAACCCAGCCAAGCTTAGCGTAAAATATCAACAACGCCATGAGCCCAAGCCAAAATGTCGGCGTAGAATAACTCAAGAGTGTAAAAACACGGACAACATAATCAATAAATGAATCGCGATACATTGCTGCAAAAACACCAAAGGGAATTCCAAGAGTTGTGCCAATAACAATAGCAACAGTTGCAAGCTCTAATGTTGCAGGAAATACGCGCATAATATCAGCTAAAACAGGACGCCCAGAAGTTAAAGCATCTCCAAAGTCAAATAAAAATACATTATGAAGATACTTCCAATATTGAACAATCAACGGCTTATCAAGACCCAGCTTATGATACATGGCATCATAAGCTTCCTGACTGATATTATCACCAAGAATAGATAGAACAGGATCAAGAGGAAGAAGATGACCAAGAAAAAAAGTAATCGTCACCAACCCAAGCAATGTAATAAAAACCGAAATAAGAAGTTTTAATCCCTTGGACAAAAAATCCCATACAAATAATTTTTTCTGCTTTTCTGATACAGCTCTCTCAGTCTCTGAAAGTGGCAAAACCATTATAAAAATCCCCTCTGTAGCGATAAAACATAAAGCAAACACCTTTTTATAGAATAAAACAACCCCTTATTAAGCGTGTTCTGCAAGCTTTCTCTATAACATGCTTCTTTTTATTTTTCTGCTTTATTGTAGTAAAGTCTGTAACTATTCCAAACCCATTTTTTGACATCAGGTCCCATACCAACGGTATAATATGTCTGAAATAAATAAACCATAGGACCATGCTCTAGCACATAATGCTGTAAAGTACGATATTGCATAATGCGCTTATTAGGGTCTTGCTCAAACAAAGCATCCATCACCATTTTATTAATATTTTCATCATAATATCCAGCGCGCCAAGCCAAATACATATTATGCTTTTTCGTAAATGTTGGATCAGGATTATATACATGATTCAATGAAGCAGGGTGTCCATCAGGATCAGCACTTCCCCACCCCATAAGTGCAGTATCATAATTTCCACCCCGCACACGACTCAACAATTGATTTTGCGCCATTTTTTCAATTGTAAGCTCAATACCAATTTTGCGTGCATTCGCTTGAATAGACTGCGCAACAGACGACATATAACTAAGACTTCCAACGAGAAGATTAGCTTTAAAACCGTTCGGATAACCAGCTTCAGTAATTAACTGTTTTGCTTTTTTCAAATCTAACTTAAAAGGCAGACCTTCTTTTTCATCCAAAGCGCCCGGAACACCCAAAGACATATAAGTTGCCCGAGGAATGGCAATTCCCTTCAAAATAGTTTTTCCAAGACCTTCATAATCAACCAAATAACGAAGTGCCAATCTGACCTTTTCGTTCGCAAAAACTGCATTCTTATTGTTTAACGATAGATAAATAATTTGTGGGCGCAAAACACGACCAATTTTGACCGGACCGCCTTTTTTTTCAAGATCTAAAATATCCTCTGAGGAAAGATCCCGTGCTATATCCACATCACCTTTTTCCAAAAGAAGTCTTTGGCTTGATGAATCCGCCACATGCCGCACAACAATCTGCTTAATTTTAGGCACATCCCCCCAATAATGCTGTGTAGCCTCTAACACAACTTTATCCCCTGGAGACCAACTTGCCAATTTATAAGGTCCAACACAAGCCGAATGTGTTGCTAAATACTTATTTCCCACATCACCGTTGATACTGTGCGTTTCAATTGTTTTGCGATCAAGCAAAGCAGAAGCATAAGATTGTCCAATAACGGTCAATACGAGCTGAATAGGATAGGGCTTATCTAATTTTAATTGTAAAGTCTTATCATCAAGAGCCTGAACATTTGCTTCAACATTATCTTTGGTAAACCCATAATCCATTAAAGATTGAGCATAGCTCAAACCTAATTTAATAATCCGCTGCATCGACCATACGAGATCTTGCGCCGTTGCTGTTCTTCCATCATCAAACTTTAAATCATCACGAAGATGAAAAACTATTCTTTTACCATTATCTAAAACATCCCAAGATTGTGCCATAGCAGGACGAATTTTTGTAGGATCATGCTCATCATATTGCACGAGCGCGCTGCAAATATTTGTCAATAACTCACTTGTCACAACCTCAACGGTTTGCGCTGGATCAAAACCGCTCATTGAATCGATATTCCATGCCATCACCAATATATCTTTAGATGAAGCACTGAATGCTGATACGATAGCCCCGTTTAAAAACCCCATTGTGCTTAATAAAACACAAATTCTTTTCAACATTCTTTTTTCCCCATTTTATCTCTTTCTTGTGTATTCTTTTACCTTTTCATACAAAATTATTATGATTTTTCTCTTTTATCTTTTAAACAGCATAGTATTAAACTTCAACTTCATTGAATCAAACTAAGCATCTATAAAGCAATTCTCTCATATATCAATTTATTATTTAGGACGAAGAGAATCTTTAATCATAAACAAAAACGCTCCCCAATATAACTTCCCCTCTTTCTCCCTCCTTATAAAGGACCTCAATCATATACGGCACAATACCCCACAATTTCATCCTCCTTAAAAAAACTGAAGAGCTCCTATATTAGGAGAATATTTTCATCATGCAATGATGATCAAGCTCTTTTTATCTTTGATGATACGAAAAGACACGCTTATTTTTCAATTTCATTATAAAAAATACGTGGCGTACTATTCCACACCCATTTTTTGACATTAGGTGTCATAGCGACAACACTATATTGTTGATAGACAAATGCATAAGGTCCCTTTCGCATCAATTCACGTTGTAAATCAGCATAGAGCTGTGCCCGTTTTTCTGAATCTTTCTGAAACAACGCCTCTTCAACTTTTTTATTCATATCTTCATCAAAATACCCATTTTTCCAACTAGGATAGGCTGTATTTTTTGCTTCAAAGCGATTATCCGGATTATAAACAACGCGTGAAGCCATGGTATGGGGGTCCATAGACCCGCTATTCCACCCGATAAAACTTGTATCAAAAGCTCGAGCATCCACCTTTGAAAACAATTGTGTACCTGCCAAACGCTCAATTTTAAGACGCACCCCTGCCTGTACAGCACTATCTTGAATAGACTGAGCAAGAGCTGAAATAGCAGGAACATTTGAAACAAGGAAATTTGCCTCAAAGCCATTTGGATAACCAGCCTCTGCTAACAGTTGCTTGGCTTTTTGAATATCAAGCTTAAAGGGCTGCCCTTCTTTTTCATCTAAAGCTCCAAAATTGCCAAGAGGAATAAAACTTGCCCGTGGAACACCAATATCTTTGAGAATCTTCTTGCCAAAACCTTCATAGTCTATGAGATAGCGCATTGCCAAGCGTACTTTTTCCTTAGCAAAAATGGGATTTGTCATGTTGAATCCCCAATACATCATGGTTGGCACCAACACCCTTTCAACTTTAATCTTTATTTTTTTTTGTAGATCTGAGAGATCTTCATGGGTCAAATTACGAGCAACATCAATATCGTTCTTTTGCAACAACAAACGTTGTGTTCCAGGCTCCGCAACATGGCGAATGAGAATCTGCTTCAGTTTCGGTGCTTCTCCCCAATAATGGGCGCTTGCACGCAATAAAAGAGATTCTCCAGGGCGCCAACTTTTTAATTGATAAGGACCAACACAAGCAGCATGTGCTTTCAAATACTGATTTCCCAGATCGCCATCTTTTTCATGCTTCATAATTGTCTTACGATCAAGCAAAGCTGTCACACGCGTTGCAACAATATTATTAAGAAGAAGCTTAGCTGGATAAGGCTTATCAAATTTCATCACCACTGTTTTTTCATCAGGGGCTTGCAAAGTATCATCAACATTTTGCTCTGTAATTCCATATTCATTAAAAGTTGTCGCATTGGCCATTTTTAATTTGACAACCCGCTTCATAGCCCAAACAAGATCATTACCATTGGCTGATCGACCATCATTAAACTTCAAACCATCGCGCAAATGAAAAGTAATCACCGTACTATGATCATCCCCAGAAACATCCCAATGGGTTGCTAGTGCTGGAACTATTTTTGTTGGATCATCTGAAGAAGTACTGACCAAATTATCACAAATATTATAAATAATTTCAGTTGAATAAATATCATTGCTTTGCGCAGGATCAAAGGTCCTGATAGCATCGAGATTCCAAGACATTACAAGAGTATCAGCCGGTGTTTTTGCTGAAGCCTGTTGTGCAACCACTGCAAGTGCCATAAAAAAAGAAACAAGAGAGCTGCTCCTTTTTAATATTTTTTTCTTTAAATTCATAAATTTTCCCCTTTATTTTTTATCAATTAATGGCACTGAAATGACTTGGAAAATTTATAATCATAAAGGACAAATCTATAATCATAAAGATTGAACAAATACCTTCTCATCACCTATACTGAATCATCTACTTTTAAATTCCACCCATTTTATCAATTCATTGATTAACAGCCCAATCAAACCATAGCGAACATGCAATATGTATTTTGCTAACCAATAATGACATTCTTTTCATAGATATCTCTTTATACACGCCAATAAACCTTATCAGCCCCTCCAATTAATCATCAAAACGACAAGCCTTATAGCCTGCAAAAAAGCTAAACGTGTTAACAAAGATAAAGAAACAATGAGAAGAACTATTCCTTCCAAACTTCATCTTCTGAGAGATAAAGCTTGCAATAAAAGAATACACATTAGAATGCGCTTTCTCATTAATCAAAACAAAATTCATTACACAATTCCCCCAAAGAAATAGCGTATATAAATCCTTCGAAACTTTAGTATGACCATTACTCTTCCACCATAAAAATAGAATAGCAAACAACACGCTGTAACAAAACGTTTAGTTCCAAACAGCAACATACAGAGATTTAACGACGCAATGTAGTGAATACCTGTCTGGCTGAGCTTAAGTATCCTCCCCAAAACTGGAGCTCACACGCAGAAAAACCCCTCTCTAATGAAAGAAAGTTATCAGATAATAAAACCGAACACAAGCAGCTTGAGTTATTTAACAATCAATTTTTCATTGCTGCATTTTGTTTTGTATTGCCTAGGCAAGTCTCAAGCAACCGACTACCATACAAATAAACTAACGATCATACAGCCCAAACAAAATATAACAATGCAACAACAGCACCCCATCTAAAAACCATTTTGCATTTTCCTCAATAAACATGAATAAAATATTCATTACTTATGATAAGTTATAACATCCATGTTATTAGCGGAAATAAAAATACCTCTTCTAAACCATTTCAAATGCCAAGCGCTTTCGCAATATTTTAAAGTGGGCAAAGTGTGTGTGATGGTACCGGCTCGTTCCTTCATAAGCGTAAGATAGCGATGCTCAATGATTTCATTATTATGCCATTCACAAGCATCAATGCGAAATGGACTTAACGGGCATTAAGAGATATTTTTTTTAAGAAAGCACGTAAATTGGCAATTGGGCGGCGCTCTGTTTTACATACAGGGTATCGCCATTATCTAACTTCAAATACATAACAGTTAAGATATTACGCCTTTTTGCATTTGTTTTTCATTTTTAAAATTACACTTTTATCATTTTAATGGCCAACAACAAAAAAAATCATTCTTATTGTATCGTTTGTATGCTCCAATTATCTTATACAATAGAATTGTATAACCTGCCCATTTATGAAACAATTCAATTATTATCCTATTGATCATTGCCCTTATGAGACATTATAATAGAGATTTTGCCAATTTATCGACAAAAACACCCTTCAAGATGATCATTGACAATCCCTACAGACTGCATAAAAGCATAACACATCGTGGGACCAACAAACATCCAGCCGCGTTTCTTTAAATCTTGAGACAGACGAAGAGAAGCAGGGGTTACAGGATTTGCCGAAAGTGTTTGAAAGTCTATCTTTTCATAACGCTCCGATTGTGATGGCTGAAAAGACCAAAAATAGCGGGACAAGCTCCCCCATTCTGTTATAATTTCCTGTGTTCTCAGTGCATTATTAAGCACTGATCGAATTTTCCCTTGATGGCGAACGATATTTTTATTCTGCATCAACATTTGCACTTTTTGCGCGTCATAATGAGCAATCTTTTCAAAATCAAAATCATCAAATGCAATGCGAAAAGAAGAGCGTTTTTTTAAAATCGTAAACCAAGAAAGCCCCGCTTGGAAACCTTCAAGACAAATTTTTTCAAACAAAGGGATATCCTCAAAAATAGGTTTTCCCCATTCGTTATCATGATAAGCACAATAAAGCGGATCCGTTCCTGCCCATGCACAACGAACTTTTCCATCCGCCCCCTTAAGAAGCCCTTGAGCAAGCATAATCTTCACCGTATTAAAACAGAGTTCCTTGGTCATCGCTTGGCGACTTTATTTTCTTGTGTTTTGGACGTATCGCAGAAAAAGGTTCTTGTGTTGCAACACGGATATCCCCATCAAAAAAACGTAAATTTATTTGTCCACTTTCAGGAAACTGCGCCAACCGTTTAATAGGTTTATGATCTTGTCCCAAAGCCAAAACAAAACCGCGCTCTAAAATATTCTGATAAGAAGTGCTTTTTAAAAGCCTACATGCCAACTCTAACGCCGCGCGTTGTTTTTCCACATTGCGCATAAAAGCACGATGAAGACGTGCCGTATATTCCTTTGTATGGCGTTGTGCTTTTTCACTCTTTAACAAACGGGGCGAAAGACGCAAATGAAGGGCATGAAAAGAAAAGCGTTTTTTATCGTAGCTCACACAAAGAGCACGCTGTAATCGACTTGAAATTTCATCAAAACCACGTCGCGGTAGAGCGAAAAGTTGATCGACAGTAGGAAGACCTCGTCTGGCTGCACGCAACTTTTGTTGATGAAAATCAAAAGAACGCGCAAGCCCTTTACGCAAACGTGCCCCAAGTGAGGCGACACTCACTTCAAGATCAAGCTTGACCGGAACAGCCCTTTCTGCAGCTCCTGTAGGGGTCGGAGCACGCCAATCAGCGACATAATCAATCAAAGTCCAGTCTGTTTCATGCCCAACAGCAGAAATAACGGGCAGGTCAGAAGCATAAACAGCACGCACAACAGCTTCATCATTAAATCCCCACAAATCTTCTAAACTTCCTCCTCCCCGTGCCACAATAAGGAGATCAGGTTTTGGAATAAGCCCTCCTGGTGCAAGTGCATTAAAACCTTCAACGGCAGCAGCCACTTCGCTCCCGCTTGTTTCTCCTTGAACACGTACAGGCCAAACCAAAATATGCAGCGGAAAGCGATCTGATATCCTATGAAGGATATCACGAATAACAGCGCCTGTTGGCGATGTTACAACACCTATAATTCGAGGCATATAAGGCAAAGGCTTTTTCTTTGCTTCATCAAACAAGCCTTCATCAGTAAATTTTTTCTTACGATTTTCTAGAAGAGCCATCAAAGCACCAACCCCTGTTGGTTCAAGAGCCTCAATGACAATTTGATATTTCGATGACCCTGGATAAGTCGTTAATTTTCCGACAGCAACCACTTCCATCCCTTCTTCAGGGGGAAATTTGAGCTTTTCCATCACGCCGCGCCAAATAACAGCTTCCAACCGCGCCTTATCATCTTTTAAAGCAAAATAAGCATGCCCCGAAGCATGCGCTCCACGGTAACCTGAAATCTCCCCCCGTACCCGCACATACCCAAACTTTTCCTCAACAACACGTTTTAAAGCCCCTGCTATTTCGGAAACAGTAAATTCCGCAACATTCGTTGCATTTGTTTTTTCACTCAATAAATTGACCATTTTTCAATTCACAGAATTTGAAATATTCAGTCTTAATATTTACACATCTTTAATAAGAATAACAGATCCCCTTAAAAGAGAATGTTGTAAAAGTACATTCTCTCTACAAGATATCCCTACATTATCCATGCTATCCACACATTACCCACGTGCGCTTCGACGTCTTGCAAAGTTTTTAAACCATATGCAAAACGCCGAAAATATCATGTTTACACTCTTTTTGTATTTTACAAGTAAAAAATTATTTTTCAATTTCACTATAAAAAACATGGGGAGCACTACTCCACACCCATTTTTTGACATCAGGTGTCATCGCGATAACATTATATTTCTGAAAGATAAATGCATAAGGTCCTTTTTGCATCAATTCACGTTGTAAATCAGCATAGAGTTGCGCCCGTTTTTTTGAATCTTTCTGAAACAACGCCTCTTCAACTTTTTTATTCATATCTTCATCAAAATACCCATGCTGCCAACTAGGATAGGCTGTATTTTTTGCCTCAAACCGATTATCCGGATTATAAACAAGACGTGAAGCCATGGTATGAGGATCCGTAGACCCGCTATTCCATCCAATAAAAGTCGTATCAAAAGCTCGAGCATCCACCTTTGAAAACAATTGTGTACCTGCCAAACGCTCAATTTTAAGACGCACCCCTGCCTGTGCAGCATTATCTTGAAGTGCCTGGGCAAGAGCTAAAGTAGAAGGGGTATTTGAAACAAGGAAATTTGCCTCAAAGCCATTTGGATAACCAGCCTCTGCTAACAGTTGCTTGGCTTTTTGAATGTCAAGCTTAAAGGGTTGTCCTTCTTTTTCATCTAAAGCCCCAAGATTTCCAAGAGGAATAAAACTTGCCCGTGGAATACCAACACCTTTGAGAAGCTTCTTGCCAAAACCTTCATAATCTATGAGATAGCGCATTGCCAAACGTACTTTTTCCTTAGCAAAAATGGGATTTGTCATGTTGAGTCCCCAATACATCATGCTTGGCACCAGCACATTTTCAACTTTAACATCTGTTGTTTTTTGCAAATCTGCAAGATCTTCAGGCGTCAAATTACGAGCAACATCAATATCGTGCTTTTGCAACAACAAACGTTGTGTTCCAGGCTCCGCAACATGGCGAATGAGAATCTGCTTCAGTTTCGGTGCTTCTCCCCAATAATGGGCGCTTGCACGCAATAAAAGAGATTCTCCAGGGCGCCAACTTTTTAATTGATAAGGACCAACACAAGCAGCATGTGCTTTCAAATACTGATTTCCCAGATCGCCATCTTTTTCATGCTTCATAATTGTCTTACGATCAAGCAAAGCAGTGACATGATTTGCAACAATATTATTAAGAAGAAGCTCTGCCGGATAAGGCTTATCAAATTTCATCACCACTGTTTTTTCATCAGGGGCTTGCAAAGCATCATCAACATTTTGCTCTGTAATTCCATATTCATTAAAAGTTGCTGCATCGGCCATTTTTAATTTGACAACCCGCTTCATCCCCCAAACAAGATCATTAGCATTGGCTGATCGACCATCATTAAACTTCAAACCATCACGCAAATGAAAAGTAATCACCGTACTGTGATCATCCCCAGAAACATCCCAATGTGTTGCTAATGCCGGAACTATTTTCGTTGGATCATCTGCCGAAGTACTGACCAAATTATCACAAATATTTTCAATAATTTCACTTGCATAAACATCATTGATTTGCGCTGGATCAAATGTACTGACTGCATCGAGGTTCCAAGCCATGACAAGAGTATGCGCCGGTGTCTTTGCTGAGGCCTGTTGTGCAATCATACCCAATACCATAAAAGCAGAAACAAGAGAGCTGCTCCTTTTTAATATTTTTTTCTTTAAGTTCATAGATTTTTCCCTCTCAAGTTTATTGTGTAAATTTTCCATGCAGAAAAAATGTGCAAAATAACAAAACCAAGCCAACCACAGGCTTTGAAAGACAAATTTTTGACAGCATCATTTGTCAACTATTTCTTCTCCTCCCACCTATAGGTTACCGCCAAACATGCAAAGGAAAATAATCTGATAGACAATGATCATCACCCATAACAAAAGCCACTTCATGATATCTTAATGCCTCCTATCGAAGACCATAAAAAGTTTTACCTTTGTTTTGTTTTTTGTTGAGCAAATTTGTCTCTTCTTTCTTCTAACATTTTTCTTATAGCGTCTTTTAATGTCATCACAGTACTCTCCCCTATTGTTTTAAGGACATTAATAACAAAGGGCCTTCATAAGAATTTGATATTTCGACAAACTTGCCAAGTGCAACAACCTTTATCCCTTCTTCAAGAAAGGATTTTAATTTTTTCATCATTCTCTGTAAAATAATACCTTCCCATTGTACCCTATCATCTTTCAAAGCAAAAGGAAACATAGGCATAGGCCCAATAAAAACCTGATATTCTTCATATCCCCCATAACAAAACTTTTCTTCGACAGTACAAAATCTTTTCTTCTTTAGCAATACTCAATGATGCAACAGTTATTGCACGGATTTTTTCAGCCAATAAATTGGCCCCTTTCAATTCAAAGACGTTGAAATATTCAATCTTAAAATCCATGCAAAAACATCTTTCATGAAAATGAAAAACCTCTTTAAAATAGAATATCTTAAACAAGCATTCAACAACATATCCCTCTTTTATTCATAACCTTTGACGTTTTGCAAAGTTTTTAAACAATACGCAAAACATCGAAGATATCATGATGATATTTTATATCTTACAACATTTAAAATATCCTATTTTTCAATAGCATGATAAAAAATACGTGGTGCACTATTCCAAACCCATTTTTTAACATCAGATGTCATCGCTATAGTATGATAGGTCTGATAAATAAAAGCATAAGGTCCTTTTTGCATAAATTCACGCTGCAAATCAGCATACATTTGTGCTCGTTTTTGTGGATCTTTTTCAAATAACGCATCCTGAACCTTTTGATTCATATCTTCATCAAAATAGCCATGGCACCAACTTGCATAGCCTGTGTTTTTAGTCTCAAACCGATTATCCGGATTATAAATAAGGCGTGAAGCCATGGTATGAGGATCGGCAGAGTCATTATTCCAGCCGTAAAAAATCGTATCAAAGGCACGTGCAGATAGTTTTGAAAACAATTGTGTCCCTACAAAACGTTCAATTTTAAAACGCACCCCAATCTTTTTTGCATTGTCCTGGAGAGACTGAGCAATAGGCAAAGCAAAAGGATATGGAGATGTCCCTGCAAAAATCCTAGCCTCAAAACCATCTGGATAACCTGCCTCAGTTAAAAGCTGCTTGGCTTTTTCAAGATCAAGTTTAAAGGGTTGTCCTTCTTTTTCATTCAAAGCTCCAAGATTCCCAAGAGGAATAAAGCTTGCCCGTGGAACACCAACATCTTTGAGAAGGGTCTTACCAAGTTCTTCATAATCGATCAGATAGCGCATCGCTAAACGCACTTTTTCATTGGCAAAAATTGGATTTGTCACATTGAACCCCCATATGATTACGGATGGCTCTAACACTCTTTCAACTTTAATATCCGCTGTTGCTTGGAGATCAGCCAAATCCTCTGGCTTCAAATTACGTGCAACATCGATATCATGTTTTTGCAATAACAAACGTTGTGTTCCAGGCTCCGCGACATGGCGAATGAGAATCTTATTCAATTTAGGCGCCTCTCCCCAATAATGGGAACTTGCACGCAACAAAATCCCTTCTCCAGGACGCCAACTCTCTAACTGATAAGGACCAACACAAGCAGAATGGCTTGCCAAATAGCGGTTTCCCATATCACCATTTTTTTCGTGTTTCATGAGTGTCTCACGATCAAGCAAAGCAAGAGTACGACTAGTGGCAAAATGGCTAAGAAGAAGCTCTGCTGGATAAGGTTTATCGAATTTCATCACCACCGTTTTCTCATCGGGTGCTTGAAAAGCCTCATCAACATTCTGCTCTGTGATACCATATTCATTAAATGTCGCCGCAGTAGCCATCTTCAATTTAACAACCCGTTTCATGCTCCAAATAAGATCATTGGCATTTGTAGGACGACCATCGTTGAATTTCAAACCATCGCGCAAATGAAAAGTAATCACCGTATGCTGATCATCACTTGAAACATCCCAACTTTTTGCTAAAGAGGGAACAAGTTTAGCTGCATTATCTTTAGCTGGTTCAACTAAATTATCACAAACATTGACAAGAACTTCATTACCATAACGGTCATTAATTTGTGCAGGATCAAATGTACTTATTGAATCAAGATTCCAAGCCATCACAAGCGTATCGGCAGGTGTTTTTGCTGAAGCTTGTTGCGCAAACATCCCCAGTGCAATAACAACAGAAACAAAAGAATTGCTTCCTTTCAATGTTTTTCCTTTCAAGTTCATAGACTTTTCCTTTTAACGTTTGTTGTATAAGTTATCTATGCAATAATAACGTGCAAGACATAATAAGGTCAGACTTAGAAAACATACCTCCTCGAAATAAAATAAAAAACTCAACAGCCACCGCCGCTTACCAACCACCCAGTCCCTCTGAGCAGGTATAGGCGAACCCCAAATATGCAACAGAAAATGATCTGATATAAAATGAAAATATCAAGCATAACAATCACTACTGGTGATATCATAGCGCTTACAATTTGGGATATATCAGTTCAAATTTCCTCATGCTTCATCAAACAGATTTTCTTCTTCCAATTTCTTTTTTCGATTTTCTGAAAAAGTGTTGCAAAAACCCAACTTCCGTTGCTTCAAGAGCCAAAAAAATTGATAATTTGATGATCCTAAGAGAAACTGTAATTTTCCAAAAATGAATCATTGACTCCCCTTCTTCAAGAGGGAATTTGAATTTTTCATCACTCCCCATAAAATAACACCCTCCAATTGTGGCTTTATCATCTTTTAAGGTAAAACACGCGTAATCCAAAGCATGAGAACCATGGTAACCTAATATCTCCCCCAAGGACCTGCACATAACCAAACTTCTCTTAAACAACACGTTTTAAAGCCCCTGCTATTTCGAAAACAGTAAATTCCGCAACATTCGTTGTACTTGTTTTTTCTCTCAATAAATTGACCACTTCATCAATTTATGGAAATTGAAATATTCAGTTTTAAATATCCATGCAAATACATCTTTAATGAGAATAAAAAAGTCCTTTTAAAATAGAAATCTTGAAAAGAAACTCAGAAACATACCTCCGCTTATCCACGATCTTCGACGTATTGCAAAGCTTGAAAACTTATACAAAACGTCGAAGATATCATGATGATACTCTTTATCTATTTGACAGTATTGAAGACACTCTTATTTTTCAATGGCATTATAAAAAATACGCGGTGCTCCATTCCACACCCATTTTTTTACATCAGGCGTCATAGCAACAGTATTATATGTCTGATAGATAAAAGCATAAGGTCCTTTTTGCATAAATTCACGCTGCAAATCAGCATACATTTGGGCCCGCTTCTGTGGATCTTTTTGAAAGAGAGCATCTTGCACCTTCTTATTCATATCTTCATCAAAATAGCCGTGGCACCAACTAGGATAACCTGTGTTTTTAGCCTCAAACCGATTATCCGGATTTGAAATAAAACGTGAAGCCATTGTATGAGGATCCGAAGAAGAATTATTCCATCCTATAAAAATTGTATCAAAGCCACGTGCATAAAGTTTTGAAAACAACTGTGTCCCGATAAAATGTTCAATCTTAAAGTTCACACCTATCTTTTTTGCATTGTCTTGGAGTGACTGAGCAATAGGCAAAGCAAAAGGATAAGGAGATTTCCCTGCAAAAATATTGGCCTCAAAACCATTTGGATAACCCGCCTCAGTTAAAAGCTGCTTAGCTTTTTCAAGATCAAGTTTAAAAGGTTGCCCTTCTTTTTCATCCAAAGCTCCAAAATTCCCAAGAGGAATAAAGCTTGCCCGTGGAATGCCAACATCTTTAAGAAGAGTCTTTCCCAAAGTGTCATAATCGATAAGATAGCGCATTGCCAAACGCACTTTTTCATTGGCAAAAATTGGATTTGTCACATTGAATCCCCACACTATCAGGGATGGAGCCAACACTTTTTCAATTTTAATATCTGTTGTTGCTTGAAGATCTGCTATATCCTCTGGCGTTAAATTACGGGCCACATCAATATCGTGTTTTTCCAACAATAAACGTTGTGTTCCAGGCTCTGCAATATGACGAATTAAGATCTTCTTCAATTTGGGTGCCTCTCCCCAATAATGGGTACTTGCTCGCAACAAAATCCCTTCTCCAGGACGCCAACTTTCTAACTGATAAGGACCAACACAAGCAGCATGGCTTGCCAAATAGCGATTTCCCATATCACCATCTTGTTCGTGTTTCATAAGTGTTTCACGATCAAGCAAAGCAACAGTGCGATTCCTAGAAATATTGCTCAGAATAAGCTCTGCTGGATAAGGTTTATCAAATTTCATCACCACCGTTTTTTCATCGGGTGCTTGAAAAGCCTCATCAACATTCTGCTCTGTAATCCCATATTCATTAAAAGTTGCCGCATTAGATAGCTTCAATTTGACAACCCGCCTCATCCCCCAAACAAGATCATGAGCACCAGCAGGCCGACCATCATTAAACTTCAAGCCATCACGCAAATGAAAAGTAATGACTGTACCCCCACCCTCATCTGAAACGTCCCAACTCTTTGCCAAAAGAGGAATGATTTTAGCGGCATCATTTTTAGCAGAATCAACCAAATTGTCGCAAACATTGATAACAACTTCAGCGCCATACCGGTCATTAAGCTGCGCAGGATCAAAATTACTGATCGCATCAAGATCCCAAGCCATCACGAGGGTATCAGCAGGTGTTTTTGCTCCAACCTGTTGCACAAACATCCCCAAAGCCATAAGAGCAGAAACAAAAGAACTGCCCCCTTTTAACATCTTTCTTTTCAAGTTCATAAACTTTTCCTTTTAACGTTTATTGTATAAATTTCCCTTGCAACAAGAACGTGCAAAAATAAAAAGATCAGGCTTTTAAAACACACCTCCTAAAGATAAAATATCGAACCTTTTAAACAGCAGGAACAGCCCCTTGGGCGATATTGGCAAGCTAACGCCAAAAGAGACAACGGAAAATGATCTGATAAACAATGAGTAATACCATAAATGACAGCATCTGTTGGTGATGTCACAACACCTATAACTTTGACCATACAAGCCAAAGACTTTCTTTATCGCATCAAATAGGACTTCTGCTTTAAAAGTCTTTTGGCGATTTTCTCAAAAGAGTTCTCAGAGCACCAACTTCGCTTGCTTTAAAAGCTTCAATAATTCTTTGATATTTTGACAATCCTCATAAGTATAGTACGCACCATGGTCACTCCTCTCCTTTATCACAAGGAAATTCGGGTTTTCTAAAACCCCACACTAAAGGACAATCTCAGCATTTCATCATTTTTTTAAGGAAAAGCAGTGTAATCTGAAACATCAGCTTCACAATAATGCCATATTCCCGCAAATCACTTGCATATACTCAAATTTTTTCTCAATAGCACATTTTAAGGTTCCCCGCTTTTTCTACAAAATACTAAATTCTGCTTATATTCAGTGTGCTCGTTTCTTTAACCGACAAATTTATCATTTTTTATTTCACTTAAGACTGAAAGTGGTAATCTTAATATTCACGCAAACACATCTCCAATGAGCAATAAAAAATCTCTCTTAACAGAATATCTTGAAAAGACATTCAATAACACACATACGCCTCAGCCATAAATTCGACGTATTGTAAAGCTCGAAAACTTATGCAAAACGCCGAATATATATTATGGCTATGTTTTTTATCTATTTGATAGCTTTGAAGACACGTTATTTTTCAATTTTATTATAAAAAATCTGTGGCGCACTATTCCAAACCCATTTTTTGACATCAGGTGTCATCGCGATAACAGTATATTTCTGAAAGATAAACGCATAAGGCCCTTTTTGCATCAATTCACGTTGTAAATCAGTATAGATTTTCGCCCGTTTTTCTGAATCTTTTTGAAACAGCGCCTCATCAACTTTTTTATTCATATCTTCATCAAAATACCCATGCTGCCAACTAGGATAGGCTGTATTTTTTGCCTCAAATCGATTATCCGGATTATAAATAAGACGTGAAGCCATGGTATGAGGATCCGCAGAATCATTATTCCATCCAACAAAAATCGTATCAAAAGCCCGTGCATAAAGTTTGGAAAACAACTGCGTACCTGCCAAACGCTCAATTTTAAGACGCACCCCTGCCTGTGCAGCACTATCTTGAATGGACTGGGCAAGTAACAGCCTATAAGGAGTATTTGATACAAGAAAATTTGCCTCAAAGCCATTTGGATAACCAGCCTCTGCTAACAGTTGCTTGGCTTTTTGAATGTCAAGCTTAAAGGGTTGTCCTTCTTTTTCATCTAAAGCCCCAAGATTTCCAAGAGGAATAAAACTTGCCCGTGGAACACCAACACCTTTGAGAAGTTTCTTGCCAAGACCTTCATAATCTATGAGATAGCGCATCGCCAAGCGTACTTTTTCCTTAGCAAAAATGGGATTTGTCATGTTGAATCCCCAATACATCATAGATGGCTCTAAGACTTCTTCGATTTTAACATCTGTTGTTTTTTTGAGATCTGTAAGATCTTCAGGCGTCAAATCACGAGCAACATCAATATCGTGCTTTTGCAACAACAAACGTTGTGTTCCAGGCTCCGCAACATGGCGAATGAGAATCTGCTTCAGTTTCGGTGCTTCTCCCCAATAATGGACGCTTGCACGCAACAAAAGGGACTCTCCAGGGCGCCAACTTTTTAATTGATAAGGACCAACACAAGCAGCATGTGCTTTCAAATACTGATTTCCCATATCACCATCTTTTTCATGCTTCATAATTGTCTTACGATCAAGCAAAGCTGTCGCAGGACTTGCAACAATATTATTAAGAATAAGCTCTACTGGATAAGGCTTATCAAATTTCATCACCACTGTTTTTTCATCAGGGGCTTGCAAAGCATCATCAACATTTTGCTCTGTAATTCCATATTCATTAAAAATTGCCGCATTACCCATCTTCAATTTGACAACCCGCTTCATTCCCCAAACAAGATCATTGGCGTTGGCTTCTCTCCCATCATTAAACTTCAAACCATCACGCAAATGAAAAGTAATGACCGTACTGTTATCACCCCCTGAAACATCCCAATGTGTTGCTAAAGATGGAACCATTTTAGCAGGATTGTCTGTAGCACCACTCACCAAGTTATCACAAACATTGCGAACAATTTCACTTCCATAAACATCCGTAAGTTGCGCAGGATCAAATGTACTGATTGCGTCAATATTCCAAGCCATCACAAGAGTATTAGCCGGTGTTTTTGCTGAAGCCTGTTGTACAACCATTCCCAATGCCATAAGAACAGAAACAAGAGAGCCGCTACTTTTCAATATTTTTCTTTTCAAGTTCATAGACTTTTCCTTTTAACGTTTATTGTATAAATTCCCCACGCAATAAGAACGTGCAAAATAACAAGTTTAGACGAACCATAGGCTCTGAAAGACAAAGGTTTACAACTTTTAAACAATACTCCTTACCAACCACACCTCCTACCATACTTATAAGCTCCCCCTCCAATATGCACCGAAAAACAATTTAATATACAATAAATGGTATAACCGATAACAAAATCTACTGGTGATATCACAACGTCTACTATTGAAGCCTATAAGACAAAGATCATTTCTCTTTTGTCGAGTAAGCTTGCCCCTTTTTTCCTCTAGCATCTTTTACATTATCAAAGGCCCCCTCTTAGCGCAAACACCTTAATAACCCTTAATAATAAAAAGCCTTAACAACAATTTGAACTTTCAACAAAACAAGAAAATTCACCCATTTTTCAACATCAACCACCTCTCCCCCCTTTTTACAAGAGGAGTTTTGAATTTTTCTATACTTCCCCGCTAAATAATAAGCTCCTCATTATATATTATTTCAAAATAAAATATCTTATTTCAAAACAAAAAGAGCATGGGCACCACGCCCCCTAATATTCACTCACATACTCGTACAAAACAAAACTTTTTCAACGTTCTATTTTAATATCTTTGCTTCTTTAACAACACTCAATTCATTGCTTGCATTTTTCAGAAAAAAATATCTTTTCAATTCACTAAGGTTGAAATATCTAAATATAATACTTATATAAGCACACCCTTATCAGAATAGATAGTCTTTTTTTAAGTAAACTGCCTTGAAATATTATTTCTATACACGAACTAATAATAAGTCCGTTACAAAATCTTTAACGGATGAGAACATTTACCCTGATGAAAAATATCAAAACGTTATAAAATTCCCTTACAAATTCTTAAAAACAAAAGGAATTTTCTTCACTTAAATAAAAATAAGTGCCATGAAAATATCGCAGAAAATACAATAGAACATGCGTATATTTCAACAACCAGCACTGATATTAAATTAATAAAAAGCTCGTGAAAAAATAAGAAAATATTTTTCCTTTATGATAATAAAATCTCTGTATGATGATAATGCAACAAAAACACAAGAGATTCGAAAGTATATTTAAATGAACAGAAAGAAAAAATTGTCAAATTCTTTTCATAGATTTCTTGGAGGAACACTAAACCGTGTCAGTCTAAAATTACTTATTCTTTCATTCTTCATAGGTATTATAATGAATTTTTTTGGATGGACACCTCAAAACCTTATACAGAAAATAACAGATTTTCTTCACTCTTTATGGAAAACAGGATTTATAACGTTTAAAAACTTCTTCCATATAACCATGATGGGCGCTATTATTGTTGTGCCTATTTTTCTTATCTTGCGCATTTTTCATAAAAAATAAACGCCTTACATATTTTTCTTGCGCTAATCTTTTCGAAAAATCAAACGACATAAAAATCCTGTGCTCACAGCGATAATCACCGCAACGATACCATATAAAAAACGATACTTGTGCGCTATATCGAAAATTGTATAAGCGATATGTGCTTTAACAATTTCAAGAGTCGTTGTTGCACTATCAATAAACTGCCCATCACGAAAAAGATAAGCACGAGCCTTATAATGTCCGACAGGAATATTGGCTGGTAAACGAAAATGCGCTGTAAAAAGTGTATCAGAACCAAAACGAATACCGCCTACTTCTTCATAATAAAGGCTCTTAGCTTTTTGCAGCTCTATAAGTTCATCACGAAAGATTTGTATTTTTTTCCGATCTTTCTCATCTGTCTGCAATGGCAAATAGAGTAACCCCAACCCTAAACGTTTATAATCTTCAATGCTGGTAATATCATCGATTTCACGCGTTGTGACCATAGAATAAAAAAGAGGAACATTTTTAAAAATAAGGGAATCTGTATTAACCCATACACCGGCATTGCGTTTTTTTTCTCGCATGACCATTGGCCGGGTTTGTCCTTCCAGGCTTACAACAACATCATAACGGTTTTGTCGAGAATATAATGGATCAATATTTTCCAAAACACCAGCAATATAAAGATCACGACCAGCAAAATTAGCATCCACCGTAATCGTATTTGTTGTGACGATAATTTGGACAGTTTCGTGATCAGCTTGATCAATAAATGTTGCTGTCGTCCCAACATGTGACCATGTAGAAAAAGAAACAAAACAAAAGCAACTTGCAATGATGCATAAAGAAAATAATCTACCCATTTTTATCTCATAAGAATATCCAAAGAGAAAAGATTATCAGGGCGTATAAATAATTGAAAAGCAAGACGCATACACACAATTAACACCAAACATGCAAGTGCCATACGCAATTGTTCAGCCTTTAACTTCCGTCCCGCCCGTGTTCCATATTGCGCACCAATACTTCCTCCAAGCATTAACAAAAAAGCCAAAACAATATCAACGGACTGATGAGTCATACTTTGCAAAACTGTCGTGAAAGAAGACACAAATGTAATCTGAAAAAGTGAAGTCCCTATCACGACACTGGTTGGAACACGCAAAAGGTAAATCAATGCCGGTATCATAAAGAATCCCCCACCAATCCCCATAATAGAAGACAACAACCCCACAATGAGACCAATTCCTAACACTGGAATAATACTGACATAGATCATAGATGTCCGGAAGCGCATTTTTAATGGTAAGCGATGAATCCAGTTATGTCGGTGTCGACCTGCAAGACGAACATTGGCTTTTCCTGCCTTATGCTTGCGCATCATATCATACCAACTTTCAACGATCATCAAGCTTCCTATACTTCCAAGAAGAATCACATAAAGAAGCGAAATCATTAGGTCTAATTGACCTAACTTTTTCAAAACAGAAAAAATCTGAATCCCGATTAATGAACCACCGCCTCCTCCAATCGCTAAAAGAATACCAAGTTTGAGATCAAGCGTCCGTCGTCTAAAATGTGTAATTGCCCCCGTTACAGATGATGCAATCATCTGGTTAGCACCTGTTCCAACAGCAATAGCAGGAGGAATGTTATAAAAAATCAATAAAGGCGTGATAAGAAAACCACCACCAATGCCAAAAAGACCTGAAAAAAAACCAGCAACGACTCCCATGCCAATCAAGATCAGCATATTGAGTGACATTTCAGCAATTGGTAAATAAATACTCACTGACAGACCTTTTAAGATAATTTGAGGCTTTTTAATAATTGGAGATCTTTCTCCATCTATCCTCTTTTCCAATAATCTTTGTTGTGTGTTTAAAAGGATAAATCTAATTGCTATAGCTTTCGCGCAATCACGAATGCGCAATACATTTCACATCTATTAACATCAACATCATAAAAAATAAAAAAAATGAGCTCCTTTTAAAAAGCTATAAAAACATAACGTTATCGCGACCACAAATGCAATGGTAAAAAAACAAAGGGCACTTTTTTTTACAAAACAAGATAAAAATGAGACATATCGCCGAAACTGTGTCTTTAAAGCAGGAGAAAAATCTTCCTCAATACAATGATGAGATACTGACCCCTCCATACCCTTTTCTTCTATCACAGTACGCTCCTCTGTTTCTTCAGTCTTTTTAAAAGAAGACTTCAAAGCATCACTTGGCAAAAGTGTACTCTTGCTATCCTTGGGAAAAATACCATCACTGGACACAGAGCTTCTATTTTCTTGCTGCAACACATTTTCAACATTTGTTTGGAGTAGCGTTATATTGTTTTGTCTTGAAAAGTTTTGCACCTTTTGAAGAAATAAGCGTTCTTGATTGCCCCCACATTCCATATGAGCAAGTTTTTGTACAACAGAATCAGGTGATTTTGAATGAGATACACGTCGTGTTACCGCTGCTTCTTTTAAGCTTTTTTTTTCACTCTGCAAATTTTGCACAAGTGTTTTAATCTGCTCTAAAGACTCAAAAAGTCTTTTTTCCTTTTGACGACGGATATAATGTTCAGCCAAGATGGCCCGACTAATATCATCTAAATAAGATTTAAAATGCTCTTCGAAAGAAACCTGTGGGTTTAAAGAACGAAGCAAATGTTTCATTTTCATTTGAGCATAAACAATGCGTAATTTTTGAGCAATGTCCGACATTGTTACTTCCACAGGCGTATCCATTCTCTCCTTCTGCTCAATAAAAGAAGAAAATTGATCACCCCGAACTTGATTAGATGCTTGGTCTATCGTATGACCCTTCGTATTCACAAATGCCTACCCCTCATTAACCTTTTTGAAAAGAATCGCAAGAAATGATAAAAACTATGCTCTATTTTAGTAAATAGAGCTTTAAGAACGCCTAAAAACTTTTTTTGGGAAATATTTTTCCACCATTCATCCCAAATATTTGCTTAATATTTATCCTAGATATTTGAAAAAAAGATCTTTAATTTTTCTTCCTCAAGATCTGAGGTGTAAACTCATTCCCCCATTTTTATTTTTGTCACTTAATTTTTCATTGCATAAAGTCCCTATAGTGCCATCATAAACAGAGCATATGAAACGAAAAAAGGATATTCTCACAAAACAGATTGATTTTTTTATTTTTTATTCAAGCAAATAAGGCAATTATAAAAATGCAGAAGAGATGCAGATTGAAAATAACGACAAGAAAGTACAAGTACACATGAAAAAAGCTTATATGAAAAAAAACACAAGTTATAAATAAGACTTTATTCTAAACAATTTGGTTTCTTATGCGTATTGCTATAAACTTGTGATCATACAAACAAAGAGGATCATCATGAAGATAATTGTCGCTGTCAAACGTGTTGTTGATTATAACATCAAGATACGCGTCAAGCCTGATAGCACGGGCGTTGATCTGTCTCACGTAAAAATGTCTATGAATCCTTTTGACGAAATAGCCGTTGAGGAGGCAATTCGCCAGAAAGAATCCGGTAAAATTGCAGAAGTTGTTCTTGTTTCTATTGGACCAGAAGCCGCCCAAGAAACTTTACGAACAGGACTTGCAATGGGGGCTGATCGCGCCCTTCTTGTCACAACAGATCAAACACTTGAACCCTTAAGCATCGCTAAGGTTCTCAAAGCCATTGTTGATGCAGAAAAACCCGATATGGTTTTTTTAGGCAAACAAGCAATTGATGACGATAGCAACCAAACAGGACAGATGCTCGCCGCTCTTCTTGGTTGGGGACAGGCAACTTTTGCCTCACATCTTAGCATAGAAAATGGACATGCTACCGTTACTCGTGAAGTCGATAATGGAACACAAACCCTTTACCTTCCCCTTCCCATGGTTATGACTGCCGATCTCCGGCTCAATGAACCGCGTTACACCTCTCTGCCCAATATCATGAAAGCAAAAAAGAAAATCATTGAACAAAAAGCTCTTGCTGATCTTGGCATCGATACAAAAGCACGCTTAACAATTTTAAGTGTTGAAGAGCCAAAACCCCGTCAATCTGGAATTAAAATTGCTAATGTGGCAGAGCTTGTCAGTGCACTAAAACAAAAAAACTGCATTTAATATTCTCTAGAATAAAAGCAATACGCATATATAAAGGGAAAAAACTTATGGCAATTCTTTTATTGGCCGATCATAATACAGAAGAAACTGCAAAAGCGCTCACAGCTGCGCACGCACTCAAGAGCGATATCGATATTTTGATTTGCGGAGAAAACATTCAAACGATAGCGGAAAAGAGTGCTAAACTTAATGGTGTGCGACAAGTTCTTATTGCAAAAGCAGACTATTTAGCCCATCAACTTGCCGAACCTATGGCCGATACAATCATCACGTTAGCAAATGATTATGATGTGATCATGGCCCCATCCAGCAGCACTGGAAAAAATGTGATGCCGCGCGTAGCTGCTCTTCTTGATCTTATGCAAATTTCAGATATTACCGCCGTTCTTTCACCCAATACCTTCAAACGACCCATTTATGCAGGCAATGCGCTTGAAACTGTCCGCAGCAATGACCCTAAAAAGATTATAACCATTCGCACAGCCTCTTTCACACCAACACCTTCTCAAAACAATTCTGCGCCCATTAAAGCAATAACACCAGCTCTCAATCCCAATCTTTCTTCTTTCGTAAAAGCAGAAACCAATAAAAATGATCGTCCTGATCTTACCTCAGCACAAGTTATTATCTCAGGCGGGCGTGGCCTTGGTTCACAAGAACAATTTATGGCCCTTCTTCTTCCTCTTGCGAACAAATTAAATGCGGCGTTAGGTGCTAGCCGCGCAGCAGTTGACGCAGGCTATGCGCCCAATGATTGGCAAATTGGACAAACAGGAAAAGTCGTTGCCCCTAAACTCTATATCGCCGTTGGCATTTCCGGTGCAATCCAACATTTAGCCGGTATAATGGATGCACAAATTATTGTTGCCATTAATAAAGATGAAGAAGCGCCCATTATGCAAATTGCCGATTATGCCCTTGTCGGTGATCTCCACCAAATTATTCCAGAATTGGAGAAAGCTTTATAAGCTATGAAAGCACCTCTGCATCTTCAACACGAAAAGAAGAAATTTAACAAAATCTTTAACAAAGTCATTGTTAAAACAGAGCCAATATCAATAGAACTTTTCGCCATGCAAATCGTTGTTTCACCTCTTTTGGGCAATCCACGCCAAACTATTCCAGAATTGGAGAAAGCTTTATAAACCATGAAAGCACCTTTGCATGATCAGCGTGAAAGTATGGAGTTTGACATCGTCATTGTCGGAGCAGGTCCTGCAGGGCTTGCTGCTGCCATTCGTCTGAAACAAATTAATCCTGAACTTTCTATCACAATTGTTGAAAAAGGGACAGAAGTGGGGGCTCATATTCTCTCTGGCGCCGTTGTTGACCCTATCGGTATCGATACACTTTTACCAGAATGGAGAAATGACCACGACCACCCCTTCACAACCCCTGTTACCCATGACCAGTTTTTTTTTCTAAAGCCTCAAAAAGCAACACGATTGCCCAATATTTTGCAACCCAAAATTTTATCCAATAACGGATGTTATATCGTTTCACTTGGGAGCGTTTGCCGCTGGCTAAGCAAAAAAGCCGAAGCGCTGGGTGTTGAAATTTATCCTGGTTTTTCCGTAACAGAACCCATCCAGAATGAGAGCGGAGCCATCATTGGTGTTCTCACCAGTGATATGGGACTTAATAAAGATGGAACCCCTGGAAAAAATTATATGCCTGGTATGGCGTTATTGGCAAAATATACTCTGATTGCGGAAGGGGCACGCGGCTCAATTGCAAAGCAACTGATACAAATTTTCAACCTCAGCCAAAATCGTGAACCCCAAAAATTTGGTCTGGGACTCAAAGAACTCTGGGAAATTGAACCAAAAAAACACCAACACGGTTTAGTGCAACATTTCACCGGTTGGCCCTTAGACAATCATACCGGTGGAGGCGGTTTTCTTTATCATCAAGAAAACAATGTCATTTCTGTCGGTTTTGTTGTGCACTTAGATTACAAAAATCCTTATCTTTCTCCCTTTGAAGAGTTTCAACGTTTTAAAACACATCCAAAACTCTATGAAATTTTCAAAGGAGCAAAGCGTCTTTCCTATGGTGCACGTGTTATCAGTGAAGGAGGGTGGCAATCTGTACCAAAACTCACCTTTCCTGGTGGCGCGCTTATTGGCTGCTCTGCTGGCTTTGTCAATGTTCCTCGTATCAAAGGATCACACAACGCCATCTTATCTGGCATCTTAGCCGCCGATAAAATCGCTCCGGCTCTTGCGCAAGGTCGTTCCCATGATGAGGTCAAAGAAATCGAAGAACAATGGCGAAAAGGGCCCATTGGCAAAGATCTTTATAAAGTGCGAAATGCCAAACCGCTTTGGACAAAATATGGCACAAAATATGGGATTAAACTTGCCGGCTTTGATATGTGGTGGCAACAACTGTTCGGATTTTCTTTATTTAAAACACTCTCCCATGGCAAGGAAGATTATGCCTGTTTTGAACCAGCAGAAAAATTCCAACCCATTGCTTACCCAAAACCCGATGGTGTTATCACTTTTGACCGCCTTACAAGTGTTGCCCTTTCCAATACACAGCATGAAGAAAATCAACCTTGCCATTTAAAAATAGCCTCATTAGAAAAACAAAAGGACTCCGAATATGCAATCTATGGAGGGCCTTCCACACGCTATTGCCCCGCCGCTGTATACGAATGGCTAGAGTATAAGGATCATCTAACTTATATGATCAACGCTTCAAATTGTATACATTGTAAAACATGCGACATCAAAGATCCAAACCAAAACATCACTTGGACCTGTCCGCAAGGCAGCGAGGGGCCCTTCTATCCCAATATGTAATCCCCAAATACAATCATTGCTCATGCTGCTAAAATTAAAATATAAAAAATGCAATGAATAAAAATTTTTTCCTCAAATCAGAAATCTATCTGATCATCTTTATATATTCTTTCACAAGGTAAAATGGACTCTATTTTTATAATAAAATATACTCTCTACCGCATGACTTTTTTCAACAGAAACACACAATATATTTTTATCGAAAATTTTTTGTCTCAATGACAAAATAATAACGAAGGTATCTCAATCATTCTGGGATAAAGAAACAGCCGTGGCTCTCAAAAATCTAAAGGGAAATAAGCCCTCGTTCCACTTTCTTCCTCTTCTCCATGGTCCAAAAAACTTTTAGCCCCTCATAAAGAACATCAAGTCGTTTCAGCTTACAAACCTACATGACGCAGAAAAAATCTATCGAGATGCGCTTTAATTTTATTTCCTACACTTTGCCAAGGAATGCCAACTCAAGCTGCCCACAGACAAAGGTAGAAAAAACATTGCGAGATAAAAGAGCATGCTTGTTCAAACCCTTTCAATGTTTCTGCTGATAAGAACACGCAAAAATCTTTAATATCACATCAACCTTTTATTTTTGCATCAAGGATGGTCACCTTGCATCTAACCTTTATCAATATACTGCAATGAAAATGAATATGTACAAACACCATAAGAATAAGCAGATGCTAAGCCTTGAAGACTATCGCTAAAAAAATAGCTTTCATGACGACACGCGTTTTTATAGTGTTGTTTTCCTCATAAAACTTTTGCTTTTACTTTTGCTGGTAAATCAACATTCAAATTTATCCTAACAGTATCTTTGAAACAGAAATTAAGATGAATAAAAACCCCACAAGCCATTCCAGTTTTTATCGCTAAAACAAAAATAGCGCATATATTATTCGAATAATCTCTAAAACAAAAATCAAGCTCATTGAAAATACAGTCCATTTTAAGATAATATAAAGCCTGAAAAAGAAATTTTCCTCTTTAACCATCATCTGTCCATTCGGTTTTATAACTTTCAAAAGCATTGCAATACCTTTTAAAGGTGGGAGATGACTCTTTATCTTACGTTTTTATTACTTGCACTTTTTGATGGAAGCATTTTTTTCAAAAAAGATAGGGTGTCCAAAATAAAAAAGGCCTGTTTTGTTCATTTGCGGGCTTGTTTTAAAGAGATATCTCTCAATGCATATTGGACCATTTATTTTGTGACATTGGCTATAGATATATCACATCAAAATTCCCGTAAAGTGTATAAAATCTACCGTATAAATACCATTTTTATTTAAATAAAAAGGACAAGCTTACAGCATTATTTTTTCTGTGAGCCTCACGATTGAGATAGCCTTTGCGTGGTTTTAAAAGGTATTTTACTGCTTTTTTACACGCCTTTATTTGCTTTCCAATCTTACCTGTAATGGACAAAAATGATTTTATTTCATTGATGATAAGAAAAGTTGAAATGAGATAATTTTAAGTTTTTTACTAAACTTGCAAAATAATAAATTATTCTTTATAAATCAAAATATTAAGATAAAAACAAACCTTAAAAGTTTCTAAAATATGCCTTATATGGTTAAGGGTATAGAGAATAGGCCAAAATGAAATATTTTACTGAAAAGAACTTATGTTTGATCAATAATCATAAAATTAGCTATTTGTATTTCAAAAGAGGCTGTTTACGTTTTCTTAGAAGAAAATATCAATGAAGCTTTTGAAAGATAGCCATTATGGGAATAATCTAGCAAGCTTAGCTTTTATAAAGAGCTCAGCCAAGTATGATATGGTGCATAGATAAAGAAGGAAAAACTTTATAGAAAATTATAGAGCTGATAGGAGTTATATCTGGAATTTATTTTACTGGAAAAAACAATAGTGCTCAAAAATTAAGTGATAATGTTAGAAGAAGGTATTAAATATGATATTATCCTATTGTAATATAACTGATTATTCGAAAAAGATAAGCCTTTATAACGATAAAAATGTTCTGGTAAAAATGAGAAAAAATGGCCTATAAGGTGTTATGAGTATGGATAACATATTGATAACATTTCATAGTCAGGAAAATTTTATGAAAAGAAAAGAGTATGTGTGAGAATACATATTTTATAGGTGCGCATGCTTATTCGGCTCCTGTCATAGAATCAGGGCTTTATCTTGTGGCAACACCTATCGGAAATCTTGCAGATATTACGCTTCGTGCTTTACAAGTTCTGGCAGGCGTTGATATTTTAGCGTGTGAAGATACCCGTGTAACACGTGTTTTGTTGGAACGTTACGGTATTCAAAAAAAACCTTTTCTCTATCATGAACATAATGCGCAAAAAGCAGGTTCGAAGCTCTTAGCGGCTTTAGCGGAAAAAAAAACGGTAGCGCTTGTTTCAGATGCAGGAACACCACTTATTTCTGATCCTGGATTTCGATTAGTCGAAGAAGCCCGTAAGGAAGGTCATAAAATTGTTCCAATCCCTGGAGCATCAGCCCTTTTAGCTGCTCTAACACCAACAGGGCTTCCTACAGATAGCTTTTTCTTTGCAGGTTTTTTAAGTGCACGCAAAGGACAGCGTCAAAAACGATTGGGACAATTAAAAGAGATTCCAGCAACTTTGATTTTTTATGAATCACCGCATCGTCTTGTTGAAACTTTACAAGATATGATAACTTTTTTTTCAGCGGATCGACCTGCTGCAATTTGTCGTGAATTAACAAAAAAGTTTGAAACGATAGACGTTTCTAATTTGGGAAATTTGTTGGAAAGTTATAGAAAACAGACACAGATTCGTGGGGAAATAGTTGTGCTTGTTGGAGAATCATCATCTCCTTCTTTAAATGTGATAAGTGATAAAGAAATTAATGAAATGTTATTAGAACGCGCACGGACACATTCTGCTGCTCAAGCAGCAGCTTTTGTTGCAAAAAAGACCGGTTTGAAAAAACAGGAACTTTTTCAGCGATTGATTTTTCTAAAAAATGTGTAAAATAATGCGTAAGATGATACAAAAAAAACAGAGACAAAAGTCTTTTTATCGGGGAGTTCGTGCAGAAAAATTGGCCGCTTGGTGGTTGCGTTTAAAAGGATTTCACATTGCTGAAATGCGTTTTAAAACAAAGTGTGGGGAAATTGATTTAATTGCACGACGCGGAAATCTTGTGTTAATTGTTGAAGTTAAAGCACGTTCAACGTTAGCTGAAGCAATGGAGGCAGTTTCCCGAATGAATGAAAGGCGAATTGAGGCAGCCGCCGATATTTGGCTCGCACGACAAAAAGATTATGCCCTTTTATCTGTACGCTTTGATTTGATTGCAATTTTACCTTGGTGTTGGCCAAAGCATATCCCCGCATTTTTTACATCCAATCAATAAGAGAAAGCCCCGTTTTAACCATATTCAATAAAAAAACATTTCGCCTTTATGGGCATATGCGTTAAAAAGTATGTAATAATTTAAGCGCTATAAGGAACGAACTATGGATGATTATGAAAAGTTTGCAACAGGTTTGCTCATTGTTTTTGGAGCGCTGATTATTGGTGGTTTAATGACAATGCATATTGTATTGATGAATAAACCAGGTTTTTTATTTGCATTAGCCGCAGCTATTATTGGTTGGTTTTCTGCTTTTGCCGTTCTGTTTGACAAGCCCAAAATCTATTTGGGCTTGATTATTCTTGCTATTTTATGTGTTGCTTCCTCAATTAGCGCTTATGTTAGTTAAAACACTTGAAGTGTTGATTGAGATTCCTTTTAAAAGGTAAAACTGAGGAATAAAAATGAAACTTGGCTTTTTGGGGACAGGCACAATCAGCGCTTCAATGGTGAAGGGCCTCATCACAAGCGCCTTTAATGTTTCTTCTATTATTGTTTCACCGCGCAATGCACAAACAGCAGAACGTCTTTCACGCGCTTATGATAAAGTTATGATTGCTGAAAATAACCAAGCATTGCTCGATATGAGTGATTGTGTTTTTCTTTGCCTACCCAACCAAATTGCAGAAGGGGTTTTGCGCTCTCTTCATTTTCGTCCAGAACAGCTGGTTATCTCCGTTCTTGCCATGGCAAAAGCAGCAGAAGTAGAAGAATGGATCAACCATAAAGTTTATCGTGCTATTCCATTACCTTTTGTTGAAGAATGCAAAAATTTAACACCCATTTATCCCGATCATCCCTTTTTACACTCTTTATTTGATGCATTGGGTGGCACATTGGTGCTCGATAAAGAAGAACAGTTTAATCTTTTTATGACAGCTGGTTCTCTTATGGGCGTATATTTTAATTTTATCGAAACAGCCCACCAATGGTTTATAACACAAGGATTAAACAAACAGCAATCAGCAGAGTTCCTTACCATGATGCTTGGAAATCTTACGGATGAAATGCGTAAAATTATAGCAACGGATCGTTCTACCTCTCTTAATTTTGCACTGCTTGAAAAAGAGTTTTCAACAAAGGGAGGAACAAATGAATTTTTGTCAAATTACTTTTCTCATCAAGGAGGAAGAAGTGCATTAACCGCAGCTCTTGAAGCGACTTTACAAAAAATGAATGCTTCTAAAAAGACTTAACCAACATCTTTTCTCATCTCAAAGATGAGAATTATGGATTTGTTGATTGAATTTTACATGGATTGATAAAATTGTCTGCGATAAATCTTTCAAGAGTAGGACAAACGGATTTTTTTAARTGCCTATCCCCTTAATTTACACAAATAAAAATAAAACTTTTGATTAATCTTCAAGATATTTTTAGAGCAAAAAACGCTTATAGGAAGATAATTTATCCTTTAACATTTAAAATGAGAATACTGATAAAATCTTTTCCCATTTCACTTTCTCTCAAAAAAGGCAACAACATTGCGATAAAATCGTTCAAGAAGAGCGTCAATAGGTTGCCAACTTTATGCAAAAATAGAGAGAAACGTTGGGAGAGAAAAGAGCATAATGGGGATAGCCTATCTCTTTTAATTTAAGCAAAAATGGTATGAAATCTATATACTTCATAGAAATTTTTACATTTTATCGTTCACAGGCACTCTCGTGAAATGGATGAAACCCATTGAAAGGTGTTCTATTTTACAACAAGTACTTGCATGAGAAGCATCAATGTACTCTTGAGAGTTTTGTTGTTATGTAAAAAGCATATCTCCATAAAAACCGCGAAAAATGAAAACGTGAGATAATGCGTCATCTCCACTTTTTTAAAGATCTTTCTTTCGATGCTTTTGAACGTAGAAAAACCGAATGAAAAGATGATGATAAAAAATCATTTTCTTTAAATTAAAATTGATATGTCCCTTACAAAAAAGCAACTACTTTTATATCTTTTATAAGTGTGTTTTAGCAAACTCTCTTACACAAACATACATTCAAAAGAGTTTATTTTTTATTTGATTAACAATTGCACGATATAATCGAGCGTTCTCGCCATCAGGCTGAGCAACAAAAATAGGGGTCCCCTCATCGGAAGAAAAACGTAAAGCTGCATCAAGTGGTATTTCTGCTAAGAAAGAGACACCTCGACGTTCTGCTTCACCCCGCGCCCCACCATGACCAAAAATATCGTAGCGTTTTCTTGTATCAGGAGCGATAAAATAACTCATATTCTCAATAAGTCCTAAAATAGGAACATTGACTTTCATGAACATTTCTATCGCTTTACGTGCATCAACTAAAGCAAGATCCTGAGGCGTAGAAACAACCAACGCCCCCGTTAATTGTACCTGTTGCGCAAGTGTTAATTGTGCATCCCCTGTACCTGGCGGCATATCCACAACTAAAACGTCCAAAGGCCCCCATACCACATCTCGTAACAATTGCGTTACAGCGGCCATAACCATAGGACCACGCCATACCACCGGCTTTTCTTCCTCAACCAAAAATCCTATCGACATCAATTTAAGACCGAATTTTTCAAGAGGTTGAATCTTTTTTTCTCCAATAAGCTGTGGCCTTTGGTTAACCAGTCCTGTCAAACGTGGTAAAGACGGACCATAGATATCTGCATCCATCACTCCGGTTTTGAAACCTGCATCTTGTAAAGCCAAAGCAATATTGATCGCCATCGTCGATTTCCCTACCCCTCCTTTTCCAGAAGCAACAGCAACGACATGGCGCACACCTTCTATGGGCATTTTCACTGGCAAGGGGTTCGTTCTCTGTCTAGGTGTTTCCCTTGTTGTTTTTTCTGCTGTAAGTGTGATAAAAGCAGATTCCACTCCCTCCAAAGCACATACCAACTCTTCAGCAGAACGGCGCAATGATTCCCATTCTTGCACACGTCCATCAGGAACTGTAATGGAAAAGAAAACCTTGCCATCAGCAATTAATATTTCTGAAAGAAGCCCCAGCGATACAATATCGCTTTCAAGATCTGGTCCCTTGATTTTACGTAACACGTTGCGGACAGCCTCACTTGTGATAAAATCCACACTCTTTCCTCTCTATAAAATACCAACAAATACAAGCATAAGAATGAAAAATACTTATAGGTTCATCACTTAAAATTTTCTACTTTACTGAAAGATTATAAAATATAAATGAACTTATAATTTATCTCTTTAAAAATACAAAATCACCCTTAAATAAAGAAATTGAAGCACAAAATCTGCTATCAAAGCTTATCAAACATGTTGTGCAACAACCACTTTAATAAATATTCTAATAAGGGTTTTGTAAAAAACAAAACTGAAGAAAATTCTTAATATCACAGTATTTTTTAAATTGAGCATACAATAATCCGTTACGCTTTCTTTAAATCTTTAACGCTCTCGTCATTTATTTTCTGTAGACTCAATCGTTATTTTTCTGATACTTTTAAAATATCATAAAAAAGTGTCACAAACAGTTACAAGGTATTTTGTATTTTTTCAAGAAAGAGAACAACAATCTAAGATTGACTTTTTTTATATTTTTCCTTATGAGTTAACAGCCATATGACAGGGTAGAATTGTTCATCTCACGCATAATTGCTTATGAAACAAAGATTTAAGAAGGGCCGCACTCCGCGGTATTAAAATAAATGAAACGTACTTATCAACCCTCTAAACTTGTCCGTAAACGTCGCCATGGGTTTCGTGCACGCATGGCCACAGCTGGAGGGCGCAAAGTTATTGCTGCAAGACGTGCTCGTGGGCGTAAACGGCTCTCTGCTTAACCATTTAAGTTCTCACAACCGTTGAGGATTATGCATCATTTCTTCGTTGTGAAACTTTTGTTATGAACCTGTAAATGTCTGCAAGCCCAGCATTTAATGAAATTGCGAAATGTTCTTTTATGAAGAAAAAACATCCCTGCCGCATTCGCAAAAGAGCAGATTTTTTGGCTGTCCGCACAGGAGAAAAGCGACGGGGTCCTTTATTTTTACTCGAAGTTAAATCTCGTGAACAAACAACAGAAAAAAAATCTTCTCTTGTTGCACGTGTAGGCTTCACTGTTACCCGTAAAAACGGGAGTGCTGTGAAACGTAATCGTATCAAAAGGCGCTTGCGTGAAGCTGTAAGAGTTGGTGTAACAAACCACATGGAAGCAGGGACGGACTACGTCATTGTAGCGTATCGCGATGCATTGCACGCGCCTTTTACATCTTTGATTAGTGAATTAAATCAGCGAATAAAACCAAAAACAAAACATCAGCAACGACAACAAGGGTGTACGAATGGAATATAATCGCAATTTCTTTATCGCTATTGGTTTATCTTTCCTAGTGCTCATCGGGTGGCAACTTCTTCATGTTGCTCCCAAACAAGCAAAGTTACAAAAACAACACGTCATCACACAGCAACAGCAGTTGTCAAAGCAACAATCAGTCCCTTCAACGACCACGACAAATTTTTCTGATGATCCCTCAACGCATCAAGCAACATCTCTCATCCAACAACCAATGACTCCTGAGATCCGGAAAGCTGTATTATCCAAAACAGAGCGTGTTGCGATCAAAACCAATGAACTGGAAGGCTCTATTAATCTTGTTGGTGCGCAATTTGATGATCTTCATCTTAAGAAATATCGTGTAACAGTCGATAAAAAATCACCGGAAATCGATTTGCTAAATCCTAAAGGATTCAAGACGACCTACCTTGCTGAATTTGGTTTTGCAAGTGCATCTTTGCCAGCAAAAGCCTTGCCACAATCCGATACACAATGGCAAATAGAGGGAAATAATACAACCCTAACCCCTTCAACGCCCATTACTTTAATTTATAATAACGGACAAGGGCAAATTTTCCGCCGTACCCTTTCTGTTGATGATCATTACATGTTTACCATTGAGGATTCTATCAGCAATGAAAGTGATCAACCGATACATCTCTCATCCTATGCCCGCATTGCACGTGCAGCACCACCAGAACATACAAATGCAACCTATTTGCTTCATGAAGGAATGATCGGTATCGCAGGAGATTCACTCAAAACTGAAAAATATAAGACCTTAGCAGAGCTTGATCCCAATCCCGATAATGGACAAAAGAGCATGACTTTTTCCAAAGTAACAGGGGGTTGGATTGGTATTACCGATAAATATTGGGCTGTAGCAGTTATTCCCCCACAAGATAAAGAATATACAAGTCGTTTTATTTATTTTGATCGTTTGCAAACGCATTATCAATCTGACTTGCTAGGATCTCTTTTAACGATTGCCCCAAATGAAACAAAAACGATTACAAATCGTCTTTTTGCGGGTGCAAAACAAGTTGAAATCATTAACCACTATCAAAATGACCTAAAAATCAACAAGTTTGCTCTCTTAATCGATTGGGGTTGGTTTGATTTCATCACAAAACCCATGTTCTCCCTCATTGACATCCTTTATAAGCAAACAGGAAATTTTGGTATTGCCATCCTTCTTGTCACAGTACTCTTAAAAACACTTCTTTTCCCTCTCGCCAATAAATCTTATAAATCTATGGCACGCATGAAGCTTATACAACCGCGATTGCTTGAAATAAAAGAAAAATATCCCAATGACCGAACCAAACAACAACAAGCAATCATAGAACTGTATAAAACCGAAAAAATTAATCCCCTTGCAGGTTGTTGGCCAATGTTGGTTCAATTTCCAATATTCTTCGCTCTTTATAAAGTTCTCTATATTACCATTGAAATGCGCCATGCACCTTTCTTTGGCTGGATTCAAGATTTAGCTGCCCCCGATCCAACATCTCTTTTCAACTTGTTTGGTTTCTTGCCATATGCAACGCCAACATTTCTTATGGTTGGTGCATGGCCTTTGATTATGGGAATAACGATGTTTTTACAAATGCGTATGAATCCCGCTCCTCAAGACCAAACCCAAGCGATGATGTTCACATGGATGCCTGTCATCTTTACTTTTATGCTCGCCTCTTTCCCTGTTGGTCTTGTCATTTATTGGGCATGGAACAATATATTGTCAATCATTCAGCAAGGTATCATGATGAAGCGCCAAGGAGTCAAAATTGAGCTTTTTGATAATTTGAAAGCCATGTGGAGGAAATCACCCAAAAAAGAAGAGCAGGCCCCAAAAGAAGTGCAGGAATGACAAGAGATTCTTCCCTTTCTGGAATTTTTTCTCGCAATTGGGTTTTTATTCGTGGTGTTCCCGCAATACGCTTTCTCCCCCCTGAAGGACCACCAGAAATCGCATTTGCAGGACGTTCTAATGTTGGAAAATCATCTTTAATCAACGCACTTGTCCAGCAAAAAGGCTTAGCACGAACCTCAAATACACCAGGACGGACTCAAGAGCTTAATTATTTTGTCCCCGATGGCTTCAGTGGACAAAGAGGAGATCTCCCCCCTTTCGCAGTCGTAGATATGCCTGGTTATGGTTTCGCTGCTGCTCCTAAAAATCTGGTTGATGCTTGGACAAATTTGATTTTTAGCTATTTACGGGGGCGCTCAACACTAAAACGTGTGTATCTCTTAATTGATTCACGGCATGGAATCAAAAATAATGATGAAGATGTTCTTACACTCCTTGATAAAGCAGCCGTTTCTTACCAAATTGTTTTGACAAAAAGTGATAAAATCAAATCAAATGCCTTGGAAAAATTAATCATGACCACCCAAACAAAACTTCTCAAACGTCCAGCAGCTTATCCTGAGATCCTTGCAACCTCCTCAGAAAAAGCATTCGGTTTGAAAGAGTTACGTTCTGCCATTTTGCAAACCATTGCATAAGGGAACACATTCATATGATTAACAATTTATTAAGCATAATTGCCAGCCACTGCTAATGGTCTTGTACTTCTGGTCAAGCATCTTTATAAAAAAGATGACTTGAAGGAATTTTTATCAACTCTATTTGATAGTGTAAATTATGCTGACACTTTTTCACTCGCCCCTATCCACTGCTTCGCGCTTCATACGCCTCATTCTTGGGGAATATGGTGTAACCACCCAACTGATTGAAGAATATGAATGGGCTAGAAGACACGAATTTCTTGCTCTCAATCCTGCTGGTTATGTTCCTGTTTTTCTCGATGAACATGAGGTTCCATTATCAGGTCCCTTTGTTATTTGCGAATATTTAGATGAAACCTATGGAAGTTTACGACAAGAAAATAAACTCTTTCCAGAAAATCCTTTAGACCGTGCGGAAGTACGCCGGCTCAACGATTGGTTTTTAAATAAATTTGAAAATGAAGCAACGCGCCATATTGTACGAGAAAGAATCCATAAACGTGAAATGCCCCTCGCCATTGGCGGTGGAGCTCCCAATTCACAAATTTTACGCAATGCACGGGCTAATATTCCACCCCATATGAACTATCTCAATTGGCTTTGTGCCTCTCGCGATAGCTTAGTCGGTTCCGCCCTATCCTATGCTGACCTAGCAGCCGCTGCTGCTATTTCTGTACTTGACTTTCTAGGGGAAATTGACTGGGAACAATCCCCTGCTGCCAAAGAATGGTATATGCGGATTAAATCACGGCCTTCTTTTCGTTCTCTTTTAACAGATCGTGTCCGCGGCATTGTTGCAAGTTCTCACTATGCGGATCTTGATTTCTAGCCTCTTCTTAAAAACAAAAATAAGAATTCATCATACCCTCTTATAATACTTCAAATAATCTTTTTTTCCATGATACAAAAAAGGCAGTATAGAGATAAAAATATTTAACAAAGCATTAGTCTCTCTTTAAAGACAACAGCTGTAACACCATTGAAAGCAAAGCAAATAAAATAATAACAACACTTAACGCATGTCATTCTCCATTCTTCCCGAGATATGAAAAAACGCATTCCCTAACGTGGATAACTATTTATCTATTCATAAAAAAACTTCATCATGCATTTTTCTAAAATAGGAATTTTTTCAACGGACTTCTCTAAAAGATAAAGAAACCAGCCAACGCCCGCATATAAACAATCCAACTTCTCAGGCATCTTTCTGTTTCTTACCCCTTTTATATGTTTTATTCCTAGATTAAATATTGATTTAAAAATGATAAATTTTTAAATTGAATCATGAAATTCAAATACTTTTCACGCGTGATTCTCGTCACATTTGAATCAATTAAAATTCTTTTTTTACGCATCATAAACGAAATTGATGTGTGAAAAAATTGTATAAGAAAAGAATAAAAATGCCTATGAATCATTTCAAGGATCAAGGACTGGAATAAATATTGAAGGCTAGCAAAGCGTATGATGGTGCCAATTTGCGCTTTTATGAAGTGTATCTGTCGTTTGTCATTGGGTTTTGCATAATTTGATAGAAGATTTTGCATCAATTTCTTTTTTCAAAGAGTCTTCAAAGTCCTTTCAAAGATCATTTAAAGTCCTGCTAAAATTGAATGTATGGATTTAATCTAAAACGAAGACTTGCGATTCCACTCTTTTCATGTACAGCATTCTTTTTGTTTCTATAAATAAGCAAACACAAAATTTTAAGAAGACAATTAGACCAGCAAAACAAACGCTCTTGATCTCAATTCTTGGCAAACTGCATATTCAAACTATGAGCATCTGGCAGAATACAATATTGGAACCACCATTGCCATAATATTTCAAATCTAGCATAATCTCTAAAACCTAATAAAATCTTCCTGATAAATATTCCGCCATTTTATCTCACGCGATCATAATGCCCAATAATAAATAAAGTATACTATTCAGCTATAAGCAATTTACGATCAACCATGCTGTTGCTAGCCCATAATTTACAAAACAATTCGGCATAGACGCTCTCTATAAAGTGATCAATAACCAGCTTTAAATTTTGTTCTTCATAACAAGTATTAATATTTAAAAAGAATATACAAAAAGTCTAACCCCACTCACCATCTCAAATAATCATAATTTTAGTTCATTCACGATCTTTCATTGCATCTAATACCTGTTGGCTTATCTCATGATGGGTAAGCCATCGCCAACCATTAGGCGTTGTTTTTCGTCCTAATTTAATGGGTATAAAATCAACCTTGTTCTTACGCGCACAATCAACAATCATTTGATCATGAGTATTGAAACCAAAAATATGAAGAATACACGGGGGTTTAGGCAAAAGAGCCAACTGTTCAATGAGTGCGCAAGAAAATGCATGCGCAGGTGAATGAATCCATAATACGCAATATTTTAGACCATGCCATTGCTTCACAGCTTCTAAAAATTGTGCCTGTGATACCGCACAATCATAATCCAAGGGGACGCACAGATGTTGTTTTTGTAATGCCTCAAGCAGGGTTTTATGAGAAAAAAAACGTGCAGCAATAATAACCTCTTGTGGTTCTAGTGATTGACACAAAGGAGAAAGCACCCCAGTACCACCTACGACTAAATAACGATATTGCGTATCCTTTTTTTTCATATCCCCTCCCTCTTTGCTTTAAACGCCACCTCTTTGTTGTAAAAATATGCACATTTCATCAGCAAGCCGTTCACAACGTGTTTGTATTTCTTTGCTTATAACTTTCCAAGTACGACCTTCGTCATCTGATGCAAAATCCTCTTTGGCCGAAGCGACTTGACATTGGAGGGCATAACCATAAAGCGTGCGCACCACCGGCAATAAATGCTCACACGGTTGTGAACACCTTTTAGCAGCACTTCCATGAGAGATAAGCCCAACAGGTTTATTTAAAAAGGCATTATAGGATAAATTATCAAGAGCATTTTTTAAAACCCCTGAATAAGATCCTTGATAAAGAGGACTTGCGAGAATAATACCATGGGCAGCTGCGATGGTTTTTACAAACTGTCGTACCGCAGCACTTGGATTAGCTTCGACTTTGTGATGATAATCTGGATCTGTTATTGGCAAAGGGTTATCACGTAAATCAACCCAATGAAGTGATGCACCACGCTTCATTAAGCAATCTGCTAAATAACAGGCTAAAGTTCTTGTTAAGGAAGGTTGACGTACAGATCCCAAAATAATCGCTATATTCAATAAGATTCTCCTTTATTTTTCATCCCACAGTTCACAAAAATGGTGAAGCGGCCCTCGCCCCTTACCTACTTGCAAAACAGTTGAAGCCCCTAAAGCATTATTGAGATAAGATTTTGCTCTTTTTACCGCACAAATCAATGGTGTTGTCGGCAAAAGTGCTGCAATTGCTGCCGCAAGAGTACAACCTGTACCATGATCATTGGTCGTTATGATACGTGAAGCTTCAAGAGTGATTGTCTCCTCACAGTCGTAATAAAGATCTGGACTAGAACAATCGTAATTTTCTGTACTGTTTCTGGTAAGCGTGTTCAAATGTCCCCCTTTTAATAGAACTGCATGACACCCTAGCGCCAAAAGTCGTGGAGCATATTGATACATAGTCTCTAAAGACCATTGCACTTCACATCCCAATAACAGTGCCGCCTCAGGCAAATTCGGCGTAATCAAAGTTGACATCGGCACAAGAACATCACGCATAATTTCAATAGCATCAGGTTTTAAAAGAACATCACCACTTTTTGCAACCATAACCGGATCAAAAACAATGAGACGTGCTTTATGATAAGCAAGACGTTCTGCAATAGCTTGTGCAATCTGAGCATTTGCTACCATACCAATTTTAACAGCGTCAACACGGATATCCTCAAAAACAGAATCAATTTGATCTGCAACAAAAGAAGCATCTAATGCTTGAAAAGAACGCACACCTTGAGTATTTTGTGCAACAACAGCTGTCACCACACTCATACCATAAGTTTTCATAGCTGAAAAAACCTTCAAATCCGCTTGCATTCCAGCACCACCAGAAGGATCTGTTCCCGCAATAGATAAAATCCGTGGAATAAAAAGTTTATCTTTCTGTAATTCCATCAACCTCTTTCCTTCTGTTTTTTAAATAGATGCTTAAAAAAACATAAAGAAGATGTTTTCTCATGTAAATTATATTATATACGAAGTCTTCTGATAGATATAAAATGGAAAATATCGTGCTTATCCTTCGTTCTATTCTTTTTACGTTCGCTTTTTATATAACAACTTTCATACAAATGGTTCTTTATGCTCCTGTTTATTTTTTAATGCCCCGCAAAAAGGCATGGATTGTTCCTAAAACATGGGCACGTGTTACACTTTTTTTGCAAAAATACATCGCAGGTACACGTTATGAAATTGAAGGATTAGAGAATCTCCCCAAAGGAGCCTATATCATTGCTCCAAAACATCAATCTGCATGGGAAACCTTCAGTCTTGTTCCCTATTTTGATGATCCCACTCTCATTTTAAAACGTGAATTGATGTGGATTCCATTGTTTGGCTGGTATATGGCAAAAACACAAATTATCCCCATTAACCGTACAGCGCCCATAAAAGCGTTAAAAATGATTATAGAAAAAGCAAAAGAAAAAGTAAAACAAGGGCGCCAAATCTTAATCTTTCCCGAAGGAACACGCCGACAACCTGGTCAAGAACCAGATTATAAGTCAGGAATTGTCGCACTCTATAATGAATTAGGACTTCAAGTTGTCCCTATTGCGCACAATGCTGGTTTATATTGGCCACGCAATAATTTCCGCCGCTATCCCGGAACAATTCGTGTTCGTATTCTTCCTCCAATAGAAGCTGGTTTAAGCAAACGTGACTTTCTAAATCAACTTGTTCAAAAAACTGAAGAAGCGTGTGATGAACTGCTTCTCTTAGCAGCTCAAGATCCTACCCCTCCTCCTATGCCACCATCTGCTGCCCAGAAGCTTCAAAAACTAAAATATTATGAAACACAACCTTAAGTGATAAAAAACATCATTTTATGTATTAAATGAAAGCATATGAAACAAAATTATAAGGGAGATATTTCAAGCTTTCTCATTCAAAATTATAAAATCCATGGACGGTATAAAAAATGTTGTATCTAAAAGATAAAATGGTTTTGGAAATGAATGGGGTGCAATGGCTCAACATCCGGTGACTATTATAACAGAAAGTAATTTAAACGGATATGACCTCAAAGTATTTTTCATTCTAGCTTCTCGTCTTGATTTAGAAAATCTATTGGTCGTCAATCAAACAGAATTAGCTCAAAGGATCGGTATTGCTAGGCATCATTTCAACCGAAGTGTAAAAAGACTAATAACCATGGATATCCTTTTAGAAGCTTCGTATTGGTATTAATAGATCTTCTCGTCTTAATCCAAACTTTGGTTGGAAGGGTAGTGCAAAAAATCATAAAATGGCTATTGAAAAAGATTTTAGAAATCGTATTAAAACCTCTGGAATACGGAGTATATACGAGAGTAGTAAACCCCTAGAAATAGATCTAGATAATCAAGTAGATTTCGAAGATTATTTGAAATAAAAACTAACGTAATTAGCTAATTAGTACTCACTCCGTTCATCCAAAAATCAATAGAATGAGAGGCTACCGCCTCTCAAACTCTCTGTACGCTCACCAAAATCATGATCTCAGATCCACGTTTATCGAAGGGATTAACAAACCTTTTGTTCTTAAGGTCAAGGTACCCCCTTCGGGGCGCCTAACGGCGACCTTGACTAAAGACAACAAACGGTTTGTTTTATCCTTCTCATGCGGCTAGAAATCATGATTATATGAAAAACGTCTCTGTTGGCGCCAAATTTATCCCTAGAATGCGTTTAATGAAAAAACTACGTCTACCTGTTTCTAAACTAAAAACCTCTCACAGAGCTTTTTAAAGCCAAATATAGAATATTTTAAATTCCTAAAGATCATTTTCACAAAAACATCACAAACCAAAAACTATATTTGCTACTGAAAGCATTTTTGAATCTCTCTCAAATTTGAAAAATCTCCAATGCGCATTTTATGCACTCTTGAAAAATGTCTTTCTTTGAAAGATTTTTTGAAGGTGCAATTATACGTTTTATTTAAAAACGTAATTTTGGGGAGCAAAATCCATATCGAAAAAGCCGTATTTCCTCCATTTAGCGCCATAAGAAACTCCCAAGAAATCATGATTTCGGCACCGTGCTGGAACGTAAAAACAAACCGTATTGGTTTTGGGTCAAGGTCGCCGTTAGGCGCCCAAAAGGGGTTGCCTTGATCCTAAAAACCAAAGGATTGTTAGTTTCCAAAAGCACGGCTTTGAGATCATGATTTTGGTGAGTGCACAGAGAGTTTGAGAGGCGCTAGCCTCTCATCTTGATACTTAAAACACCTGCTTTTTAGCAGGAGTTTTAAGTTTACAATATACAGATACAGAAGGGGAGGTAAAAAAATTATACTAAATAGACAGCAAAACAGGTAAGATTAATATATGAATTTTTTTGAGAAAGAATTCTTTTTCCCTTTAAAATTGTTTAAATATCATACAATATATTGATTGATAAAGATATTTTCATTTTTAACTTGAATTCCCCTCAATGCCATAAGATTTTTTTATTTCAAGTTTGTTTCATGTTGAATTAATAAAAATTATTTGCTTGTGCATTACAAGTGATCAAGCCTGCGTGGATAAAACTTTACAAGAAAGGCATACCTCTTATCAACCGTCTCAAGTACCAAAGACTGTCGCACTTGGGGACCGGTAAATATGGTGCTAGCTTGCTCCTTCACAAATACAACATTGATAGCGAATAATGAATGGTAAGTACCCATATCTTTCTTCATATAAAGATTATAGTGCCTACAAGCGATGTTTTAAAAGAGATATGAAAACTGGTAGATATTTCTTTAAAACGAGCGCATAAATGAACTGAAAAACTTTATACTTATTCACAAACAGTTTTAAAAATACTCGCTAAGGGGTAAAATAAAGAGAAAAACAAACAACTTATTTAAAGAAAAAACATCAATTAATAATATCCCATACAGAAAAATTATTTTTTCTTCTTATATTGTATAAATTATTCGTCGTCACAAATGAAATTAATGTATAGGCAAGAATTAAGCAAAGGATACAAACATCTCTTATAGACCATCTCAATATAAGGGTTATTTTAAGGAGACATTTCTTATGGCACCTCAACCCATTTCACAATGTTGATTATGAATGGTATAATGGCAAATCTGTTGAGCATCCCCATTTTTACGCTTTTGAAGAAGCAAGCCCGCACCATCACCCCCTCTTTTGCCAATACCAAAATTGCGATAGTCCTTGGTACTCGAGACTATTGATAAGATGCATGCCTTTCTTGTACAGTTTTATCCACGCAGGCTTCCCGCTTGTAATGTGCAAGCGGATAGTTTTTTGATTTATTCAATCTGGAACAGATTTGGAATGAAAAAAGCTGACGATATTGGGGGGCCTCATTAAAACATATAAAAACGGTAAATTATCATTGTAAACAAATATTTTAAATAATAGAATAGCAGGAAAAACGTATGATTGTACTTGCTTTTTTCTTTCTGAAAAATATCTCTCCTCTCAAGAATCTTAAATTTTGTACAATCTTCATTATTTAAAAAGTATTTCTTGAGATACTCAAACCATCAAACCAAATTCAAGGGGAACGTAAAGATGAGTGCTGGTTATTATCCCTAAGTCACAACTGATACAGCAATTAACCATCTGTCTTTTCTATGCTAGACTCAAAAGCTTTATATCCTACATTAAAACAATTCTAAATAATGAATAAGAAGGAACTCGATTTAAACTCATGCAACGTTTTTTCTATAATTTATTTTTTTCTTTCATCTTGAGTTTGTCGAGCACTTTTGCTTTAGCGCAGCCCTTTATCTCTGTTGATGTTACAACAGGACATATCTTAAAACATAATCAAGCTTTTGAGCGTTGGTATCCAGCTTCCTTAACAAAATTAATGACCGCTTATGTTATTTTTCGTGCTATGAGTCGAGGAGAAATTTCACCCAACAAACCTATCACCATCAGTGAATATGCCGCAAAAGCTCCCTCGTATCGTTCTGGCTATAAAGCTGGTTCTGTCCTCACACTTGATACAGCCTTAAGTATCACCATGGTTAAATCGACCAATGATTTGGCCATTGCCATGAGTGAAGCTGTTGCTGGTTCACAAAAAGCTTTTGTACGCAAAATGAATAGCGAAGCAAAACGTTTAGGCATGTTTGGCACCCATTTTGCGAATGCAAGTGGATTACCAGATCCTCAAAACTATTCCACCGCACGCGATATTGCTCTTTTAGCTGTCCAAATACGTCGTGAATTTCCACAATATGCTCATTATTTTTCTATTCCAGCCATTGATTTTGGTAATAATAGAAAAATCCAGCATAACTCAAACAACCTCATTGGCCGTTTTTATGGAATAGATGGTATGAAAACAGGGTTTATTTGCGCCTCTGGTTTTAATCTTGTTGCCTCAGCCACCCGCAATAAACGCACAATTATTGCTGTCATTCTAGGCGCTAACAACATAAGTAAAAGGGAAGAAAAAGCGGCACAACTTCTCGAAATAGGATTCTTGCACCAAGGAAGCCCCCAATTAACACTAGCCACATTAAAACCTTATGGAAGCAACATAACACAAGCCCAAAATATGAGACAACAAACATGCACGCCTGAAGCCATAAAAATGCATGCCAATTCCTATGATGATCAAGGAAATATTATTCTTACCTCACCTTTTATCACGCCTCCTCCTTCTTTTTCTCATCCCTTAGCAGTACATCTCATTCGTACGCCACAGACACCTAAAATAACAGTAAAACCACTAAGAAAACCCCATAGTCCGTATAAAAAAAGCGCACACTATTCTATAAAAAAACCGTAAGCCATAATCTATAAATTAATTATAATATATTGATTTATAATGATAATTTTTACCTTATGTCAAAACCACAAATATCGTAAGATTGCCTCATTTCAAATCTGTATCTGCTAAGTCAATTAAAATCAGTCTCTTGCACATCACAAGGTGGATAAGCATAGAGATAAATTAATTAAAAAAAGGAATCAAAAATTTCTCCTATACAACCTTTCAAATACCAAGAATTATCACAACATTAGCACTGAAAAAGTCGTATGATCGTGCTCACACTTGCCCTTTATAAGCATAAAAATAGTGATAACATCAATTTCATAGGAAATTGGATATTAATCCCTCACAGATACCCTTATGAATGGCGTTGAACATCGTAAGATATATTTCTTTAAAACTGTAACACACTGATTTATAATGGAAAATAATTTTTTCAACTTGAATCATAATCCCAAATAGTGTAGGATTTTCTTATATTGAATCAATTAAAATCACTTGCTTGCACGTCATAAGCGGGATAAGTCTATAGATAAAACTGTACAGACAAGGACTAAGCGTGGCTCTTATGAATGCTCTCAAGTGCTAAGGGCTGTTACAACACCCACGGGCAAGCAAATGTGATGATGGTGTCGGCTTGCTTCTCCATAAGCATAAAGATGGAAGTGTTCAATGGATTTATCGTTACACCCTTCACAAACGCCGCCGTGAAATGGGCGTAGGTACTTTAAGACATGTTTCTTTTAAAAAAGCCCGTGAATTAGCAAATCAATAGCGTTCTGTTTTATATGAGGGGTGTTGATCCCATTAAAAACGCAATAACCAAAAGTGTGAGGCAATGCGTCATCTTCATTATTTAAAAGACATTGCTTTAGATGCTTTTGAAAGTCGTCAAGCAGAACTTAAAGAATGATGCTAAAGATGGGTATTTTTTTACCCTTAAAACAAAACCATGGTTAGATGATTAAGATGAAAATAAAGCGCATTCCTCTCACGCTTATTACTGGTTTTTTAGGTTCTGGCAAAACAACTTTGCTCAACCGTATGCTACAAGACCCTCTCTTAACGGAGTGTGCTGTTATCATCAATGAATTCGGCGAAATCAGTATTGACCACCTTCTGGTTGAAAAGACGACAGAAGGAATTATTGAACTTGCCAATGGTTGCTTATGCTGCAATTTACGCAGTGATCTTATTGATACATTAATTGATTTAATCAATCGCGTCCAGAGAGGACAGATTAAAAAACTCAATCACATTATCATTGAAACAACAGGAATGGCTGATCCTGCTCCTATTTTACAAATACTTTTAAGCCACCCGTTGTTTATTCAAACATTGTCCATAAATGCTGTTCTTGCAACATTTGATATATTAAGCACACTTTCCATATGTGAGCGCTATCCTGAAATATATAAACAATTAATCTTTGCTGATAAAATTATTCTCACTAAAACAGATCTTATGGTACCACAAGCGCTTTCAAATACGCTCCTTAATACACTTAAAAGAATGAATCCTACAGCACAAATCATTGACGCCCATTCTGAAGAATTCTGCTTAAATCTATTAATAAACAATACATTATGGTATGAAAAAGGAGAAAATACACACCTTAAGCAAAATCTTATGACAGCTCCCCACGACCATTCCCCCCATAAAACCATTCGCACCTTTTCATTAGAATGTGAGGACCTTGTTGATTACACTACAATTGAAGCTTTTTTAGATCTTCTACAAGACCGTTATGGTACAAAATTACTCCGTATTAAAGCAATTATCGCATTGCGTGATGATCCTTCTCGCCCACTTGTATTACATGGTGTACAAACATTTTTCCATCCACCCATAAGACTACCAGCATGGCCAAAAGGAATAAAACAAACACGTTTTGTCATCATTGCTGATGGTGTTGAAAAAGAAGCAATACAAAAACTTCTCAATGCTTTTTTTAATAAACCAGCAATAGACACTGCAGACAAAACCGCTCTCTTGGAAAACCCTCTCATTATTCCAGGAATAAAGTTTTAACTCTGTCCTTCAATAATATAATGTTAAATCCATAAAACCAGACTTTTTTACACTTTTAAAGAAGTAAAACAGTTCCACCATAGATTTTGACCCCCAATGTATGGTAGCTCTTGGCACTTTAGACGATTCATGAGAGACATTTTTTATTTAATCTTTTTTATCGACACGGTCTCTCCCGCTTGTAACGTGCAAGCGAATGATTTTAACTGATTCAATATAAACAAGCTTTGAATAAAAGATGCTTGCGGTATTTAGAATTCTAATTCAAGATAAAAAACAATATATTATTATAAATCAATATGCCATTAATTTATAAAAACCTTTGATAAACATTTCTATTCAAATTCATTAATAAATAACATATTATGATCTGAAAAAGAAAAAGACATATTTTAAACAATGTCTTACGCCTTCTACACAATCATGATCTCATAAAATCATTCATATCTTTTCACTGGACGGCAAATTCTCATAGACGACACCACAATTAAGGCTTTTTAGAACGCCTACAAAACCTTATACAAAACTATTGCCTATTAAAACAATCCAACGAGAATGTATTAATCTTATTTGTAATAATAATCACACCCTTTACATAAAATAGAACACTATTATAGTGCGAATTCACGCATTTTTTAAAGAAACATATTCCAATACGCATCATACCTATTTCAAGACGCTACCCATCAATAACATAAAATTTTCCACGAGATATATAAAACCTATTTATCATTTTTACTCTATAAATATGCAAGCTTGAATCATCATAACCTTTGCCAGCGCTCAATGTTTCAAAAACCCTTGATACCTTAGAATGCTCATAAAAAGTCTTTGCTTTCTTTAAGAGTTTTATTCATATAGCAATCCAATTTACGATGTGCAAAAAATGATTTTGATGGATTCATCATAAACAGATTTTAAGATAAAAGGATTTTATGATGTCTAGCTGCTTATTTTCTCTCGTGTAGTTTGACAGTAGATTTCGCATTAAATTGCAAGAGGTGGGATTAGTTAGGAATACATGATAATTTATTGTTTTTACGTACAATTTTTAGCATTAAATGTGCGTTTTGTCAAAATAGATTTTGACACCTAAAATTGGAAAAAACGCGAAAAAGGGTAGAAAGTGCGATTTTGTAGCAAAAATGAAAGAAGGCTTTGAAGCCCCTTTGAGAACCTCTTAAAAACCCTTCGAAAAAAATAAATTGATGCAAAACCTGCCGTCAAATTTTGCAAAACCCGATAACAAACTACATCTCGCAATACACTTTATCTGTAAATTATCTGCAAACCATTTTAGGAATTTTATTTCATAACCCCATTGGATAAATTCTTGGCTTTAAAATATTCTGCCCAACTTTATTTCTCCAGCAGATTTTAAAAAATCTTCTCAAATTTAGGCAAAAAACTAAAATAAGACAGAGATAATATCGGATTTCTAGCTGTATGTATGTATCTGATAGACCAACACCATAAGACAATATTTTACAGTATGAAAGAATAAAACCCTTTGAAAGAAGTAAAAAGAGAAGCGCATTTTATGTTAATCTACGCTTCACTAAAAACAAAAACTGCCATTCATACCGATCTGCAAACAATATAATTTCTTTCAGAAAGTTTTACTTGGCTTCCCTTGGCCCCATCTGATCTACTTACGCAAAACTCCATGAAAAAACTCAGCGATTTAAAACATTGACTACTCACTTAAAACACCTCATGATGCATAAAGTTCTGATGTGTCCTATATTATCACCATAAGCGATGGTGTTTGACGCTCATGAATGAGTACACCCATCACACAATTTGTCAGTCCAAAATGTTTCAACAACCTTTGGCATTGAAGGCGATTCATAAGAAGCATTTTTAGTCATTTTTTTAACAATTTGTACCTACACACAAGCTCCGCTTGTGAAATACAAGAAAATATTTTTTATTGATTCAATATAAAAAAAGTCTTGGAATAAGAAAATCTCACACTATTCGAGACTATCATTCGACATACAAAATGATAAATTATTATAAATCAATATGTTGTAACAATGCATTAAAATAAAATAACCCTCACTGCACTAGAGAAAGGGAAGTTTTATCAATATCGCGATTAAAAATGTAACGTTTTCCATAAACTTCAACAATTGGAGGTTGGCGATTTTCTTCAAAGAAATCATACCCTTTCTTAAGCATAACCCAAAATTTATAATGAGGATTATTGCTATGACGTAGCATATTATCCTTTGTCATGCGAAAAGGAAAGGCCTGCAACTGAAAGGCTCTTTGTCCGCCTTTAAAAGCATCCCGTGCGAACGCATAAATTTGAGCCATGTTCTTATCACTCATAGAATAACAACCGGCGGAAGCGCAAGAGCCATGCACCATAAGATTGCTTCCTGTACGGCCATTTTCCTGATCATAAAGGTTAGGAAACCCTATATTAAAAGAAAGATAATATTTTGAATAAGGATTCATTTGGTTTGCAGCAATAGTATAAAAGCCTTCCGGTGTCTGAAGATCGCCTTCTTTATATTTAGGTCCAAGCTTACCAGACCATTTGCAAATGCCATAGCGAGCAACCAAGATAAAAGGACCTGAACGAGATTGCTTCCAAACTTCAGCAACATTTTCCTCTTTGAAAAATCGCATCACAATCGGTGCATAGGGATCAATATCGTACAAAGCCATCCTATTCTGGATTTCTTGCGGAAGAGGCTGCTCAACTTTAGCACGAATAGCAGCTGGCAATCTTCCTTCACAAGCCGTCAATATTCCCATTACAAACAACATATACACAGCAAGGAATCTGTTAAATGTCATTGAATAAAACTCCAATCTAACACCCCTCATAAAAAACGACTTATGCTAATGAACGACCAATTTGAAGATATTTTTCCCTTCGCTCTTGTTTAAGAACTTGACCATCTTTTCCCGCCATAGCTTTTAAAGCCTCTGAAATAATCTCCCCCGTTGCATCAATGGCAATCTCTTTACCCCGATGCGCTCCTCCTAAAGGCTCTGAAATAATGCCATCAATAATCTTTAAGCGATACAAATCTTGAGCGGTAATACGCATATTCATTGCAGCATCTTTTGCTCGGGTTGGATCACGCCATAAAATAGAAGCTGCTCCTTCTGGAGAAATAACAGAGTAAATCGCATGTTCTAACATATAAACTTTATTGGCAGCCGCAATGGCTATCGCCCCCCCAGAACCGCCTTCCCCAATAACAACGGATACAACAGGAACCTTTAGGCGCAAAGTTGCGGCTGTTGATTGAGCGATTGCTTCTGCTTGCCCACGCTCTTCAGCGCTTACCCCAGGATAAGCACCTGCCGTATCAACAAAAGTAAGGAGTGGCAACCCAAAGCGATCAGCCATTTCCATAATACGGACAGCTTTACGATATCCTTCTGGACGAGCAGAACCGAAATTATAGCGCAAACGTGTCTGCGTATCGTGCCCTTTCTCTTGACCGATGTAAGCAACAGCCTCCCCCTTAAAGCGTGCAAAACCGGCTTGAATAGCTTCATCTTCAGCAAATTTGCGATCTCCTGCCAAAGGTGTAACATCACTCAATAAGCGTTTAGAATAATCCATAAAATGGGGACGGTCAGGATGACGAGCAACTTGTGTTTTTTGCCATGGCGATAATTTTTTGTAAAGATCGTGCAATGCCGTTTTGGAACGTTTTTCAAGACGCGCAATCTCGTCACTCATATCAAGACTGCCTTTTTCCTGAGAAATTTTTTTTAATTCAAGAATTTTCCCATCGAGATCAGCAACTGGTTTTTCAAAATCAAGATAATTATACATTTATACCAACTCATTCAGTGTCACTTATACACTTATAATTTTCTTTATAAAGTTTTTTTCCAAAAAATCACCTTTTCTTTAACGAGCTTTTTGTGCATCGGCAAGGGGATGGTGCTCATTGACTAAACGATAAAGCCCCTCTTCCAACACATGGGTATAAATCTGAGTGGTAGAAATATCAGAGTGACCTAACAAATGTTGAACAGCACGCAAATCAGCACCATTTTGCAAAAGATGACTAGCAAAAGCATGGCGCAACACATGGGGAGAAAAGTTTTCACTTTTTATTCCAGCCCTTTTAGCAAGATTTTTCAATTCCCGCGCAACAACTTGACGGGCAATATAGCCTGTTTGTGAATGCGCCGGAAAAAGATAAAGACTTTTCGCATCTTTCCCTTGATCACGTAAGTCCAACCATTGCAAAAGAACTTGATAGGCTTTTTTTGATAACAACACCATTCGTTCTTTTTTTCCCTTACCACGAATCAAAAGACTGTATGCTTTCCCCCGAACAGCCTGCACAGGCAAACTCACCAACTCACTAATGCGCAATCCTGTTGCGTAAAGCATTTCGCTCAACAGCTGAAGACGCAATGCGCACAGATAATCTTTAGATCCATAATCTGCTTGATCAACCTCCAACTGCGCTAAATCAAGAAATTTTGTCACCGCATCTTCACTGATAATTTTGGGCAAAGGACGCCCTTGACGTGGTGCATCAATGTCATGGGAAGGATCATCTGCTCTTAATCCTTCTGCATAAAGAAACTGATAAAATTGACGCAACGTTGATAAACGACGCGCTTGTGAAGTTGCGGCAAAACCAAACGTATGCATAAGCGACAAAAGGCTAATTAAATCTTCTTTTTTTGCTGAAAAAAGCGAAACAGAACGCGAAGATAATTCATCTTGCGCCCACTGTAAATCATGCTGATAAGCCGCCAGTGTATGGGCAGAAACGCCTCGCTCAGCACTCATCATTTCAAGAAAACGCTCTATCACAATGTTATTTTTCATTAATCCATTCTCAAGGAAAGATTCAGCGAATCTAAAGGAACATCAACAGACATATCCACAGTTACAGGCTCAACAAAAATCACAAGGATGACCATTATACTAAAAAGAATAGTAAGCAAAATAAAAAGAATCATCAAAAATCTGGTCAATGTTGGCATAAAACAATAAACTTTTCCCAAAATATTCTATCACTTAATTTTACCTTAGAAAGATTAACAGGAATTGACTTTAAATCAGATAAATGCCGAAATAAGCTATGAAAAGTAACCGAATCCAACATCTTCCCATGTCACAAGTAAAGAGACAACTTTTATCATCTCTGGATAACCAAGCTCAAGCTCTTGTGTTTGTTGGTCTTATGGGAGCAGGAAAATCAGTCATTGGAAAACGTGTTGCCACCATGCTTGATTTACCCTTTTATGATTCTGATCAAGAAATCGAAAAAGCAGCGCAAATGTCTATCACAGAAATCTTTAAAATCTATGGTGAAGCAGAATTTCGTGCTCTTGAACAGAGTATTATTTTCAACCTCATAAAAAAACGCCCTCTTATTTTAGCAACAGGTGGCGGAGCCTACATAAATCAAAAGATACGAAAAGTTATTCATCAAAACGGAATATCTATATGGCTCAAAGCAGATCTTGATATCCTTATGCAACGTGTTTTCAAGCGTTCAACACGCCCCCTTCTTCAAACAGCAAATCCTAAAGAAACGATGCAAAAACTCATGGAACAGCGCTATCCTCTCTATGCAAAAGCAAACATAACAATTAACAGTCATAAAGAAAGCCCCTACAGAATAGCAAAAAATGTCATCCGATCTCTACAGCACTACCTCCATACAAAAAAATAACGATAGAAAGAACAAGCATGCAAGCCCAAACCGTCACCATTAAATTAGATAAGCACTGTTACGATATCATTATTGGACCAGGCCTCATTGCACAAGCCGCTTTACGGATTAAGCATTCTCTTAAGCAAAAAGATTTTCATCAAACGCGTTTGGCAATTGTTACAGATACCAATGTTGCATCCCTCCATTTGGAGACATTACAAGCAGAGTTAACAAAAAATAAAATTCATACTGTCCTTATTATTGTAGAAGCAGGAGAGCAATCAAAATCATTTTCAACCTTGCAAGTCGTCATCGACAAAATTCTTTCCGCACGTTTAGAAAGAGGTGACTGTGTTATTGCTTTTGGTGGTGGTGTCATTGGCGATCTAGCAGGATTTGCAGCAAGTATGATACGCCGCGGAATGAACTTTATTCAGATGCCCACAACGCTTCTTGCACAAATTGATTCCTCTGTTGGTGGAAAAACGGGTATCAACAGCCAATATGGCAAAAATCTTATTGGTGCTTTTTATCAACCGCAATGCGTTATCGCTGATACATCTGTTCTTGATACGCTCCCATTGCGTGAATTTCGCGCAGGTTATGCAGAAATGGTAAAATATGGACTCATTAACCAGCCTGATTTTTTTGAATGGCTTGAAAAAAACGGACAAGAAATTTTTTCTAATGGCGCGATAAGAATTGAAGCCGTTGTTCGCTCATGCCAATTTAAAGCTGCCATAGTCGCACGTGACGAATACGAAAAAGGAGAACGTGCACTCTTAAATCTCGGTCATACCTTTGGACACATGCTTGAAACAGCCACCGCTTATGATTCAAAACGTTTAATTCACGGTGAAGCTGTAGCAATTGGAATGATTCTCGCACATCAATTCTCTGCACAATTGAATCTAATAGACCCCACACTCCCACACCGCATCGAAACACACCTTAAAGCTGTAGGTTTACCTACGCAATTAAAGGATATCCCAGGAGATCTACCAGATATTGAAGCTTTAATGACGTTCATTGCTCAAGATAAAAAAGTTTCACAAAATAATTTGACCTTTATTTTGACACGCGGACTTGGCCAATCATTTATTGCAAAAAATGTTCAACAAGATGCAGTTTTATCCTTTTTGAAACAAAAATTAATAGAAATTCGTTAATTCATATTGAATATCATTGATTCGTTCTTATACTTCTATTAAAGAAATAGTTATGATGATGTCTGCGTAGCTCAGTAGGATAGAGCACAGGATTCCTAAGGAAATTGGGCGTTTTAAGGAGAAATCCTCAAAGCGGATCTGCTCAAATTCGGGGAAAGCTTCATGGGCAAAACGATATGCCAATCCCGAGCCAAGCCTTTCTTTACATGAGAGGAAGGTGTAGAGACTGAACGGGCAGCACCTAAAAGGCGCAAGCTTCAAGGTGAAGAGACAGTCCAGACCACAAACAGCTTGTAAAGCTGGCGGTGAAAACCGAAGTGGTATGAATCCTGGGGTCGCAGGTTCGAATCCTGCCGTAGACACCATCACATAAGTCAAATTACTTTTCATATAGGAAAATATTATGAAAAAAACTCTACAAATTTTAGGATTTTTGGCTACTTCAAGTCTCTTTAGTTCAGGCAATGGTTTTGCTGCTTCTTTAGTCATTGAAGTACCGGATGATCCACAACCAACAACACAAACCGTAACCTATCAGTGTGCTATGGGAGAACATAAAGAACGCGTTGAAGCAATTTATCACAACGCTGGTGATATTTCATTGGTTGATTTTAAATGGAAAGGCGACCGCGTCATTGCTGCTCATGTCATCGCTGCATCGGGAGAAAAATATGAAGGGGGTCAGTATGTCTGGTGGGAGAAAAACAAAGAAGTTACACTCTACGATCTCATGAACGATCCAGAAGAAAAAAAGCCCATCCTTTGCAAGGATGAATCAACATTGTTATTCTAAATAACGGAGCAAATATTATGAGACAAGCTTCTTTTATCGTACGGTTTTTCACCGTTTTAAGTTTATCATTTTTCAGTTCAATCAATGCTTTTGCAAGTTCTTTAATCATTGAAGTGCCAGACGATCCAGAACCAACAAAAGAGACAGTTACTTATCAATGCGATATGAAAACAGGTAAGGAGCATGTTGAAGCAACCTATTACAATGCTGGATATATTGCGCTCGTTGACCTCAAATGGAAAGAAAAGCGCATCATCGCCTCCAATGTCATTGCCGCTTCTGGAGCAAGATATGTGGGAGGGCCTTATATTTGGCATACAAAAGGAAGTAAAGCCGTATTTTCTGATCGCATTAATGACCAAAAGGACAGAAATCTTATTGAATGTGTAGAAAAACAGAGAACGAAATAAAATAAGCTGTTACATATCAAAAATCGCTTTGGCTCTTATCACATGATATTTCGTTGGAGGTAGATATTTGTTCTTCCGCCTGACATGATAAAAGAGCCAGCGGTTTTTCTAATTTATTTTCTAAATAGTGCCTATAAGCCGCTGCTTGTGATACCAGCATAGAAGCAACCGGTATTGTTACAAATAAAAAAATCATCAATAAAAATTCATGAAAAACGAAATGATGATCTACAAAAGTTGAATAAAGAAACGACGCAATAAGAATACTGCCAGCACCCCAACTTGTACTCAACGAAAGCATATGTAAGCGCTTATAAAAAGTAGAAAGACGTACCAACCCTATTGTTCCAATCAACGTGAGACCAGATCCTAATATCAAAAAAACCGTAATAGCAAGTGCAACCACAAGTGATACATCATCCTTCATTCAATAATCTCCCCCCGCATGAGAAATTTTGCCAACGCAATACTTGATACAGGACCCAGCAAGCCAATAATGAGCGCTGCAACAAAATAAATAGTTGTTCCTGAACGGATGTCGAATGTAAGAAACAAAAGAATAGTGATTATATAAAGAGCATCCAACCCTACAATCCGATCTTGTGCCCGTGGACCATGAAGCAACCGAAACAACGCAAGAATCATTGATAAACTTAAAAAAAACTGCGAGATATAAAGCCCCCAGTAGAGGATCACCATACTCATTAAAAAATCTCCAAAAGTAATTGCTCATAGCGTTTTTTGATCAATTTTTGGTAATCATATCCACTTTTAAAATTTAAGACATGAAGTAGAAGCTCATTATTTTTTCTATTATAGGCAATCCAAACAGTCCCTGGAGTTGCTGAAAGAATACATGCCAAAACAGCTAAAGCAGTGCGACTTTCAAGCGAAATAGGCACCACAATAAAACCAGACTGCTTTTTTCGAGATCTTTTAGTTAAAACGAAGCAAGCCACAGCAATATTTGAAACGATAGAATCAATAAACACACGAAAAGACAACAGAAAAACAGCACGCCAACTTTTAATCGTTATTTTTTCCGGCTCAAGAAGCCGCATCATCCACCCCCCAAACAAAGCAATGATAACGCCTAAAAGCAATTGACCGAAACTAAAGCCATTTAAAATCAGCCACATAAAAACAATTGCCACGCTAGAAAAAGGGAAAAAATAACAATGTTTCACTGATTAATCCCCTTATTTTCAAGAGAAAAATCATCTAAAACACTGCCAATATAATTTTGAGGTTCATACAAAGTTTTGGCTGTTTCAAACATATAACGACTAACAGGACCAGCGACAATTGTAATAAGAAAACACAAAGCAAGCAGAACGGCAACGGGGGCAAATTCAATAACCTGTACCCTTGGAATCCTCCCTTCAAGAGAAACCCAAAAAGTTCGAATGCCCGTTCGTGTCATAGCAATCAAAGCAGCAAAACCAGACAGAGTGACAAAAATCATAAAAAGCCAATTATGATAAACGGGTAGAGAGGTAGAAATATTTTCTTTACTATGGTTTAAGAGTGCCACAAACATCATAAATTTAGCAACAAAACCAGAAAAGGGCGGTAGACCAATAATCAAAAGTGCGCAAAGACCAAAACAAGCCCCAAGAATTGCCAAAGTTACCGGTAAATAAGTTCCTACTTCATCTTCCTCCTCCTCTTCATCGTCCCCATAAACTTCCATTGTGACCGTCAAAACATTGGCTGCCACATCTTGACAGCGTTCAACCAACTCCACAACAAGAAAAAAAGCCCCCAGTGCCAAAGTTGAGGAAACAATATAAAAGAGTGCACCTGCAATCAATGCTGTATTGCCGATCCCGATTGCTGTCAACAATGTCCCAGAAGAAACCAAAACACTATAAGCTGCCAAACGTACCAAGACTTGGCTTGCCAACACCCCAATAAAACCAAAAGCCATAGTAGCAAGCCCACCGTAAAACAAAACCGTTTGACCAAAATGGCTAAAATATCCACTTTCTGGTCCAAACCATAACAATGTTAAACGTAAAATAATATAAATACCGACTTTGCTTAAAAGTGCAAAAGAAGCGCCAACAGGCGCTACTGCTGCACTATAAGTTGGCATCAACCAAAAATTCAATGGCCACACCCCTGCTTTAATTAAAAAAGCAATTCCCAAAAACGCAGCTCCTATTTCGAATAAAGTAATATCGCTAGGAGCGATATATTGTATTTTTACAGCCAAATCAGCCATATTGAGGGTACCTACGATTCCATAAATGAGTGCCGCACCAACGAGAAAAAACAACGAAGCAACCAGATTAACCACAACATAATGCAACCCAGCACGCACACGTAAAGGGCCAGAACCATGCAACGCAAGGCCATAAGAAGCTGTTAACATCACTTCGAAAAATACAAATAAATTAAATAAATCACCTGTTAAAAAAGCGCCGTTTATTCCAACCATGAAAAACTGCATCAATGACTGAAAATGAGGACCCGCTTTATACCAATGTGCCCGTGCAAAAACCAACGCCGCGCTGATCAACAAGCTAGAAAGCAAAAGCATCATAGCACTTAAACGATCAAGCACCAAAACAATACCAAAAGGAGAAGGCCAATTCCCAAGCCGATAAACATCTACAGCTGGTGCAACTTCAAGAGCGTGCTTCACCAGTAAAACAGCGACAACAACCAACAATACAGCAGAAAAAATACTAATGAGTGATTTTAGTTTTGAACGACGTTCATCATAGAAAAGAAGAAGGGCGCCAGTACTTAACGGCAAAAGAATCGGCAAGATAAGAAGATGATGCACATAAGCTTCCATCACTGTACCTCACGTCCATCAACGTGATCTGAACCTGTTAAACCACGTGAAACCAACAAGATAACCAAAAATAAGGCTGTCGTTGCAAAACCGATCACAATCGCAGTTAAAACCAAAGCCTGTGGAAGAGGATCAACATAATTCGCAGGATTGATAACCATGGTAGGATCAACAATTGGCGCTGCATTACTGCGTGGTCTACTCATTGCAAATATGAAAAGATTGACACCATAGGATATCAAAGACAAACCAAGAATGACTTGAAAAGTTCGGGGGCGCAAAATGAGCCAAATTCCAGATCCGACAAGAACACCAATAGCCAAAGAAAGAATAATTTCCATTAATTTTCCTTCTCTTTTAAAGCAGGTTTTTTGCCGATTCGGTAACTACGTATTGATTGATGTGCAAGTGCAATTAAAATGAGGACCGTTGCTCCCAACACAAGAGAAAACACACCAAAATCAAACAAAAAAGCAGATGCTATAGGAACCTTTCCAATCAATGGCACATGCATATACTGGAAAAAGGATGTTAAAAAAGGATACCCAACAAACAAGGCCCCTGCTCCCGTTACAATCGATAGCAATAAGCCAAAGCCCATCCAACGTAAAGGTAAAACTCTTAAATGGTTTTCCACCCAACGAATATCCCGTGCAAGATACTGCAAAATAAAGCCTATCGCGAGAGTCACCCCGCCGACGAAGCCCCCTCCAGGAAGATCATGTCCTCGCACAAATAAATAAAAGGAAAAAGCAATAATAACAGAAAAGAGCCACCCCATAATAACAGAAGGGATAACGAGATAATTCAATACTGTATCCCCCACATTTCGATCCGGCTGTGCCTTATCAAAAGCTTCCTGAACACGTTGTTGAAATGGTGGCTCAATACTTTCAGGAGCAGGACGAAATCGACGCAAAAGAGCAAATACAGTCAAAGAAACACATCCCAAAACCACAACTTCTCCCATCGTATCAAAACCACGAAAATCAACCAACAATACATTCACAACATTGCGACCACCTGCACCAGAATAAGCATTTTTAAGAAAAAAATCAGAAACTGTTGTCCCTTGAGGACGTGTCATCATCACAAAAGAGAGCCATGCAACACCAGAACCTCCCATAATCGCTATGATAAAATCACGGACGCGACGCAAACGCACCCCAAAATGAACATGCGTTGGAGCAGGGTTATGCACACGCTTAGGCAACCAACGCAAACCAAGCAATAATAAGACAACTGTCACCACTTCAACAACCAATTGCGTTATAGCTAAATCGGGTGCAGAAAGCCATAAAAAGGTTGCACACGTCATCAAACCTGCTCCCCCCAAAAGCATGAGTGATGCAAGACGATGAAACTTTGCTTGCCAAGCAACTAAAAGCGCGCACAACCCACCGACCAACCAAAGCGCAATAAAAGGAATATCAAGTGGAAAAAGCGGTAGCCCTCCTGGTGCAATTAAACCATCACGCCAAAGCAAAAGACCAGAAAAAATAAAACACACAGCAAAAATCCAGTGTAACTGAATTTGCAAACGGCGTGTTGACAAAACAGATTCCACCGCACGAGCCCATTTCCAAGAAATAATCACAAGAATGCGTTCAAAAATACGCGGTCCTTTCAAATGACGAAAAAAGGGAGCGCCATCATCGCAAGATAAAAAATAACGCCGCCCGACAACGTAGAGCAATCCGCCTCCTAATAACGCCACCAAACTCATCATTAATGGTGTATTAAACCCATGCCAAACAGCCAAACTATAAGGAGGTGTCATTGGTCCTAAAACAGACACGACAGCATTATCTAAAATAGACCCGATTGTTAAATGAGGAAAAATACCAACGGCTAAACAAATAAACACCAAAAGTTCTATGGGTAAACGCATAAAACGCGGTGGTTCATGGGGAGTTTTGGGTAATTTGTCTGGTTTTGGCCCCCAAAAGACACCATGAATAAAACGGATAGAATAGGTCACACTAAACAAGCTCGCAAGTGTTGCTACATAAGGAGCAATCCAATCAAGCCATGATTCCATATGCGTTTCAACGGCTTCAGCAAAAAACATTTCTTTCGATAAAAAACCATTGAGCAAAGGAACTCCAGCCATTGCCGCACTTGCCACTAAAGCAAGAGTCGCTGTAATCGGCATAGAGCGATAAAGACCAGTTAGCTTACGCATATCACGTGTTCCCGTTTCGTGATCAATAATGCCAGCAGCCATAAATAAAGACGCTTTAAAAGTAGCATGATTGGCCATATGAAAAATCGCAGCAACACATGCAAGGGGGCTCCCAAGGCTTAAAAGTGTGGTAATTAATCCAAGATGGCTAATCGTTGAGTAAGCAAGAAGTCCCTTTAAATCTTGCTGAAACATTGAACAATAAGCCCCCAGAAGAAGTGTTGAGAGTCCTGAAAAGCCAACCATCCAAAACCAAGACTCTGTCCCAGAGAGCACGGGCCATAAACGAACCAGCAAAAATAATCCAGCTTTTACCATCGTTGCCGAATGCAAATAAGCCGATACAGGTGTTGGAGCTGCCATCGCATTAGGCAACCAAAAATGAAAAGGAAACTGTGCGCTTTTTGTTAATCCGCCCAATAAAATACAAATAAGGGCAGGAATATAAAGCGAACTTGATCGGATCATATCTCCAGACTGCAAAATTTTATCCAGATCAAAACTACCAACGATATACCCAATCAATAAAACCCCAATAAAAAGAGTAAAACCACCAAAACCTGTAATCGTTAAAGCCATACGCGCCCCTTCACGCGCACTCGCATTATGATACCAGTAACCAATCAACAAAAAAGAAAAAATACTGGTGAGTTCCCAGAAAACAACCAAAAATACGAGATTACCTGATAAAACAATCCCTGTCATTGAGCCCATAAAGGCTAGAAAAAAAGAAAAAAACCGTGGTACAGAATCCGCGGGATCCATATAATAACGCGCATAAACAACGACAAGCAGTCCAATTCCTGTAATGAGCAAGCAAAAAAGCCACGACAAACCATCCATCCGGAGAATCAAATCAGCCCCCCATTCTGGAAGCCAAGGAATATTAAAACGTACAATGTGATTGCCGCGAATTGCCGGATAAAGCATGATTGTAAAAAGAAGACTAAACAGAGCAATGCCCCCAGCAAACCACGCTTCATTATTTTTTGCTGTCGAACGAAAAAAGCCAATAACAGCACTTCCACTAAAGGGAAGCAAAATGAGCAATATCAACATTGCTTCCCGTGTTGTCATTCTTCCAGCTCCATCCTGCTTTTAATATTTTGTCATTGACAAAACAATTTTTTTAATTTTCACCCCCCATTTTACACTTAATGGTAATAAGATTTAATAAAACTTAAAAGTATTTAAATTTTTCAAAAAACAATGTTTACACGGAAATGCCGCGCGCCACACACGTTTTCTTTTTATTGTAAAAACAATAACGCACACGACAAGGAGCAATTAAAAATTTATTTAATCCATTTCTATCCTTTAAAAAAGCGCGATAAACACTGTTTACGAGGCCCATGAAAAGGCTGAAAACTATTATCATTTTTATTATAAGAGCGATAACGTGCACGACAAGATTCAATATGTTGTTTAAGCATCCATGGCTCTTTTTTTTCTAGCTTTTCTGAAGAAGACGTTAAAAATACTCTTTTAGCATCTGATACAACTTTTAATGATGCGCCTTTTGTGCTTAAGTGGGGAGATGTAACAAATGCCGCTTCAGGATACCACCAATTATCTTTATACTTAACATAACCACGCCGATAATGATGATACCCCTTAAAACCATTCAGTTCTCTACGCCCCGTAAAAATCAAAGGCTCCGAACTCTCTTGGATAGATGTTTGAGCAACCAGTTTGGCTTTGGCATCACCCCTATTTTGCTCCCAATTAACAAGAGTGGTTGTTATAATGAAAAGACTACTTACAAATATAAAAGCTAAGGCATAATATTGTTTCACACGCATAACACAAAACTCAAAATAATAAACAACAGCAATTACAGAAAGCCTTTCTCTTGCTAGACAGAAACAGATTCTTTTCTTAAGATTCTTTTTTCTTGAGACATTCTGTTACTCTTTGTACTAAACGTTGATCGTGGCAATAAGATCCTTCAAAAAAGAATGAATAAATGATGATAAAAACCCCCTACTATCTTATAGACAAATCGAAACTCATCAAAAATATGCAAACAATTTCTCGTTTACGAGAAATGTCAGGAGCAAAAATTTTGCTTGCTTTAAAATGTTTTGCCACATGGAGTGTTTTCGATTTAATGTCTGAATTCATGGATGGAACCACCTCATCATCCCTTTATGAACTGCGTTTAGGAAAAGAAAAATTTGGCAAAGAAACCCATGCTTACTCGGTTGCTTGGGCCGATCATGAAATTGATGAAGCCTGTGGTTATGCGGATAAAATTATCTTTAATTCAATCCAACAACTTAAACGCTTTTCTGATGCAACAAAAACCATTCAACGAGGTCTAAGGTTAAACCCAGGAATGAGTGTATCAAATTTTGATCTTGCCAATCCCTCACGCTCTTTTAGTCGCTTAGGAGAAACAAACCAAAGTGCTATTAAAGAAGTTTTGCCTCTCATCAATGGCTTGATGATCCATAACAATTGTGAAAATGCTGATTTTAATCTTTTTAACCAAATGCTTGGGGTTATGGAAGAAAAGTTTTCAGAGCTTTTTTCTGCCGTTGATTGGATAAGCCTTGGCGGTGGAATTCATTTTACAGCTGAAAATTATCCTCTAGAAACTTTCGCAGAACGCTTAAAGCATTTTTCCCAAACTTATGGCGTTACTCTTTTTCTAGAACCAGGAGAAGCCGCCATTACCAAAAGCACCACCTTAGAAGTCAGTGTTCTTGACACATTGTACAACAAAAAGAATCTTGCCATCGTTGATAGTTCAATCGAAGCACATATGCTTGATCTTCTCATTTATCGTGAAAATGCTAAATTAGAACCCAATCAAGGAGAACACGAAATTATGATCTGCGGAAAATCCTGTCTTGCTGGCGATATTTTTGGAACGTTTCAGTTTCAAAAACCTCTTAAAATAGGAGATAGACTGTCTTTTCAAGATGCAGCAGGTTATACAATGGTCAAGAAAAACTGGTTTAACGGTGTAACAATGCCTGCTATTGTTCTTAAAGAATGCGATGGTACATTAACGCTGCAACGCCAATTCAGCTACAATGACTATCAGGAAAGCCTTTCATAAAGATAACCACAAAAAACGTCATATAACAGTATTAAAAAGGAGATGAACCTACAATGAAAAAAAACGTTCTCATTATTGGTGCTGGAGGTGTTGCACAAGTTGTTGCGCATAAATGTGCTCAAAACAACGATATTCTTGGTGAAATTCATATTGCTTCACGAACACTCAAAAAATGTGAGGCCATTATTGCTTCTATTAAAGAAAAAAACAGCATGAAAGAACAAGGTGTTCTCAAAAGCCATTCGCTTAATGCCATGAATGTAGAAGAAACTGTAAAGCTCATCCAAAAAACCAAGTGCGAAATTGTTATTAATGTTGGTTCAGCCTTTCTTAATATGTCTGTTCTTTCAGCTTGTATTGAAACAAAATGTGCTTATATCGATACTGCCATCCACGAAGACCCTCTTAAAATTTGTGAAACACCCCCTTGGTACAGCAATTATGAATGGCCACGGCGTCAAGAATGTGAACAAGCAGGCATCACCGCTATTTTGGGTGCAGGCTTTGATCCCGGTGTGGTAAATGCCTACGCAGCATTAGCCCATAAATGTTATTTTGATAAAATAACAGACATCGATATCATCGATATTAATGCCGGAAATCATGGGCGTTGGTTTGCTACAAATTTTGATCCAGAAATTAACTTCCGTGAATTTACAGGACAAGTATGGTCATGGCAAAATAAAAAATGGACTTCCAATAAAATGTTTGAAGTCAGCCATGAATGGGATCTTCCCGTTGTTGGAAAACAAAAAGCCTATATGACAGGACATGATGAAATTCATTCACTTTCAAAAAACCTTGATGTCCAAAATATCCGCTTCTGGATGGGATTTAGTGATCGTTATATCACTGTTTTCACCGTTTTGAAAAATCTTGGACTCTTATCCGAACAACCCATTAAAACGGCAGAAGGACAAGAAGTCGTTCCTTTAAAAGTTGTAAAAGCTATCTTACCTGATCCTTCCTCTCTCGCCCCAGAATACACAGGAAAAACCTGTATAGGAGATTTTATTAAAGGCGAAAAAGATGGCAAACCAAAAGAAATTTTTATCTATAACATAGCCGATCACAAACAAGCTTTTCATGAAACCGGCGCACAAGGCATTTCTTATACAGCTGGTGTACCAGCAGCCGCAACAGCCCTTCTTATTGCCACAGGCGAATGGGATGTTAAAACAATGGTCAACGTAGAAGAACTCCCCACCCACCCTTTCCTTAAATATCTTGATCATATGGGGCTTTCTACCTTTATAAGAGAACAAGAAGAGGATAAAAAATTACAATTTTAAATTTATCCCAGAGAACACGGAGTTGATTTTTTAAGTTATCACAAAACTGCCAAATGAAAATAAATTCAACTTTCTTATGAAATTATGTTTTTTAAAAAATTTTAACTATAGGTTATATTTTGGCAATATTGGGATTTCTTAAAAACATTAAAGAAGATACAGATCATCTTTTTAAGAATGATCAAAAAGGCAAAGAGAAAAATAACTGATTTAATCACACTGTGTGATTTGCCATTAAGAGTATCTCAACAAAAAATATAAAAATACCGCTCTTTTAAAAAGAGTGGTATTTTATAAAATATTTGATATTTTCTTCATCTTAAAGGATGAAAGTTTCTAACCCGCACCAATCGTTAAACAATCCTATTTTTTGAGAAAATTCCTCTTTTCTTATCTCCTCATATAATTCATATTATATATAACTTATTGATTTATAACAATTAAAATAATCTTTTCTATAAACAATAGTCTGTAAATAATCCAGCTTCTTACCAAAGACCTTCCGCTTGGCTTTCCACTTCATCCAACTCTATAAGCAAACTTTGCTCTGAATATACAACAAATTGTAAGTATAACTTATTATTCTGCGCATTGAATAAGAGCCTCTAATACCGTAGGATTTTCTTATTAGAAATCTGTTTATATTGAATCAGTCAAAACTATTTCTTTTACATATAACAAGCAGAAGGAGTCCGTTTCGCGGTCTTGTTTTAAAGAAACACCTCTTAAGGGACCCAAGCCCATTTCACGGCGGCGCCCGTGAAGGGTATAATGGTAAATCCATTGAGCACCTCCATCTTTACGCTTATGGAAAAGCAAGCCGGCACCATCACACACTTTGCCAGCCCGTGGATGTTGCGACAGATCTTGGCACTTAAGATGATTCATAAGAACCATTTTTACTCTTTTATTCTATAGTTTTTATCCACACACTCATCCTACTTATGACGTGCAAGGGAATGGTTTTGATTGATTCAAAATAAACAGCTTTGAAATGAGAAAATCTTACGATATTCAGAATTATCATTATAAATCAATATGTTGCTATTTGAATAAAAGGAGCAGTAAGAAAAAATACCTCTTATAAACACTCTCAAATAGCCGAGAAGTGTATAACATTGAAGACGAGTAAGAGGTAATTTATAGTGCTTACTTATACCTTTTGTTAAGCATAAAGATGATGGTGTATAGTGGCTTTTATATACTTCACAAAAAACTTTACAGCCATACTCTTCACGAACACACTATCGCGAAATAGGTTTGAGCTTTTTGAGAGATGTTTTCTTAAAACAAAGCACGCAAACAGGCTCAGAATCCTATCCTGAATATTTTATAACAGTATAAAAATACCTTATATGTAAAACGTTACATAAATTAAATACAATTAAACACCACCGCTCTAAACGATAGTACAAGATAATCAATCAAAATTGCACAACTGAGACCTAAAATAACAATGATTGAAAAGCACACAACAAATTAAGTGGAATACCTGATACTATTGTTTTATTCTTTTTAAAACTTTGTTGCGTGCTTCACAAATATTGACTGCCCCTCTTTTAAAATATACTTTTTAAAAGCTTTTTAAATATGAAGCGGTTTAGCAAATGTTGCCAAAGCTGCTTCGCGCACTGCTTCCGATAAGGTAGGATGCGCATGACAACAGCGGCCTAGATCTTCTGATGAACCACCAAAATCCATTAACACTGCAATTTCGTGGATCATTTCACCAGCACCAAATCCAAGAATATGCCCCCCCAAAACCCGATCTGTTTTTTTATCAGCAAGAATTTTAACAAATCCATCACTCTTTTGCATCGCGCGTGCCCGACCATTGGCCATAAAAGGAAATTTGCCAACATTATATTCAATACCAGCTGCTTTCAGTTCTTCTTCTGTCTTTCCTACACTCGCAATTTCCGGCTGTGTATAAACGACACTAGGAATAACATCAAAATTAACATGTCCTTTTTGACCTGCTAAAATTTCTGCCACAGCAACGCCTTCTTCCTCTGCTTTATGTGCTAGCATTGGCCCTTTTACAACATCACCAATTGCATAAATTCCTGGAACATTCGTCTGCCAATGGGCATTAATTGCAATAAAGCCGCGTTCATCTAACTGAACACCAGCCTCACTCAAGCCAAGTCCTTCCGTATAAGGAGAACGCCCCGTAGCAATAAGCACAACATCAGCCTCTAAGGTTTCAGATTCACCCCCTTTGACAGATTCAAAGCTCACCTGAACCATTGAACCGGATTGTTTAATAGCGGTTACCTTTGCACCCGTTTTATATTCAATCCCCTGTTTTTCCATTAATTTCTGAAATTGCCGTGAAACTTCACCATCCATTGAGCCCAAAACCTTATTAAGATACTCAATAACGGTTACTTTAGCCCCTAAACGGCTCCAAACCGACCCAAGTTCAGAACCAATAACACCAGCACCCACCACAATCATATGTGCTGGTACTTTTTCAAGTGAAAGGGCTCCCGTAGAAGAAACAATAGTCTTTTCATCAATTTCAACATTCACCCCTGGAATGCCTGAACTTTCTGAGCCCGTAGCAATAATAATATTTTTTGTTTCAATTGTTTGTTTATTACCATCTCTGGCAACAACTTCCACATGGTCCGCACTCAAAATTTTGGCTGTCCCCAAAAAAGTATCAACTTTATTTTTTTTCATCAAAAAAGAAACGCCACTGGTATTGGCTGTCACCACAGATTTCTTATGAACCATCATTTGTTCAAGATTAAGTTTAGATTTGCCAATAGAAATCCCAAGTGTTTCAAAACCATGCTGAGTTTCAGCAAACACTTCTGAAGCGTGCAACAACGCTTTGGAAGGGATACAACCAACATTGAGACATGTTCCCCCTAATGTTGTACGCTTTTCAATAATCGCTACTTTAAGCCCTAGTTGCGCCGCCTTTATTGCTGCTACATAACCACCTGGACCCGCTCCGATCACAGCCACATCATAAGACATCCGTTTCTCCTTTCATCCTGAAAACTGTATTTTACAAATCAAGAACAAGGCGTTCCGGATCTTCTAAACTTTCCTTAACACGCACAAGGAAAGTTACAGCTTCTTGCCCATCCACAATACGGTGATCATAAGAAAGCGCTAAATACATCATGGGGCGGATTACCACTTGGCCCTCAACAACCATTGCTCGCTCTTTAATCGCATGCATTCCCAAAATACCAGATTGTGGTGCATTCAAAATCGGTGTCGACATCAACGACCCATACACACCACCATTGGTAATGGTAAAAGTTCCGCCTTGCATATCAGAAACGGCTAATTTTCCATCACGCGCAAGACGTCCCAAACGGCCAATCTCCTTTTCAATCTCTGCCAATGACATTTGATCTGCATCCCGCACCACTGGAACGACAAGTCCTTTATCCGTTCCAACAGCAATTCCAACATTGACATAGTTTTTGTAAACGATATCTGTTCCATCAATTTCGGCATTAACAGCAGGAAGTTCTTTTAATGCATGACAAACAGCTTTGGTAAAAAATCCCATAAAACCAAGTTTAACACCGTGTTTTTTCTCAAAAAGATCCTTATAACGCTTGCGCAAATCCATCACCGCGGACATATCAACCTCATTAAATGTGGTTAACATTGCTGCTACATTTTGCGCATCTTTAAGACGACGCGCAATTGTTTGACGCAATTTTGTCATACGAACCCGCTCTTCACGTATTTCTTGGACAAGAGTTGCCGAAGAACTTATCGCAGAGGAAGAAGGTGTAGGAGCATTTGTTTTTTGCTCTAATCCACCAAGAACATCTTCCTTAAGAATTTGTCCACGTTTTCCAGAACCAGAAATATCGCTTTTTGCAACATTATTTTCAGCCATCAATTTTGCTGCTGCGGGTGAAGGAGGCATTGTACTGCTTGAAGTAGGCTTCTCTGATTCAGATGAAGCCGCTGGAACAGATGTAGCAGAAAGTGAAAATGATTGGGAAACACCAGCTTCGCCAGCTTCCACCGCTCCTAAAAGAGCATTGACTTCAACCGTATTGCCTTCTTTTGCAATGATTTCAGTTAATTTTCCCGCAACAGGAGAAGGAACTTCAACTGTTACCTTATCAGTTTCTAATTCAACCAAAGGCTCATCCATAGCGACAGATTCACCAAGTTTTTTAAACCATTTACCAACCGTTGCTTCGGTAACCGATTCGCCCAAAGTAGGAACGCGGATTTCAGTAGTCATAATATTTTTCCATACATCAGAGTAGTAATAAATTAAGAACCTAACGCATCTTTAAGAAACGCAGCAAGTTGTTCAAGGTGTTTCACCATTAACCCAGAGGCCGGTGATGCACTCGCAGGACGCCCTGCATAACGAGCACGTGAATATTGCGCATTAATATGCGTCAAAACCCATTCCAAATAAGGCTCAATAAATGACCAAGCCCCCATGTTTTTTGGTTCCTCCTGGCACCAAAAAATTTCTGCCTGCAAAAAGCGCGACAACACATTCACCAAAACTTTTGCAGGGAAAGGATACAACTGTTCAACACGAAGGAGATAAACATCATCGATACCCTTTTTTTCACGTTCTTCATAAAGATCGTAATAAACCTTCCCCGTACAAAGAACGACACGGCGAATTTTATTATCTTTTTGCAATTTCACGACAGAATCTTTGAGATATTCTGCATCATCAAGCAACACACGATGGAAACTTGTTTCTGGCCCCATTTCATCGAGAAGAGAAACAGCCCGTTTATGACGCAAAAGTGATTTTGGTGTCATCAAAATCAAAGGCTTACGGAAATCACGCTTAATTTGTCGACGTAAAATATGAAAATAATTTGCAGGGGTTGTACAGTTAGCAACCTGCATATTATCTTCCGCGCAAAGCTGAAGAAACCTCTCTAAACGTGCAGAAGAATGTTCTGGTCCTTGCCCTTCAAAACCATGAGGCAATAAACACACAAGACCAGACATACGAAGCCATTTACGCTCTGCTGATGAAATAAATTGATCAAAAATGACCTGTGCACCATTAGAAAAGTCACCAAATTGCGCTTCCCAAAGTGTTAATCCTCGTGGTTCAGCAAGAGAATATCCATATTCAAAACCAAGAACAGCTTCTTCAGAAAGCATGGAATTAACAACTTCATAAAGCGCTTGCCCCTTTTGTAAATGATTCAAAGGAATATAGCGCGCTTCATTTTCTTGATCATAAAGAACAGAATGACGTTGCGAAAAAGTTCCTCGTTCAACATCTTCACCGGAAAGACGAACCGGCGCTCCCTCTAAACAAAGTGAACCAAAAGCTAAAGCTTCAGCGGTTGCCCAGTCAACACCCTCACCCGTTTCAAAAATTTTAGCACGATTGTTTAAAAAACGTTGAATGGTCTTGTGAACATTAAAATCTGCTGGAACTTCGACAAGTTTCTCGCCAATTTCCTTTAAAGTTTTTAATTCAACACCCGTTGTTCTTGAATGTTGCTCATCAGCATTACTAAAAGCTTTGATTCCCGTCCAGCTCCCATCGAGCCAATCAGCCTTATTAGGCTTATAAGAAGCACTTGCTTCAAACTCCCCTTCAAGTTTATCGCGCCATAACTTTTTTTGTTGCTCAATTTCTTCTGAAGAAATCATTCCTTCTGCTATCAATTGCTCACTATAAAGCTGAAGCGTTGTTTTATGATTACGAATTGCTTTATACATAAGTGGCTGTGTAAAGGAAGGTTCATCACCTTCATTATGTCCATAACGGCGATAACAAAACATATCAATGACCACCGGTTTATGGAAAATCTGACGAAACTCCATTGCTATTTTTGCAATAAAAACAACGGCTTCAGGATCATCACCATTCACGTGGAAAATGGGAGCATCAATCATTTTTGCAACATCAGATGGATAAGGTGAAGAACGTGAAAAACGTGGCGCTGTTGTAAACCCAATCTGATTATTGATAATAACATGAAGTGAACCTGCAACACGATAACCTTTAAGACCTGAAAGACCAAAAGTTTCCTGAATAACGCCTTGTCCTGCAAAAGCAGCATCACCATGAATAAGCAATGGCAACACTTTTGAACGCTCACTTAATGGGAGTGAATCAGTATGTGTAGGTCCCACAAGTTGATCTTGTTTAGCACGCGCTTTTCCCATAACAACCGGATCAACAATCTCAAGATGAGAAGGATTAGGCAAAAGTGATAAATGAACTTTATTCCCATCAAAGTCCAAATCTGCAGTCGTTCCTAGATGATATTTAACATCACCTGATCCCTCTACATCATCGGGCTTATAAGATCCCCCTTTAAATTCATGAAAGATAGCCCTATGCGGCTTGGCGAAAACTTGCGAAAGAACATTTAAACGACCACGATGGGCCATTCCTAAAATAACTTCCCTAACCCCTAAAGCACTGCCACATTTAATAATATGTTCAAGAGCAGGAATCAACGCTTCACCACCATCAAGCCCAAAACGTTTTGTACCTTTATATTTAGTGTCTAAAAACTGTTCAAATCCTTCTGCCTGAATAAGCTTATTCAGAATAGCTTTCTTGTCTTGCTGTGTGAAAGAAATTTTTTTATCTCGCCCTTCAATACGCTCTTGAAGCCATGCTTTCTGGACTGGATCAGAAACATGCATATATTCCACACCGATTGTTGAACAATAGGCTCGATTAAGAATTTCAAGCATTTGCGGAATAGTTGCATATTCCAACCCTAAAACATTATCAATAAAAATGGGACGCTCATAATCAGCGGGAATAAAACCGTAAGCTTCTGGAGAAAGTTCTTTATAATCTTCCAGCTTTTCTGCCAATTGAAGAGGGTCAAGATTTGCACGAAGATGCCCCCGTGCTCGAAACGCACGAATCATCATAATGGCATGAACAGAATCACGTGTTGCGCGAATAATATCTTGTTCATTGGAAATTTTTCCCCCTTGAACAGTCCCTTTTGCTGCTTTGTCCTTTAATTTATCACCAAGATATTTTTCAAGAGAAGACCAATCACCATCAAGAGCAGAAACCAACTCACCATTTGGCTTCAACGGCCAATGATCACGCTGCCATGTTGCCCCTTCAGCATTTTTAAGAACATCTTCTTTGTTATCATGAAGGCCTTCAAAAAAAGCACGCCATTGTGAATCAACACTGGTAGGATCTTTTTCATACTGCGCATAAAGTTGATCTATATAATCAGCATTCCCACCATAAAGAAATGACGTCTGTGCAAAAAGACTATTTATCTCGTCCTGCCTTGCCATATACCTCTCCGGAACATCTATTCCGTCTCCTTATATCTCTTTTCGACCTTTCAATGCTTACAAAGCAGATGAGGGTACGAACATTCAAAAAAGTTTTACTTTTTTATACTCAAGTTTTTTTTCATCTGAACTAAGAAAATATTCTTATTCAGATGAAATTTTCTTTTAGCCCTTCAAAACTGACATCAAGGTCTTACCTATTTGTGATGGCGAAGGAGACACACGAATTCCAGCTGATTCCATTGCCGCAATTTTATCTTCTGCTCCGCCTTTACCACCAGAAATAACAGCACCAGCATGTCCCATTGTACGTCCTGGAGGCGCCGTACGACCAGCAATAAAGCCAACAACCGGCTTTTTACGCCCTTTTCTTGCTTCATCTTGGAGAAATTGTGCAGCTTCTTCTTCAGCAGATCCACCAATCTCACCAATCATAACAATAGATTGGGTTTCATCATCCGCTAAAAACATTTCCAACACATCAATAAATTCAGTCCCCTTAACAGGATCACCACCAATCCCTATAGCGGTTGTCTGTCCCAGACCTTCCTGACTTGTTTGAAAAACAGCTTCATAAGTTAAAGTTCCCGACCGTGAAACAACCCCAACAGAGCCTTTTCTAAAAATAGAACCAGGCATAATACCAATTTTACATTCATCTGGCGTGAGAATACCAGGACAATTAGGGCCAATAAGACGAGATTTTGAATTTTCTAATCGCGCCTTTACTTTCACCATATCCATAACGGGAATACCTTCCGTAATACAGATAATTAAACGAACTTCAGCTTCAATAGCTTCTATAATAGCGGCCGCAGCCCCTGCAGGAGGAACATAAATAACGGAAGCATCCGCGCCTGTTTTTTCTTTTGCTTCTGCAACACTAGCAAAGATAGGAAGAGTTTCACCTTTTGAACCTTCCCATATTTCTCCACCCTTTTTAGGATTAACACCACCAACCATTTGCGTGCCATGATAAGCCAGCGCCTGTTCTGTATGAAATGTTCCTGTTTTTCCTGTAAGTCCTTGAACGAGAACTTTCGTTTCTTTATTCACCAGAATCGACATAACCTACGCTCCCTTCACGGCTGCAACAATCTTTTGAGCAGCATCATCTAAATCATCAGCGGGAATAACATTCAAACCACTGTCATTGATAATTGCTTTACCCTGCTCAACATTCGTACCTTCAAGACGCACAACCAAGGGAACCTTTAAACCAACTTCACGAACAGCAGCAACCACACCTTCAGCAATGACATCACAACGCATAATACCACCAAAAATGTTAACCAAAATGCCTTTAACATTTGGATCAGCCGTAATAATCTTAAAAGCAGCTGTTACCTTTTCTTTTGATGCTCCACCACCAACATCCAAAAAATTCGCCGGCTCAGCTCCATAAAGCTTGATAATATCCATGGTCGCCATAGCAAGACCCGCACCATTGACCATACAACCAATTGTACCATCAAGAGCAACATAAGCAAGATCATGCTTTGAAGCTTCGATTTCTTTTGGATCTTCTTCTAAAAGATCACGCAATTCTAAAATATCTGGATGACGAAACAAAGCATTATTATCAAAAGAAACCTTCGCATCAAGGACGCGCAAGTGACCATCTTTCATCACAATAAGCGGATTGATTTCTAAAAGGCTCATATCTTTTTCACAAAATGCCTTATAGAGAATTGGAAAAAGCTTTTCACCATCTTCCCGCGCACTATCGTGCAATTCTAATGCATCACAAAGTCTTGCACAGTCAGCAGAGGTAACACCCTCTACAGAATCAATGGGTAGTGTGAAAATTTTCTCTGGTGTCTCTTCAGCAACCGTTTCAATATCCATTCCCCCTTCTGTTGAAACAACAAAAGCAATCCGACCAACGCTACGATCAACCAAAAGTGAAAGATAAAGTTCGCGCTCAATATCGGCTCCATCTTCAATATAAAGACGATTAACCTGTTTACCCTCTGGACCCGTTTGTTTGGTTACCAAAGTTTTTCCAAGCATTTCTTGAACATTTGCAACAACTTCTTCAACAGATTGTGCAAGCCGAACACCACCTTTTGCCTCAGGATCAAGTTCTTTAAACTTACCCTTACCACGACCACCAGCGTATATCTGACTTTTAACCACATAGAGAGGCCCAGGCAATTTTTTTGCCCATTGTTCAGCTTGCTCTACAGAATAAACAGCAACACCATTTGCAATGGGTGCTCCATATTCATGAAGCAGACGTTTGGCCTGATACTCATGGATATTCATGCATTTGTCCTTTTCTTTTATGGAATTATTATTAATTCTAAAATACTTTATTTTAATGAACGAAATCTTATTTTATTACTTGAGACTAGGCACAAGAGCAATACAAGCTTCACAAAGCTTTTTGACCGCATTGACGGAATGATCAAAAGCATCTCTTTCCTCTTTATCAAGACCAATTTCAATGACCCTTTCAACACCACCTGCACCAAGTACAACCGGAACACCAACATAGGTATCATTAACGCCATATTCTCCTGAAAGATAGGCTGCAACTGGCACAACACGTTTAGTGTCCTTTAAATAGGCTTCAGCCATAGAAACAGCAGAAGCAGCTGGTGCATAATAAGCAGAACCTGTTTTTAACAAACTAACAACTTCTGCACCACCATCACGGGTACGTTGAATAATTTGATCAATTCTTTCCTGTGTTGTCCAACCCATTTTAACAAGATCTGGCAAAGAAATACCACCAACTGTTGAATAACGCACCAAGGGCACCATTGAATCACCATGCCCACCTAAAACAAACGCTGTAACATCCTTAACAGAAACTTTAAATTCTTCAGATAAAAAATAACGAAAACGTGCTGAATCAAGAATACCAGCCATACCAACCACTTTATGCACAGGAAGACCTGAAAATTTCTGTAACGCCCACACCATTGCATCAAGAGGATTTGTAATACAAATAACAAAAGCTGAAGGTGCATACTGTTTAATCCCAGCACCAACTTGTTCCATGACTTTTAAATTAATACCCAAAAGATCGTCACGGCTCATACCAGGTTTGCGTGGCACTCCTGCTGTTACAATAACAACATCAGCCCCTTCAATTGTTTCATAAGCATTTGCACCTTTTAAATTAACATCAAAACCATCCACAGGTGAGGATTCAGCAATATCAAGAGCTTTACCCTGTGGCATACCTTCTGCAATATCAAATAAGATCATATCAGCAAGCTCTTTAAGCCCAATAATATGCGCTAAAGTACCCCCAATCATACCTGAACCAATGAGAGCTATCTTTTTTCGTGCCATTTTATTTTTTCCTAACTTTATAGATAATTCAGCGCAAATTCATCAGCGCCCATATACTGAATATTTTTGACTTCAACCCCATTTAAACAATATCACAAAAAGGAGTAAAGAAATGAAATTTACAAATTTCTCTTCTTCCAGAAACAACAATCCTCCACAGAAACAACTATTAGAAAACTACCATGATGTATCGATAAAGTGAATTTAAAAAAAATACAACAGAATTATTACATTTCTTTAATTTCAAAGAGTTATTATTTTTACAGTTTACGTAAAGGTAAAAGTATAATCAACGCTTCTTCTTCAAAAGAAAATTTTCTTTCCAGAGTTTCAAATAATCATGGCTTTGCATTTCAAAAAGACGTGACTGTGTTCTTTTAAATTCAAATGTTTCCGCAGTCTGAGCATGCCCCTTATATAAATCCTCCACCCCTGCTGCTGCCGACATAAATAACCGGATATGGCGCTCATAAAGAATATCAATAAGCAAAATAAACCGTTTTGTTTCATTGCGACATGTATCATCCATGATCGGTACATTATCGATAAAAATCGTATGATAACGCTCCCCTAATACCAAATACTCAGCCGCAGCCAAAGGTTTTGCACACAAGTCTTGATAATCAAAGCGTGCACACCCCGCAGCAAAACGCGGAATAGGAATAAAGCGGCCTCTTATAGAAAGCGCATCAGACATTTCCTTATGTCCTTGCAACACAAGTTCCCACGCTTGATCCATGCATTCATCTGCTTTTTTCCCTAAAGGGTTTACATACACGGACTGTAAATTTGATTTTTCAAGACGATAATCTGTTTTTGCGTCAAGATTAACAACGCGAACATATCCTTTCAAAGTTTGAATAAAAGGTAAAAAGAGTTCACGATTTAAACCATTATAATAAAGATTATCCGGCGCCACATTTGAAGTCGCAATAAAGAAAATTCCCTTCTCAAACAAAGCAGAAATAAGCCGCCCCAACACCATAGCATCAGCAATATCTGTTACACTAAATTCATCGAAACAAAGCACCTTTGCTTCTCGTGCAAGATCTTCAGCAACAGCTAAAATAGGATTATCTTGTTTAGATTTTGCACGCCCAGATGCTTTACGATAAAAATTAATACGCTCATGCACATCAGCCATAAAATCATTAAAATGGGCGCGCTTTTTATGACTCTTCGGCAAACAAGAAAAGAACAAATCCATCAGCATGGTTTTGCCCCGTCCTACTTCACCATAAATATATAATCCCTGAAAAGAACCGTTTTCATCCCCCTGTTTTGCAAAACGAGCAATATTTTGTCTTTTCTTTTTAAATATTCTTTTTAAAAAAGACCAAAATATCCAAAAAAAAGAACGAGAAACATTCTGTTCCAAATTTTTTTTTAATAAATGATCAAAGTGCTCTGTTACAACCAATTGAGCTGGATCAAAACGGACTTTCCCTTCAGAGACCAGCTCCTTATAGCGCGTTGAAACAAAAACCATCCAAACAACCTTTTTCCAACGGTTTTCAATGAAAAATACAAATTCTTTTCACGAATCTGCCCATGTAGCTTATTTTTCATAAGCGGTCAAAAATGATCTAACGGCTTAAAACGACGGGATGATCATCAAGTGTACGTCCCTCAAAACGATCAACATTTGAAGAATAAAGGGCGACGATAACACGTCCAGAATTATTATAAAAATATAATCTTTTTCCTTTAACAGCCCATGATCTCACTTGGGAAGCAATTCCAGGACAGTGTAAAGGACCAGCGCGGTACCCTTGTCCAAACTTTGTTTGTGGCGTTGCAATCCGACAAGCTTTACCCCCAATAGAAAGATTCCATACCCCAGCAATACTTGCAGGAAACAAATCAGTAGCATTGCTTGGCAATTCGAGACTAGCCATTCGTCCATCACTTTGAGAATTTCCTTTCTCATACATCGAAGCGTCTGCAGATTCAGAAGTAGATGATGAATCTGTCACTTCCAATGTTGTCATTTGTTGATATGGATAAAAAACTTCTAATGCGTTACTATTATCATTATTGTCAAACCGCGTTGTTGAACATCCTCCTAAAAGTATTACAGTTGACATTGCAACGAAAAACGAATTTTTTGAAAACGACATATCTGTACTCTCTCCCACGGAAATAAAAAGCCCACAAAAAAATTAAGCGAACATTCATTATAGTTACAAAGATAGATTAACAAATTAAAAAAACAGGATTAAAATCACTTATTTTAAACAAAATAATTTATGTGCCTAGTTTTATTTTATTAAACACTAGAAATTTATAAGATTTTTAGTCATATATTATACTCCTTTATAAGTAATCTTTAGAATAGAGAAATTTCATGAAAATGCCATTTAGCAAAATGGACGGTCTTGGAAATCAAATTATTGTTGCTGATATGCGCGAAAGCACACAGGCTCTTACACCACAAGCAATCCTCGCTTTATCGACAGATCCAGAAATGCATTTTGATCAAATCATGGCCATCCACACACCAACGAAGAAAGAAGCGGACTTCCGCATCGAAATATGGAATGCTGATGGTTCAAAGGCTAAAGCTTGTGGCAATGGTACCCGCTGTGTCATTGCATGGCTCACAGACCACAATTTGGGTGAAAATTTTCGTTTAGAAACACCTGCTGGAATTATTGAAGGAAAACAGCAGACTAGCAACCTCATCTCTGTTGATATGGGATGCCCAAACTTCAATGCAAAAGAGATGCCTGTTTCACGTGAAATAGTTGATACCAATCACGTAGAAATTACGGCTGGTCCTCTAAAAGATGCTTGCCTTATATCTATTGGCAATCTCCATGCTGTCTTTTTTATTGAAAATGATATTCAACATTTTCCATTAGAAAAATATGGATCCAAACTTGAACATGATCCGCTTTTTCCAGAACGATGCAATATTTCCATTGCTTGCATAACGTCAAAGAAAAGTCTAAATTTACGCACATGGGAACGAGGAGCAGGATTAACACAAGCATGTGGGAGCGCTGCTTGTGCGAGTGCAGTGGCCGCTTATCGACGTGGTCTGACACAGCGCTATATCGATGTAAACTTACCAGGGGGAACACTTAATATTTTTTACAGAGAAGACGATCACATTATTATGACGGGACCAATAAAATATCAATTTAGTGGTTTTTTAAACCCTTTAACAGGCTGCTACGAAAAGGATCACTCTTGATGGCAGTAGAAATTGTAACTTTCGGTTGTCGACTCAATAGCTACGAATCGGAAATCATTCGCAAAGAAAGCACTTCTTCAGGGCTAGACCAGCTCAAAGATGGTGCGATTATCTTTAACACCTGCGCTGTCACTGCCGAAGCCGTCCGACAAGCAAAACAAGCTATCCGCAAAGCGCGACGTGAAAATCCTCATGCCCGCATTATTGTAACAGGATGCGCTGCCCAAACAGAAACGCAAAATTTTGCCTCAATGACAGAAGTGGATCTCGTTTTAGGAAACGAAGACAAACTTCATTCCCATTCTTATCGTCAACTTCCTGATTTTGGTGTTAACCATTCTGAAAAGGTGCGCATCAATGATATCATGGAAGTTAAAAAAATTGCTCCCCATATGGTCAATGCAATGCAAGAACGCACCCGCGCTTTTGTACAAGTGCAAAACGGATGCGATCATCGTTGTACATTTTGCATTATTCCTTATGGACGTGGGCCATCTCGTTCAGTTCCCATGGGGGCTGTTATAGAGCAAATTAGAAAATTGACAGACGAGGGGATTCAAGAAGTGGTTCTTACAGGTGTTGACCTTACAAGTTATGGTCACGATCTTCCTGGAAAAGCGACTCTAGGAAAATTAACCTCAGCCATTTTGCATCATGTTCCTGATTTGCCTCGATTACGTCTTTCATCTATTGACTCTATTGAAACAGACGAAGAACTCATAAATCTTTTAGCCTATGAAAAAAGAATTATGCCTCATCTACATTTATCCTTGCAAGCAGGTGATAATATGATTTTAAAACGGATGAAACGGCGACATTTGCGTGAACATGCCATTCAATTTTGCCAAGAATTGCGGGCCAAACGTCCTACAATGGTTTACGGTGCCGATTTAATTGCGGGTTTTCCTACGGAAACAGAAGAGATGTTTCAAAACAGTCTTTCTTTGATCAAAGATTGTCATTTAACCCACCTTCATGTTTTTCCCTTTAGTCCAAGAGAAGGAACACCTGCCGCACGAATGCCACAAGTCAACCGTAAAATAGTTAAGATGCGTGCTGAGAGATTGCGTAAAGCAGGTGAAGAAGCTTACCTAAAACATCTTACTTATTTACAAAACAGTCAACAAACAATTCTCGTTGAAAAAGATGAAATTGGACGAACAGAAGATTATACTCTTGTACAAATTAAAGGTGCAAAAGCAGGAACAATTGTTCAAGCCCTTATTATTGGCCATGATGACGATAAATTAATTGCTGTCCTTCCAAAATTAAACGCTGCTTGAGCAGGAAAACTCTTATGACGAAATCTTTTATAAAAAAAATATTCTCTTTTAACAAATCTAAAGAGAAGGAAATGGAACAAATTTCTATTCCTGATAAAAGCGATATAATAGAAAAAAATGAAAGGATAAAAAACTGTCACATCTCTACAAATGCAGAACAAGAAGAAAATCAAAAGTTAAGATCTGTAGAATGTGATGAAAAGTCGCAATCTTTAGAGTCGCATTCTGATAAAGCCTCTCTTTCTGACAAAATTCCCCTTTCTGGAAAAATTATTGTCACAAATACCATCCATGAAAAAAAGAATGAAGAAGTTTTATCTGAACCGTCCGTTGAACAAAAAAAAACAGCATGGTTTGGACGTCTTAAAAAAGGTCTAGCCCTTTCTTCACAACGTCTAAGCGGTTCAATTGGCGACCTCTTTGTTAAAAGAAAACTTGATGAAGAGACATTACAAGAATTCGAAGATATTCTTATTCAAGCTGACCTCGGTGTAGAAACAGCAACACACATCACGAATACTTTAGCTTCCAGTCGTTATGAAAAAGATCTCTCCCCAGATGATATTCATACGATCGTTGCTGATGAGATAAAAAAAATTCTGGAACCTGTAGCAATACCGTTAGAACTTGATCTCAATCATAAGCCTCATGTTATTTTACTAGTCGGTGTAAATGGCACTGGAAAAACTACAACGATTGGAAAACTTGCCGCCAAATTAACTGAAGGGGGACTAAAAGTTATGCTTGCTGCTGGTGACACTTTCCGAGCCGCAGCGATTGAACAATTACATATTTGGGGTAAACGTACCGATTCTCCTGTCATTTCAACAAAATTGGGTGCCGATTCCGCAAGCTTAGCCTTTGATGCTTTTGAGAAAGCAAAAAAAGAAAACAGTGATGTATTAATTATTGATACAGCAGGGCGTTTACAAAATAAATCTGAATTGATGGATGAGTTGGCAAAAATTATTCGTGTTTTAAAAAAACACGCCCCCCAAGCTCCCCATACAATCCTTCAAACGCTTGATGCAACGACCGGACAAAATGCACTCAGCCAAGTGGATATTTTCCGTGATATTGCTGGTGTTAATGGTTTAGTCATGACAAAGCTAGATGGAACTGCACAAGGAGGAATTCTTGTTGCTATCGCAGCAAAATATAAATTACCCATTTATTTTATCGGTGTAGGAGAGAATATTGAAGACCTTCAACCATTTTCTGCTTCTGACTTTGCCGAAACTATAGTAGGAAAACATACATGAAACAGCCTTTATCTAACCCTAATTCATACAATAATTCTGAGAAAAATATGAATGATAATAAGAAAACACCTCTCTCACCAACATTTAAGTTCCTCTTAGAAATGGGACCATTGGTTGCTTTCTTTTTTGCTAATTATAAAGGAGAATGGTTGATAAAAAACATTGGATTTTTTCAAAATTTTAGTAAACCTATTTTCCCTGCAACAGCTATTTTTATGGTAGCAATTATTATTTCTCTAAGCTTATCGTGGATCCTTGCAAAACAAATTCCCATTATGCCTCTCATTTCGGGAATATTTGTTCTCATTTTTGGCTTTCTAACGCTCTGGCTTCATAATGAAACTTTCATAAAGATGAAACCAACTATCATTAACAGCTTTTTTGCTTTTATATTGTTTGGTGGGATGTTTTTTAAAAAGCCACTTTTACGTTACGCCCTTGATTCTACCTTAAAACTTGATGATTTAGGCTGGCAAAAACTCACCTATCGTTGGGCATTTTTTTTCGTTTTTCTTGCCCTTTTGAATGAAATTATTTGGCGCAATTTTAGCGATAATTTTTGGACGAATTTCAAAGTTTTTGGCGTGATGCCTATAACAGTCCTTTTCATGCTTACCCAAATGCCCATCATTATAAAGCACTCACAAGGGCTTTTTACAGAAGAGGACAAATCTGATTCTTAAACAAAATGTACCTATAATCATAAATTACTTTTCAGTTTCATCGTTGCATACTGTTCATGGAAAAAAGACATGCTGATTGAACAATTTATCTGTCGAGAAGATAATTTTGGTGTACTCATTCATGACGAAAAAAGCGGCATGACAGCCGCAATAGATGCTCCTGAAAGTAAAGCAATTCATAATGCTTTAAAACATCGTAATTGGACACTTAACACTGTTTTTGTGACTCACCATCATCACGATCATGTAGAAGCAGTAGCAGAATTAAAACAAGTGTACAACGCTATGGTTATCGGACCAGAAGCAGAAAAAGAAAAAATTCATCATATTTATCAAACACTTAAACCTGATGAAAAACTTTTCTTTGGTTCTCACACGCTTTTAGCTCTTTCAACACCTGGCCATACGCTGGGAGCTCTATCCTACTATTTTCCTGAAAAAAAATTACTCTTTGCTGGAGATACGCTTTTTTCACTTGGTTGTGGACGTCTTTTTGAAGGAACAACCACACAAATGCTGAATTCTTTAAAAAAACTTCGTGAACTCCCCAATGAAACACTTCTCTATTGTGGACACGAGTACACAAAAAATAATGCTCTTTTTGCATTGACACTTGACCCACATAATCAAAAACTTCAACGAAGAGCAGAAGAAGTTTTTTTATTACGTGCAAAAAACACCGCAACTCTCCCTGTTACTTTAGAGCAAGAAAAAGAAACAAACCCCTTTCTTCGTTGGGATGACCAAACAATCAGAAAAAATCTTTCAATGAAAGATTCTACAGATGAAGAAGTTTTTGCTGAAATCCGAAAAAGAAAAGATAATTTTTAGTCATGTTCAGATTTTTAAGATTTGCATTGTGCTTTTTTCTTTTTGCATCATATGCTCAAAAAATAAAACACTGATGATTCTTTTTTATATCACCTGCTATCGGCAATTATTTCTTAACATAAATTTTTCTTTTAAAGTTTAGAAAAATTAAAACTTAAAAAGAATGCAAAAATTTTCTTCCAGAAACAAAAAATGATCCTATCACTTATCATTCTTATATTCTCTCTAACATTGAAAATTACACTGTCCATATTTCTAGTAAATTAAAATTCATGAATATTTTAAAAGAAAATGATCTCACACCTAAAGATTTCGCTGCTGGAGCTCTAACATTTAAAGGGATATCAATGATTTTTGTATTTGCACCCGAAAAGAAATTTTCACCTGATAAGGGACATTATATCTCTAAACAATTTTGAATTTATTAAAAAATACTTTTACAAAATAACGAATCTTTCAGGGAGCTGTAAAGAGCTTATTTTGAGAAACTAATCAATTATGATACATTGAGAGTTGTTATCCCATTACTATAATTAGTCAATATGTTGATTTTAAATGATAATTTACTGTTTTAATGTTGAATAGTGAGTACGAATATCGTAAGATTCTCTGATAACAAATCTCTCTTCTGTTGAATCAATCAAAATCATCTTCTTGCATGTTACAAGCAGGGAAAGCCGCGTGGAGTGAAACTCTACAATAAAAATACCTTTTATGAATCATCTTAAATATCAAGAACTTCGTCGCACATTGAAAACTGGTGGAATGTGTGATGATGCGGCTTGCTTTTTCATAAGCCATAAAGATAGAGAAGTTCTGCTCTGTAATTTTATATATTCATGGAGCTTTAGTTGTACCATTTCACGAACATCATCTCGAAATGGATTTCAGAGTATTGAAAGATGTCTTTTAAAACAAGTATGTGAATTAGTGATCCAATGATGTTCTATTCTTCGTTAGAGATATGTCTCTATTAAAAAATTATCATATTTTCACCATTCCGAATAATTAACTTATATTCTTATTATGCCTACAAATGATTTTTATAAAAACAAAGAGCAACAAACAGAAATTTTTTATTAAAATTCACAAAAGAAAAGAAAATTTTTAGTCATGTTTAAACTTGCATTGTGCTTCCTCTTCCTTTCCTCTTTTGTATCATATGCTCAAGAACAAAAACAAGAGACAGATAAGCATTCTTTTACATCAGCTCTTATTGCAAATTATCTCTTGACAGAGGATTTTCTTGTAAAGCTGGAGAAAATTGAAAAAGAATGTAAAAATTTGCCTCCAGAAACACAAAAAGAAAACACAAAGAACAATCCTATCACTGATGATGATCATATTGAAGAATATATCACTTATATTTCTAGTAAGCGAGAACTTGTAAATATTTTAAGAGAGAATAATCTCACACCAAAAGATTTTGTTGTTGCTCATCTAACACTTCAAGCAACATTGATTGTGCTGACAAATGAAGAGAATTCTCCTTATGTAAAAAACGCTATATCCTCAAGAAATATAGAATTTGCTAAAAATCATATGTATAGAATGATCAAAATTTTAAAAGGTCATTGTTAAGAAATTTATTTTTATAACAATTAGTTAACTTTGTAAACGCCGGCAAATTTCATCTAATTGTTCTAATGAAGAATAGCGTATTTTTAAATCTCCACCTTTTTTACCATGACGAATAATGACTTTCATCCCGATCACATCTGCAAGTAATTTTTCTAAAGATTTTGTTTCTGCATCTTTCTTCATAGTCGTACGTTTTTTAGTTTTAGGATTTGCCTGTTCATATGCAAGTATTTCTGTTTGACGAACAGAAAGTCCTTCACGGATAATTTTTTCAGCTAAATCTTGTGGATTATCAACAGTTATAAGACACCGTGCATGACCTGCCGAAAGTTGTCCATCCGTTAAAAATTGTTGTACTTTTTCTGGAAGTTTTAATAAACGAAGCGTATTTGCAACATGACTACGACTTTTTCCAATAACTTGTGCTAAATCCACTTGTGTATAATCATGTTCATTCAAGAGCATCTCATATCCTTTTGCTTCTTCGATAGGATTAAGATCAGCCCGCTGAATATTTTCAATAATAGCCAATTCCAAAGCGGTTTTATCGTCCACATCACGAATAATAACGGGTAATTGATTTAAATTTGCACGTTGTGCTGCACGCCAACGCCGTTCACCCGCAATCAATTCAAACCGATGAGGATGATCTCTTAAAGGCCTTACAATAACCGGTTGAACCACACCATGCTGACGAATTGATTGTGCCAAATTATCAAGCTCTGTTTCAGTAAAATGACGCCGCGGATTGTGAGGATTACATGAAATAGCTTCAATGGATACGAAACGTTCAGAAATGTTACCGGATTCATTTAATTTATCAAAGCTTGATGAACGTGCAATATTGTTGTTTAAATTGATATCTCCAATTAATGCTGCTAATCCACGTCCTAGTCTTTTTTTTGAGAGATCATCATTCATAATTTTTCTCTTTAAATTTTTAGATTATTTTTTCATATTTCTAAGCAGCAGCGCGTGCTTGTTTTTCACGTTGAATCACTTCTGATGCTAGACGCAAATAAGCTTGGCTTCCAGCACATTTGAGATCATAAAGCAATACAGGTTTACCAAAAGAGGGTGCTTCTGATACTCTTACATTTCGTGGAATAACAGTACGATACACTTTATCTCCCATAAAAGAGCGTACATCTTCAACAACTTGATTTGAAAGATTATTCCGTCCATCATACATTGTTAGAACAATACCTTGAATTTCTAAAGTTGGATTAAGAACAGAGCGCACTTGTTTTACTGTTTCAAGCAATTGGCTTAAACCTTCAAGTGCTAAAAATTCACATTGCATAGGCACCAAAACAGAATCTGCAGCCCCCATAGCATTAAGTGTAAGAAGATTAAGTGATGGTGGACAATCAATTAAAATATAATTGAATTTTTTTTCCATTTCCGGATCATCATAGAGAGCTTTACGTAAACGTTGTATACGATCTTTTGATGAAGAAATTTCCATTTCCACACCTAAAAGATCGAGTGTAGAAGGAACGATATGAAGATTGGGTACTGCTGTTTTTAAAGCCGCTTGTGTAATTGAAATGCCTGAAACCAGAACATCATAAGACGACAAAGGACGACTATTACGATCAATTCCCAAGCCTGTACTTGCATTACCTTGTGGATCAACATCCATAATAAGGACATTCTCACCAATGGCTGCTAAAGCTGTTGCAAGATTAATTGCTGTGGTTGTTTTTCCGACTCCACCCTTTTGGTTTGCAATAGCGATAATTCGTGTTTCGCTCATTTTGCTTTACCCTCTATATGATCGAATATGAGAAATTTCTAAAATAACAGAATTTTCATCAACTTTACTTTTATGTTTTAACAGATCAAAGTGCCAATTGGCAGAGGCATTTTTTATTTCTGTAGCGTAATCCCGACCTTTTTGCAAAAGAGCGATTGTTTTTTCTGTTAATAAAGGAAAAATAAGCTGTAAAAGTTCATTGAGCGGCGCTAATCCCCGTGCCGTTATAACATCGGATATGGAAATTTTTTGATAGACATCTTCAATTCTAGCGTGATAGACTGTTGCTGGAAGGTTAAGTTGAGCAATAACTGTTCGCAAAAAAGCGACTTTTTTTCCATTACTTTCAACAAGGTTAATATGCCCTGTTTTTTTTTCTTTCAGAAAAATAGCAATCACAATTGCGGGAAAACCTCCCCCTGATCCTAAATCACACCACTGTAAAGAATGGCTATACAAAGGAAAAATTTGTGCTGAATCTAAAATATGCCGTGTCCATAGATCTGGTATTGTTGCAGCAGATATCAAATTAATATGCGCATTCCATTGAAGTATTAAAGACTCAAACTGCATTAAATTTTCCATCGTTTCACGTGAAACAGAAGGAACAATATTTAATAGTTGTTGATATTTTTTTTCTGTAGAAAAATTCATTAAGCTGTTTTCGCCTTTTCACGTCGTTGACGTTGAATATATGTAATAATAAGCGATAATGCAGCGGGTGTCATGCCATCAATTTTTTGCGCATCAGCAATTGAACGAGGCGATACTTCTTGAATTTTTGATTTAAGCTCATTTGAAAGACCTGAAATTGATTGAACATCAAGAGATGAAGGAATCTCTAAACGTTCATCTCTCTGAAGAGAAGCAATATCTTGTGCTTGTTTATCTAAATAAACCGCATATTGTGCTTCAATTTCTAAAGATTCTACCGTTTTAGAATCAATTGTTCGTAATTGCGGCCAAAAATGTGACAGACGCTCTAAAGTCATATGAGGATAAGCAAGAAAATCATAGGCCGAACGTCGAATTCCATCATGGTTAACGTGTAATCCATGAGCAAAAGCTTCATTAGGTGTTAAAAAAAGATTCTGGCATATTGATCGTGCTTGATCAAGACGTTGTTGTTTTTTCTGATAACAGTCCCAACGTATTTTACTGACAATACCCCATTCTTGTGCCAAAGGTGTTAAACGCGTATCAGCATTATCAGATCGTAAAGACAAACGAAATTCAGCACGTGAGGTAAACATTCTATAAGGTTCACAAACCCCACGTGAAACCAAATCATCAACCATAACACCAATATAAGCCGTAGAACGACTTATAAATATTTCATCTAATCTACCTACTTTACGTGCCGCATTCAGTCCAGCTAAAAGTCCCTGTGCTGCTGCTTCTTCATATCCTGTTGTACCATTAATTTGTCCCGCCAAAAACAATCCTGGTAAAGAGCGTAATTCTAAATTTCTTGTCAATTGTTGTGGATTAACAAAATCATACTCAATTGCATAACCAGGTTGTAAAACTGTCGCATTTTCCAATCCTTCAATGGTTTTTAATAGGGAAATTTGTATATCTTCAGGAAGAGACGTAGAAAGACCATTTGGATAAACCGTATCATCATTTAATCCCTCAGGTTCTAGAAAAATCTGATGTCCGTCACGTTCTCCAAATTTTACAATTTTATCTTCAACTGAAGGACAATAACGAGGTCCTAATCCTTCAATATTTCCAGAATATAAAGCAGAACGATGAATATTATCACGAATAATTTGATGTGTTTGCGCATTTGTACGTGTTATTGCACATTCAATTTGTGGCTGTTCAATTTTATCTGTTAAAAGAGAAAAAGGAATAAGATCTTCATCTGCTTGTTGTTTTGAAAGACGATCCCAATCTATTGTTTTTTTACTCAAACGAGCAGGGGTTCCAGTTTTTAGTCGTCCAAGTTTGACATGATAATTTTTTAAACGTCCAGCAAGTTGCACACTTGCGGGATCTCCCATACGGCCAGCAGCCCATGTTTTATCACCAATATGAATAAAACCATTTAAAAATGTCCCTGTTGTTAAAACAACAGCACCAGAAAAAATTGTTTCTTGTTTTTTTAAAACAACACCTGATACATAATGATCTTTAACAACCAAATCGATAACTTCATCTTCAATGAGCGTAAGATTTTCTTGTTCTTTTAAGAGTTTTTGAATAGCTTCTTTATAGAGTTGTCTATCCGCTTGTGTTCGTGGACCTCTTACTGCTGGTCCCTTACGTCGATTAAGGAGTCTAAACTGAATTCCAGCAGCATCTGCTGCTCTTCCCATAAGACCATCTAACGCATCTATTTCACGAACCAGATGACCTTTTCCAAGACCACCAATAGCAGGATTACATGACATCGTTCCAAGTGCTGCTATTTTATGTGTCACAAGCGCTGTTTTTGCTCCTACACGCGCTGAAGCTGAAGCTGCCTCACAGCCCGCATGACCACCACCAACAATAACAACATCATATGATTGCATTTAATTTATTCCATAAAGAATATTCCAAAGTTTCACGTGAAACAGAATATAAATTACATAATCCTTATAATCTGTCTATGAAATAATCAATGTTTCACGTGAATCATTATTTACCAACACAAAATTCTGAAAAAATAATATCAAGCAAATCCTCAACATCAATATCTCCCGTAATTCTTCCAAGAAAATCACTTGCACGGCGGAGATGTTCTGCACGTAAACTAAGATCAAGAGAATAATAATCAAGAGAAAATTCAATCTCTTTAACAGCTTCTTTTAATAATTGAAGTTGCCTTTTACGCGCCGGAACAAGATTTCCAACTTCAGAAGCACGACGATGACAAAAATCTTCAAGTTGTTTGATAAAATAATCAAAATTTAAACCTGTTAATGCAGAAAATTGTATAAACCAACATTGATCATTTTTTTCACAAAGATCAAGTTTATTACCAACACGCCATATTTCAGCCGACGTTTCTGGTAAATCAACTTGTTTAGGATTTCCTATATCATAAACTAAAATAACCAAATCAGCTTCTTTAACATGCTGTTTAGCAACTTCTATTCCTAATTGTTCTATTTTATTTTCTGTTTTTCTAAAACCAGCAGTATCCGTTAAAAAAATAGGTAAACCACCAAGAATAAGTCTCATTTCTAAAGCATCACGAGTCGTTCCTGCTTCTTCCGTTACAATAGAAACAGATCTTCCTACAAGACGATTCATAATACTTGATTTCCCAGAATTTGGAGCCCCCGCAATAACAATTTTTAATCCATCCCGTAAAATACTTGCACGCTCTCCTTCACGAATATGTTCTCGAAGAGAAATACAAAGATCTTCCACATCTTTCCAAATTTTATCAGATATTGCGTTGGGAATATCTGCTTCATCAGAAAAATCAAGTTCTGCTTCAATAAAAGCACGTGCCTTCATAAGCTTTTGGCGCCAATCACGATAAATTATTGTTAAATGTCCACTTGCTTCCATAACAGCCAGACGCCGTTGACTTTCTGTTTCTGCTTCTATTAAATCAGCAAGACCTTCTGCTTGAACAAGATCTAATTTTCCTTCCATAAATGCACGACGCGAAAATTCACCTGCCTCTGCAATACGGCATCCGGAAAATGTCGACAATTCATCAAGAAAACGATTAACAACCGCTTTTCCACCATGTAAATGAAATTCTGCACAATCCTCTCCCGTAAAACTATGAGGAGCAGGAAAAAAAACAGTCAAAGCAGAATCTAAAAAACTGCCATCACGAGCGATAAGATTTCCATAATGCATAAAGCGTGCTTTAGGCAAACAACCACAAAATGTTTTAACGATATGCACAACATGAGGACCTGAAAGCCGAATGACTGCAACCCCTGAAGGTAACAATCCACTCGAAACAGCAAAGATTGTATCCACAGGTTCTATCCTAATAAAAACTTTAATGACTCTACGTATTCATTGAATCAAAAAATTCACTATTGTTTTTTGTTTGCTTTAATTTATCAATCAAAAACTCAATTGCATCTGTTACATTCATAGGTGCTAAAATACGACGAAGAACAAAAATTTTATGTAAGTCTTGTCGTGCAACCAAAAGCTCTTCCTTACGCGTTCCTGACTTTAAAATATCCATAGCAGGAAAGATACGCTTATCAGCAACTTTTCGGTCAAGAACAATTTCAGAATTACCTGTTCCTTTAAATTCTTCAAAAATAACCTCATCCATACGGCTACCTGTATCAATCAAAGCCGTTGCAATAATAGTTAAAGAGCCACCTTCCTCAATATTACGTGCAGCCCCAAAAAAACGCTTTGGACGCTGCAAAGCATTTGCATCAACCCCCCCTGTCAAAACTTTCCCTGAAGAAGGAACAACGGTATTATATGCACGCCCAAGACGTGTAATAGAATCGAGAAGAATAACAACATCGCGTCCATATTCAACGAGACGTTTGGCTTTTTCAATAACCATTTCTGCCACTTGTACGTGACGTATTGCTGGTTCATCGAAAGTAGAAGAAACGACTTCTCCTTTTACTGAACGCTGCATATCAGTAACTTCTTCTGGTCGTTCATCAATCAAAAGAACGATAAGATAACATTCAGGATGGTTAGTGGTAATAGAATGAGCAATATTTTGAAGTAAAACTGTTTTTCCTGTCCGAGGTGGTGCAACAATTAACCCTCTTTGTCCTTTTCCCAATGGAGATATTAAATCAATCACACGCGACGACATATCCTTTTCTGTAGGATCTTGTATTTCCATCTGAAAACGTTCATTTGAATAAAGAGGTGTAAGATTATCAAAGTGAATTTTGTAGCGAATCTTTTCAGGTTTTTCAAAATTAATCGTATTAATTTTAAGAAGAGCAAAATAACGCTCTCCATCTTTTGGACTCCGTATAGGACCTTCAATAGTATCACCTGTTTTTAAAGAAAAAGATTGAATTTGTGAAGGTGAAAGATAGATATCATCAGGTCCAGGAAGATAGTTAGCATCAGCAGATCGCAAAAATCCAAACCCATCTTGTAAAACTTCAACAACGCCTTCTCCTATAATTTCTACATCTTGTAGAGCAAGTTTTTTCAAAATTGCAAACATTAATTCTTGTTTGCGCATAAGGGAGGCATTTTCAACTTCTAATGTTTCAGCAAAAGAAACAAGTTCAACAGGATTTTTGCTTTTAAGTTCTTGTAGTTTCATTTTTTGCATGAAATACGCTCTTCTAATTAAGGAGAGAATTACTCTAAACAATTCATGGAGGTTTGATGGAATGAAATATTCTTAGAAAAAATAATACTCTACACTCAATTTTTTCAATCTGCAAGTACGAATTATATGAAATTTATTCATATAATATTAAGTAATTATGTAAATAATATAAAATTTAAATAGTATTAAAAATTATTTTTTCCAAAACTTTTTATTAATAAATTTATATTTAAAGAAGGAATTCTTTTTATTTTTAACTGTGTTTAGTGTGAATTATTTTTTATCCTTCATTTATCCTCAATTTTATCCACAAAAGATGGGATAAAAAGAATAAAAATAACACCATCTTAGAGGCATTATCCTCTCTTTCTTTTTATAAAATGCCTTACGTTATCACAAGGAATTGATTTGTGCATAATAATGAAAAAATTTTCCTAAATTTTAGTTTCATAAAAAATGTTAAAGATATATACACATATCTTAACAAGGAGTTAAAATTTTTGTGACAAAAGAAAAAAAATCCTTTCATTTACACATGCTTTCTGATGCAACGGGGGAAACGTTAATTTCTGTTGGAAGAGCTGTAGCATCACAGTATACAATGTATCAGGCAACAGAACATATCTATCCGATGATTCGTAATGAAATACAGTTACAAAAAGCTTTTGATGAGATACAACAAGAGCCAGGTATTGTTCTTTACACAATGATTGATGAAGAACTTAAACTTTTTCTTCAAAAAAGATGCGAAAAAATAAAAGTTTCTTGTATTGATATATTACAACCTGTTTTAAATACTTTTCAATCTTACCTTGGAATACCAACCCATTTACGTGCGAGCGCACAACATGATCTTAATGCAGATTATTTTCGTCGTATTGAGGCATTGGATTTTACAATAGAGCATGACGACGGACAGTCTTACAATAGCTTATCTGAAGCGGATGTAATTCTTGTAGGAATTTCAAGGACATCCAAAACACCAACAAGTATCTATTTAGCAAATCGCGGAATCAAAACAGCCAATGTCCCCCTTATTCCTAATATTGATTTGCCAGAATCCCTTTTAGAGGCAAAAAATTCTTTGATTATTGGTTTAATTGCTTCAGCTGAAAGAATCTCACATATTCGCCAAAATCGCGATTTGGGAGAAGGTTTTGCTTTTGACAATTATACGAATTGTATCAACATAGCTGAAGAATTAATTTATGCAAAACGCATTTGTGAACGTTTTGGTTGGCCTATTATTGATGTTACAAGGCGCTCTATTGAAGAAACTGCTGCTGCAATATTTGAACTTTTATCACGATTTCGTGAAGGAAAATGAGAAAAAATTTTTATGAATCCAGAGACATTAATATTAGCATCTCTTAGTTCTTATCGTGCACAATTATTGAAAAAAGCAGGTTTAAATTTTTTCATTGAAGGAGCTTCTTTTGATGAAAGAGAAGTAGAAAAAAAAGCAAAAGAAAAAACACCTAAAGAACTCAGCTGTTTTCTTGCCAGTGCAAAAGCAAAGAATGTTTCAGATTGTTTTCCTGATTCTTTCGTTATTGGTTGTGATCAAGTACTTGATTTGGAAGGTAAGGTTTTTCATAAAGCAGCAAATATGAAAGAAGCACATCAACGTTTATGTGAATTATCAGGAAAAACGCATTCTCTTCATAGTTCGGTAGCTTTATTTAAAAATGGTCAAAAAATTTGGGTTGAAGCTTTTAGTGCACATATGTCTGTACGTTTACTCTCAGAAAAATTTATTGAACGTTATTTAGCGCGCGTAGGAGAAGATGTTTTAAACAGTGTGGGAGTATATCAAATTGAAGGGGAAGGGATCAATCTTTTTGAAAAGATTGATGGAGATTTTTTTACCATTGTTGGTTTACCTTTGCTGCCCCTACTCGTAAAATTGCGTCATTTTGGAGTTGTTGATGGTTAACTTAAAAATAGAGAAAACAAATTATCCTCGTGCTTTTGTTGTTGGTTTTCCTATTCATCATTCAAAATCGCCAAGAATTCATAATTTTTGGATTAAACAATATGATTTACAAGGGGAATATATTGCACAGGAAGTAACCTCTGAAAAATTCAATCATTTTATTATTTCTTTACAAAAAATGGGATTTTGTGGAGGAAATGTTACTCTGCCTCATAAACAAGAAGCCTTTCGTTTAGCAGATTATAAAGATGAGAGAGCAACAATGATTGGGGCTGCTAATACACTTTGGTATGAAGGAGATAAACTTTGTGCCACAAATAGTGATGCCTACGGTTTTAGTGCTAATCTTGATGACTTTGCATCTGATTGGGGAGGGGAAACAGCTCTTGTTTTTGGGGCAGGTGGCGCTGCACGCGCTATCCTATATGCTTTAAAAAAGAGGGGATTTGAACAGATTTATTTAGTTAATCGTACAAAACAACGCGCTGATAATTTAGCACAACATTTTGGAAAAAACATCAAAGTCTACGATTGGGGTAAAATCCATGAAATACTTCATCAAGCTGATTTGATTGTTAATACAACTTCCATTGGCATAAAAAAAGAAGAAGAAAAAAGCGATTCTTTCTTTTGTGATTTTCATAAGGCAAAAAAAATAGCATTAGTAACAGACATTGTTTATACACCATTAATAACCCCTTTTTTACAACAGGCAAAAGCTTGTGGTCTAAAGACTGTTGATGGGTTTGGTATGCTTCTACATCAAGCTGTTATAGGTTTTGAACGGTGGTTTGGAATAAGACCACAGGTAACAAAAGCGTTACGGACAGCTGTTTTAGAGGATATGAGTGAAGAAAAAAAATGAAGATCGTAGGATTGACGGGATCAATTGCTATGGGAAAATCAACCGTTGCTGATTTTTTCAGACAAGCAGGTATTTCTGTTTTTAGTGCTGATGAGGTGGTACAACAGCTTTATAAAAGTGAACCAGCTTTGTCACGCATAGAGCATATTTTTCCTGATGTTGTTGAAAATAGTGAAGTTAATCGTTTTAAACTTTCTAAAATTTTGATTGATGATAAGGAAAAATTACAAACATTAGAAAAAATAATTCACCCTCTAGTACAAGCAAAGGAAAAAGAATTTATTCATAAAGCGCGCCACCAGGGGGAAAAGTTAGTTATTCTTGATATTCCACTTTTATTTGAAAAAAATGGTGAAAGCCGTGTAGATAGCGTTATTGTTGTTTCTGCTCCACCAGAAATACAAAAAGAACGTGTAATGATTCGCCAAGGTATGAATGAAAAAAAATTTGCCTTTATCAATGCTCAACAAATGCCAGATGAAAAAAAACGAGAACGTGCTGATTTTATTATTGATACAGGGAAAGATTTAGAGAATACACGTCAACAGGTTTTTGACGTAATAAAAAATTTGCTAAAGAATTGAAGTTATGCGGGAAATTATTTTTGATACGGAGACAACAGGTTTAGATAAAGAGAAAGATCGCATAATCGAAATTGGTTGTGTAGAAATGGTTGATCGTTATCTTACTGGGCGCCAGTTTCATGTTTATTTAAACCCTGAAGGTGTTATTATTCCTGATGAAGTTGTAGCAATTCACGGATTAACCAATGAACGCTTAAAAAACGAGAAAACTTTTAGTGATATTGTTGATGAATTTTTAGAGTTTATCAAAGGTGCGACCATGATTGCACACAATGCGAGTTTTGATATAGGTTTTATTAATTCAGAGTTAAAACGCGTCAATAAGCCGCTTATCAGTGTTGATAATATTCTTGATACATTAGCGATGGCACGGCGTAAATTTCCTATGGGCCCCAATTCTCTTGATATTTTATGCAAACGTTTTGGAATTGATAACAGCCATCGTGTTCTTCATGGTGCTTTGCTTGATGCAGAGATTTTGGCCGATGTTTATATTGAACTTATTGGTGGAAAGCAGGGCATATTGGGTTTTGATAACAAAAGGAGTGTTGATAAAAATACCCAAAATGATAAAAATACGCCTTATACGGTTAAATTTCGTCCACAGACTTTACCTTCAAGATTGAGTGCACAAGAAAAAAGGTTACACGCTGATTTCGTCAATAAAATGGGTGAAAAAGCTCTGTGGAATAACTTTAAAATTCATGAATAACATCCTTATCTTTTCTTTAAAAAAGTTACTCAAGAATGAAATATATAAATACCAAAAAATAGTCGTTGTGGGGAGGGGAACACCACAACGACTTTGTCGCTACATCGTACCTCAGCTATCATAGGAGGAGCAAAATGAAAGCCATTAATCCTGTAACAGCAAAGAAAAGCTCTAAGTACGTAATATTAAAGCATAACGACCTTACATCCTATAGAAAAAAAAAATGTCTTTTTATAGGCAAAATAAAAAATTAAAATAAAAGTGAAAAAAACATATAGAGGTAATGTATTTTTTTAGCTGAAATGGAGAAATAAAATTGTCATGAAGGCAACAGATCATCTTTTGTTGGTTGATGGATCAAGCTATATTTTTCGCGCTTACTATGCTTTACCGTCTTTAAAACGTAAAAAGGATGGACTTCCTGTAGGAGCAGTAGCTGGTTTTTGTAATATGTTATGGAAATTACTTTGTGACGCTCGTAACACAGAGAAAGGTATTGTTCCAACACATTTTGCGGTTATTTTTGATTATTCATCGGATACTTTTCGGAAACAAATTTATCCTCAATATAAAGCGAATCGTATTGAGCCTCCGGAAGATTTAATTCCTCAATTCGCGTTGATACGCCAAGCAACAAAGGCTTTTAATTTGCCTTGTATTGAAAAGGAAGGCTTTGAAGCGGATGATTTAATAGCGACCTATGCACAATTGGCAACAAAGGTTGGTGCAAAAACAACGATTATCTCTTCTGATAAGGATCTTATGCAACTCGTCAATAAGCATGTATCCTTGTATGATGGAATGAAAGATAAGCATATAGGTATTTCAGAAGTTATAGAAAAATGGGGTGTTGCCCCTGAAAAGATGATCGATTTACAAGCGTTAATTGGAGATTCGACAGATAACGTTCCAGGTATTCCAGGCATTGGACCAAAAACTGCCGCTCAATTGTTAAATCAATTTGGTTCTCTGGATCTTTTGTTGCAACGTGTGACCGAAATTAAACAAACAAAGCGGCGTGAAAACATACAAGCTTATAGTGAACAGGTTAAAATTTCTCGTGAGCTTGTTAGGCTTAAAACAGATGTTCCTATAGACAATGATTTAGATGATTTTATTTTGGAGCCACAAGATGGACCACGCTTAATTGCTTTTTTGAAAGCAATGGAATTTTCAACATTAACGCGTCGCGTTGCAGAAGTGACGACATGCGATGCAGCTGTTATTGGTGCACTTGATGTAGATGTTGAATGGGAAAAACAGAATTATGGGCATGATTCTGATATCAAAAATATTGAGAAAGCATCTCTTCATAATTTTTCTGAAAATTCTCCACAAGTTTTTGCACAAAAACGTAGAGATCAAGCACTGACACAAAAAATTACAAGAGATGCTTATACGACAATTCTTGATGAGGAAGTTTTAAAAGAGTGGTTATCACAAGCACAAGAACAGGGTTTTTTTGCTTTTGATACTGAAACAACCTCTCTTGATCCGATGCAAGCAAAGCTTGTTGGTTTTTCACTTGCATTACAGCCAGAAAAAGCAGCTTATATACCTCTTGAACATTTTGATGAAGGAGAGGAGGACCTTTTGAGAGGCGGGCGCATTGCCTCGCAAATTGAAACCCAAAAAGCTTTAGCACTTTTAAAACCGCTATTAGAAGATTCTTCCGTGTTAAAAATTGGTCAGAATATAAAATATGATTGGTTGGTGATGAAGCAATACGATATTGCGATACGTTCTTTTGATGACACCATGCTTTTATCATATGTTTTGGATGCTGGAACTTTAACCCATAATATGGATGATTTATCTGAACGTTGGCTTGGACATAAACCAATTGCCTATAAGGATTTAACACATAACGGAAAAAAAATTACTTCTTTTGCACAAGTAGATTTAAAACAAGCAACCCTTTATGCGGCGGAAGATGCCGATATAACGCTACGTCTTTGGCAAGTGTTAAAACCGCAACTTGTGGCTCGGGGTATGACAAAAATTTATGAACGCCTTGATCGACCCCTTGTAGAAGTTCTTGCAAGAATGGAAGAACGTGGGATTCTTATTGATCGTCAGATTTTATTGCGTCTTTCAGGAGAATTGGCACAAGCTGCTTTGATTTTAGAAGAGGAAATTTACAAACAAGCTGATGAAAAGTTTAATCTTGCTTCGCCAAAGCAATTAGGGGATATCCTTTTTGGTAAAATGGGATTGCCTGGAGGCGCTAAGACCAAGGGCGGACAATGGTCAACTTCTGCACAGACATTAGAAGAGTTGTCGGCTGAAGGTCATCTTTTACCACGTAAAATTATTGAGTGGCGCCAGCTTGCAAAGCTAAAATCTACCTATACCGATGCTTTGCCTTCTTATATTTTACCAAAAACAGGGCGTGTTCATACGAATTATTCTTTAGCAATAACATCAACAGGGCGATTATCATCATCAGAGCCAAATTTGCAAAATATTCCAGTACGAACTGCTGAAGGGCGTAAAATTCGAACAGCTTTTATTGCTCCCAAAGGGCACGTGTTGCTTTCTGCTGATTATAGTCAGATTGAGCTACGCATTCTTGCACATATTGCGGATATAAAAGCCCTAAAAGAAGCTTTTGCTAAAGGACATGATATCCACGCTATAACGGCATCACAAATGTTTGGCGTTGCGATAGAGGGAATGCATTCAGATATACGACGGCGTGCAAAAGCGATTAATTTTGGTATTATTTATGGTATTTCAGCTTTTGGTTTAGCCAATCAATTAGGAATTTCACGCCAAGAAGCAGGTCGTTATATTCAACTTTATTTTGAAAGATTTCCAGGAATTAAAGATTATATGGAAAAGACCAAAAGCTTTGCGCGTGAGAATGGTTATGTAGAAACAATTTTTGGACGTCGTATTCATTATCCAGAAATAAAAGCAAAGAATGTAAGAATTCGTTCTCTTAATGAGCGGGCAGCTATCAATGCCCCAATTCAAGGTTCTGCGGCTGATATTATTCGCCGTGCTATGATACAGATGGAAGATGCCTTAAAAGAAGAAAATCTGTCAGCAAAAATGTTGCTGCAAGTGCATGATGAACTGATTTTTGAAGTCCCAGAAGAAGAAAGTAAAAAAACCATGGCTGTTGTTAAAAATGTCATGGAAAATGCTACAATGCCGGTTTTATCTTTATCTGTACCCCTTGAAGTAAAAGTCATGACGGCTCAAAATTGGGATGAGGCACATTAACTTTTTTCATTTATTTTTAAGGATATTCAGTGCATTGGCAAGATTAAGATAGGCTTTGATCGGCAAATGATCTGAGGCAATACGCGCAAGTGGTGAAAGGTGGTTTTCAAGATTTGTTACCAATTGCTGAGGAAAGGCAAAAACGCGATCAAGGGCTAAAAAGGGAAAGAGAGAGGGAAAGCTTGGTACAACTTCAAGTGTGCTATCAAAGTAAGGATAAAAATGGTTTAAAGATGAGCCTTTTCCCATCCGCCACTCATTAAAATCTCCAATGAGGAGTGTAGGCATAAGGGAGCGTTTTTGCAAAATTGTAAGGAGCATTTTTGTTTGTTGTTTACGAGAATAACGGAGTAAGCCAAAATGAGCTGCAATAATACGAAGAGGGCCTGCCGTCATTTCCAGCTCTACAATGATAGCTCCGCGTGGTTCAATACTAGGAAGAGAGACTTGTAAGATATCACGTATATATCCTTTTCGTACAAAAAGAGCGTTCCCATGCCAACCATGACCATGAGGTGACATAGTATTGAGAGGCACAGGAATCAAACCGGTTTCAGCTTTTAACAGCTGAAGATTAATCAAGCCAATGCGTTCCCCAAAACGTTTATCTGCTTCTTGAAGAGCAAGAATATCAACTTGCAATTCAGTAATAACACGGACAATCCGTGTGGGATTAAAAATTTTATCAACACCTACACATTTATGAACATTATAAGAAGCAACGGTTAGATCATAATGATTATTTTGGTTGAGGATATTTGATTGATGGTGAGAGCGGCTATGGATTGCCTTTAAAAGGGAGTTGTGGAGTTTTTGTTGGATAAAATCGGTAAACCAAGGGAGTTTTTGCTTGTAAGGTATTTTTGTCATTTTGTGAAAAGAATAGTCCCTAAGAGGCAAAGGATAAAACCTTCCATTAAAAACAAAAGAACCTTGCTTCTAAAAGAAACAAGGTCCTTTCATTAAGGAATGATTTTCGCAATCAATCACGGTTTGAGCCAAGAAATTGTAGCAAGAAAACAAACATATTAATGAAATCAAGATAAAGACTTAACGCGCCCATAATAACTTTACGCCCTTTGGTATCGCTTTCATCTCCTTCATAATACATCAACTTAATGTTCTGGGTGTCGTAAGCTGTTAAACCAGCAAAGATAAAAACACCAACAACGGAGATAGCAAATTGCAAAGCACTTGATCCAAGAAAAATGTTCACAATCATAGAAAGAAACAAGCCAATCAGTCCAATGAATAAGAATGAACCAATTGCTGTAAGATCACGCTTTGTTGTGTATCCATAAAGCGAAAGAGCTCCAAAAGTTGCAGCGGAAATGACAAAGGTTTGTACAATACTTTCTGTCGTATAACGCAAAACAATTGAAGACAATGAAAGGCCGATCAGAGCAGCATAACCAAAAAAGAGGCTACGCGCAGCACTTGTGCTTAATGTATTAATTTTAAAACTGAGAAATAAAACTGCAACGAGTGGTGCAAACATAACGATATAAGAAAATGGAGATGTATAAAATGTTACTCCAAATGATGTTAAATAAACACTGCTATTGATCTGATCTGCTGCTTGGCTCATATCCGTTGTCGTTGCTAATGATACAATTACATAAGCGGCAGCAGCTGTAATAAGCAAACCAATGGCCATTGTATTGTAGACACCCAACATATAGTCGCGCAATCCCTGATCAATTGATGCATCGGCATGAGAGGCAGGCGCTGAACGTAAATTTTTAAAATTAGCCATAATATAAAATCCTTTAGCATATGTTCCGCCAAGTATTGATTTTTAAAAAAGTGTGTCTCTCATGACAGAGACGAGCTTTGTATACGTCTTGAATTAGCAAATACAAAAACCCTTCAGAATCACTGACGGAATTCCAGCATATTCCCCTTTATTATGGAGATTTATTTAAAAATTACAAGAGATTTATCGAAGCAAAGAACCTTACAAATTAGTAAGGAAAAGGTTCATTTTCATGAAAAATATTTCCGTTTTTTTGCCATATTTTTGCAAGATAAAAAGACGAGACTGAAAATTTTTTTGTTATTCATAGGAACCCTATAATTCCTACTTATAACATATCTATCTTTATGGTGATGAAGAGAATAGCGTGTGAAATCACGCTATTTTTAATCTTCAAGATTGTATTTGCTCTCCCCAGCGAAAAGACCTGATTTAATTGTTTTTTTGTATATAACATATTGATACATAACAATATATTAATTGTTATTAATATATCTTTAGGAGTAATTAATTTTTTATTCTAAACACTTCTCCAAAATATAGTGAGATTCCTGATGGCAAATCTGTTTATATTAAATCAGTCAAGATCATTTTCTTGCACGACATAAGCGAGATTGGAGTGTGGATAAAAAGCTTTAAAAAAGGAGTAAAGGTATCTCTCATGAGTTTCTCTTAAGCGCAAAAGCTTATAACAATATTGAGAGCTGGAAAATAATATAATGATACCAATTTGCTTTTTCGTAACCATAAAAATGGTAGTGCACAATGGGGTTTATGCTATGAAACAACAAAACATATGCCTATGGGGCTATTACTTTATTCTTGAAAGATTTTTTCTATTTAAAAATAAAAGGATTTGAAACAGTGAAAAACAACTATTGAAAACTGTTTGAGTTCGATATAAAGCTGTATTTTTATTAAAAATCAACATATTAACTTTATATTTTATTTAGAAAAGAGGGATAGAAATTGAAATTGTAAAAAGCACTGATAGCAAACATTTTAGGAGATAACTGTAATCATTTAATAAACACTTTCAGTATTCCAAAGTCTCATTTATCGACAGCGATTATGAAAAGTATAATACAAAATCTTTTCTGAAAAGTGTATCATTCTTGTATACGTACCATTTTGACTTAATAAAGATGCAAGCTGCTACCATTGTATTCTTTTTTGTCTCTAATGTTGCGGTACACTTTGTATGTGAGAGACTTCATAAGGGGCATTTTTATTTATCCACTCGTTGCATTACGCATAAAGAACGAAGCAGCTATTGAATTGCCAATACACTTACTTTTTTCAGAGATATTCCCAATATTTCCAAGCTCATTTTGCGATGGCATTTGTAAATGGTATAGCGTAAAAGCCACTGAACACCTCCAATGCTTATGAAAGAGCAAGCCGTCGCATCATCGTTGTATTTATCAGCTTCCAATGTTGCGACAGTTCTTGGCACTTTAGACGATTTATAAGAAGTATTTTTAGTCCTTTCTTGTGCAACTTTACCTATACATAAACTCCGCTTGTGTTGTGCAAGAGATATGGTTTTAATGCATCCAACATGAACAGATTTTAAATGAAAGAATTTTACGATATTCGGGACGCTTATTCAACACGCAAAACAGAAAATTATTATTTATAATCAACGGATTAATTAAAAAATATACCATTGAAAATAGTTGAAAAAATCTTCTTTATTAAACAATATATAAAAATAAAATAAAGAGACTTTTTAACGAAGCTAAAGAAAAGTGCTGTAAGAAATGATATCTGTAAAAATTAAAAAACATATGAAAAGCAATCGTTCTAAGCAAATAAATAGAACTTTAGATGCTGTAAAATATTTTCATCTCATGATGTGAGGTGACGACATATGGAGAAAAAATATTGATTTCTATTTGAAGTCAGTTCTTTTGTATTGATCAATGGTGGAAATGTAAAATTGAAGAGAAAATAAAAGCTTATAAAAAAATATGTAAAATGATTAGCTACAAGAATGGATCAAGAAAAATCAATTTGTAATCAGACTTATGACGGTTAAAAATCTCTGTTTTTTAAAGCAATGAGTACATCAATGAGAAGATGGATGGTCGGAATGACGCTTTGCTTTTATCCAAGTGCGCAATTCTTCAATAAGGATGGCAATAACACCGAGCGTGATAAAACTATCTGCGAGATTGAAAACAGCAAAATAAAAAATATCATCAATATGAAAAAATATATAATCAATAACATGATGAAAGCGAATGCGATCAATAAGGTTACCGATTGCTCCCCCAATAATAAGGATAAGACCGAAGCGCATAAAGGGTTTATTACATTCAGCATTTTTCCATAACCATAGAAGAAAGATAATCACAATGATTGTGATGGCAATAATTCCCCAGTGAGAAAAGGAAGACAAAAACGAAAATGCAATGCCAGAATTACGCACATGATAAAGGGAAACGAAAGGAATAAGCTGGATTTCTGTTTCTAAAGGCATATTGTGCATAACCCAGTACTTAAAAGCTTGGTCAAGTCCTACTGTAAGGGCTAAGCCAAAGAGAAGAAAAGGGAGTGATTTACGGATCATATTTTTTCCTCGCATGGTTCCAGTGTTAAATAAGGGCGACGAATTTCATAAAGCATAACAGCTGTTGCTATAGCCAGATTAAGCGAGTCAGCGCGCCCACTTTGTGGGATACGCGCAAGTTTATCACACCGACTTGTCAGAATATCTGATAACCCTTGTTTTTCATTTCCCATTAAAAGGATGATAGGACCATTTTTCAAATCAATTTTACGATAATCCAGAGATCCTTTGAGATGCGTGCCAACGATCATACCTTTAAAGTGAGCAGACCAGTTTAAAAAGGTGCTTTCATCAAAACGATAAAGGGGTATAGAGAAAATAGATCCCATGGTTGCACGAACTGTTTCCGGTGAGAACGGGTCTGTTGTTTCACCAATTAAAATAACACCTTTAGCACCGACAGCATCAGCAGTGCGAATAATGGTTCCAAGATTTCCAGGATCACGCACACGATCAAGCGCGATGTAAACATCTTTAGCCTGTCCTTTTATCATTTCAAGAGGTTGCCATTTTTGTTTGAAAATACCAATAACTGTTTGTGGATTATCACGTCGAGTAAGTGATTCCATAACCTTTTGTGAGGCTTTAATAACAAAACCACCATTGGCTACAGCGCGTGCAGCAGTATTTTCGATAGTAGCATTACCCATTTCGCTTTTAGAAAAAATAAGCGTTTGTATCGTCCAGCCGAGATTGAAAGCATCAATGATCAATTTCAATCCCTCTGCCATAAAAAGACCTTCTCGATTACGGTTTTTCTTTTGGCTAAGTGCTTTAAGATCTTTTATGATGGGGTTGCTAAGAGAGGTAATTTCTTTCACTCTACCAGTTTTTTGTCCACACATGTTTAAGCAGTCCAACGGCTAAAAAGAGAAGTAGAAAGGGCGCGTCCTGCAACTTCTTCACGCAAAATGAGTTCTCCTGATTCGACCGTACCACCAAGATTTACAAATGTATCGCGCATTAAAGCATGAAGTGCAAAGAAGGAAGCACGAATAGAATAAGCTGTAAGGACAACAGAGAGCGGTTTATCAGAGAGAAGTTTACGACAATTTGTGATCATCGCTGGTAAATGATCAAACAGTTGCCAAACTTCGCCATGGGGTCCACGCCCATAAGCAGGGGGATCAAGAAGAATCATATCATAGCTTTTCTGACGACGTAGTTCTCGCTCGACAAATTTTACAGCATCATCGCAAATCCAGCGAATAGAATAATCTGGTAATCCTGCTCTTTCCTGATTAGCTTTTGCCCACGCAATGGCTTTTTTAGAAGCATCAACATGGGTAACATTTGCACCCGCTCGTGCTCCAATCAAAGAGGCAACACCTGTATAGCCAAAAAGATTCAATAATTTTATAGGACGTGCGGCTTTTAAAATTTGTTCTTCCATAAAGCGCCAATGGGCATCTTGTTCAGGAAAAACGCCTACATGGCGAAAGGAAGTAAAGCGACCAAGAAAAGACAGTCCATTCCAAGAAAGTGGCCATGTTTCGTCAAGTTGCTTTTTGGGAAAATGCCAACGACCAACCCCTTCTTCATCAAGGTTTCCTGTAAAAATAGCATCAATATCAGCCCATTGTTTTTGTGATAAAGCGGGTTTCCATAGTGCTTGACCTTCTGGTCGAATAATTCGATAAGCCCCATAGCGCTCTAATTTTTGTCCATGACCAGAATCAATGAGAGCATAGTTTTCACTCACAGCTGTTTCTAAAATAAGAGGTAGTTTTTCCTGCGGATATCTATGATTGTGAGAGGATTGAAAGCATTGTGCAGGCATGTTTTGTATCACGGTATATGAGGTATAAAGGATTATATTATAAGGCTCTTAAATGTTTCATAAAAGTGCAAAAGAGCTAAAATCAATTAAAACATTAGAAAAAAGAAAAAGAGTGCTTACTCTATATTGAATATAAAATACGGAAAGAAAAAGGCTTCATTAAAATACCATTACACCAAATTTGTGATAGACGTTTTCAATTTCTCGATCTCAGCTTTACTTTTTTTGAGAGCTTTTTTGCATTTGTGATGGGAAAACCAACGGATAAGATTTCCTAATAAAATACCAAAACCAAAGAAAATAAAGAGCCATATAAAGAGAGGAGCATGATAAGTAAAACTTTCAGAATTTGCTCGAAAAGGATCAAGGGTTAACGGAACTATTTGACGATTAGCTACAATAAAAGCAATCAACAACGCTGCGAGAATCACACCGATACTTGTTAGAAGAATACGTTTAATAATCATAAGTTTCTCACTGATTAAGACGGTCGCGTAAATCCTTGCCAGTTTTAAAAAAAGGAATCCACTTTTCTTCAACAGCAACGGCTTCACCTGTTCGTGGATTACGTCCATTACGGGCAGAACGGCTTTTTACAGAAAAAGCTCCAAATCCACGAAGTTCAACGCGATCACCATTTGCAAGCGCTGTTGAAATTTCCTCAAAAATAGCATTTACAATATTTTCCACATCCCGTTGAAAAAGATGCGGGTTATGACGAGCAATAATTTGCACAAGCTCTGATTTAACCACAATAGCCTCACTTTCACACAAAAAACTTTTTTATAATTGTGCACTCCATGCATATTACAATATATAAACGGATAAAAGCAAAATAAAACAAAGAAAAGACAAATTTCAAGAAACAAAATTTGAAAATACCGCTTATAAAGGTTATACAGATTAAAAATGCGGAATATTTAAGAGATTAGGAGAGTATGTCCGTACACAATCATCATGAAATCTTCTCAATGCAATTATCTGTTGGAGATGTTTTTAAAAAAGCATCCCAGCATTCGCGTCGTATTAGCCTATTAAAAATTTTTTTACCCCTCTTAGCGTTCGTTTCAGCGCTGGTTTTTTACTGGTTTACGTTTTTCTTAGTTCCTGTTACTTCTAATCCTCTGCCTTTGCGTAATGAAGAGAATGGAGTGATGAACTTGACGATGCTCAATCCAAAATTAGAAGGGTATACGCGTGCTCATGAACCTTATTGGCTTAAAGCAGAAAAGGCATTTCAAGATCATACGCGTTCTGGAATAATCGGGTTGCAAAACATAACAGCGAAAGTATTTATGGGCCAACAAAGACAGGTTTTTCTTGCAGCACAAGGGGGCGTTTACGATAACATTAATGGTTTTTTACAGTTGGATAAGCCATTCACTATTACGACGAATGATGGAATGATGGCACAATTTATGTCGGCTAATATTAATTTATCCGAGGGACAGTTAAAAACAGATCAACGTGTTAATATTCAACGCCCCGGTTTTCATCTTGCCGCAAATGCCTTAAAAATTCGAGAAAAAGGAAAAAACATGTATTTCTATGATGGTGTGCATTTAGTGCTCCAAAAGCAATGACGCACTATCAATACGAATCTTTAAGGGATCTTTAAAAGAGAAGTATGCGACTGTACAAACAGAAGAATTTAAATAATGAGATCATATAAAAATTGGATAAGTATGGTATTGGCTTTTAGCATGGGAATGTTAGGAGGAGGAACAGTTTTAGGATATGGTCAAGGGACTCATTTTGGAATAAGTCTATCAAACGACAAAGAACCGGTAGAACTTCACGCAGATTCTTTAGAAATACGTGATAAAGAAGGGATAGCGCTTTTTAAGGGCGATGTTTCAGTCATGCAAGGTGAACGTCTTTTACGAACGGCAAAGCTAGTTGTTTATTACGATAAAGACTATAAAGAAACGGATAGGAATAAGGAAGATCCAAAGGCATCATCTATTGCTCTTTTGGGTTCGTCGGGCATACAAAAAATGGAAGCTTTCGGAAAAGTTTATATAAAAATTGCTACGCAAATTGCTACGGGTGATAAAGGCGTTTTTGATGGAAAATCAAAAACGATGCGTTTGACAGGGAAGCATGTTGTGTTAAAGGATGGTGACAATGTGGCAACGGGGTGCAAATTAACAGCAAATATGGAAAGCGGAGAGGCTTTTTTAGAAGGGTGTGAGACGTCTGAAAAAAAAGGCCGTGTTTCTATTATTTTTAAACAAAATCAAAAGAATGGCCATTAAGATTTCATGTTTGGAATCAAAAGAAAAAAACAGACTGATGGGTATGATCTTGCAAGTGAAGCTTCAAAAAAGCGCTTAAAAGGGACTTTGATTGCCAGTCATTTGATTAAAGTTTATCGAGGAAGACCAACGGTTAATGGTGTTTCTTTTGGTATCCGCACAGGAGAAGCTGTTGGCATTTTAGGGCCTAATGGGGCAGGTAAAACGACTTGTTTTTATATGGTTACGGGGCTCATAAAATCTGATGGAGGGTCCATTAAAATCGATGGGTTTGATATTACGCATCTTCCGATGTATCGGCGTGCGCGTTTAGGTATTGGGTATCTTCCGCAGGAGGCTTCTATTTTTCGTGGTCTATCAGTTGAAAATAACATTAAAGCTGTTTTAGAGGTTGTTGAAAAAGATCGCCTTAAACAACGTGAAGAGTTAGATAGCCTTTTACATGAGTTTAAAATTGATCATTTACGTAAAATGCCTGCACTTTCGTTATCTGGAGGTGAACGTCGACGACTTGAAATTGCGCGCGCTTTAGCTTCTCGTCCTAATTTTATGTTACTTGATGAACCATTTGCAGGAATTGATCCTATCGCTATTTTTGATATTCAACAGCTTATTCGTCATTTAACGAGGCGTGGCATTGGTGTTTTAATAACAGATCATAATGTACGCGAGACATTAGGACTTGTCGACCGGGCTTATATTATTCACACTGGCAAAGTATTAGTTCACGGTCGTCCTCATGATATTATCAACAATGTTGATGTTCGCAGGATTTATTTGGGCAATCAGTTTTCTCTATGATTTTATAGCTTTCCTGCATTTCCATTTAAGTTTAACAGAAACAATATGGTCGTCATAAACGCTATTTTAGGGAATCAAACACATTCTAAAGCAGGGAGATGAGGTTTCGTTGTAATTATTAATAAAACATATTATCAATATATTATTTCTATTACAGAAATAAAAGAAATTGTTCCTTTATTGTAAACACTATGATGATGTTGTTAAAGGCTATAAATCAAAAAAAAATACGATTTTAGGATAAAGTTTTTAATTGGGGCGCGCAATAAGATTTTCTCTGATGGTTGTATTCATTACATTATTATTGAAAATCCCCTTATTTATGCCAAAACTTCTTTTATGAGTGTATCTAAAAAATTTTTATTAAGAAGTGCAGGAGGCTTTATCACTATAAGATGAGTTTATTGTTTAGCTTATTTATGATTGTATCACAAAGAAGATATCACTAGATTAACGCGATCATGAGTGAGAAATGAGGCTGTAAATAAATGCGTGTATTATTGAAAGGTGAAGGATATTCATCGTATTTTTCTCTATCGAATCAAAGAACATGCCGATGGTGCTGTTTTGGGTATTTTAATTGGAGCATCCGTTATATATTGTGTTTATTTAATAGGGATTGTCGTGATTTATTGGTTTGTATGGCGTATTTAAAAATAGGAGCACGGCGATAGATATCAGGTTGAATCCATGAATCTTTTAAAATAATCATTAAATTTTTAATAGCCTTTAGATTCTTGTTATAAGGCTTTGTTTGGGCTATAAAGCGATTTTCAAACTAAGGGTTTATTCTATTCAATGTATTTCTCGTTCTATTGAAGAACTCATTTTTAAAGAAAGAAAAAAATCTAATGGGGAGTAATTGTACATTAACTCTTGTGACAAGTTTAATAAATTTATAAATAGTGCTTTTTTAAAGTGTCTTAAGGAAATTAATTTTATGAAAAACTTCATTTCTTTTTTTCTTTTCTCATGCTGTTGATGAGGAGCCAAACACTATTTATTGTTCTGTTAAAAGTGATATGAGACGTATTAAGCCATCACTTGTTATAAATTTAAAAATAAAAACACATGCGATATTGCGAAAAGTGAAAGAACTTTAAGGTTCGATACCGTTTATAGGTGTATTAGTGAGCATTTGAGCGTGTAAGAGGAAAATTGAAGGATGAATTTGAGTGAGTTAATAACACCGGAAGGAATTATTCCGGCTCTTAAGGCTAATTCGAAAAAACAAGTTCTGCAAATTTTAGCTGAAAAAGCGTCTCAGCTGACAGGTCTTAGTGAGCATGTAATTTTTGATATTGTTTTGCAACGCGAGAAACTTGGTTCAACGGGGCTAGGTGGTGGTATTGCGATTCCTCATGGAAAATTACCTGATATTAATCGGATTGTTGGTATATTTGCACGTCTTGAAAGTCCTGTTGATTTTGAAGCTCTTGATGATGAACCTATAGATCTCGTTTTTCTCCTTCTAGCCCCTGAAAATGCTGGTGCAGATCACTTAAAAGCTTTATCACAGATTGCACGTGTTTTGCGTCATGCTGATGTTGTACAAAAATTGCGCAATACGCATCATGCCAATGCGCTTTATGCTTTATTGATTCAAACTTCAGAATCAAACGCAGCTTAAAAGGGGTTATTAAGTGTGTAAATTGCGGAATATACACCATAGAGCATAGAAATAATATAATTTGTATCTTAAAGGGCTGGTAGCAAAAGACTATGTTATGCGATTTTAGAAAATCATTTCTAAGTGAACCTTTTTTAAAAGAGAAAGCAGCAAAAACGAGCTATTTATCTTTTATTGTTCTCATATATTAAAGCACCTAATCATTATGCTGTATGCTGTAAAACAGCATCATATAAGGCGTTGAGATAAGATATGTAAGTTTCTTTAAGACATTAAGTGCTTTTAGTAATACCGCTAAAGCAGGGCTTACTTATAGAACCTTTAATTTAAGTGAATCCCATGAATCGGAAGACAAAAGGAGTACGCTCAACAAAATACGAACTGTTGACAGGTCAGATTGGGATAAAAATCTTCATCTTTTGAGGGAGGCGGGAGAAATCAACAGGAAAATTTATGAGTACATTGAATTTTTCGTAAGTTAAGTTTGAGTGTTTAGGGATAATATTATTAAGGATCAAGCAGAAATAAGAAGATAGTGTATCCTTTGTATGAGGGGGAGATAATTGTATAGAGGCTCACGTTAAAAAACAATTTTGTACGGTACGAAAGAGAAGGATAGCTTTGGGTTTGATGGAAGAGTTTTATATTTTTATTTATAAATTACTTAAAAATAATATAAAAGAATCCTTCAGAAATTTTTGTAACAAGAAGGAAGATATTCTCTGATGCACTAATCATATGGTTAAGTTTGTATAACTGTTTTGAATCATTTCAAAAATTAAAAATTTGAGATGCAATATACAGGGAAATAGAATCATAAGAAACAAAATTGCATATCATTATTGGGGAAGAATATAAAGGCTCTTAGTTTTATAATTAATCTATTGATAATATTTGATTATTTTTGCAAAATATTTTTAAGATTATGAAAAGGCTCTATCGGGATAATATTGAATACCCAGTATGAGTACACTATAATAGGTCAAGAGTGGAGTATTTTGCGGACATAACTATTGAATGTGTAAAGTTTAGAAGTGATATTCACAGGGCTATGAAATTTTTTTGAAGTGCAGGGCGTATTTTAAAAGTTTTGCAGCAGATTAGTTGTGATATAAGGAGTATGGTTTATTTCTTAATAGAGTGGTGGTATATTTTCATTTTTTTTGAAATCCTATTGCTTAAAGAAATCGTTTTTTATGCAAAAACGAAATGGGTAGTGTGGAATCAAAAATGCTGTTTTTTAATATGATTATTAAATAAAAAGTTCATATTTTGGTAACGACTAAAAGGTCACAATGAAACGTAACAATCTGTTCTGACTGCTGTAAGATATTTTGCTTATTGAAGGGGTTAGGATAATTACACGATGAATATCGAGGAGTGTTTGTTTAAACTTTTCCAATGATCCAATGAAGAGAATCTTATTAGAGATTAAAGAAGTGAGCTAAATGAATATATTTGAAAAGACTGTTATTGCTGCATCTGTAATGGTTCTTGTTACAGCTGGAGCAGCGCGCGCGCAAACGCCAAGCCGTTTAAATCAATTTGAAGCGTGGGGAACCTATTCTTATAAATCGTCCAAAAATACGATTTGTTATGTGTTATCTATTCCTTTGAAGGCTCTTCCAACGACGGTTAATCATGGTGATAATTTTTTCTTAGTTACCAAGCGTTCTCAATCGCCTATTTCGTTTGAACCGCAGTTTATGGCTGGTTATAGGCTTCAAGAAGGGTCGAGGGTAACAGTGACCATTGGAGATAAGGATTTTGATTTTTTCACGAAGGATTCCTCAGCTTGGTTGGCGTCATCAGAGCTAGAAAAGCAGCTTGTTTCTGCTATGCGTGCTGGAAATAATATGACAGTAAAAGCCATATCAAAACGGGGAACGCATACCGCCTATACTTATTCCTTAAAAGGGGTTACTGCTGCCTTAAATGCAGCTCAAAAGTGCCATTAAGGTTTTGATAATTTCTAAAATAGTGATGTAAATTGGAAAGCAATGGCCATTTCCTATGACCTTAGACCTGTCGGTTTATGTTTAGCACGAAAAATAGATAATGTGGTTGTGGAGGAGAGTTCTAAGCTCCCTTTAATTGGATTATCGCAAGATGAAATAGTGCAAGCTTTAAAGACTGTTGGTGTACCAGAGCGTCAAACGCGTATGCGTGCACGTCAGCTTTGGCGTTGGCTTTATGTACGTGGCGTTTCAAGTTTTGATGAAATGCTAAATATTTCTAAAGCAATGCAGGAAACACTTAAACGTCATTTTTCCATTGCACGTCCGGAAATTGTTGGAGAACAAATATCAAAGGATGGTACACGTAAATGGCTTTTACGTTTTCCAGCACGTGGGGCTGGAAGGCCCGTTGAAATTGAAACGGTTTATATCCCTGAAGAAGGACGGGGTACTTTATGTCTTTCATCGCAAGTAGGCTGTACATTAACTTGCTCTTTTTGTCATACGGGAACACAGATGCTTGTTCGCAATTTGACCGAAGAAGAAATTTTGGCACAGTTATTGATTGCGCGTGATTGTTTAGGAGATTTTCCTGATAAGAATACTCCTGATGGGGCAATTGTTCCTGTTGAAGGGCGTAAAATTACCAATATTGTTATGATGGGAATGGGAGAACCTCTTTATAATTTTGAAGCTGTAAAAAAAGCTTTACTAATTGCTTCTGATGGTGATGGGCTTTCTTTATCAAAACGTCGGATTACGCTTTCAACTAGTGGAGTTGTTCCTGGAATTATCCGAACTGGCGAAGAAATTGGTGTTATGTTAGCAATTTCACTCCATGCCGTACACGATTCAGTAAGGGATATGCTTGTCCCTATCAATAAAAAATATCCGCTTAGTGTATTAATGGATGCTTGCCGTAATTATCCTGGTTTGTCTAATGCAAAACGAATCACATTTGAATATGTTATGCTGAAAGATATCAATGATAGTTTAGATGATGCTAAGCGATTGATTCAGTTATTGAAGGGGATTCCTGCTAAGATCAATTTAATTCCTTTTAATCCGTGGCCTGTAAGTAATTATCAATGTTCTGATTGGGAGCAAATCGAGCGTTTTGCTGATGTGGTTAATCAAGCGGGCTATGCTTCTCCTATTCGGACCCCGCGTGGACGCGATATTTTAGCGGCATGCGGACAACTTAAATCTGCTTCAGAGCGCTTACGGAAATCTGAACGTTTGAAACTTGAAAATGCCACTGGTCATTAGTTAACGCGACTTTTAACGATATAAAGCCTGTGCTTTTTTCCATAAATCAACATATAATAGCATGTATGAAACAGAGATTAAGATGGATAAGTACGAGATGACCAGTCTCATCTTTTATGGGGTCAATAGGGAAAAAAATATTGCATAAAGTTTTTTTGCGTAATCTCTAAAATTAAGCGTCAACCTCATTTAGAGGAAAGTCTCGAAGATTGCTCACTTATTTCCACTTCACTCTCACACTCTTTATACTTCGACTTTATGACTTTTAAAAGCATCGATGGTAATTATTTTAGAAAGTGGAAATATACATTGCTTATGCTTTTGTTTGTTACATTTTTTAATAAGATCACACTTCACACACAAAGTGGCGTGTCTAAAATATAAATACCACTGTTTTGTCCATTGATATGTTTTTAAAAAAGCATTTTTAATGTACTCTCCATCTCATGGATCATGCCTATGAAGAGTATAATACAAAAACTTCTGTAAAATGCATGATTTAGGTTTAATGAGTGTGTATTATCAGCATTTTGTTTTTAGCTTTCAATGTGGTAACAGTTTTTGCTATTTGATACAGTTCATAAAAAATATTCTTTATCTTAGATAATTTTTATCTACATAACAATTGAAGCTTTTCTTGTGGTGTACAGTGGACAGCTATTGTTTTATTCAACATACACAGATTTAAAAGGATAGAATTTCATAAGATATCTAGAGTTATTATTTAAATTAAAAACGATCAATTACACTTTATAAATCAATTTTTTATAACGAAAAGAATATGAAGGGCAAAGCTGGTAAAAACACCAGCAATAAGCCAGTCAAGAAAGCGAAGATAAAGAGGGTTTTGTTTAAGGGTTTTGGTAAGTTTATGCGCTGTAAAAACAACTGAAATTGTAATAGGCAAAGAAATAGGAATATAAGAGAGTCCTAAAAAGAGTAATTTTTGTGTCACCATAGGATCATTCGCATTGATAAATTGTGGTAAGAATGTCGCGTTAAAGAGTATGACTTTAGGATTGAGAAGATTAATTCCAATACCAGCAAGATAGTTACGTTTAGAGCTTTGAGATTTAGCAGATGTTGGTTCAAAAGAAAGTGTAGGTTTTTTCCGTAATGCTTGAAAGGCAAACCATAAAAGATAAAAGGCGCCGACAATTTTCAGAAGAACAAAAGTGCGTGGCGAAGCAAAAATAAGCGCTGATAAGCCAAGAGCTACGGCGGTAACTTGAATGGCAAATCCTGTTGCACTTCCCAAAGCGCACATAATTCCAGCTTTTTTGCTTTGTGTAATGGTTCGTCCTACAGAAAGCATCATATCAGGTCCTGGAATAAGTGCTAAAATCAACGATGCTAGAGCAAATTGTACAAGAATAGACCACTCCGGTAGAAACGACACGTAAATCTCCTCTCATTTTTAAGCAGCGTTCACTATTTACAGTCCGAGGCATTCTTATCTACGCTTTTTGCGTCTTTTTAATGTTGTTTAAAGAGAATTTATTTTAATATTTCTTGTGTCGTTTTGATTTTTGAGAAAAAATAAAAAAAGCAACTCGTATAGAACGTTAGAATGAAAAAGTGCCAAATATTAGAAAAGTTATTTTGGTTTATTCGGGGGGATTGGGTACGTCAATTGTTCTCAAATGGTTGCAAGGTATGCGAGGCCTTGAAGTTGTAAACTTTACAGCGGATTTGGGGCAGGGGGAAGAATGAGAACTTGCTCGTCGCAAAGCTGAAATGCTGGGTGTTAAAAAATCTACATTGAAGATTTGCGTAAAGAATTTGTTCGTGATTTTGTTATTTCCAAAGGTTTGGCTGAAAATTCTAGGGAAACAGGGGAAGATGCAATTGTTCATGGGAAACGGGTTGGTCAGGTATGCTTTAAGCTTTCTGCTTATGTTCTTAATCCTAATATAAAAATTATTGCTCTATGGCGTGATTGGGATTTTAAGAGTTGGACAGATCTCTTTGAGTTTTCTCGTACACATCAAGTTTTTGTAGAAAAGGATAAGCAAGATGAAGCACCTTTTTTAGTGGATGCAAATTTATTATCTGCTTTATCAGAAGGAAAGATTTTAGAAGATCCAGCGCTTTACGTGTTCCTAAATATGTCCATATATAGACTCTTTTACGTGAATATCTCACGATAAAGCAACCAGAATCATTCTTAGCTTTAAAAAAGGTGATGGCTGTTTCAATCAAGGGAAAAAATTTATCTCCTGCAACGTTACTTGCAGAATTAAATCATTATGGGCAATGGTATTGATCGGTTAGACTTGCTAGAAAATCACTTTGTAGATATGAAATCGCGGGGTATTGATGAAGACACTAGTGAAACCATCCTTTTAACAGCTCACAGAGCGATAAAATCTTTAATGCTAAATCGTTTTGCAACGCATTTGAAAGATGAACCGATGCCACGATATGCAGAACTCATTTATTATGGCTTTTTGTTTTCTCCTGAACGTAAGATGTTGCAGGACGCGGTTGATTTATTTCAAGAATGTGTCGAAGGTGAAGTTACGTTAAAACTCTATAAAGGAAATGTTATTGTTAAAGAGCGCCAAAGTAAAAAATAACTTTATTCGAGTGAGTTGGTAACTTTTAAAGATGATCAAGGGATTTATGATTAAAAATGCGTAACGGGTTTTATTAACTTAAAGGCTCTGTATTTTTATACATTAGCCATGCGTCATCAAGGTGATAAAGATAAAGAAATAAACATTACTTTGATAAGTACCATGTGGTTCAGTGTTTTTGTATGAAACGCTTTATTTAAGTATTTTTTGTTAAAGTTTTTTTGTTTATTGCTAGAGGCTTTGCTTTTGTGCTGATAATATCATAAGCAAGCTTCATGATAAAAGAAATGAATGCTTTGATAATCAAAACAAGCTAATTTTGTTTTATAATGTGCAATGTTTTTTATTTCATTCAGAACAAAATATGTTTACAGCGAGGGCGGTTTTTGTGTTGTGACTTAAGAGTATCAAGAAATTTACATCTTTTTGCTTGCTATTATTGACGAAAAAATTCAAGAACCATACACCCTATTTTAAAAGAATATAATTTTTAGGATAAATAATGATACGTGATCAATGTGATGCCCTTAGCCTTACGCCTGAATTAAAGGATGCGGCTGCTCAATCGAGAACTTGGCCATTTGAAGAAGCACGTAAGATTATCAAACGGTATGAAAAGACGGGTTATCCAGACAGTATCATATTTGAAACAGGTTATGGACCTTCTGGCTTACCGCATATTGGAACATTTGGGGAAGTTGCACGTACAACCATGGTGCGTCATGCATTTCATATTCTTACAGAGAATAAAGTAAAAACAAAGTTGCTTTGTTTTTCTGATGATATGGATGGTTTGCGCAAGGTCCCTGAGAATGTGCCTGATCGCGAGAAGATGGAACATTATCTTGGTCAGCCGTTGAGCCGTGTACCTGATCCTTTTGGAGATGATTATCCTTCTTTTGGAGCGGCAAATAATGCACGTTTACGGGCTTTTCTTGATCATTTTGGTTTTGATTATGAATTTGCAAGTGCTACGGATTATTACAGTTCCGGTCATTTTGATGAAACACTTTTAAAAATCCTTGCCTGTTATGACAAGGTAATGGCAATTATTTTACCAACCTTGGGTGAAGAACGACAAGCAACCTATTCTCTCTTTTTGCCGATTTCTCCCTTTTCTGGAAAAGTATTACAAGTACCAATGATTGCCCGTAATGTTGAAAAAGGAACGGTTACTTATATTGAACCTGAAACAGGAGAAACCATAGAAACAGAGGTTACAGGGGGCAAAGTTAAGTGTCAGTGGAAGGTCGATTGGGCAACGCGCTGGACAGCGCTTGGCATTGATTATGAAATGGCAGGAAAAGATCTTATCGATTCCACAAATCTTTCTTCTAAAATTTGTAAAGTACTAGGTGGAAAGCCTCCAGAAGGCTTTAACTATGAGCTCTTTTTAGATGAGAAAGGGCAAAAAATTTCCAAATCCAAGGGCAATGGTTTAACCATTGATGAATGGCTTACTTATGCTCCAACAGAGAGCTTAGGGCTTTATATGTTTTCAAAGCCCAAAACAGCCAAGAGGCTTTATTTTGATGTTATTCCAAAAGCTGTGGATGAATATTATGCGCATCTTTCTGCCTATGGTCGTCAAAATTGGCAAGAGCGGCTTAATAATCCTGTATGGCATATTCATAATGGTTGTCCACCGCGGGTTGATTTGCCGGTATCCTTTGCCATGCTTTTAAATTTGGTAAGCGCTTCAAATGCAGAGAATGCAGAAGTTCTTTGGGGTTTTATTTCTCGTTACGCTAAGGGGGCAAATGCGCAAACTTATCCGGAACTTGATCAATTGGTGAAGTTTTCTATTAAATATTTTGATGTTTTTGTCAAACCAAACAAGAAATTTCGTATACCAGATAATAGCGAACGCACAACATTAGCACAAATTGATGAAAAATTAGCCAATTTGCCTGAAATTTTTGATGGCACCATATTGCAAAATACGCTTCTTGATGTTGCACGTCTAACGGAACGCTATCAAGATCATAGTAAAAAAAGCCCTGAAGGTGGTCCTGGTGTCTCCAATGTTTTTTTCCAAATGTTATATGAGGTCCTTTTAGGACAAGAGCGAGGTCCACGATGGGGATCATTTATAGCACTTTATGGGATTAATGAAATGCGTGCACTGATTGCTGAAGCACTTGCACGGCCTGTGGAGGAATAATGGAACGAAGAGAGCAGGAAGTAAAGCGACGCCGTACATTTGCAATTATTGCGCACCCAGATGCTGGGAAAACGACGTTGACAGAAAAGCTTTTATTGTTTGGTGGTGCTATTCAACTTGCAGGAGAAGTAAAAGCCAAAAAAGATCGTATTCAAACCCGTTCTGATTGGATGAATATTGAGCGTGATCGTGGTATTTCCGTTGTGACTTCGGTGATGACGTTTGAATATGAAAATCATATTTTTAATCTCTTAGATACCCCAGGCCATGAAGATTTTGCAGACGATACCTATCGCACGCTTACAGCTGTTGATAGTGCTATCATGGTATTGGATGGCGCCCGCGGGATTGAGCCTAGAACGCTAAAATTGTTTGAAGTGTGTCGGATGCGGGATATTCCTATTGTTACTTTTATCAATAAAATGGATCGTGAGGCGCGTGATCCTATAGAGCTTTTAGATGAAATTGAGGAAAAACTTGCACTTGATACCGCGCCTATAACATGGCCCATTGGAACGGGTAAAGATTTTGTTGGTACCTATGATCTTCATCATAATCGCTTTCGTCAAAAAGACGATGAAATAACACAGCGAATCGTTTCAAATCCCAGTGAGGTTGTCCATTTACTTCCAGAGTATCAACGTTCAACTTTTCTTGAAGGGGTAGAGCTCGCTCAAAGTGTTTGCAAGAATTTTGATCTTCAAGCTTTCCGTGAAGGTCATATGACGCCGGTTTATTTTGGTTCAGCGTTACGAAATTTTGGTGTTCGTGATTTGATCAATGCGCTGATTGATTTTGGTCAAAGTCCGCGTGATCAAAGTGCAGATCAGCGCAATATCATAGCAACTGAACCTAAAATGACGGGATTTGTTTTTAAAATTCAGGCGAATATGGATCCTAATCATCGTGATCGTGTTGCATTTTTTCGCGTCTGTTCGGGAACACTTGAACGCGGTATGAAGACAAAGCTGGTTAGAACAGGAAAACCAATGACACTTTCGGCACCACAATTTTTCTTTGCGCGTTCACGCCAAATTGCTGATCAAGCTTATGCGGGTGATATCGTAGGAATTCCTAATCATGGAACATTGCGTATTGGCGATACTTTGACCGAAGGAGAAGATATCCTCTTTAAGGGAGTCCCCAATTTTGCACCAGAGATTTTACGTCGTGTTTGTTTGGGCGATCCAATGAAAGCAAAAAAGCTCAAAGAAGCTTTGCAACAAATGGCTGAAGAAGGGGTTGTACAATTGTTTATTCCAGATGATGGATCGCCTTCTCTCATTGGTGTTATTGGTGCTTTGCAAATTGATGTTTTAAAGGAACGATTAAAAATAGAATATTCTTTGCCAGTGAATTTTGAACCTGCGCGTTTTAATTTATGCCGTTGGATTTCAGCGCAGAGCAAAGATGAGTTGCAAAAGTTTCTCAGCAATCACCGCTCTGCTATTGCGTATGATTTAGAAGGGGATCCAGTTTTTTTAGCGGAGAACCATTTTTCATTGAATTATGAAGCAGAAAGAGCCCCTAAGATAAAATTTTCTACTGTTAAAGATTATCAAGTACGCTCTGGATGAGGAATCTGAATATTGTAAGTTTTTTCATTTCAAAGCTTCTTATAGTATAAAGAATTAAAGTCATTTTTTGCACTTGAGTAAGTAAAAATAGGTGTGTGTGTAAAAACACTTAAGGAAAAAATCAGATGCCTTTTATAAATCTTCTCCATAGCCAAGAGCTTTTTAAATATTAGGGGAGGAGAAGAAATGATGGTAGCGGTTTGCAGCTTTTTGAAGTAAAAATAACAGGGTGCAATAAATTTTATCTCATACATGGAAGACTTTACGGTATATAAGTACACTCTGCGTTATTTACAGGGTGCTATTACGGGATAAGCTCAAGTGTGATAAGAAGATATCTTTTTGAAAAAAGCGTGTAACTCTATAAAGATAGATGCTTTCACGACACACTTTTGCAAAACTCTCTCCATTAAAGTAATCTATTTTTATGGTGAAATGGGAGAGTGTTGTTATTTTTTCAAGCTCTTAATGAGGATGCAAAAATATTATTTACGAAACTAACTTTTTCAATTTTATAATATCATGATATATTTTTTTCTGAAAACGATGAAGTCTGTACAGAACACTTTCAGATTGCATTATATGAAGAAAGAAGCAAATTTATTATAATATTCAATAAGTTATAATATATTTGTATTTGTGATGTTTTTTAAAACTTTAATATTTATTTTTTATATTGCTTCTGTGAGTTAGAGAACAAGATATGGCTAATTCTTCGTTGAAAAATATCAGAAAAATTTTGATATATTTTTTCACGATGGCTTAAGACAAGGTCATATATTTCAATATTTTGAATCTAAGCTAAAAATCTCCTGTATAAATAGAGTTTTTCAGTTTTTCCTTGTATTAAAATTTGTATACAGTCAAAATAATGTAAATAATCAATAAAATGGAATTTGTTATCCTCAATATGAGATCATATGACTTATAAGCCACGTGTTTTTTCTATATCTTCTGGAACGGCTTTTTTGCCTCACTTTGTTGATGCGCTGCTCTGTGGTTCCCTTATTGATAATTTTGCTTCCAATGGAGATATTCAAACGGTTCTTGCCGATAGCCTTATTTATGTTCCAACACGTCGTGCGGCTCGGGCTTTACGTTTAGCCTTTGTTGAAAGAAGTGATACACAATCAACTTTATTGCCAACCATTCGTGCCCTAGGAGATGTCGATGAAGACAGTTTCCTTTTTGTTGAAAATTATGCCAACACTCTTAATCCGCCTATTGGAGAAAGTGAACGTCTACTGCTTTTAGCGCGTCTTATTCGTCCATGGCGTGAAAGTTTGCCTGCGCATTTGCGTGCTATGTTTGGGACAGAAAATGTTCTTATTCCGGCGCATACTGCCGATGCAATTTGGCTTGCTCAAGATTTAGCACATTTGATGGATGAAATTGAAACAGAAGGCGCAGACTGGTCAAAACTTAAAGATATTGCCCCTGATATGGTCGCTGAATGGTGGCAAATAACGCTCGATTTCCTGACTATTGTTACGCAAAATTGGCCACAAATCTTAAAAGAAAGGCAACGGAGTAATCCCGCTGAATGGCGCAATCAAGCCCTTATAATGCATGCAGAGACTTTACAACATATACAACCTAATAAACCGATCATTGCGGCTGGTGTGTCCGGTTCTATTCCTGCAGTTTCTCATCTTTTAAAGGTTATAACCTCTTTACCAAAAGGGGCTGTTGTTCTTCCTGGACTTGATTTTCATATGGATGAAGAACAGTGGAATGCGCTCAGCACAAGCAATAAAGAAAAGACAGCTTGTGATTTTCTTGATCATGTAGAAAATATTTTTAGCCATCCTCAATATCATTTAAAAAAACTTCTTTCTCTCATGGGGTGTCAACGTCATCATGTTTGCGAAATTGGCCAACAGAATAGCACAAAGAAAAGGCGAATGGCTCTTTTATCGGAAGCACTCCGACCAGCTTCTACGACAGATAAATGGATACAAATTGTTCGTGATGATTATGAGGCTCTTTGTGCAGACTGGTCATTTATTGAAGCTATCAACGAACGTGAAGAAGCTCTCGCTATTGCTGTTGCCTTACGCAGAGCTATTGAAGAACCTCAAAAAACCGCAGCTCTTATTACCAATGACCGTAATTTAGCACGCCGTGTTGCTGCGGAATTACAGCGATTTGGAATTGAGGCAAATGATTCAGGGGGAATACCACTTGCACAAACATTGCCTGTAACGCTTTTGCGATTAATCTTAGAAAATGTTTTGCAACCTGATGATCCCATTGTTTTTCTTTCTCTTCTTAAACATCCATTGACAACACTCCGACAAAACCGTCATCGCTTACGCGAAATGGCAGAAAATTTTGAACTTTTTGTTCTTCGAGGGAACACGGGGCGCATCAATCTTTGCGAATGTGATCAATTTGTTGAAAAATGGATTGAAACCTATTCCCATGATCGCACTGAAATCAACGCCCTTGATCAGCAAAAATTTGAAGAAGCACGTCTCCTGTGTCATCTTTTGAAGAAGGCTGTTGAACCTTTAGCCTCTCTCATGAAACGAGAGAAAGAATGCACCATCAATGAAGCTGCGATAGCAACTGTTGAGGTTTTTGAAAATTTTGGGCGCAATGAGGATAATTCTCTTGCACATCTTTATCAACACGAAGCGGGACAAACTCTATCAAAATTTTTACGGGAATTGGTCAGTGATCAATCAGGATTAACATTTTATCTTTGCGAATGGCCCGCTATGTTTTCTGCATTGATCGCAACGCGTTCCGTTACACCTTCGCCTGGAGGACATCCGCGTTTATTCATCTGGGGTACGTTGGAATCACGTTTGCAAACGGTTGATACAGTGGTTATTGGAGGCCTTAATGAAGGATCATGGCCGATATCAACTCGAAATGATGCTTTTTTATCGCGACCGATGAAAATGATGTTAACGCTGGAACCACCAGAGAAGCATATTGGTCTTTCCGCGCATGATTTTCAATGGGCTATGGGAATGGATAAAGTGGTGATGAGTCGCGCATTGCGCGTTAATCATACCCCTTCTATTCCTTCACGTTGGTTACAACGCATAGAAACAGTTGTAGGAAAACAGGCTTGGAAACAAATCCGTGCACGAGGTGAAATAATACGCCATTGGACAAAAATGCTTGATCATACCAGCATGATTTCTGATGTGGAACGTCCTTGCCCTGCACCACCCCTTGATGTACGTCCACGTCATTTTTCAGTCACTGAAATAGAAACATTGCGGTATGACCCTTATGCTATTTATGCCAAAAAAATCTTACGTCTCAAACCACTTAAAGCACTTATTCACGACCCTAGCGCTATTGAACGGGGAATACTTTATCATGCTATTCTTGCAGCTTTTTGTACACAAATAAAAAATCCAAATGCTAAAAATGCATTAGATGTCCTACTTTCTATTGGGCGTAAGGAATTTGATAAATTCAATTTTCCACCCGACGTTGAAGCAATTTGGTGGAACATTTTTGAAAATCTTGCTCCACACCTTATTCAGTGGGAACAAAGTTTAGGTCCGCGAGAGCGAAATGCTGAAGTGGTCTCACAAAAAGTCCCTATAGGGACAACAGGAGTAACCCTTTCAGGACGTGCTGATCGTCTTGATGTCTTGCCAGATAAAACGGTTGAAATTTTAGATTTTAAAACCGGGACACCTCCTTCATCAAAACAAGTTCGTGAATTATTATTTCCACAATTGGCTTTAGAAACAACTTTGCTTATGGAAGGAGCATTTCCAGATTTTCAAGATCTTACCCCCTCAAATCTATTTTACATTCCCCTGAATGGAAAGGGTGAAATTAAATCCCAATCAATTCTTTTAAGTAAAGGAGAAGGAGAAACCCACTTAAGTGCAGTTAATCTTGGTGAAATTGCATGGAAAAATCTTATTGCACTTATAACGTATTATCAAAATCCACAACAAGGCTATCTTTCACATGCTGTTCCCATGGAAAAACGATATGAGGGTGACTACGACCATTTGGCACGGTTGTGGGAATGGTCAAGTGGTTTTCATAAAGAAGAATAATCATGACTTTTTTTTCTATTCCTAAAGCTGCTCTTGATGCACAAGCAACGGCAACACACCCTCAAAAAAACGTGTGGGTTTCTGCAAATGCTGGATCTGGAAAAACGCACGTTTTAAGTGAACGTGTTATTCGTTTGCTTTTAAACGGTACGCCTCCAGCACGTATTTTATGCCTTACTTATACAAGAGCTGCTGCTGCTGTTATGCAATCACGAATTTTTCGCACACTTTCCAGTTGGAATGAACTCGATGATGCACAGTTGCAAGAAACCTTAACACGGTTTGAAAATAAACCCGTCAATGCGCAAAAATTAACTTATGCACGACAGCTCTTCGCGCGTGCCCTCGAAACACCTGGTGGCTTGAAAATTCAAACAATTCATGCTTTTTGTGAATCTCTTTTGCATCAATTTATGTTAGAAGCCAATATCGCAGGGCATTTTGAACTTCCCGATGATGTCAGTCGCAAAAAATTACAACAAGAATCTTGTCGCCAACTTTTAGCACGTCGTGATATACAACCTTCTCTGCAACAGTTACTTCAAGTTGTTAGCGAACATACTTTTAATCAACTTCTCTATGAAGCCGTTGAAAAGCAACATAAACTCTCTGATTTTTTGTCTTCTCTTTTATCTGAAGATGGAGAAGAAAAATTGCGCGCGCTTTTTAACTTAGCGCCCGATGAAACAAATCAAAGTCTTTTGGAACAAATTCAACAGACTGCGCGCCTTCCCCTTTATGCTCTTAAGCATTGTGAAATAAATGGAAGCCAAAGCTTTAGGAATATGGTGGAAAAATTTTCCCAATTAGAAAAGACGTGTGATGAGACAAATATTCTCAATATTATTTCTGATATTTATTTTAAAACAAAAGGTGAGCCGCGTAATTTTTCAAATTTATCTCGTAAAAAATCAGATGAAATTTGGCCTTTTATTCAACAAATGCTTGAAGATAAACAAAACAAGCTTTCTATTCTTTTAGAAAAATATCAATGTGCAAAAATTGCCACCCTCAATATGGCTGCTTTTCAGCTTTGTGCCGTTTATCTCAAAATCTATACGAATCTAAAAAAGGCTAATGGCTTCTTAGATTTTGACGACCTTATTGAGCGTACGCTTCATTTGTTACAGCGTAAAGGTGCAAGCCAATGGGTGCACTATAAACTGGATCGTGGGCTTGATCATATTCTCCTTGATGAAGCACAAGATACCAACCCTGAGCAGTGGCAAATTATTCAATTGTTGGCGCAAGAATTTTTCTCAGGGTATAGCCAACGAACAAATATACGGACTCTTTTTGCTGTTGGAGATGAAAAGCAATCTATTTATTCTTTTCAAGGCGCTGCTCCAGAAAACTTTGCTGCAAATGGACGAATCATTCAAAAAAAAGCGCAGCAAACAAATCAGCAATTTGAAAAAATACAACTGCATTATTCTTTTCGTTCTACAGTGGATGTTCTTAAAAGCGTTGATCATGTTTTTGAAACACCAGAAAACTATAAAGGGCTTTCGGCAGAAAATACAAAGACAGTGCATGAAGCTATTCGTGTTCATAGTCCAGGTGAAGTGGTTATATGGGATGCCATTTCCAAAGAAACAAGCGAATTTCCTCATGATTGGCATTTGAGTGTTGATCATTTAGATACACCTGAAGTCCGTTTAGCCGAAAAAATTGCTGAAACGATTGCCGATTGGTTACAAAAAGGTGAAATGCTTCCAGCAAAGGGGCGCTTAATACGAGCAAGTGATATTATGATCTTGGTTCGTAAACGGGATAAATTTGTTTCAGCTCTTTCTTATGCTCTTAAACACCTTAATATTCCTGTAGCAGGAGCTGATCGTCTAGAACTCACCAAACATATTAGTATCCGTGATTTAATGGCGCTTGGACGTTTTGTTTTGCAGCCACAAGATGATCTTTCTCTTGCTTGCGTATTAAAAAGCCCTCTTTTTGCTTTTAGTGAAGAGAAACTCTATCAGCTTTCCGCACACCGAACCGGCTCTCTTTGGCAAAGCTTATGTACGCACGCATCATCGCAGATATCTTTTAAAGATGCTTTTGAAAGACTGAACCATTATCGCACGTTAGTGGATAAAATACCAGTTTTCGAATTTTATAGCCATATTCTGAATAATGATAAAGGAAGACAAAAAATACTGTCTCGTTTAGGATCTGAAGCAAATGATGTACTCGATGCTTTTATGGATTATACGCTCGCTATTCAAAAAACAGGATTACCAGGATTACAAGCTTTTTTAGAAACATTAACTGCAAGCGAACCAGAAATTAAACGTGAATTTGAACAAAACAATGAAGAAATTCGCATCATGACGGTTCATGCCGCAAAAGGACTGGAGGCTGCTATTGTGTTTTTGGTTGATCCTGGTAGTGCGATTTGGCATCCTCAGCATGCACCTCATTTGCTTAAAGTTCCTTTAAACAATGCACAAGGGAATGGACAACAAGCTTTTATTTGGCGCCCCAATGAAAAGTTTGATACAAAACTCTCTAAGCAAGCAATTTCACATTTAAAAGAGCGTGCCGAAGAAGAGTATAGGCGCCTTCTTTATGTAGGAATGACACGCGCTGAAGATCGTTTATTTGTTTGTGGATATAAAGGTAAAAAAACACCCTCTCATACATGGCTACAACTGGTAAAAAAAGCCCTGGAACCCCATGCGGTTGCTATAAAAGGCCCTGCAGAAGATATTGCGGCTTGGCGTTATTGCATTACATCTTCTTCTGCCTCTATAAACCAAGAAGTTCCCTGCGCTGAGAGTCAAGCCTTACCAGCTTTGCCTGCTTTTTTCTCTCATAAAGTACCAGCAGAACCAGTTCTCCCAAAACCGTTAAAACCTTCAGTTGCGAGCCTTTCCATTGAAGCTGATACAGAACTTTCTTCAAGCCCAAAACAACTTTTCACCTCACCTGTTTTAGGAGAAATAAACACCAACAGAGCTTTTTTCATTGAATATGGTCACCTCATTCACCGATTATTACAATATCTCCCCGACTGCCTCCCACAAAAACGTCAAGATTATGCTCGAAACTATCTCAATATCAAAGCTTCTCATTGGGATGAAAGCCAAAGAGAACGTGCTCTTCGCCATGTTTGGAAAATTTTAGATCATGTTTACCTCAAACCCCTTTTCTCTGAGCAGTCACGTGCTGAAGTTCCCTTAATGGGGATTGTAAAAATTCGTGGAAAAGAACAAGCAATTTCTGGTCAAATTGACCGTCTCTACATCACGAAAAACAGCATTATCTTTGCTGATTTTAAAACAGGGATTCCACCTGAAAATGAAACTGCTATTGCTCCTCATCATTGGTTGCAAATGGCGCTTTATCGAAAATTGTTGCAAGCGATTCATCCTGATAAAGATATCCAAGCTCTGCTTATCTACAGTAAAGAAGCCAAAATTTTTAAACTTCCTCCAGAAAAACTCGAGGCATTTCTTGATGAAATTGCCCTATAAGTTATTGCTTCCCTTCAAAGTATCTTTACGCTTTTTTTATTTTCTTAAAATTGCTCAAATAAACACACGCCACAATTTTTGATGCAAAAAAACTCTTTAATAATTTATCTTTGCAATAACTTGATATGAATTGTTATCATACCAATCTATAAAAAGTGAGTATAAAGGATAAATCAATGACGTGTGTAAAAGTTGATAAGGACAATTTCGAAAGTGAGGTTCTAACCTCTTCCACCCCTGTTGTGGTTGATTTTTGGGCAGAATGGTGTGGTCCTTGCAAAATGATAGCGCCAATTTTGGATGAAGTTTCAACAGAGATGCAAAACCAAGTTAAAATTGTCAAAGTAAATATTGACGAAAATCCGGAATTAGCTACCCAATATGGAGTACGCTCTATCCCTACATTATTAATGTTTAAAAATGGAAATGTCTCATCAAATATGGTTGGCGCTACCTCTAAAGGACGTCTTTCTGAGTGGATAAAAGATGGGCTTCGTTAATGCCATACATAGGGCACGATAAAGGAGAGAAATTTTAGTCTCTCCTTTTGACTTTTTTAAAAATATTCTTTTCTGTAATATTGCAATATATTGTAATAGCAATTCAATTAAATCAAAAAGTTAAATGCATTTATTTAAACACTTTTAAGAATCCACACTGTTATGCATGATTCAAGAGATCATTTTTTATTAAAAAGTTGTTCTGTATAAACAAGATAGGCTATTCCTTCCTTATATGCGCGCCAACGAATATTTAAGTGAATGATATTTTTTTTTGGATGAAGCTATTGAGATAAGGGTTCCAACACACAAAAAAGCAAATATCACTTTAGCAATAAAGAGGTCTCTGCTTGGAGTGCTTAGCAATCACAGAAGGAGATTTTAAGCAAAAATTTTACAAATTGCTTTTTTGAAGTTTACAATTTTTAAGGTGAAAGAAGAAAGCAATTCACTATGGTTAAGTTAATGCTTTTCTGAAAAGGTAACCACTCTGATATAAAATTCCCTTACATGTTTCTCCAGAATCAAAAAAATTTTAATCTTCAAAAAAATATGAGAGATAACAAAACATTCTCTAAAAAAAACGAATTAATTCCTAGCAATTAACGGATGTTCTTTGCAAGTTGTGCAAAAGGCTGCGTTTTGTTTCATCTTCATGGTTGGTGCATCATCAGGACTTCTTTATTATTATTCATTATCTCAAATTGTAGAAGTACGTATTGAGGCATCACAAATTAAAAAATGATGAAGTCCATGACCATGTCGATATTTTTTATGCGTGAATTGTAAAAGACTGTTTCAAACGTTCAATGGAATGTTGTGCAGATCTCAGTGTCACATGACGCCCATGTGCTTGATATTGTAAGGTAAGTGCAAAAGTGGCAATCTCTAAAAGATCTGTACTTCTTTCTGGCCATTCAACAAGTAAAATGTTTTTCTCACGTGCTTCATAAAGCCCTAATTCATCAATTTCTTCTGCCATAGAAAGGCGATAAAGATCAGCATGAATAATTTCAAACTGTGGGAGTTGATAGCTTTGCACAAGAGTAAAAGTAGGGCTTGGAACCTCCATCGTGTCATCGTTTGCAAGCGTTTGGATGATTGTACGTGCAATGGTTGATTTTCCAGTTCCAAGATCTCCTTGCAGTGTTATAAGGTCCCCCAGCTTTAAAGAAAGGGCTAATTTTTTTGCAAAAAGCTTTGTCGCCTCTTCATTTTCAAGAAAAAAACTAAAATTCATTAAGACTTCCATGAGATGGATGAAAATATAATAAGGGTTAAAAAATCTTATCTCCTTTGGAGAGGGGAAAAAAACACTTAACAGTTGTTCCTTTTCCAGAGCCGGTAAGAATTTCAACATGCCCACTGTGTAGTTCAACGAAGTTTTTCACAAGCGAAAGACCAAGCCCTGCTCCTGCACGTCCACCATGGTGTGAATGGGAAGAAAAACGTTTAAAAATGCGATCAAGGATATCTTTTGGGATGTCAGAGCCTTCATTGTGAACGCTAAAGACGATGTTATCATCTTGTTCATCGACACAAAATTCAATCGTGCTTGCCTCTGTTGCAAAGTTAATAGCATTACTTAGAACATTCACAAAAATTTGATGTAAACGTTTTTCATCAGCAGAAATAGAATTTAAAGAAGGAGAAATTTGTTGTAAAAGCGTAATATGGCGTCCGTTAAGGCGATCTTCTACACGCGCTATTGCTTGTATCATAGCATCGGCAATGTTAACTGATTTTATATCGAGTTCCATAATGCCTGCATCAAGGGTGGCAAGATCAAGAATATCATTAACAATATTTAAAAGAGTTCCTGATTCTGAATGAATATGCCCAAGATATTCTTGTTGACGTTCATTGATAGAACCGAAAATTTGATCGCGTAAAATATCAGAAAATCCAATAATATTGGTGAGAGGTGTACGCAATTCATAGGAAACATGTTGGACAAATTCATTACGCAAACGATCAGCACTTTCTAAGGCTTCATTTCTTTCTTGAAGAGCACGTGCAACATGGACAGTGTCTGTAACATTCACAAAAGTAAGCATCGTCTGTCCATCGGGAAGAGGGACTAGAGTATAGTCAATAATCATATTATTTTTAAGATCTATACGCCCCGAAAATGTTTCACGTTTTTCAGCAAAGCCAGTAATGAATTTTGTAAACTGATCCCATTCTTGTCCCACAGTTAAGGTTGAACAATGACTTTGTAACTGAGTAATATGGGTCCCTTCTACCAGTAAATTATAAGGAAGTTCCCACAATTTCGACAAGGCAGGATTCGATAAACGAAGACGTCCATCAGTACCAAAAACGACCACGCCTTCGGAAAGTTTATCAAGTGTTTCACCTTGTATTTTAATCAGTGTATTATAACGGCGTTCAAGATCAATTTTTTCTGTAAGGTTTTCGTAAAGCCAAGTAACCCCTCCTTGTGGATGAGGATTCGAGACAACACGCACCGTACGCCCATCTGGAAGATTCCAAATTTGTTGATTCGATTCTGTTTGCCGATAGGCTTTAAAAAGCTCTTCTTTCCACGCGCGCCAATCCGGATGTTCAGCAATGTGCCCTTTTTCACGTAAACGTTCAAGAAACAATGTATGGCTTGGTTTGCTTTCTAAAAAGGAGCTCTCTAACGGCCATAAAATTTTAAAAGCATGATTGCAGAATTTTAGTTTTTGGTTTTTATCAAAAATAGCTACAGCCGTTGAGATTTGGTCAAGGGTTTCACAATGGCTTTGAAGAACATGTCTTAATTCATGAGCAAGATGTTCATAGGCGCTGTCATCACGGGCAAAAGCTGCCATTCCTTCAGCTGTTGTAATACGTGTGAGATGAAAACGGCGTCGTTCTCCATCAATGACGGTGTGAACATGTTCTTGAAAAAGTGTTTCTGCTTCATCTGTCTTGCGTTGTGTATTTTCATTGAAAAGATCCCCCACTTCATCACTGTCTTCACGAAAGTCTGTCATTTCTCTAAAGGCGCGATTGATAAAACAAACTTTTCCTTCACAATCTTTTATCCATACAGGTTCTTGAATAAGATCAAGAAGATTACGCTGCATTCTCAGTTCAGTAAGAAGACGGGCAATGTCTTTCTGTAAACGCGCATTTTCGCTCTGCTGTTTTGAGATATCTTGAAAACGAGCAATGGCGACTGTTCCTGCTATAATCCCTGTAACGTGTAGCAGCACATTATTTGTGGTGGTGATAGAAAGTTCAAAGGAGTGACATTTACAACGTAGTTGAGTCAACGCATAATCAAGTTCTCGCAGAGAATTTTCTTCAACCCAAAGTTCAAAGTGCTGAAAATTTTGCTGATCAATGCCTATTTTTTTTAATGTAGAAAGGGTCCCCACGACACGAGGTAAGGTTGTTGGATTTTCCCAAATAAGAAGGAATTGCTCAGTTTCTTCTAAAAGCCATTCATAGTATCTCAGTTTTTCAGAAAAGTCTGCCTGAATTATCTTCAAAGGCTTCTGTGCTGTTTTTTTTGCATGCATAATAACAACGACGCACGTGAGAAATGAAGCACAAGAAATTCCTCCACACAAAGCTAAAAACAGCCATGGGCCATTTGGCAAAGTGAAGGAAAATGGTAAATAACCTTCCAACGACTGAGCAACAGTTCGTGTTGGAGAAAAAAAGAAAAAAATGCAAAATATAAACGTATAAATTCGGATCATTTTTTGAACTTTTTCTTTGGGGGTATGGTCACCAAAGCTGAGCACGACATCTTTCCCTTTTTTAAAACCCAAGGAAGCATTTTAGTAACGGTAATGGTTTGGTTTATAAGGTCCTTGCGGTGTAACACCAATATAAGCGGCTTGTTCTTCTGATAAAACAGTTAGTTTTATTCCTAACCGATCAAGATGGAGATGTGCAACTTTTTCATCAAGGTGTTTAGGTAAAACAGTGACTTCATTGGTATAGTGTTCTGCACGGGTAAAAAGTTCAATTTGCGCTAAAACCTGATTAGTAAATGAGGCTGACATAACAAAAGAAGGATGCCCTGTTGCATTACCAAGGTTTAACAAACGCCCTTCAGAGAGCAAAATAATGCGTTTTCCATCGGGAAAGGTAATCATATCAACTTGAGGCTTAATATTTATCCATGGCAAATTTCTAAGGGCTGCAACTTGGATTTCGTTATCAAAATGACCAATATTTCCAAGGATACACATATCCTTTACTTGTTGCATATGATCTAAACGAACAACATCTTTATTGCCTGTTGTTGTGATGATAATATCAGCACTGGAGGCAGCATCATCTAAATTAACAACTTCATAGCCATCCATAGCTGCTTGAAGAGCACAAATGGGATCAATTTCTGTTATTTTAACACGAGCCCCAGCACCCGAAAGAGATGCTGCTGAACCTTTTCCTACATCACCATAACCACAGACAATGGCTGTTTTGCCAGCAATCATCACGTCTGTTCCACGTCGAATACCATCGACCAATGATTCTTTACATCCGTATTTATTATCAAACTTTGATTTCGTGACGCTATCATTGACATTAATAGCAGGAAAAGGCAGAAGCCCTTCTTTTTGTAATTGATAAAGACGGTTTACACCTGTTGTGGTTTCTTCGCTTACACCTTTAATTGTTGCGCGCTGTCTTGTAAAAAATCCTGGTGTTGCATCCATACGCTTTTGGATTTGTTTGAAAAAAAATTCTTCTTCTTCTGTTTTGGGATGCGAGAGGATATCTTCATTTTGTTCTGCACGACTTCCCATTAAAATATAGTTTGTAGCATCAGCTCCATCATCTAAAATCATGTTGGAAGGATTACCATCAGGCCATTGAAAAATGGCATCTATATAAGTCCAATATTCTTCCAATGTTTCACCCTTAACGGCGAATACAGGAATACCAGTTGCGGCAATAGCTGCTGCTGCATGATCTTGCGTGGAAAAAATATTGCTAGAGCTCCACCGTATATCAGCGCCAATTGCTTTTAATGTTTCGATTAAAACAGCTGTTTGAATTGTCATGTGCAACGAGCCAGAAATCCGTGCACCGCGCAAAGGTTGACTGGAGGAAAACTCCTTGCGACAAGCCATCAAGCCAGGCATTTCCGTTTCAGCAATATCAAGTTCTTTACGACCATAAGCAGCAAGTGCAATATCTTTGACAACAAAATCTTGAGCTGTCATCCTTCATTCCTTTAAAATCTTTTTCCAAGACGGTAGGAGAAATTAAAAAAAAATGCAAGACAAGAAGAAGACTTCTTTGTGCGAAAAGTCCCGTTTAAAATCTGCATAAACTTGTGTAACAAATACGCATTGATGGATCTGAGAAATGATATTACGAATAGAACAAGAAATCTCATGATAAGTCTTATTATACAAGCAAAATTCTATCCATTTCACGTAGTTTTACAACTTTTAAAAATCTCCAGAGGAATACCTTTTAAATAATAAACATGATGCATTGCTTCACAGTTTTTATGTTGATCTTTTTTCGGGATAATCATAAGAGTATACTCTTATTCTACTCATTTATGGGGTTGTTTAAAAAGGTATTATGACCTTATTTAATTTCAATTATTAAGCTTTTTAGCAAAATAATGTAATGCAAAACGATACATTGTTGTCTTTATATTTATGAATAAGTACTCCAGAATCGGTTTTTCTAGATTCCAATGTTGCATCTGCTCTGGCATGAAGACAATTTATAAGGGGTACTTTTTCTGTTTTCAACGATTTTTATCAAAAGACTCTAAATGTACGATGAAACATTTTTTATGATACCGCATGGAGCATTTAAAATGCAAAAGCATTCATCCATTGAACACTCTGATTTTAAAAGAGCGAACAACAAGCTATGAATTATAAATCAAATAATCAACTCGGTGGAGAATTTATTTTAGACAAGTAAGTCTTGGGAAAATTGACCATGTGGACGAAATCTCCAGAGATAACTTGGCAAAAATGCAGCCATTGCTCTAGGAGTAATTCCCACACCTTCTAAAGTATATCCATTTTCAATAGCTTCTCTAGAAACCATGTTATCCATTTGCAAAAAGCGTATCTGATTAGCTGTTACAAACGTTGGTATAAAAGGCAATTTACCGATTGCTCCCAAAATTCCTCCAATCAATAGACCGGTAAAAAGAGGTATGGATAGGATTATTTTTTTACGATGAATAATTTTGAGTATATTTTCAAGAACATTTTGGAAGGTTAGAATTTGCGGACCACCAAGATCATAATTGTTCCCCCAAGCAACCTGTCCATTTAAAGCGCGTGCGATAAATTCGGCAACATCACCAACATACACGGGTTGCAATTTACTTTGTCCCCCTCCAAAAAGAGGCATAATGGGTAAAAAACGTGATAAATCTGCTAAGGTGTTAAAGAAACAATCCTCTGGCCCAAAGATAACAGATGGACGCATAATAATTGCTTGAGAATGCTTGTTATAAATGATTTGCTCACCCATAAATTTAACACGTGCATAAAGACATGAAGCATTTTCGTTAGCTACAAGTGTTGACATATAGATGAGTGGAATACCAGCTTCTGCTGTTAATTCAGCAACATTGTAAGTGCCATCAATTTGTGTGCTTTTAAAATTCGATTGATGTGCTTGTTTTAAACTACCAGGCAAAAACACTGCCGCATCAGTCCCAAGCAATGCACGTGCAACAGATGCACGATTCTTGATATCCGTTTTAAGCATTTGGGTTTGACCCACTTCTCCTATTTGGAGCATGTAGTAAGCTTTTTGCGGACAACGAACAGCGACGCGAACGCGATACCCCCGTTTAGTCAAAGTTTCAACGACATGCCGTCCTACAAAACCAGACCCGCCAAAAACGGTAATAAGTTTAGGATGTTGATAAAATGCACAATCAAATTGCATGATTAAAAGTATATCTTTCAAAGATTTAAAAACAACTGATTTTTAGCACGGTGGTGTTTTATTGTCACGCAAAATATCGCCTGCAAGATAAAGGGAACCTCCAATAAGAACAATTGCTTCTTTATATTCGGCCTTAATTTTATGCAAAGCCTCTTGTAAGTGCGTTTGTGGAGTTGCAAAAATTCCTGCTTTTTGAGCTGATTCAGCTAAATTTGTTGGAGAGAGACTGGCGTCATTGTTAATCAGCGGTATTGTATATACTTTATCGACAAGGTTTGCTAAAGGACGAAAATAACCAACAGCATCTTTGGTATTGAGCATTCCAGCAATCATAATAATGGGACGATCTGTTTTTTTTCTCCATTGGGTAAGTTCTGCTGCAATAACTTTTCCAGCAGCAGGATTATGACCACCATCGAGCCATAAATCAATATTAGGAGACAGTTGATTAATCAAATGTCCTTGGGTGAGATGTTGCATCCGTGCGGGCCAATAAATATTTTTTAAAGCATCATTTATGACTTGTTCTGAAAGTTGAAAACCTGCTTGATAGATTGCTTCAAGAGCTGCACCAGCATTGACAATTTGGTGGTCTCCAATAAGGTTAGGAAGCGAAAGATCCATGAGACCTTGATTGTTTTGAAAAACCATATGTCCATGTTCTTTATAACTTTGATAATCTTGATCAAATAAAGAATAAGGTGCTTTATTTTTATCGGCGAGGGGTATTAAAGTAGCAAGAGTTTCTTCATAATTTTGCTTTCCGATAACCACTGGAACGTTTGGTTTTATAATCCCCCCTTTTTGAAAAGCGATTTGGGCAATTGTATTTCCAAGAAAGATCTCATGATCATAATCAATGGGCATAATAAGCGATACAGCTGGTTTTTTAATGACATTGGTAGCATCAAAACGTCCTCCCAACCCAACTTCTAAGATAACAACATCAGCTGGATGTGTATTAAATAGCATAAAGGCAGCGGCTGTAAAAATTTCAAAAATAGTAATTGGCTGTTGACGATTTACTTTTATAATTTTACGGATTGTTTCAGCCAATTGGCTCTCTGTGACAAATTGACCACCTCCTTTTTGACCTAACCGGCAGCGTTCATTCCAATTGACGAGATGAGGTGAACTATAGACATGAACACAGTATCCAGCACTTTCCAAAAGAGCACGACAAATTGCTGAAGCCGATCCTTTGCCATTTGTTCCAGCGATGTGAATAATGGGGCCAAGTTTTAAATGTGGGTTACCAAGAAGCTCCAAAAGGTGAACAATACGCTCTAAAGAAAGGTTAAATTTTTTCGGATAGTTTTTCAGTAAACCATCTACGACCTTTTGTACTTGGCTTTGTGGCATAAATTTAAGCTGCTTTTGTTGTAGAAAGCGATGTTTGAGAATTTGTTGGGGAAGGATCGGAAGGGCTAACAACAGCAGGGCGTTTCATCATCAAGCGTAAAAGACGTGCAATGGTTGTTTTCATTTCTAAACGCGATACAACCATATCAACCATACCATGATCGAGCAGATATTCACTACTTTGAAAACCTTCTGGTAGGGTTTCACGTATCGTTTGTTGAATCACACGCGGACCAGCAAAACCAATCATAGCACCGGGTTCTGCAATGTGAATATCACCAAGCATGGCGTAAGAAGCAGTAACACCACCGGTGGTTGGATTGGTCAGCACAACAATATAGGGAAGTTTTGCTTCTTTCAACATTTCAATCGCTACTGTTGTACGGGGCATTTGCATCAAGGAGAGTGTTCCTTCTTGCATGCGTGCACCACCAGAAGCAGCAAAAAGAACCAAAGGGCATCTTTCCGCAATGGCAGTGTCAAAAGCTTTGATAATAGCTTCTCCTGAAGCCATACCGAGAGACCCCCCCATAAAGGCAAAATCTTGAACGATTGCAATAATTGGTAAGCCTTCAATAGTACCGCCTGCACTTAAAATATTGTCATCAACACCAAGTTTAGAACGATAATCTTTTAACCGGTCAATATAGCGTTTTTCATCGCGAAACTTTAAAGGATCTGTTACAACTTTTGGATTTTCAAGAGCTGTATAGACACCATCATCAAAAAAATGCATGAGACGATTTTGGGCACTGATACGCATATGATAGCCAGAATTGGGAGCCACAAATTGATTGGCTTCCAGATCTTTATGGAAGATCATTTCACCACTGGTAGGATCTTTAATCCATAGATTTTCTGGAATTTCACGGCGTCCCAATATAGAGTTAATTTTAGGACGAACATAATTTGTAATCCAGTTCATCTTTATAGCCTTCCTTTAAATAGTACACATCTGTTGCATGATTTGAAAGAATATAGAACTTAAGCGGTTAGTTACATTTGCTTTTCCGGCTGAACAAACAAGTCTATTTAATACTTTTATTCATGCACGTATAGCATTAACTGCATTGTTTTTTTATTTTTAATTATTTCCAATGTCATAAAAATTATATGCACAAAGAGTATTCCCTATAACAAATTTCTCAGAAGTTTTGAGAAATTACATATTTTTATTCTTTGATTTTTGTCTTAAAATTCACCTTTTTCGCTGGTCAATAAACGGCTTATTTTCTCTTAATGAAAATAACTCTCCAATTACTCATTAATATCAACAATTCTAAAGCAAAGAAACCTTATAATATAAAACCTACAAAGCTACACTCATCCGTTAAAGATAATGGATACGGATAATGTTATGTTAGCGAAACACTAACAGCAGAGCAAGATTTTTTTCAAACAGTCTTCTTACAGTGCGCGCGTTTCACATAAAATAAATCGCTGAAAAAATATAATTTTTATTGTGTATTCACGCGTCGCTAGATTTAACAGTCTCACATATTCCCAAAATTCATCTCATGATAGTGCCTATTGAAGAGTATATTCCTTCCATGAAAGGCATAAAATTCATATGTCCCCTCATTTTTACTGAAATAGAAGGTAAAAACCGATATTATCATACCCTTTACCTGTTCCAATGTAACAATAACTCTTGCATTGAGAGGGGGTATGAGAGGTATTTTTATCTTTTTAAAAGTTCTTTTATCCACACAACTGCCCCCGTTTATGACATTTCAACAAACGATTTTTAGTGTTTCAACATGAATGGGTAAAATAAGAAAGCTTTATGATATTTAGGTTTTTTAATTATGTCGTAAAGCGATAAAGTATCATTATAAATCAATATATTGAATTAAATAAGCTCAAGCATAAAATTTTATATTATGCTTTTGGGGCTCATAAGTTTTGTTAAGTCTAAAATTCAAAGAACATTATTTTTGTGTGATGCGTGTCATGGTTTTTAGGGTGAGCATTTTGTGTAAATGTGTCATAAAGGCAGCTGCAAAAAGCGGTGTAGCTAAATTAAGAATGGGAATCGAAACAAAAACCGCGATCAATAATCCAGCGCCAAAAACCGTTGTATAATGCGTATGTAAAAAAGAGCGCGCATCTTGCTCTGTTCGAAAACGGTAAGCCGCAAACAAGAAATATTCATGCCCAAACAAATAACCATTAATAACATAAAAAGCAATCAAATTAACACCTGGTATGAAGAATAAAATAAAAGCAATTCCATTACCAAGAAGGCTTAAAATAACAAATTTAAAGGAGAGGATAAGAGAACGCCCAAATGACATAGCTTGTCCAACAGGCTCATTTGGATAATCTTCCTTTTCAATGATTTCAGCAGCAGAGTCAATGAAAAAACCACCTATCATAGCTGTTATGGGGGCAATAAAAAAAGCCAATAAAAGAGCCAAACCAAGATTGAAGATGATAAGCATGCTAAATCCCAACCACCCTGCCCAACTCGGGAACCCAGGAAGAAATTGAGAAACCCAAGGCCAAAAGTAAGACACAAAAAGTTGGTGCACACCCAACCATAAAATGGCGAGAACAAAAAAAGTAACCCCCAATGCTTTCAGTATCATAATTCTATATTGTGAGGTTAAAAGACGTTGTAAAGCGCGATAGGCAGCAGTAAAAATCATAGATTAATAAAGTAAGGAAAGAAGCAAAAAAAAACAAGAAATATATTTAAAGAATGTATTGTGAATTACAAGATCTATTTTCGATAACACTAAAGAGATACATCGATATTATCTTGCAAAAAGGGAAATTTTTCATCTTTATATATTATTAAAATCAGGCTAAATTCTTCTTATAGAATGGATAAAATAAAAAATAACAAAGGCTTTTTCGTTTAAAGTGAAATTTAAATCAGTAGAAATTTTGATTAAAAAAACAAAAGAATTTAAGAAGCAGCTGTTGTAGAAGGACTTTTAAATATTTTTGTACAGAGTTTAGCTTATTGCATCTATATGATATATAAAAAATTAAGATGGTAGTATATATATTGAGGGGAGAGTTTTTATTTTCATTTATCCGGTATAGAAGCCTAACTTCATTTATCTGTATCTCTCATTTTTTTTTCATGATCCCTAATATTCTATACTTTTCTATTGCTTAGCATGGCGCATTTCGGCTTTCGCTTTTATTTAAAATAATATCGAGGCTAATGGAATAAGGGTAAAATTTATGTATTAGTTACGGAAATATTCTGATTTTAATCAATATAGTGACGCATGTGACATTGCAATAGGAAAAGAAATAAATTTGAAACGATTAACTTACGTATGTTCATAACAAGCAGTTTTTTGAGAAGAAACAAGGATAGGGAGATATCACAGATGATTAAAAATGATGAGATTTTGAATTTTAAGAGCTATAAGTGCAATAAAGTGAGAGTTCATTGATGCATTTTTCGTACAAATGGTGCATTGGAGCGAATAATTTTTAGATAATAACACCATTCATTTATGAAGAGAATTTATCATCTTCAACTTCAATAAGAATTCCAAATATAGGGATATTTTCTAAATCTTCATCGTCAAAATCAAAAAAATCATTTTATAAGTGGGATACGTGTGTGGATACAAAATTTTTGATAAAGGAATAAAAACACTTATTATGAACCGTCATAGTGTAAAGACATCATGAATCAAATACTCGTTTATTGTCTTAGTACGTTAAAAGGAGGGCACAAACTTAATCTTAAAGATCCAATCACTGAAGAGAAGAATAAAGGTGTCTGTGTTATAAATTTATCGACAGTAGTTCAATGAATTGTGTTTATACTCTTTACGGGCACCATTGTCAGATAAGTTGTAAATCGCATTGAGATTTTATAATATTTATAATCATAATACATTATCTTTATAGTAAATAAGAGCTCCAAATAAAGTTATCATATTTTCTAATTTCAGCTGCTCTTATTATCAAACACTCAAAATCATTTGTTTGCACATTATAAATAGGACCAAAATGAAGATAAAAAACATTTAAGAAAAAATGCCTTTTTATGAATTTTCTCCAATGCAAGAGCTTTCTTAAAATTGAAGGGTGGAAGATGATTGTTCCTAATATGTTTTTTTATAAGCTGGAGAGACAGGGATGCAAAGCTTCTATTTTTTATGAAGGTTAGGATAAGGTGCGATTTGAAAAAGAAAAATCTCTCAATGCTCGTCACACCCATTTCGCAATAGCGCCTGTGAATTGTATAAGGACAAAGCTCCCATGAAGACTATAAAACTTATGGGGCAACCACTCTCTTTATGCTTAAGAGTACGCTTGCACTACCATATACTTACCCTGAACGTTACGATAAGCCTTAGACATTGAAGTTTATTATAGGGGGTAGTCTGTTCTCAAACGTTTTATATTCATTGCGGTTATCCTTGCTAATGTGCAAGAAAATGGTTTTGATTGATTCAATATACATAGATTTCACATGAGAGAATCTTACGCTATTCGGGATTCTCATTCACGTTGAATAATGCTAGATTATCATTATAAATTAATGTGTTATATAATCTATTCGAGATGGATAGACATTTTTGTATCTTCAGAAGTTCAGTTCTTATTTTATGAGATGTTTTAATAAAGTGTTTGAAGAGTTATTATTTGCAAGGGTGTGTTTTTTCCTTATGAGGAGGAGGGAGGGGTAAAGAATGATACGATCATGTTTGCTAATTTTTGCGCTACGTGTTGTTTACTCATAGGGGGCCATGGTTCAACTTTTTCTTTACTCACGAGATAAACTTGATTTGTGTCAGCGCCCATGACACTTGTGCCATCAGAGTGAAGAGAAACATCATTAGCAAGAATGAAATCAGCCCCTTTTTCGACGCATTTTTTTTGCGCATTGGCAATGATATCATATGTTTCAGCAGCAAAACCAATGACCAATGAGGGGCGGTCTGGAGCATGTCCAATCGTTGCTAAAATGTCAGGATTTTCGACCATATGCAAGGATGGTGGTTTTTTATGAGCATTTTTTTTCATTTTGTGTAACGATTGCGTTTGACTGCGCCAGTCACAAACCGCGGCAACAAAGATGGCACCATCAGCAGGCAATGATTCTTGAACGGCTTGTAACATCTGTTGTGCTGTTTCAACATGAATAGTTTTGACTCCTTGTGGGTCTGCAAGATTAACTGGTCCACAAATAAGTGTTACTTTTGCTCCCAAATGCGCAAGAGCGGTTGCAATGGCATGACCTTGTTTACCTGAAGACCGATTGGCAAGATAGCGCACGGGATCAATTGGTTCATGGGTAGGGCCAGAGGTCACGATGAAATGGCGGCCAGCGAGAGGCTTTTCACAGACATTTAAAAGAGACTCTATGGCGGCAACAATGGTTAAGGGTTCACTCATGCGTCCATAGCCTGTTTCGTCACGTTCAGCCATATTTCCGATTTCTGGTCCGATAATATGAACGCCATCTGCGCGCAATTGCGCAACATTGCGAACAGTGGCTGGATGCGCCCACATAGCTGGATTCATGGCTGGGGAAATTAAGAGTGGACAGCGTGCTGCTAAAAGGGCGCAATCGGCTAGATCATCTCCTATACCATGGGCTATTTTTGCTATGCGATTGGCTGTAGCAGGGGCTAAAATGATGAGATCAGCATCACGTGCTAAGCGGATATGTCCAATATCCTGTTCTTCTTCGCGTGAAAATAAATCAGTATATACAGTATGGCCGTTGAGAGCTTCAACGGCTAAAGGCGTAATAAATTTTTGCGCTGCTTTTGTCATAATAATGTTTAAGTGTGCGCCACGTTCTTTTAAACGACGAATGAGATCAAGCGCTTTATAAGCCGCAATACTTCCACCAATAATAAGAAGGAGTGATTTTGATTGCAATGATTGCACTTCAATTGCGCTGACATGAGAGGAGTGTGTGGTGAAAGTGGTAGAATTACTTAAAAGACGGCGCGCTTCTTCTTCCATAGAAAGGCTATTTTGCGCGGCACGCACGCGCAAAGCTTCTTTAACTTTAGGAGAGAGGTTACGAATGGTAAGACTAGCCATAAAATACCTTCAAAAAATAAACTGATTTCAATGATTTCATCATTGATGTCTTTTAGCATATTGAGCAGACTAGAAAAGTTGAAAAAGATAAAAAGTAAGACAAACGCAACAAAATGCAATGATGAATAGACTATAACGGCCATAACGGTTGGTGCGGCTTTGTTCAACAGCGAGTCGTTTAAGGGTTGTGGGAGAAAGATTAAACCCAGTTTCTCTGATTTTGTTAAGATCTTCTTCCATCCGTTGAAAATTTTGTACCAGTTGTGGTGTTTTGCGTGCGAGCGAAAAGAGAGCTTGCGCTCCTTCACTAAAGTCTTTTGCAATGCCTATGGGGCCTAAATTTTTTCCAATCCATTCTCTGACAACGGGTTCAGAAGCTTTCCACATATTAAAATTGGGATCTAATGTACGGGCAACACCTTCCACAACAACCATTGTTTTTTGCAGTAATAGAAGTTCGGGTCGCGTTTTCATGTCAAACAATTCAGTGACTTCAAATAACAATGTGAGCAACTTAGCCATGGAAATGCTTTGTGCTGATTGTCCGTGAATTGGTTCACCAATCGCACGATTGGCTTGCGCAAAGCTTTCAATATTATGGTGTGAAGGGACATAGCCTGCTTCAAAATGAGCGCGGGCTACACGATGGTAATCACGCGTAATAAAGCCGTAAAGAATTTCAGCCAAAAAATGCTTTTCTTTTTTTCCAAGCCTTCCTGTAATGCCTAGATCGACAGCAACAATACATCCATCTGAGTCTACAAATAAATTACCAGGGTGCATATCGGCATGAAAAAAACCGTCACGCAATGTGTGGCGTAGAAAAGATTGAATAAGCGTGATCGCAAGTGCCTGTAGATCAAAACCAGCTTCTTTAAGTTTGGAAACTTCAGATATTCTTATACCATCAATCCATTCCATGGTGAGAACATTACGCCCTGTCCGTTCCCAATCAATATGTGGAACTCGAAAACCTGTATCCTGTTGAATATTTTCAGCCATTTCAGATATAGCTGCCGCTTCTAAGCGTAAATCCATTTCAAGGCGTGTTGTTTGTGCTAAAGTATCTACCACACGAACAGGACGCAGCCTTCGAGAGGCAGGGATATAACGTTCTTGTAAATGCGCAATGAGATAAAAACCTCTAAGATCTTTAGCAAAACGCGCTCTGATATTGGGACGAATAACTTTTACAGCACATTTTTTCTTATGACCAGTTTCATCAATATATTCAGCAGAATGAACCTGAGCAATAGAAGCAGCGGCAATGGGAGGATAAAAATTTACGAATAAATCATCAATAGAGCGACCAAGAGAATTTTCAATTTGAGCAATAGCGGCGGTGCAAGAAAATGTTTGGACACGATCTTGTAGTTGTGACAAATCATCTGCAACATTCCGTCCGACAATATCAGGTCTTGTGGCAAGAAATTGACCAAGTTTTATATAAGAGGGTCCAAGCTTATTGATGGCATACGAAATATTTTCAGATCGCTGTTTCTTTTTCGTTTTTCGTCGTGCTAATGCACGCGCTATACGGTGACATAACGCTGGAAATCCTTGAAGATTATCATGAGGAAGAGCACTTAAAACACCTTCACGTGTTAAAATCCATCCTGCACGCATTAATTGAAAGTAAGGAGAAATTTGCACCATTTTTAAATTTTCCAACCTGAATGCAGTGCTGCAATTGCACCGGTGAGATTGCGGTACGATACGCGTGAAAATCCTGCTTGCTTGATCATATGAGCAAAATCATCTTGTTTAGGAAATTTACGAATAGATTCAACCAAATAACGATAAGCATCACCATCATTTGCAATAAATTGACCCAGCCTAGGGATAGCATGGAAAGACCAAAGATCATAAATTTTATCGAGCCAAGGCATCTCGACATTTGAAAATTCTAAACATAAGAAACGTCCACCGGGCTTTAAAACACGAAAAGCCTCTCTAAGGGCTTGATCAATATGAGGGACATTTCGAATTCCAAAAGCAATTGTGTAAGCGTCAAAGCTCTGATCTTCAAAGGGGAGATGTTCTGCATTGGCTTCAACAAAATCAATCAGAGGGGCAAGACCATTTTTTTCTGCGCGTTGTTTGCCAACGCTGAGCATAGAGCCATTAATATCAAGCACCGTAGCATGGGCTTTTTGGCGTGAAGCATTAAGGATGCGAAAAGCAATATCACCTGTACCACCAGCGACATCAAGAACTTTCCAATGGGAAAGCGCCGGTGGAGAAAGCCATGCAACCATAGAATTTTTCCACACACGGTGTAGCCCTAAGGATAAGATATCGTTCATTTTGTCATAATTTTCAGCAACAGAATGAAACACACCATCTACCATGGATTGCTTTTGTGTTTCATCAACTCTTGTAAAACCAAAAGAGTGTTCCATACCCCCTTTGGTGCCTACACGTTCTGTTTCAGTTGCCATGTATATGACCTTCCTTATTTTTCTTTTATCGTAAATGAAATAGAAAGGTAAAGTTCAAATACGAAAAAACAACGTATAAAACTGCGACGTTTATACAGCCAAAAACAAAAGAATATCTTAGATATCAAGATTAGCAACGCTTAAGGCATTGTCTTGAATAAAAATACGTCTAGGTTCAACTTCATCACCCATAAGACGAGAAAAGAGTGAATCAGCATCGGTTGCATCATTAATTTTCACTTGTAAAAGAGAACGTGCATTGGGATCAAGCGTTGTTTCCCAAAGCTGTTCAGCATTCATTTCCCCAAGACCTTTATAACGTTGAAGAGTAATACCCTTTTTACCATTTGTAAAAATGCTCTCTAAAAGGCTCATAGGTCCAAAAATATTCTCTGTTTTATCTTTGCGGCGTAAAAGAAGAGGAGGATGATATATGTCGCCAAAATTTTGGGAAATTCGATCAATTTGACGCGCGTCTGCTGAGTTTATAAGCCCTGCATCAAGCGTGATAACATCTTTAACGCCACGCAAAATACGCTCAAAACATAAACTTCCATTTTCTATATATTGTCCACTCCAACCTTGTTCCATATCATCTGCAATCAGATTAAGGCGGTGTGCGACAGCTTCTACTATTTTTTGCGCTTTTTCTTTCGTTGTAAAGGCTTCAGGGTTAAAAGCACCAACAATAGCTGCTTGCTCAACAATATTGTGGTCATAACGGGTATGAAGACCATTTAAAAGCTGACGGAATACACGGGCATCTTTAGCAAGTTGATATAAATCAGCGCCTGCACGAACTTCTCCCGTTGAAAGCTCAAGTGTTGTTTCTTCTAGTCCAGTATCCATCAAGAATTCTTCAAAGGCTGCTTCATTTTTAATATATTGAGAAGATTTTCCACGCGATACTTTATAAAGAGGTGGTTGAGCAATATAAAGATGTCCACGTTCAATCAACTCGGGCATTTGCCTAAAAAAGAAAGTGAGTAGCAAAGTGCGTATATGGGCTCCATCAACGTCCGCATCTGTCATGATAATAATTTTATGATACCGTAATTTATCGGGTGAAAATTCATCTTTACCAATAGACGTCCCAAGAGCTGTAATAAGCGTACCGATCATATCAGATGAGAGCATACGGTCGAAGCGTGCTCGTTCAACATTGAGGATTTTACCACGGAGAGGTAAAATTGCTTGATTTTGACGTGAGCGTCCACTTTTTGCTGAACCACCTGCCGAATCTCCCTCGACAATAAAGATTTCTGATTTTGTAGGATCACGTTCTTGGCAATCAGCAAGTTTTCCTGGCAGAGAAGTGATGTCAAGCGCTCCTTTTCGCCTTGTAAGCTCACGTGCTTTACGTGCTGCCTCACGTGCTGTTGCAGCTTCCACCACTTTACTAATGAGAAGCTTTGCTTCATTAGGATGTTCTTCCAGCCATACCGAAAGGCCTTCATTGATCAAATTCTCAACAATAGGACGCACTTCAGAAGAAACCAATTTGTCCTTTGTTTGTGAAGAAAATTTAGGATCAGGAACTTTGACAGAAAGAATAGCTGTTAATCCTTCACGGCAATCATCTCCGGTTAAATTCACTTTTTCTTTTTTGGCAATTCCTGAAGATTCAGCATAACCATTAATTTGGCGTGTAAGAGCACTTCTAAAACCGATTAAATGCGTTCCACCATCACGCTGAGGAATATTATTGGTAAAACACAAGACCTTTTCATGGTAGGAATCATTCCACCATAGGGCAACATCAACGCTCATACCATCTTTTTCATTTGCAATGTAAATAGGCGTGTCTAGGAGCGCTTTTTTTGATTGATCAATATATTTAACAAACTCTATTAATCCGCCTTCATAATGCAACTCAACGGATTTAATGTCAGCATGACGCTCGTCAACAAGAAGAATATGAACTCCAGAATTTAGAAAGGCTAATTCCCGTAAACGACGCTCTAAAGTTTCAAAATCAAACTCAACCATAGTAAAGGTTTCAGAGCTTGGTAAAAATCTAATTTCTGTTCCACTTTCTTGATCACAATCGCCAACAACTTTTAATGGAGCATCAGCCACCCCATGGGTAAATGATATTTCATGAATTTTACCATTCCGTCTGATTTGCAATTTAAGCCAAACAGAGAGTGCATTCACAACAGAGACACCAACACCGTGCAATCCACCTGAAACTTTATAAGAGTTTTGATCAAATTTTCCGCCGGCATGAAGCTGTGTCATGATAACTTCAGCAGCAGAAATACCTTCTGTTGGATGAATATCTGTTGGAATTCCACGTCCATTATCACGAACAGAACAAGAACCATCAGCGTGGAGTGTGACATTTACAAGTGTTGCATGACCAGCTAAAGCTTCATCGATAGCATTGTCTACAACTTCATAGACCATATGATGTAACCCCGAACCATCATCCGTATCACCGATATACATACCAGGACGTTTACGTACAGCATCAAGACCTTTGAGAACTTTGATAGAGGCGGCGCCATAGTCATCGCCTTTTGTCGGTAAGGCGCTTTGTGTTGGTGAGGTTATTTCATCACTCATAAGTTAGTCCATTTCTGTGTTCAATTTGCAATATTCTATCCGCTTTTTAAAAGCTCAACGTTCTGATCAGTTATTTATGGAATAACCACATTAAACATTTATCGTATATCAGTTCTAGATTCAATATCTGTCGATATATAATGGAAAGAATGATGAAATGATATGACACTATTATACAGCATAATGCAGTAAAACACCGCCATTTATGACAGCAATATAAGAAAAGTGGTCAACTATTTGATATATTTAAATATTTTTAAATTTTCTGGTGAATATTCAGGGCAGGCAGGGTGTGAAAGCCTTCAGTCTAAGTGAATCGTATGAACGGGAAGACCAGAGAAATTAAAAGCGTAATTATCGAAAGAAGCCGACTGTTTACAGAACAACGTTGGTACGAATCTTTTTCCTTTAAAATTTGGGGGCGAGGTAAATTACGCTTTACGTAAACTTTAAACGTAAATTTTAAAATTATGTGAAGAGTGATATTATTGTTTATTTTTGCATATGTGTAATATTTCAAAATGAGTTGTGCATCTTTATGTTACGCTAACGAGGCTTTTACTTTTTTACCTATTAATCAATCCTCATGAAGTTGTATATTTAAAACAAAGATTACATGTTTTCTAAATCGCCTAAGTTTTTGTACGTTAGATTGGGGCGAGAATGCTATGTATATTTATTTGCATTATTCCTGTCCATGGAGGTTACATCTCTCATTCAAAATAAAATGCCATTGTGCGGCTTATTCACGCACTTTTTTAGGAAGCATTTATCAATGTTCCAAGATTTATTTTACGACGATGTTTGAAAGGTATAACATCAAATACCTTGCGCATGTTATAAAGTTTATTTCTCTCAAATTGTTTTTATATAATTTTGTTGGAAAATTTGAGATGAAAATCTGAAGCATTTTCAGTGTATTTTAAAAAATATATGAAAATTGTTAAAATTTTTAACAGTTTTAGAAAAGTGCAAGAATTTTATTTATTAAACGGCAGATATTTTGGTGAAGTGCGTTAGATAATAACGAAGCAGAGTTGCATCTTAGCTTTGAAAAATGGGGGAGAGATTTTGAAAATAAGAAAACCTATCTATGTGAAAAATCTTCAACGGCGTTTACGGTATTTTTTACTCAATAATCGATACATTATTTTTATTCGTATTTTATTTTTAGCAGGAGGATTTCTATTTTCCTCTTATTACGCGGAGGCTGAAATAGCTGGAAAGCTGCCCTCTTTTTTTAATCCACATGAACATTTGGTACAACCCGATACCAAGGATATCATTCGTTTGCGTTTTGTAACAACTTTTGATTTTCCTCCCTTTAATTTTCTTGATCAAACGGGGCATCTTGTAGGCTATAATATCGATTTATTGCGCGCTATTTGCTTAAAATTAAAACTAGAAAAATTTTGTGAAGTAGAAGTGGTTCCTTGGAAAGAGCTTGTAGAGCATGTCAAAAATGGTGATGCAGAAGTCATTATTGCGGGTTTAAAAGAAACCAATCAAACGCAGCAAGATCTTGTTTTTACAAAGTCATATTTGCGCTTTCCAGCACGATTTGTTGCTTCTCGAAAGTTAAATCTCGATGAGCCAATAAGCGATCAATTGGTCCATTTAACCAGTGGTGTTGTGTCTAAAAGTGTTCACGAAAAACTTTTTCATTATTATTTTCCCAAAGCCCAATGGCAAGGATTTAAAGAGAGGGAAGAGCTCTATAAAGCCTTACAGGAGCATAAAATTGATCTTATTTTTGATGATGGATTTGCATTATCGTTATGGTTCAAAAATCAAAAATCTGTGGACTGCTGCCATTTTGTTGGAGGAGTATATATGGCACCGCAGTTATTGGGGCAAGGAATGCAGCTTGCTGTTGCAAAAAAGAACGAAAAATTGATTGATATCCTCAATTATGCGCTAAAATCTTTAGAAGAGGATGGTAAACTTACAGAGCTTTATTTGCGTTATTTTCCAATAAGTTTTTATTGATGAACAGTTTTTTAGTTAAGAGCTGTTAATCTTTCCGTACCGAGTCGATAAGAGATGGCTTCTGCAAGATGATGGCGTGAAAGATTATCGGCTTCATCAAGGTCAGCAATTGTACGCGCAACTTTGAGAATGCGGTGATAAGCACGTGCAGAAAGGTGCATTTTTTCACTTACATCTCGTAAGAGTATAGCGGCACTTTTATCCGGAATGGCAATTTGTTCTATAATTTTAGCAGGGCAATCACCATTGGTTCGGATATGGTCAAACCCTAGTGTTGCAAAACGTTTGGCTTGAATGGTACGGCATCGCGCGACGCGTTTGGCAACATCGCAGCTTTTTTCTGATTGCTCTGGTTGCATAAGGTCCATCGCTGTTAAAGCAGGAACATCAATCCGTAAATCAATTCGATCGAGCAGTGGACCAGAAATACGGGATTGGTAATCGATTTGACAACGTATTCCTTTAGCACAGACATGGCCTTTTTCACCTGCCATACCACATCGGCAAGGATTCATTGCGGCAATGAGTTGGAAGCGAGCAGGATAACTGATATGGTGATTAGCGCGAGCTATAACTGATTCTCCACTTTCTAAAGGTTGACGAAGAGAATCAAGAACTTGCGGAGAAAATTCAGGTAATTCATCAAGAAATAACACACCATTATGAGCAAGAGAGACTTCTCCTGGTCGTCCTTTAAGCCCCCCACCAATCATTGCAGCCATGGAAGCAGAATGATGTGGGGAACGAAAGGGGCAATGAAGTGAAATGGTATTGTTAACTGTTTCTCCTGTAATCGAAGCAATCAGAGAAACATCTAAAAGCTCACGACTATCAAGAGGGGGTAAAATAGAAGGTAAGCGTTGCGCCAACATAGATTTTCCAGCCCCAGGAGGACCGACAAACAAAAGGTTATGGCGTCCAGCAGCACAAACTTCTAAGGCACGTTTGGCTGTTTTTTGTCCTTTGATTTCGCAAAGATCTGGAAGTTCAGTTTCGATAGTATATTGGCGCGGTTGTGGACGTTTTTGAATTTGGGTTCCTTTAAAATGATTGACGATAGTAAGAAGAGTTTCCGGGGCAAGAATATTTATATCAGCATTTGCCCATGCTGCTTCAGGTCCACATTGAAAGGGACAAATCAGTCCTTTATCGAGAGAGACAGCTGTCATGGCAGCTGGTAAAACGCCATTGACAGCAGTAAGTGAACCATCCAGTGACAATTCACCTAAAATGACATAGTCTTGCGCTATTTCGGGAGGGAGGATTCCCATAGCGAGCATTAAGCCTACGGCAATTGGCAAATCATAATGTGATCCCTCTTTAGGCAAATCAGCTGGTGCAAGATTAATTGTAATTCGTTTGGTCGGCATAGAAAGCCCACAAGCATGGAGGGCTGCTTGTACACGTTCACGGCTTTCTGCAATTGCCTTATCGGCTAGTCCAACAATAGCCATTCCTATTTTACCGGACGAAATCATCACCTGCACATCGACAGGGACTGCTTCTAGACCGCGAAAAGCAACGGTTGTAATACGCGCGATCATTTACTCTCCCCTTTAGATTTTGGAAAGACAATCATATCTACACATAAAAATCAAGAAGCATCTTTATGGTTTTTTTAATGGAGAGATCTATATACGTGGGCAGGGTTTTGTAGCGTTCCCATGGCAAGTTATTTGTACAAATTTAACCATGATAATATGGAGCGCAATAAAACATTTATAATAAGCTAAATGAATATGTTAAGAAAAAGGAATGAGGCTGTTTGTGTGTCATAACAGAGCATAATTTTGTGAAGATATGAGGGGAGAGCGACGTTATGTATAGCAGAGTATTATTTGATGTTATAAAATGTGTAAAGTATGCAAAGTAGTTATCTTTCTTATTTTATATTACTTAAAGTGTAGTAGTTGCAAAGTGTAGGTATCTGATTTATGGTAGACCAGATAAGAGTTTTGTTAAAATCAGGAACTTTACGCTGTGTATTTATAGGCTTGTGTTTTGCTTTTGCTTTTCCACAGCCCCTTGCCGCATTTAATTTTTTCGGCATCCCTCTTTTTGGTCAAAAGAAAACAAATTCTTCTTCACAGGATGTCCAAAGTACAAAGAGATTTTATAAAGTTGATATTGTTACTCCACCAGGGGCGCCAGTAAAAGGTATAAAAATAGTTAAATCTGTCTCTTCTCTTTTTGCAGATAAAGAGAAAGCATCTGCGAGTTCTTCTGGCTTATTAGCCAAAGCACGTTCAGATTATCGGGCTATTCTTTCTGCTCTTTATGCTGATGGACGCTATGGTGGTGTTATTAGTATTAAAATTAATGGTTTAGAAGCTGCTGATTTAAGTCCGGTAACGCAACTTCCAGTACAATCCAATATCGTTATTACGATTAATGCTGGGCCTCAATATGTTTTTAGTATTGCAAATATTGATAAAATAGTGCCCTATGAAAAACGTAAAGCGCATAAAATGCCCACACTTGAAGAATTAGGCTATAAAGTCGGCGCTATCGCCAAATCTGAAACTATTTTGAAAGCAGAGAAATGGGCGGTAGAAGGATGGCGTCAACAAGGTTATGCTAAAGCTAAAATTATAAAGAGTGAGATCGTAGCTGATCATGCTGCGTTGCGTGTTGAAGGACGGATTGTTGTTGATCCTGGACAAAAGGCTTATTATGGTCCGCTAACTGTACGTAATATAAGTAAAGAACCACGTTTAGATTCGGCTTATATCGCATGGATGACTGGATTAAAGCTAGGCCAAGAATATGATTCCGATGCGTTAGCTAAGGCCAATGAACGTCTTGCGCGCCTTGGTGTTTTTCGTGCTATCAATATACGTGAGGCTGATACCATTAACCCAGATGGCAGTTTATCGCTTACGCTTGTTGTACAAGAACGTAAACCGCGTCGTTTTGGTTTAGGGGGGGGTTATTCAACATTAGATGGTGCTGGTTTTGAAGCTTATTGGATGCATAACAATCTTTTTGGTCATGCAGAGGTTCTTAAAATTGAGACAAAAATAAATGGTGTTGGCGGCAACAAAAAACAATCGTATAATTTTAAAAATTTTGATTATCTTTTTGGGAGCACATTTATAAAGCCTGGTGTAATTAATCCTGATACAGACTTCAGATCAGAATTCAAAATACAGCAAGATATTCTAGAAAATTATACAACAAAAGCCATAAAAGCGAAATTAGGGATTACGCATATTTTCAATAATAATCTATCGGGACAAGCTGCTGTAGAAGTTTCAAATGGTTACACACGTGATATCTATTTTGGGAACCGTAATTTTACAACAATTGGTCTTCCTATCGGTTTGATTTACGATAGTCGTAATAATAAATTCAATGCAACAAAAGGTTTATATGGTGAAGTTCTCGTTGAGCCCTTTTATGAGGCGCGTTTTAGCAACTTTGTTGCAAAAGTAACGGCAGAAGGCCGTTCTTATTGGGCGCTAGATGAAGAGAATCGTTTTGTTTTTGCGGCACGGGCAAAGCTTGGTACAATTCTTGGGAGTGATAAAGCATCTGTTCCTGCGGATACGCTCTTTTTTGCTGGTGGTGGGGGCTCTGTTCGTGGTTATGCTTATCGCAATATTGGTATCAAAACGAAAAATGATGCGGTTGTTGGTGGACGGGCGCTTATTGAGGGATCGGCAGAATTGCGTGTTTCTTTAAATGATAAAATAGGATTTGTCAGTTTTCTTGATGGAGGTCTGGTAGGGGAAAAGGCTCAATTTGATTTTTCTCAAAAAATTAAATGGGGAGCCGGTATAGGAGGCCGCTATATGACGGGTCTTGGTCCTTTACGGGTTGATTTAGCCTTTCCTTTAAAGAGAGAGCAGGGTGATCCTCGCATTGGTTTTTATGTGGGTATAGGGCAAGCATTTTAATGAAAAAAGGTGTACGTTTATCGGCTTTCTTCTTTGGACTTTTATTTTTGGGAGTGGGTGGTTTTATTTTTGCGCAGAGAGGATTTTCCTCTAGTGAAATGAAAACAGAGGATCGTTCATGGTTTGTTTCTTTAATTGAACGCAAGCTTTCAACACCTAATCGTCAAGTTCGTTTACATAATATGCAAGGAGCGCTGTCTTCTCAAACATCAATTGATGCTATTACTATCAGCGATAAAAAGGGGATTTGGCTTAAAATTACCAATGCTAAAATGGATTGGAATCGTCTAGCGTTGCTAAAAGGGCGGATGGATATTAATCAGCTTTCGGCAGAACAGATTACATTTTTACGCAAACCGCAAGGCAATTCTTCTCTTGTTTCTTCCCTTGAGACGGGGCGGTTTTCTCTCCCAAAATTGCCGCTTGCTCTTTCTATCAATACGTTTACAGTGCGGCATGTGACGTTTGAACAAAATCTTTTTGGTTTTTCTACTGACATATCCTTAGAAGGAAATTTCACTTTGGCAAGTGGTAATTTTGATGTTGATATAGCGGCGCATCGTTTAGATGCACCGGGTTCTTTTTCTATTCTCACCAAGATATCTGAGAGCAATCGTAGAGCTCAAATTGATATCTCTGCTAATGAACCTCAAAATGGTATTTTGGCAAATATTTTTAACATTGAAAAACGCACAGCATTAAATCTCGCCATTAAAGGTGATGGTACTTTTGATGATTTGGTTATCAAACTTTCTTTAGAAGCCGATCATCATTCTATTTTAAAGGGTAATGTTATTCTTGCAAGTGTTTCAGAAGGACACACTTTTTCTACGAAACTAGAGGGTAGATTGGGTCCTTTAATGCCTTCTCAATATCGTGATATTTTAAAGTCTGATATAACATTGAAAGCAGGGGCAAGGAGGACAAAAGAGGGGGTGACACATCTTGATCAGATGGTTATTCAAAGCAAAGAAATGAATGTTTTAGCCAATGCTGAAATAACAGCTGATGGATTTTTGCGGCGGCTTTTTATTGATGGAAAAATGGCTCTTGATAATGAAAAGGATTCTGATCATTTATCTATATCGGAAGCGCCAAAATCTGCGAATACTTTCGCTTTGAACATTGATTATGGTCGCGAAGGGCAACAATCTTGGAATGGGCGGTTGGTTGTACACCATTTGAACAATAAAAATATTTATATTCGCGATGCAGTTTTTGATATGGGGGGAGTAAGTGAAAATCTTGATAATGTAGCTTCTCGTCATGTTGGTGTTCAAGTTAATGGAACGCTTCAAGGGGTTAAAAAGATTAAGGGAGAGTTAATAGAAAATTTAAGCCAAGCAGTTCATGTGCATTTAGATACGGATATTGTTTCGAATAAACCAATTTTGATTCATGATTTTAGTGTTACGGCACAGGGTTTTTCTTCTTGGTTAAAAGGGTCAATGGAGCATTTTGTTTTTAAAGGTGATCTTGGTTTAAAAGCCCAAATATTAGCTCCTTTGGAAGTTTTCAGTAAACAACCGCTCTCTGGTAGTGCAGATATTAAAGCCAAAGGAACGATCGGCTTATTGAGCGGCATTTTTGATCTAAAATTATCAGGAATGGCTGACAATATGAAAACGGGTATGCATTCCTTTGATCGTTTATTTGAAGGAAATATCACTCTTTCAGGGAGTGCTGCTCGAAATACAACGGGCTTCATTTTACGTCATTTGAATTTGAAAAATCAATATACAAACATCAAGGCGAATGGCTATTTTTCAAATGAAAGCGCTAAAATGGATTTATCTGCTCAAATATCTGATCTCGCCAAATTAGACCCGAAAATAAGCGGATCCCTTAAAATTCAAGGAACAGCGAGAGGGCGCAATAGCCATATAAAACTAAATACAAGTGCTCATATTGCTGAAGCGTTAGTTGTGGGAAAAAAGCTTCAAAACACAACGTTTAATATAGAGGCACTTATGGATAATACAGCACCGACGATTTCTTTAACAGGAGCTATAAAAGGTGAAGGAACTTTTGCTGAGAAACCTTTACATTTATCTGCTTCTTTTAAAGATTCTCATAAAATTCGGAAGCTTGAAAATATTGATATTAGAGGAAAAAATGCAAAAATAACGGGTAATCTTTCTCAAGAATTTGGAGGTTTTTTGAAAGGAGCGTTGCATATTGATGCCGATGATATTTCAGTACTTTCAGCGTTATTTTTGCAGGATGGGAGTGGAAAAATAAAAGGAGATTTTATTTTTGATGAACAAAATGGCAGACAAAAAGCTCATGTGAAGGCGCATGTTAATCATTTGAATTTTGCCAAGAATAAAATAAAAGAACTGGCAATAGATGCTGATATATTTGATCCTTTTGGTACGACTCAATTTGAAGGTGTTATCAATGCAGAACATATCCAAACACCTTTTATAATGGTTAATCGTTTAAATGCTAAGGCCAATAGAAATAATGGACAAACGGCTTTTACTGTCCAAGCGATGGTGCATGACACTCTCAAGACTCATCTTTCTGGTCGTGTAATGGCTGTGGAACTTCCAGAAGGCTTAAAACGAGAAGTGCAAATTGAAGCCATAGATTTAAAACAACACCATTTTCATGCAACATTGCCAAAACCATCGATAATTATTTTTGATAAAGATGGGGTAGCAATCAATGAATTAGGAATTTCAATAAATGGAGGCAACATTGTCCTTGCAGGGAATATTCAAGATACCTTGAATTTGCAGCTTACAATGAATGCTCTTCCTGCGACTTTAGCCAATCTATGGAAATCCGATCTTGGGGCAGCAGGGAGTATAACAGGACAGGTTATGATTCGTGGTCATTTGAAAAAACCTGATATAACCTATGATATAAAAGGTGAGGGGCTGACAACCGTTGCTCTTCAAGATAAAAAAATTATGCCTTTTTCGCTTTCTGCTAAGGGGAAAACCTTAGATCAAAACCTTACTTTGAATGCAAATTTAACAGGAGAAGACGTACAAGCACAAGCTCAGGGGCGTGTGTCTTTAAAGAAAGATAAGCTAGATCTTCATATTAATTTGCAAAATTTATCTGCACGTTTAGCGAATAGTTTTATTGCAGGACAAGCGCTTGATGGAACGATGATAGGCAAAGTTGATATTGGTGGGACAATGAAGAATCCATCTACTCATTTTGAGCTTTCTAGTCAAAGTTTAACTGCTATGACGCCTAAAGGACCGATGTCAATTAATATAAATGCTCGTGGTTTTTATAAACAATCAACATTTCATATTGAAAATATGATAGCGACAGGAGATAAAGGATTAGATCTTTCCATCCATGGTCCTGTTTCTCTTAGTGGTTTAGAGGCAAAATTAAACGTTAAAGGGATAATGCCTCTTGATTTTGTTAATCTCTTATTAGCTAAGCGTGGCGCAAATATAACGGGTACAGCAAGAGTTGATACAGCTCTTAATGGTGCATTATCAAAGCCACAATTTATTGGAAATATTTCTATAGGTGATGGTAGCTTTTTTGATTCAAAAACCAATATAGGATTGAATAATATAATACTTGAAGGCAAATTAAATGGCGATCATATTCTGATAGAGAAAGCTTCAGCTTCTTCGTTTGAGGGGGGGGGAATATCTGCTTCAGGTCGTATCTCTAATAATTTAGAGACTGATTTGATCTTTCATCTTGATAATGCCAATTATAATGATGGTTCTATGTTGCTTGCAACATTGTCAGGTGAGATGACAATGAAAGGTCATTTTCTAAATAATCTTGTTATTGGTGGTGATATCATCGTTGAAAAAGCTGAAATTCTTGTTCCAGATCATTTTAAAAATGCTAAGTTTTTTGATGTAAAAAATAAGAATTTACCCCAATCGATTCAAAAAACACTTGAGCGTGCTGAGGTTAAGAATACGAGTAAAAGCCATAATGTCACGCAAGAATCTTCATCTGTTGTGCTATCAAATATGCATATTACAGCACGCAATCAATTTTTTGTACGGGGAAAAGGGTTAGATGCTGAATTGGGAGGACGCATTAATTTAGCAGGTCCATTAAATGATGTGCATCCAGTTGGTGAATTTAGAATGATTCGTGGACGTTTTGATATTCTTTCACAACGTCTTAATTTTGATCAAGGACAAGCAAGTTTTAGCGGTAATCTTAATCCTACGGTTTATTTTGTAACCAACAATAACAGTGGTGGCATTCACGTCACTGTGACCGTAAGTGGAACAATTGATAATATTGATATTAATTTTTCTTCACAACCGAATTTGCCACAGGATGAGATTTTAGCGCGATTGATTTTTAAGCGCTCTCTTAATGAATTATCACCATTTCAGATTGCTCAACTTGCGGCAGCAGCAGCTGATCTTGCGGGTGCTTCTAATACATCTTTGTTGAACACTCTACGAACTAAAATTGGGCTTGATGATCTTGATGTTATTGTGAATGAAAAGGGTAATACAGGTTTACGTATTGGACGCTACATACACAATAACATTTATTTAGGCTTTGAAGCAGGGTCTGATGGAACGACGAAAGGGACAATTAATTTAGATATTTCGCGTCATCTCAAAGCTAAAGGTTCTATAGGAAATGAACACAATTCTAGTATTGGTCTCTTTTATGAAAGAGACTACTAAAAATTAAGGTTAAAAAAATTCTTTGTGCTTTGTCTCCCATTTCTAAGTTTAGGGAAGGAAGCATAGATTATTAATTCTCTTAAAGAAGCAGTGTTTTATTGCGGTATGAAGAGAACCATCTAGAATCTTTGATTTTTTGTTTATGACATACTTCTAAAAAGGTAAAATCTTCACAAAAGAGAGTATGTTATTTTGCTGATCTATATTTATTTTAAAGAAATATTTAAACCCTTTTTCAAGTCCATTTCATGCTGTTGTCTAAAGAGTATAACTCATGCAATATATTGATTTATAAAGGATAGTTTATTGTTATTCAACTTGAATGATAATTTTTAATATCATAAGATTCTCTTATATTGAATCAATCAAAACTATTCGTTTTCATGTTACAAGTAGGGAAACCCCGCGTAGATAAAAACGATTAAGACATGCCTCAAAATGCTTCTTATGAACCCTCTCGAGAGCTAAGGGCTTGTCGCATTGGGGGCTGGCAGAATATTGTGAATGGTGCCGGTTTGTTATTCCATAAGCGTGAATTTCTGAAACGGGAAAGCAGCCTAATTTAGGGAACATGTAAAGCCGCAAGGGAGAAAACCAGTTCCCATTTTTACCATCACCTTTTAATTCAGTTTTACGACTTTCAAAAGCATCTAGAGCAATGTCTTTTAAATAATAATGGAGATTACTTTATTGCCTCACATTTTTGTTTTTCACGTTCTTGAATAATGTCACGCCCTTCACACAAAACAGAACACCATTTTATTGCAGTTTCATGGGCTTGTTTTAATGAGAGATCTCTTAAAATACCCAAGCCTATTTCACGGCGCCGTCCGTGAAGGGTATAACGGTACATCCATTGAGCACCTCTATCTTTACGCTTATGAAGTAACAAGCCAGCACCATCACACACTTTGCCAGTTCGTGGGTGTTGTGCGACAGCCCTTGGCACTTAAGACGATTCATAAGAGCCATTTTTAGTTCTTGTCTATACAAATTTGATCCACACACTCATCCCACTTGTTATGTGCAAATGAGAGGTTTTGATTGATTCAAGATAAACAGCTTTGAAATAAGAGAATCTTACGATATTCGAGACTCTCATTCAACATGCAAAACAGTGAATTATCATTATAAATTAATATCTTGTATCGTAAAGATGTAGGGGCTCAATGGATTGATCGTTGTACAATTCATACACGTTATTGCGAAATGGGCTTGGGAGAACGTTGAGAGACATCTCTTTAAAACAAGCCCATGAATTTGCAACTGGGTGGCATTTCTATTTCATGTGAAGGACGTGTCTCCATTAAAGAAGGCGATAAACAAAAGCGTGAGGAAAGTGTAGGATTCATAAGATATCGATTTCATTTTCAAACGCATTTAACGCAATATTTTTTAATAATAAAAATGCCTATGTACATTTTTGTTCATCGTTTTTTTAAGGAGATTACTTTTCTTATAACGAACAATTTCTCAAATAGAACACCCTGAAATATGACACCATATATGTTGCCAATTCATGGGCTTGTTTTAAAGAAACATTTTTCCGTGTACGCTTGAGTCTCTTTCACAATACTGCTTGTGAAATGATATACAGTATCTCTTATGAATGGTACGAAATTCGTACTATCGTTATCAATAAAGGTATAAGTTAGCATTATCACTCTATTTTCAGCTTCTCATATCTGCCGATATCTCTTGCACTTGAAAGCGTAGCGGTATTTTTATTGCTTATCTTAAGCATTTTTATAGATACAACAATGTTTGTATAACGTACAACAAGTGCTTTTGATTGTTTCATCGTAAATGTAAAGAAGAAATAAGCAAATAACTTTGTATCTTTTACACTGAGATGAAAAATAATAAAATTATTATAATTCAATATCTTAATATATATAAAGATATTTTTTGTAAAAATATTTATCAAAGTTACACGTCGTATTTTTCTATTTAAGCGGCTAGAAAGAAAAGAAATTTTTTTCTTTTCGGCTTGAGTGTATCTATAAGTGTCAGCTTGTCCTGTTGTAACATAAAAGACCGTGAGGTATGGCGCTATAAGGCATTGTAAGTTTCTTTGATCAAGTGTTTTTGAAAGCACGTGATGAATATTTAGGGGTGGGCTTGTTCGTTAAACTTTGCATAAGTGAATCACATAAGTCGTTATTAGGTAGAACCAACTCGATAAGAGGCTGGATTTTTACAGATCAAATTGGATAGGAATTTTTATCCTTTGAGATATGAGGGGGAAAAAATTTCAGTGGAGGGATAAATGCGGATATAGGTAGCATCACTCTAAATTTCTCCTTTTTCGTGGCAATTTTAAAATAACTTGATACGCTTTCTTTTTTAGAATTCATGATACTTACGAATGTTTCAAAACCTGTTTGAGTAAAGGAGGAGGTTCTTGAAATTTTATTGTTAAAATGCAATTGCATTCAACAAAATAGTGGTTAGCGCTTTTAGTTTTCATTGAAATCCAAGAAGTTTATTCTCAACAAACCGTAAATTCTTTGCCAATTCTTGATTAAAGTAATACTTTTTCTTGGTAATATGTCTGTTTTTACAAATGGGGCATTACCTTCTATTCATTTGTGATTTCAAATCTGATTTAAATATCTGGAAATTAGGACGTGTGTTTTTTGAACTGAATATTATGAAGTTTTTTATAAAATCCATGTTCTTTTGCGAGCAATTCTTTCTGAGTCCCTTGTTCAATTAGTTGTCCATTTTGTATGACCACGATTTTATGGGCACGAGCAATTGTTGAAAGGCGATGAGCAATAATGATCGTTGTGCGTCCTTTGGTAAGGTTGTGAATGGCTTCATTAATTTGTGCTTCTGTATGTGAATCAAGCGCACTTGTTGCTTCATCAAGAATGAGAATTTCACTATCATGAATCATTGCTCTAGCGATAGCGAGTCGTTGCTTTTGTCCCCCTGAAAGATTACAGCCATTATCGCCTATCTGCGTATCATAACCATTTGGCAAATTCATAATAAAATCATGAGCATTTGCTGTTTTTGCTGCTTCGATAATTTCATCATCACGAGCGCCTTCTTTTCCAAGCCCAATATTATATTTAACGGTTCCTTGAAAGAGAAAAGTATCCTGCCCTACATAGGCCATCAGGTTTCTCAGAGAACGAAATGTCGTGTAGCGTATGTCTTGATTATTAATCAATATGCGTCCTTTTGTGGGGTCATAGAGGCGCATAATAAGGTTGATAAGGGTTGACTTTCCTGAACCAGATGGCCCCACGAACGCTGTCATTTTTCCAGCTTCTATTTCTAGATTGATGTCTTTCAATACCATTTTGTTATCAGTGTATGCAAAAGAAACATGTTCGAAATGAATTGATCCTTGTGTTTTATTCAGATCTTTAGCTTCTTTATGTTCTATAATTGTAAGGGGACGATCGAGTATTTCAAACATTGTACGGATATTGACCAAGCCAGATTCAATTTTGACACGGACATTTGCTAGTCTTTTTGCGGGTTCATAAGCTAAAAGTAAAGCAACAATAAAAGACATAAATTCACCTTGAACACCTGCGCGTTGGGTTGCAAGGTAACCAGAAAAAAAGATAATACCTGCAATGGCGATACCTGTGAGTGTTTCCATAATCGGATTGGTAATAGCTTCAAGTGTTGCAATATTGTTTGTTTGTTTTTCAACATCACAAATGGCTTGGTCCATCCTTTTTTTCATGACTTCTTCTAGTGAAAAAGCCTTGATGACTCGAATGCCAATAGCCGTTTCCTGTACGATTTTGATAATTTCACCAAGTGAATGAAGTTCTTTTTCCATAAGGCGGCGAACGCGTTTTAAAGCCATTCGAACGCCTAAAAAAGCCAGTGGTCCTACGATTAAAGTAATAGAGATTAACACAAAATTTTGCATAAACATGACAAGCAACAGTCCACTAACAGAAAGCAAATCACGTACAAAAGTTGTGATAATAGTATCAAGGATATTGCGTACGGCTGTCGCATTATGGGTGACGCGAACAAGCAAATCAGATGAAGTGTTATTATGATAAAAAGAGACTCCTTGTTCCATAAGACGCGCATAAATTTTGCGCTGTTGTTCAGCAATGATACTGTTGCCTGCTTTGCTTAAAAAGTAAGTTTGGGCAAAAGTTGCAATCCCTTTAAGAATAAAGATAAAAGCAATGAAGCTAGAAATAAAAGCGATCATAGCAAAATTCTGCGCATCAATAATATAATTAACAACATCACGCATAATCCATGCACTGGTTGCAGTTGTACCGGAAATGATGATCATTGATATAATAGCTGCACTATACCAATGCGCATGTTTATAAAAATTTTCTCGCAAAAGGCGGATGATAAGATGTTTATCAAAAGAGGAAAGTTTTTTTCGAGCCATGAAGTGTTTCTATATTCTCTCGTTATTTTATGCAATATTGAAGCACTCTTAATTAAAAAGCCCCTTTATCTTTTTTACAAAAAGAGCTTTTTTCAATACAGATCATATGCCTTCATGAGATGGCGTCTGTATACGTAAAATTCTCCATAAATGGTCTGTGCACCATTATTTTACTTAATAAGATATAAGCTGATACCATAACTCTATTGGCATTCGGATATTGGCAACTGTTCCCTGGTTGTTTGAAAAGTTTCATAAGAGGATTATGACTTCTTTCTATGAAGATGATGCCACTACCTATGATGGGCAAGCGAATATTTTTTTGATGCCATATTGAGAAGATTTGAAATGAGGAAATTCTATAATATTTTTTCTCTTGTTCAAGGAACAAAAATATAAATTATCATTTAATAGGTTATTCTATTCAACGCCATGTAAAATATCAAACAAGGAGTTTTTCATGCTTTGAGTATTTAAAAATACATCATTTTCATCCTATAACGTTGCGTATCCGCTTTATCTTCTTACATTCAGAAGGTTGGATTAAAACCAATGAAATAAAAATTTTTTTAAAGGCTTTGGTTATGAATCAACAAAACGATCTATCTTTAAAAAGGATAGCGGCTAAAGTTGCTGAGAATACTGACAACAGAGTGGATAATAAGGGGGAATTTGTAACGAGGAGATAATATCTTATTTGAAAAAATAAACTGATTATCCACTGGCTTATCGAATGTTTTTTGGTAAAGTGTTGTTATTAAGCACCCCCATTTTTACGCTTATGAAAGAACAAGCTGGCACCATCACACACTTTGCTAGCTTGTGCGTGTTGCTCAGCCCTTGGCACTCGAGACGATTCATAAGAGGCATTTTACTTGTACAGTTTTTATGCACACGGGCTCTTTCCGCTTGTAATACGCAAGCAGGTGATTTGGATTGATTCAACAGGAGAGAGATCTGAAATAAAAGAGCCCTACGGTATTTGGGACTCTTAATTCAATATGCAAAACAATAAATATCTTTATAAATCAGTATGTTTCCATTGCAAGCAACAGGTGAGGATGGCAATGCATTATTTTTACGGTTATGAAAGTTTAAGTCAACACTCTCGTTCCTTTACCAGTTTTCATATTATGATAGTTTTGGCATTTGAAATGGTTCACAAAAGACACTTCTACTTTATTTAATATTTTACATACTGTCTCTGTTTGTGATGTACAAACAAATGATTTTTTGTTGGATTTTATGAATAAGAAAACCTGAAATGAGAAGATTTTACGATATTCACTCTTTTTCATTTAATATGTGAAATATAATATATAAAATAACAAATTCTTATTATAAATCAATAAAGTATTATTAAACTCTTAAAAGGCTCTATACACATTACATAAAACATTAAAAGCACCACAAAATTCTCTATGGTGCTTCTAAATAACCACTATCGGCTCATTTTAATGAGTTTTACACAGATATTATTCCAATGAAAAACTATTTAGGTGCGATCACCATCATCATTTGCCGTCCTTCAAGTTTTGGCTCCAATTCAATTTTGGCAATTTCACTTGTATCTTCTTTCACGCGCTGAAGAAGTTTTAATCCAAGATCTTGGTGAGCCATCTCACGACCACGAAAACGCAAAGTAACCTTTACTTTATCACCATGATCAATAAAGCGATGAACAGCTTTGAGCTTGACTCCATAATCATGAACATCAACATTTGGGCGCATCTTAATCTCTTTAATTTCGATGACTTTTTGTTTTTTACGTGTTTCAGCGGCTTTTTTTTGAGTTTGATACTTTAATTTACCCAAATCGATGATTTTACATACGGGCGGTTCCGCATTTGGTACAATCTCAACCAAATCGAGCCCTGCATCTGCAGCCATAGCAAGAGCCTCTTGTATTGCAACAACCCCCTGATGTTGTCCTTCATCATTGATAAGCTGAACATGAGGTGCTCGAATATCATGATTTGAACGTGGTCCGTCTTTTTGGGTAGGTGTCATTTTAAACGGTTTACGAATGGTTTATGCTCCTTAATTTTAATTCAACTACAGTTAATTTAATATACAATTATGCTCATAAAAACAACCATAATTCGTGCTTTTTCATTATTTAATTTATTACTTTTTTAAGTGATTTAGATTATAAAAGTTTTTTCTCTTAAGATTTAAAGAAATTGTTTTTATGGAGGAAAAGAATCATGAATCAAAATATTCCTTGCCAATTTTTTTCGTTTGAGAATACCGCTCTTGCAGTGCGCCATCGCAAGGGTCACCACTCTCCAGGTTTGGTTTGGCTTCATGGCTATCAATCCGATATGTTGGGAAGTAAAGCAACGTTGGTTGATCAGTTTGCTCAAAAGAATGATTTGTCTTGTTTACGTTTTGATTACTCTGGCCATGGGGAATCTGAAGGGGATTTTTTTCAAGGAACGATTTCACGTTGGGTGAGCGAAAGTTTAGCAACTTTTGAAACCTATTGTGAGGGGCCACAAATTTTGGTTGGTTCCTCTATGGGGGGGTGGATTGCGCTAAAGCTTGCTATGATGCTAGCAAAGAAAAATCAAAAGCTTGCTGGTATGATATTGATTGCTCCAGCGCCTGATTTTACACAAACGTTAGTGGAACCAGAATTAGGTCCAGAAGAATGGAAAATTTTGGAAGAAAAAGGCTATATTGAACGACCCGCTGTTGGTGATGAAGAGCCGATGCCCTTTACAAAAAAATTGATTGAAGATGGACGCGAAAATTGTGTCATGCAAGGATTTATTGATGTTGGTTGTCCAATTCATATTCTACAAGGGATGGAAGACGATAAGATACCCTATCAGCATACACTGACTTTACTTGATCATTTACCTCTTCATGACGTAACATTGACACTTGTGCGTGATGCAGATCACCGTTTTTCTCGTCCACAAGATTTAGATTGTTTGGAAACAGCCTTGAGATCTTTGATTAATCAGATTAATGCAAAATAAGGGGACTATTTATTGATGATGAAGATAAATAGATGAGCATTTCTGTAAAGCATTTTATTTTTTCTAATCGCGCTATTCCTATAAGAGTGCGGGAAAATAAGTGCGCGTGCCGTCTTACCTTACGTGTTGATGCCAGAAGTCAAGAGATTCGTGTAACAACGCCGCCAGCGATAAGTCTTTGTACAGTTGACAGCTTTATTGAAAAAAATCGGTCTTGGATTGAGGCACGTCTTGCTCGTGTACAAATTTCTCAAGAAAATGCTTATCTCCAAGAGGGGGCAACGATACCTTTTTTGGGTGTTTCCTATACCATCAAGCATAGAGAAGGGCGTGGGGTAACAGAAATTGTTACAGCAGATGCAGAGCAAGAACCTAAAATTATTGTTTATGGTCAAATAGAATATCTCCCAAGACGCATTGCTGATTTTTTTAAAAAACAAGCAGCACTCATTATAACACCTTTGGTGGCACATTATGCTCATCAGGTAGAGCGAAAAGTTAAATCCATTTGCTATAAAGATACGAGAAGTCGTTGGGGATCTTGTTCAATTGATAAGCGTCTTTCTTTTTCTTGGCGCCTTGTTATGGCACCAAAAGAGGTTGTTGAGTATGTTGTTGCCCATGAAGTTGCGCATCTTGTTGAAATGAATCATGGACCAAGATTTTGGGCTCTTTGTGAGAAACTTTGCCCTGATAGTAAAACATATCGTGCTTGGTTGAAAGAAAATTCTCCCAGACTGCACACCATTAATTTCGATTCATATAAATTAGAGGTGTAAAAAACTTTCCAATGAAAGCAATATTTAACGGAACTTTTTGTTAAGTGTTTCGTTGTGTGTGTGCTTTGTCATGCATGATGAGGAAGCCATTGAAGCTCTCAGCACGATTGTCCTCCCCTGCTTGGTTTGCTGAGTGTCTTCAATGTTTTTGCTTTATCTTTTTTATCATTCAGCGTAATAACCTTAAGTTCCGATGATTTATAACAAATGGGGAGGTTTTTTATGCCTGTTCTTACAGATCCACTTCAACTATTACAGGCACTTATTCGTTGTCCTTCTGTTACACCTCGTGAAGCGGGGGCTTTATCAACTTTGGAACAATTTTTGAAAAAAATGGGGTTTCATGTCGAGCGCCCTATTTTTACGGATAAAAATACAGATAATGTTGAAAATCTTTATGCAAAAATGGGAAGCGAAGGACCTCATCTTATGTTTGCGGGTCATACGGATGTCGTACCGCCAGGTGCATTGGAAGATTGGACTTATCCACCTTTTGAAGCTGTTATAGATCACGGGAAATTATATGGGCGTGGTGCTGTTGATATGAAAGGTGGTATCGCTTGTTTTATTGCGGCTCTAGCGCGAGTTCTTGAGAAACGGTCCATTCAAGGAAGGGTAAGCCTTTTAATTACTGGTGATGAAGAGGGGCCTGCTATTAATGGTACGGTCAAACTTCTCAAATGGGCAGAAAAAAAAGGTGAAAAATGGACGGCGGCTCTTGTGGGAGAACCAACAAGCGTCAAGACTGTTGGTGATGTGATCAAAATTGGTCGCCGCGGATCGATTTCTGGTATCATGACCGTGAAAGGTCGCCAAGGTCATGTTGCTTTTCCAGAGCGGGCTGCCAATCCTTTGCCTTTGGCAAGTAAGCTTATTCAAGCGTTGACACAAACTGTTTTAGATCAAGGGACAGAGAATTTTCAACCCAGTAATTTAGAGCTAACAACCATCGATACCGGTAATTTGGCGGTCAATGTTATTCCAGCGCAGACAACGGTTCGTTTTAATATACGCTACAATGATCTTTGGACAAAAGAAACATTGATGGGGGAAATTGAAAAGCGTCTTGCTTTGGTAGAAGCAAAAAATAATAGTGATCAATATCCCTTTTATCAGCTTGAATGGATTCCAAGTTTAGGGGATGTTTTTTTGACCAAAAATGATAAACTTATTCAGGTTTTATCCAAGGCTATTAAAAGTGTAACAGGGAGTTTACCAGAGTGTTCCACGTCTGGTGGAACTTCAGATGCGCGATTTATTAAAGATTATTGCCCCGTGGTTGAATTTGGCTTACTAGGGCAAACGATGCATATGGTAGATGAATGTATCGCCCTCGATGCAGTAGAAACGCTTACTGCTATTTATGAGCGCTTTATTGTTGATTTTTTTGCATAAATATTCTTTATCTTGTTTTGTTATAAAATCCTTTTGTTGCCATAAAACATTATCATTTGAGGGAGTTAATGTATTAAGTGGTTTTAAAGTCCGTGGTGAGAATTCTTAAGCTGGAATTTTGCTCGTAAGGCCTTTTTAGTTCAGTAAATCACAGAAGTGGCAAATCAAGTAAAAGCTGTTTTAAGAAGGAGAGCTGTTTATACCCAAGATTGGGGTCGGAATGTTTGTTCCTTAGGGTATAGGGAGAAAATTAACGCGCAATTTATCTATGGAAAACAATCAACGTTATGTCACGATTGATGTGATGACAGGTTAAAGCTATAAAGACATATAAGAATATGCTTCTTTTCTAAATATATCTTAATATGTTTTCGCACTCTTATAAAAAGCATTCTTAGTTTCAATGAACGCCTCTTAGAGTAAAATCGACAGAAACACGCTTCAAGTTTATTTTATCTCATCTATTTTTTCATGCTCTTTTTACCCAAAAGAATCTGCGTTACAGAAAAAATCATGACAAGGTGTAAGGTAAGATTATTCAATCAGCTCTTTGATATTTCTGATAATAAAGATACATGAAAAATTCTTCTGTAGCATCCCATTGGTCTTTTTAGCCCAAAATTTATTATTCTCGATTTTCTTTATAAAATAACCTAGAGGACATCTATAGGAGCTCATAAGCATGTATGCATACAAGTGAGATGATATGTGGTTGATGTCATTTTCGCTAGCGAATAAAGCAATGCCGGTCGATATTTCGTATATTTTTAATTTTAGTGCATTGTTTATTTAAGAAAGTTTGTTCTGTACCCTATAAATCAATATCAAGCATAAAGCAGCATGTTGCAAATAAATATTAGTTCAGTATGTTCTTTTCTAAAACGGCTTTTATATTCCAAGATAGGATAAAAGTGTTGTGTGTATATCTGTTTTTTGTAATTTCTAAAACAGACGCCTCATTGGGGGGGAATAAAAAGCTATAAAGGCAGAAAAACAAACGCTTATCGTTGTCTTCTATCTCTTTATTCAGTTTTACAGTTTTAAAAAATATCTAGAAATATTTTTTAAAACATGAAGATTGATGTGCTTTTGCTTATTTTTCTCGTTCTGTAATGGGGCTACGGCTTTTATGAAAAACAATATATTCTTGTATTGTGCATTCACGTACTTGTTTAAAAAACTCTTTCAATGTTTGTTACATTCAACGGCGCTTATGAAGAGTGTAATATAAAATCTATAGGGCATCATTCTCTTTACACTTATGAAAAAAGAGACCATCATAGACTTTTTAGCTCAAAATATTGTGATAGCTTTTGGCATTTGAAGCTGTTCATAAAAAGCATTTTACGTCTTTTTAATAGTTTTTATTTAAAAATTTTCCTACTTTTTAGGGGGTAAGTGAATGATTATAATTAATATATTCACAGTTTTAAAATGAAAAAATCTTACGACATTGGGGTCTCACTTTTGCTATGAAAAATGATAACAGTTATTAAAATCAATGTGTTGTTATAAAAGCGTTAATTTGCAAGTTGGCTGATAATGTGATCAAGAACAATGCGTCCTTTCGTTGTCGCTTTTAAGCGTTGGTTATCCACCATTTCTACCAATTCTTGGTGTTGTAAATCGATAAGTTTTTCCATTGGGATGCGTTTGGGGCTTAAGGTTTCATAGCGTGTCAGTTCCAATCCTTCGCAAAGGCGTAAACCCATAATGAGCATTTCATTTGCCTGTTGCTCAGTGGTTAATCGTTCTGTTTCAATACAGCCATGTCCTGTTTTTTCGACCAATTCAAGCCACTGTTCGGGATGCTTTTCATTGATTGTGACATAACGTTTACGGTTTTCAAGGTGTGATAAAGATGTTTTTGAAAATGTGGAAGAATGATTCGGTATGTTCTCAATGAAACGCCCGTGTGCTCCTGGACCAAAGCCAGCATATTGGTGATAACGCCAATAAAGAAGGTTGTGTGCTGATTCAGCACCAGGCATGGCATGGTTTGAGATTTCATAGGCTGGAAGCCCATACAGAGCTGTTATTTCTTGGGTAAGATGATACATATCTGCTGCTCGCTCTGATGGAGGGAGGATAAGCCTTCCTGCATCATGAAGTCGTTTAAAGGCGGTTCCTTCTTCGATTGTCAATTGATAAAGAGAAAGATGATCGGCTGCCAAATCAATGGCTTGTACAAGTTCAGATTTCCATTGTACAAGGGTTTGTTCGGGGCGCGCATAGATGAGATCAAAGGATAAGCGTGGAAAAATTTGCCGTGCTAAAGCAATGGCATAAAGAGCTTGCTCCACATTATGAAGTTGGCCAAGTTTGCGCAATGCTCTATCATTAAGCGCTTGTACCCCTAGAGATAAGCGATTAACACCTGCCGCACGGTATCCGCGAAAACGTTCTGCTTCCACACTGGATGGATTCGCTTCTAATGTAATTTCAACTTTATCATCAAGTATCCACTTTCTTGCCAGTGCTTGCAAGAGGGCATCAACAGTTTGCGGTTCCATAAGAGAGGGGGTTCCCCCACCAATAAAAATACTCGTAATATGACGTGGACCTATTTTAGGGTATTGCGTTTCTATTTCGCGCTCAAAGGCGGTGACAAAACGTGGTTGATCAACACCATGGAGGCGAACATGTGAATTAAAGTCACAATAGGGACATTTTGCTGCACAAAAGGGCCAATGAATGTAAATGCCAAAAGGTTCATTCATGAAAATGCCAAAAGGTTGTCTGCCAAAAGTTTAAAAGCCCGTGCGCGATGTGAAAGAGGAGGAATATCATTGTGTTGCCAGCTGTGTTTTTGCTCTGTTGACATTTCTCCAAAGGTATTTTCATAACCATCTGGTAAAAAAATAGGATCAAAGCCAAAGCCTTTATCTCCTCGTGGAGGCCAAATGAATGTTCCTTCAACGCATCCACGGAAATAATCTGTGTGGTTATCAGGCCATGCAATGCAAATGACGGATATAAAACGGCATTTTCGTTGGCTCTTTTCTTGTGCTCCGATTTTTTGGAGTTCATCTTCTATTTTTTGCATCGCTTTTGGAAAATCACGTGTACCATCGGTTTGAATTGCCCAATCAGCTGTATAAACGCCCGGCGCACCACCCAATGCATCTACCTCTAAGCCTGAATCATCAGAAAGAGCAGGAAGTCCTGTTTTCTTTGCTGCTGAAAAAGCTTTAATATAAGCATTTTCTTCAAATGTTGTTCCTGTTTCTTTTGGTTCTGGTAAGCCAAACTCTTTTGCTGATTGTATTATTAAACCAAAAGGTGCAACCAAAGCGGTGATTTCATGTAATTTGCCGGTGTTATGTGTAGCAATGACAAGTTTTTTATCTGCTATGCTTCTCATATAGATTGCTCCAAAAATGAAAGGGGGAACTATTTTAGTGCTAAAAACCAGCTTAAACGCTCATATACACATATTCTGCTCGATTTTACATGATACAGTTATTTTACACATTTTATGATATTTTCTTCAAATAAAATTTTTCGTATTGTTTTGAAGACAACGATTAAAAAGATATGAAAAACGATTTTTTTATGAGAGCTTTTTTATGGTAAAAATCCGATAGTCTACTCACGGTGGTTGTCGTTTGACAATAGGTTTTGCATTAAGCGGGAAAAGGTTGGGTTAGGGAGGAGTGCTTTATAATTTATTGTTTTGATGACTATTTTTCAGCATTAGATGCGTGTTTTGTCAAAATGAGTTTTGACATTTAAAATTGCTCCAAAGAGCGAAAAACTGTAAAAATCAGAGTTTGGTGGTAAAAATGATAAAAGTCTTTAAAAAGGCCTTAAGCCCTCTAAAAAAATAAATTGATGCAAAATCTGCTGTCAAGCTATAATGTTTTGTAAACAATCGAGCTTCTCTTGGTAAATCCTCAAAAAAGACCAATTTTTGTCTTAAACATCCAATCATACACTCGAATAAAAAATCTCTTGTATAATTTATATGCCTTGTATCATCACTCTAAAAGATGGTGTTTTATAGCGCAATAGGATAGTATATTTTTATATTATTTTAGGTTATTTGACCAAACCTTTGCAAAACTTATATAAGAGAAGAGTATTTTTTAGGTAGTGAAACAATTGTGATGAAGCGCACAACTATTGACAATGAACTAAGATATCTTGATGAACGTTCGCGTGATATTTTTCGCCATATTGTTGAAGCCTATCTTAATGATGGTGAACCTGTAGGATCACGCAATCTTTCGCGCCTTTTGCAACAGACATTATCACCTGCGACGATTCGCAATGTGATGAGTGATCTTGAACATCTCGGTTTGATTTATGCACCGCATGTTTCAGCAGGGCGAATGCCAACCCAATCGGGTTTACGCTTTTTTGTTGATGCATTTATGGAAGCAGGTGATTTGCCAAACGAGGAGCGAGAAAATATTGAAATGCAAGTCAAAGAGGCTGGTCATGCACAATCGGTTGAACATTTTCTTGTTCAAGCAAGCCGAGTTCTTTCAGATCTCTCGCGTGGGGCAGGGCTTGTTCTCGCAACAAAACAAGAAGGAACATTGAAACATATTGAATTTGTGCGCCTTGATAGGGAGCACGCTCTTGCCGTTTTGGTGACTCAACAAGGTGAGGTTGAAAATCGTATTGTTCATTTGCCAGAAGGGGTTACCCATGCACAATTGACAGAAGCAACGAATTTTCTCAATGCCCATATTCAAGGACGTACATTGAGTGAAGCTAAAGGAGAAATTGCTTGTCTGTGCGCACAAACACGGGCTGCACTTGATGATTTATCACATCATCTTGTTGAAACGGGATTAGCTCTTTGGGGAGGAGAAGGTGCTGATCATAAAATACACCTTATTGTTCGTGGACGTAGTAATTTGCTTGAAGATGTGAAAGCAGAAGAAGATTTAGAACGATTACGCCATTTGTTTGATGATCTTGAAACGCGTGAGAGTATGGCACAGCTTCTCGATTTAACGGATGAAGGTTCAGGGGTTCGAATTTTTATTGGTTCAGAAAATAAATTATTTTCACTTTCTGGTTCTTCTTTAGTCGTAGCACCTTACCGTGATTCACAACAAAGAGTCATTGGTGCTTTAGGCGTTATTGGTCCTACACGGCTTAATTATGCTAGGATTGTGCCCATGGTTGATTATACAGCTCAACTTGTGACACAGTTATTGCGTTAAAACGATGCAAGTAAGTATTTGTGCACTAAAAGCTCATTGTATTAATATACATCAATACCCCTTGATTTTTGTCTGTAAAATTTCGATATCGAGAATAACGAATCTTATGAAGGAATAGAATTTTTATGTCTGATGAAAAAAACAAATTTACTGACGCTTCATTTGAAAATTGCGATTTAAAAAATCCCACTGATCGTAATACACTTAAACAAGCAGCGGATGAATTTTTAAAAACACATAAAACAGAGGCGCCCGGAGACGTTGAAGAAGAAAGTAATGAGGTTGATCTTTTGGCGTCTTTGCAGAATGAAAATAAAGATCTGAAAGATCAGCTTTTGCGTCTTGTTGCCGATATGGAAAATCTTCGACGCCGTACCGCACGTGATGTAACGGATGCAAGGGCTTATTCCATTGCTAATTTTGCACGGGATATGTTATCTGTTTCTGACAATCTCAATCGTGCTTTGGAAGCGATTCCAGAAGGTGCACGGGAGAGTGATGCTGGTTTGAAATCATTGGCAGAAGGTGTTGAAATGACGGAGCGCGCTATGATGGCAGCTTTAGAGCGTCATGGAGTGCAAAAAATTCATCCAGAGGGGCAAAAATTTGATCCCCACTTTCATCAAGCGATGTTTGAAATTCCTAATGCCGATGTTCCCGATAATACTGTTCAACAAGTGGTTCAAGCCGGTTATATTATAGGAGAAAGGGTTTTACGTCCAGCTATAGTGGGTGTGGCCAAAGGAGGAAAAAAAGAAGCTTCTGTTGAAATTGATAAGGCTTCACATGAATAACAAGATTCCAACGTAAAATGCAGAAATCCTTGCGATTTCGCATGTATGAGGTTTTTTCTGAAAGAGCTTTAAAGGGTGTTACAAACACCCTTTTATCTTTGAAGTGGCCAACTCCCTTTTACAATATATGGTGCATCACTTGAGGGAGATGGCGATGAAAATAAAACAAAATGATCAACTTCAAAAGGAGGAAATGAAAAATCATCCCGAGAGGACAGATAAAGAGGAAGATCTTCGGGGTTAATATCGAGCAGTCGCGCAACAGTAATATGTGGAGTAAATTGTTTTTCATCAGGCGTTAGTCTTAAATGGTTACGAACACATTGCATTTTTTCATGTAAAAGATTGAGAGTTTCACAAGGTTCAATGCGAATAACAAGAGAATGTGGAGCGTTTTCTGAACAAAAAATGTCAAAACTTTTCATTTGTAGCATAAAAGGGGGAGCTTTATTGTGTCAAAGGCGTGCATAATTGCATCTGCTATAGCACTTTCAACTTCACCGAAAAAAGACAAAGTAACGTGAAAATTTTGCGGATTGATCCATTGCGCATTTGGTAAGCCATTTTGCAACGATATAAGTTGTTGTGTTGTTTGTTGGGGAATTTGAAGGGCACTAAATAGACGAGATATGGTTATCTCCTTAAAGTAAAAAAATGCCACTGCAAGCACAATGGCGGATAATAATAAAGATAGATACACCAATAAGGATAAGGCAATTGTGTAGAAAAATAATGTCTAAAAAACGTTTTCCCTATAATTATTGCATTGAGTTCATAAAGCTTATGAAATTTAAAAAAATATTTATGCGAACAATGATAACCTTATTCATATGTGTTTTGTCGCGAAGATGTGTGGTAGAAGGGTACGTGTATTTTCTCTCTACAAATACAAAAAGTTTAGCTGAAGATAAAGAAAATTAAAAAATTCCTTATGATGTGCTTACTTTTATATTTTTAAAGTATTTTAAAAGTTAGCTATTTGGGGAGGGGTAAAAGTTTTTCTTTCTTGTAAAGATTTCACCATAAATATGAAGCATGATAGCAGCTATAATGGGCAACAACTATTTAAATTATTCCAAATAATGTGAGGAAAAAAAGAAAAAAATCTGCATAATACAATTATGACAATATAATAATTGTGCCAGCTTACAGTGGATATGAATATTGGCATAAAAACGGGAAAAGCAAACAAAATTCAATATAATGACGGAAGTTCTTATTTTCTAAGGTTTATCATTTTTAGTTTATAGCGAAAAAGTGCTAGTTTTCCTCTCCAAAATTATTATTGATGAGCTGTTCAAGAGCATTAAGAGCATCTGTTGCTTCTGGTCCTGAAACACGAATGGTGAGGTTACATCCCGACGAAGCCGCTAGCATCATAAGTCCCATAATTGATGATCCACCAACAATTTTTCCATCCTTTTCAACTTCAACAGTGGCGTTAAAATTGTCAACAGTTTGTACAAATTTTGCAGAAGCCCTTGCATGCAATCCACGTTTATTACAGATATTGAAATGGCGGCTTATACATGGGAGGGTGTCTTTAGAAAGCATCAATATTTTACCATCCGCTATAAAATCATACTTGGTACATTAATATATTTACGCCCTGCTTCTTGCGCTATTCTTAACGCGTCTGATAATGAGATATCAGGACATTTGCGAATAGAAATCAATTTAATAAGCATAGGCAAATTGACCCCCGCAATCATTTCAACCCGTCCCTTTTCAATAGCAGGAATAGCTATATTTGATGGTGTTCCACCGAACACATCTGTCAATATAATGACGCCATGATCTGTATTTGTATCGGTTACTGCGGCTATAATATCACCTCGGCGCTGATCTATATCGTCATCGGGATAAACGCATATTGTTGCGAACTTTTCTTGTGTTCCAACAACATGTTCCACGGCATGTAAAAATTCGACAGCCAGCTCACCGTGCGTTACAAGCACGAGTCCAATCATTTACGCAAACTCCTGTTAACTAATAAGATCCAACCATATTGGTGGGAAAGACATTTTACAATGCTTTATCTTGCTGCCAAGAAAAATTTGCAAAAAAAAGGCAAAAAGTATGATTTTTTTATCTTTAGAAAAAATTAGACAGGTTTACGCCATATTTTTCTAAACAAAAATGCTTCAATAGCTTGACAAATGGCTGTACAATCGGCTTCACGGAGCGAGGGAAGCTTTAAAAGAGGAATCTGCAAATCTTCAAATTGAAAAGTTTTATTTGTGGAAAAACGTTCATATTGGGGACCGAGGAAAACAATACAATCAATAGTTGTTTGATTTTGGAATTCTATCATATAAAGACCAACACCACGAATCTCGATACCGCCCTGTAAGTTGTCAGGAGTGTATCCGTGAAGTTTTCCATTTTCCGCACGCAGCATTGTATAATCATCACTAATAAGTTTCGCTTCACGTTTTGACCACTCAGCACGGTCGAGCAGAGAGAGGGTGAGGGTTGATTTCCCTGATCCCGATGGACCTATAATTAACAGCCCCTTTCCACCCAGTTGAAGGCAATTTGCGTGGAGTATTTCACATTTTTTTTTCATACCTTTTACTTTGGACAAAAGATTTATTTAATGAGGGGAAGCATAATAACAAAACGTGCACCAGTTCGTTTTCCAAGTGCCGGATCAATAATATTTTCAGCTGTAATGGTTCCATTATGGGCTTCGATGATTTGCCGACTAATAGAAAGCCCAAGTCCAGAGTTTTGTCCAAAAGCATCTTCGTTTGGTCGATCAGTATAAAAACGCTCAAAAATACGTTCAATACTCTCTGCACGAATACCGGAGCCATTGTCTTCGATGGTTAGAATAAGGGTTGAAGCATGATTTTTCATAGTGATACAAATTTTGCCACGATCACAGGGAATAAAGGAACGTGCATTTTCAAGAATATTTGAAATCACTTGCCCTAAACGGAGCTCATGTCCCAACACAAGATAAGCTTTTCCATGAGGGCGTGGGATAATATTAAGACTTACATCAATGGTTTGTGCATTGCGATATACTTCTTGAACGGCTTGAACAAGACTTTCTAAAAGTGGTGTCATATCAACGATCTCTGCGGTTTCTCGTGCAAGCTCTGCATCGAGCCGCGATGCATCAGAAATATCTGTAATCAATCGATCAAGACGGCGCACATCATGTTGAATAATTTCAAGTAATTTTTCTTGTGCTTCTTCATTTTTAGCTAGAGGGAGGGTTTCCACAGCACTGCGCAGAGAAGTGAGTGGATTTTTTAATTCGTGGCTTACATCAGCAGCAAAACGTTCAATGGCTTCAATACGCATATAAAGAGCATTTGTCATGTCACGAATAGAGGTTGAAAGATGGCCAATTTCATCTTCACGCATTGAAAAATCGGGAATTTCTACACGCTGATTATTGCCATTGCGCACTCGGTTAGCAGAGGCAGATAATCTGCTTAATGGATGGGCAATCGTATGGGCTAAAAAGAGCGAAAGAACCAAAAGGACGCTGCCTACAACGGCAAAGACTTTAAATATAACCAGTCTTTCAGCCTTTACAATGTTATCAATATCAGAACCAGTGGTTGAAAGAAGAAGGGCGCCAACCACTGCACGATAACGTTGAACAGGAATGGCAACAGAAATAACGAGTTGACCGTTTCTGTTGCGTTTTTGGGTAGTAGAGAGAGATCCTTTTAATGCTTGGTATACTTCTGGATGAGCAATACTACGGTTTTTTGTTTGTTCTGTATTAAGATCCATACCTTTGCCATAAAATGTGTTTGAATACCATGCAGTCAAGCGATCCCACATGTTTTGTTCTTTTTTAAGAGGAGGTAAATCGTAGCTAAAAACTTGTCCACTAGAATAAAGAACCTGCGAATCAAGAAGTAAAGTAGCGTCACGATCATAAATACGTGCTCTTGTCGTTTGAGGGGTGAGGAGATGTCGAAAAAGAGGGGCAACTTGCTCAGGGTTAATGGGGAAATCCCAAGAGTCTGTTGATTGAGGGGCAGGTGTAACGCTTTCACCAGTCTGTAACTCTAAGAGTTTTTGAGGGTCAATAAATATGGAATTTGTATCGATTGTTGCAGAAGCAGCAATAGCCCCAGCCATAATTGTTCCTTGAATGCATAAACTTTTAATTTTTGCGTCAATTAAACCATCGCGAAATTGGTTAAGGTATAAAATGCTTGTAACCAGAACGGCAAGGGCAGCAATGTTTAATATAACAATGCGTCGTGTGAGACTGGAAAAAAGCAATTGTCTAAAGAGACGTCGCGTTCGAAAATGCAAACGAGTAAATATAAGCAATGGTTCTGAGAATATACCGTTAGAGGTGTTTTTTTTAAGAGCTTTCAATTGAAAATTTTCTGTCATCGATTTGATTGCCATTCAAATTTTTGCGACAAAGAAGTTTTATACCTCGTGAAAACGATAACCTACACCATAAAGTGTTTCAATCATTGCAAAATCATCATCTACTTGTTTAAATTTTTTACGCAGACGTTTAATGTGGCTATCAATGGTGCGATCATCTACGTAGACTTGATCACTATAGGCAGCATCCATTAAAGCATCACGACTTTTTACAACTCCTGGTCTTTGTGCTAAGGTTTGCAGAATCAAAAATTCCGTAACAGTTAAAATAACAGGTTTATCTTTCCATGTACAGGTGTGACGTTCTTGGTCCATCACAAGATCTCCGCGTTTAAGAGAAGAGGTGGAAGAAGTTCCTGTAGCAAGTGGCTGATTACGCGCATTGGAACGGCGCAAAATAGCTTTCACGCGCTCAATGAGAAGACGTTGGGAAAAAGGTTTAGTAATAAAATCATCAGCTCCCATTTTGAGTCCAAATAATTCATCAATTTCATCATCTTTAGAGGTGAGAAAAATAACTGGAAGATCAGATTTTTGTCGTAAACGACGCAAGAGCTCCATCCCATCCATTCGGGGCATTTTAATATCAAAAATAGCTAAGTGTGGGGGGTGCAGTGTGAGACCCTTGAGTGCAGATGCTCCATCTGTATAGCTTTCAACCCGATATCCTTCTGTCTCAAGCGCAAAAGATAGAGATGTCAACATATTGCGATCATCATCAACAAGTACAATCGTTTGCGTGATTGTTGGTGTATCTTTCATGGTTTCTTAGACCTTTCTATTGCTGTGGTAGCAAATTACTCACACTTTATTTATATGGGAGTTCACATTTTTTTTGCAAAACAAATATGATACAAATTGTAGCAAAGTAAAAACCCTTTTGTCATTCTTGTAAAATCTTGTTTTGCTTTCATAATTTATAATGTTTTCACGTCTATTAAGATCCCTTCATTTGAGAGAAAATTTCCGTAAAGACTCTTTTATCAAGGTTTATTACAAAATTTGTTATTATCTTTGTCTCATAATTGAACATAGTTTAGTTTTTTGTTGAAGTTTAGAAAATTCGCCTATGTGTTTTAAGAGCAAAGGCAAGAATGTGGCAATATATGCACAAAAATTTGTCTCTGCTATACGAAAGGAGGTCACCATGGGATTTTTTAATTTTATTAAGACAGTAGGAGAAAAGTTAGGTATTGGGGACAATGAACCAAAAGAAAAAGACTTTAAGGCCGCATTTGATCATTTTCAACTCGCTACAGAAAAAATCAATATTCAAGTTGAAGACGGTAAAGCTGTTTTAAGCGGTGAGGTTCCAGATAGGGAAACACTTGAAAAAGCACTTCTGGTTGTTGGCAATTCACAAGGTATTTCTTCTGTAGATGTTGAGAAAGTAAAGGTTGTAGATACGATGCCTGGAAGAACTTCTCGTTTTTATGAGGTTAAATCTGGTGATAATCTTTGGAAAATTGCTGAAGAGGTTTATGGAAAAGGGCAAGGGAATAAAAACACATTTATTTTCGAAGCCAATAAACCAATGCTAAAATCTCCTGATAAAATTTACCCTGGACAAGTTTTGCGTATTCCTGAAATTAACCATATTTAACGCATCAAAGAGGATAATTTTTTGCTTATGTTATGGCATTAAAAAAATAAGAAGCGTAAAAAATTCACGCTTCTTCATTTTCATTTTATAACAATGTATATTTATCAAAAAGAGCTTAGTGAGCATGGGTTGATTTAGAGGGAAAGGTTGTTTTCGTAGCGTTTACAGAGAAATCCACATTAATAGTTCCTGCGTTTTCAAATGTCAATTTTGCGCTAATTTTATCACCTAGCGTGAATGGTTGTGAAAGTCCCATAAACATAATATGATTACCACCCGGCTTAAGTGTGACTTCGCCATTTCCTGGAATTTCAATGCCATTGTGCATTTTTTCCATTTTCATAATATCATTAACAACTGTCATCGTATGAATTTCTGTTGTTTTTACGCCATTTGTGGAAATAGACACTAAACGGTCTGGGGTATTACTGTGATTGATAATATAGAGATAACCGCTACTCACTTTTACACCTTTAGGCGTTTCGCGTGCCCAAGGATTGAGAATTTCTATGTCACCAAGTTTATATTGTTGGGCACTTGCTGGTAGGATTATACCAGAAAAGAGAAGAGCACACACAATATTTGCGATAACCTTTTTGTATGAATATTGCGCATGTATTGTATTCTTAAAGATGAGACTTGTGATTTTTTTAACCATAGATATCACCATTGAGTTATCCTCCTTCATAGGATTCACACTTTGAATGTCTTTTTATTATTAGAAGAATTTTTATTTAAAATAAAGCAAAGAATTGCTAAAATAAAATTGATTTAAATATGAAAATAAAAATCATAAAATTCTTTTGCCTTAAAGGAAAAAATAATATTTACAAAGACGAAATATCTCTCAACATTATTTGTAAATGATAAAAATTTATGGTGCCCCACTGTTTTACTAGATAAAGATACAATATATAAAGATCATATATTCTTAATATTACGACAACTATTGGCACTTTAAAGCGTGTATAGAGAGGCATTTTAATATATTTTCAATTTCAGCATATACAGTTAAGAAAAAGCTTTTTCGATGAATTTAAAGCGCAGCTTTTAAATAGCAATGAATGATGAGGTTATTGAAAGGCAAGTTTTTGAGAGAAGATCGATAGATTTGATATCTTTATCAATATAAGCATATTTAGTCTCAAGAAGTTTTGTAATATGTTATAATATTTGTGATATAAGTTATTCGTCTTTAAGCGGTATTTTTAAAAATCTTTTATGTCAGGATTTCTTAATGAGTGATGAGAGATCAAGAATGCGTGTGCAATTACTCTCCTTATTATTTTTATAGACAGATATATTTGTTGAGAATTGCAAGAAAAGTATATTATGACCTCGACTCTCTCATAAGTATGAGATTTATGTGTTATTAGAATGCCTATTTTAAAAGAAATTTTTTATTTTGGAGATGTTTCTCTCATTATTCTCTTGTAGCAATAAAATCCTGTTCTTATATACGAGGCAGCGAGGCTTGTTGCGACTTGCGGTTTATTATTATTTTATGGTTGCTTGAAGCAATATACGGGCTTTGAGTGTTGTGAGGAGTTATCTTAAAAAGATGCTTTATGAAGGTTGAGATAGCTTGCTGAATGGAGATTATAATATGGCAAAAGTAATTGGTATTGATTTGGGGACAACGAACTCTTGTGTGGCTGTTATGGATGGCAAAAACGCAAAGGTTATCGAAAACTCAGAAGGAGCGCGAACAACACCTTCCGTTGTTGCTTTTACTGATGGAGGAGAGCGACTTGTTGGACAGCCTGCTAAACGGCAGGCAGTAACAAATCCTGAAGGGACAGTTTTTGCAGTGAAACGTTTGATAGGGCGTCGTTTTGATGATCCTATGGTTGAAAAAGATAAAGCGCTTGTACCTTATAAAATCGTTAAAGGTGATAATGGCGATGCATGGGTTGAAGAAGCGGGTAAGAAATATTCTCCATCACAAATTTCAGCAATGATTTTGCAGAAGATGAAGGAAACAGCTGAATCTTATCTTGGTGAAAAAGTTGAGCAAGCAGTTATTACGGTTCCTGCTTATTTTAATGATGCGCAACGTCAAGCGACTAAAGATGCGGGTAAAATTGCTGGACTTGAAGTTTTACGAATTATTAATGAGCCGACTGCTGCTGCTTTAGCTTATGGTTTGGATAAAAAAGACGGAAAAACGATTGCTGTTTACGACCTTGGTGGTGGTACATTTGATATTTCAGTGCTTGAAATTGGAGATGGCGTTTTTGAAGTTAAGTCAACCAATGGAGATACATTCTTAGGGGGTGAAGACTTTGACATGCGCTTGGTTGGCTATTTTGCAGATGAGTTCAAAAAAGAGCAAGGAATTGATCTGAAAAATGATAAACTCGCTTTACAGCGCTTAAAAGAAGCAGCAGAAAAAGCAAAAATAGAGCTTTCGTCATCACAACAAACAGAAATCAATTTGCCATTTATTACGGCAGATCAGTCAGGTCCCAAGCACTTAACAATGAAATTGACTCGGGCAAAATTTGAATCTCTGGTTGACGATTTAGTGCAGCGTACCATTGAGCCTTGTAAAGCTGCGTTGAAAGATGCTGGATTAAAAGCTGGTGAGATTGATGAAGTTGTTTTAGTGGGCGGTATGACACGTATGCCCAAGATTCAGCAAGTTGTGCAGAGCTTTTTTGGCAAGGATCCACACAAAGGCGTAAATCCTGATGAAGTGGTTGCTATGGGTGCTGCCATACAAGGTGGTGTGTTGCAAGGCGATGTCAAAGATGTATTGTTGCTAGATGTGACACCTTTATCTTTGGGTATCGAAACTTTGGGTGGGGTTTTCACACGCCTTATTGAGCGCAATACCACGATCCCAACGAAAAAGTCGCAAGTTTTTTCAACAGCTGATGATAACCAGAGTGCTGTGACGATTCGTGTTTTCCAAGGTGAACGGGAAATGGCAAGTGATAATAAGTTATTGGCTCAATTTGATCTTGTTGGTATTCCTCCAGCACCGCGTGGTATACCTCAAATTGAAGTTACTTTTGATATTGATGCGAATGGTATTGTTAATGTTTCAGCCAAAGATAAGGGAACGGGTAAAGAACATCAAATTCGTATTCAAGCATCAGGTGGTTTAAGTGATTCTGATATTGAAAAAATGGTAAAGGATGCAGAAGAGCATGCAGCTGAGGATAAAAAACGCCGTGAAGGTGTTGAAGCTAAAAATCAAGCAGAGGCTCTTATTCATTCAACAGAAAAATCGCTCAATGAATATGGCGATAAAGTATCGGTTGAAGAAAAGGGACAGATTGAAACAGCAATATCTGATTTGAAATCTGCGCTTGAAGGCAGTGACACTGAAGAAGTAACAACAAAGATGCAAAAATTAGCTGAAGTTAGTATGAATCTTGGGCAAGCTATGTATGAAGCTTCACAAGCAGCGAGCGCTGACACTGAAACAGAGACAAAGAATGATGATGTTGTCGATGCTGATTTTGAAGAAGTTAATGATAAGAAGAAATAGTGTCAGCCTATGTGTTGATTAATTTATAAACCCGGCCTTTGAAATATAAGGCTGGGCTTTATTATTGGAGATAAGTTGCAACTTTGTTGCTAACAATATAAATTAAAAGCGATATTATCCATAAAGATGGATGACAGAAAAACTATCAGGAATACATGATGAAGGTTGATTATTATGAAATTCTTGGCGTGACTCGTGAATGTGATGATAAAAAATTGAAATCTGCTTTTCGTAAGTTGGCAATGCAATATCATCCTGATCGCAATGCCGGGGATAAAGAGGCAGAGCGAAAATTCAAAGAAATTGGCGAGGCCTATGAAGTTCTTAAAGATCCCCAAAAGCGTGCTGCTTATGACAGGTTTGGTCATGCGGCCTTTGAAAATAGCGGTGGTCAAGGGGGAGGAAATCCCTTTAGCGGTTTTGCTGCCGGTGGTGGATTTGCCGATATTTTTGAAGATTTTTTTGGTGAGATTATGGGAGGTGGGCACCGTAAGCGTGGTGATGGTCGCGAACGTGGTGCAGATCTGAGTTATAATATGGAAGTGTCCTTAGAAGAGGCATTTTCAGGAAAAACTGTAGAAATTAATATTCCTAGCTCCGTTACATGCGATGTTTGTGAAGGTTCAGGAGCGAAAAAGGGCTCTAAGCCGCAAGTTTGTGGAACATGTCATGGATCTGGTCGAGTGCGTGCTGCCCAAGGTTTCTTTTCTATTGAGCGAACATGTCATACATGTCATGGACGTGGTGAAACGATTACGGATCCATGCCCAAAATGTCGTGGGACACGGCACATAGAGAAAAAACGTTCATTGAGCGTGAATGTTCCAGCTGGTATTGAAGATGGAACACGTATTCGTCTTTCTGGTGAGGGAAATGCTGGTATTCGGGGTGGTCCTAATGGTGATCTTTATATTTTCCTTTCCGTTAAACCACATGAATTTTTTCAGCGAGAAGGGGTAGATCTTCACTGTCGCGTTCCTATTTCAATGGTCACAGCAGCTTTAGGAGGAGAGTTTGAAGTTTCTGATCTTGATGGTGTTAAAGCACGTGTTAAGATCCCTGAAGGGACACAAAATGGATGTCAATTCCGCCTTAAAGGCAAAGGTATGCCTATGTTGCGCCGTCAGCAAGCAAGAGGTGACCTTTACATCCATATCACGATTGAGACACCGCAAAAACTTACGCAAGAGCAACGTGAATTATTACAAAAATTTGAAAAGCTTTCAAATCATGAAAATTCACCGCAATCACATGGTTTTTTCTCCCGTATGAAAGAATTTTTTGAAAATATTTCTGGTTAAAAAATGTGAATGTTTTCAAAATAAATTAGGAAACACTTTGTGAAGGTTTATTAAGCTTTTTATTATCTCATCGTCTTTTGAAAGCCTTCTTTTTACTTGAAAAGAAAAGAGAAAGACAATTAGTTTAGGGTAATTCCTACTGCTGAGAGTTTTTAACATTTCATGAATTTTATGGATAAGTCTTCATTTTGAGTGTCTATAATATTTTAAAAAGGGCTTATCCATATAAGGCATGCAATTGAATGGCTGATGATATTTCCAGTGTTATCGTAATTGGATTTGTCATGTTGTGCGTGAAATATCATCATTTAAAGCTGCGATACAAGGCAGGCCAGCTCTTGTACATTGAGAAGCGTTTTTAGAGATGTGTGGTTATTAGGCTTGTTCGTAGAATCTTATGTGAGTAAACTCCACAAGCAGTCATCAGGTAGAACCAGCTCGGTAAAAATTCAGATTATTTATAGACAAAATCTCTAAACTACCTTCTTCTTTAAAGGAAAGGCAGAAGCCAAGCATTCAAAATTTTTGTATTTATCTTTCTTTTTTATGATTTGTTCACTCAAAACTCCTTTTAAAGATCCATAATAAAACTGTAAAATGACAAGCTCTTATCAAATAAGGCTAAAGAAGCTATTGGGTTTCCATCTTTTCCCAATGATATAACCTCTCATTACTGATTGTATAAGCGGTATTTTTTATAGTCTTAAATGTTTCTTCCTTTAAAGTATGAGCGATTTTATTCGTATAACGCTAGATTGTGCTTATAAGTCAATTGTATTGTAAGCTTTATATGGTATTTATATACCAATTTCATTTTTAAGGTGAAAGCCGGTGGTTTTTATTAGTTTGGAATTTGAAAGTTAAAATAACAAAATATTCTTATATTCAAATCTTTTATTTACGATATAAAAAGATAAATGATTATTATAAATCAGTTTCTTATAATTCTCTAAAATGCGCATTTTCATAAATTATTTAATTGATATTTTCGAATGTTCAATTCTAGGTAAAATATAAATAGAGCTGTTGAGCGATTTCTATGTCGGTGATATGTTAATTTTATTTTTATCTCATAAAATCAATGGTTGTATATATTCCTATTCATTGTTAAGTATCCATGAGGGTGAACGAATGAGTTGACTGTGCAGCGTAGCTTAAAAATTTTATTCTTCGATTCTATACATAAAATCATGACATTTTTTGCGCTTATTTTGTTTAATTTTTCGCTGTTAACTTTTTAAGAAATTTGTTTTCTTGTTTCATCTCGTTATTATTTTTTCGTAATTTGAAGGAAGATTGATGATTTTCAGGGGGATGGATAGAGTAAAGCTTTGTTTTATTGTTTTCACTTTTCCTAAATTTCACTAAGAGATAATAAAAAGTGATGAGGAGGCTCTATTAATGGATAATGCTAAAAACAGTGCTGTTGATGTTTTGGAAAAACAAGCAGCATTTTTATCGTCTGCTTTACCTTATATGCAAAAATACGAAAATGAAACGGTTGTGGTAAAATATGGCGGTCATGCTATGGGTGATCCTGCTTTGGGACGAGCATTTGCGCGTGATATTGCTCTATTAAAGCAATCGGGGATTAATCCTGTTGTTGTTCATGGTGGTGGGCCTCAAATTGCTGAAATTTTAATGAAAATGGGAATTGAATCACGATTTGAAAACGGTTTACGGGTCACCGATGAGCGGATCGTTGAAGTGGTTGAAATGGTTTTGGCGGGTTCCATAAATAAGGAAATTGTTGCTCTCATCAATGCTGAGGGTGAATGGGCAATAGGGCTGTGTGGCAAGGATGGCAATATGGTTTTTGCCGAGAAGGCTTATAGAACTGTCATTGATCCTGATTCGCATATTGAACGTGTTCTAGATTTGGGGTTTGTTGGTGAACCTATTGAAGTTGATCGTACATTGCTGGATCTTTTAGCCTGTTCTGAAATGATACCGGTTCTTGCTCCTGTGGCTCCAGGTCGGGATGGTAAAACCTATAATATTAATGCTGATATTTTTGCTGGAGCTATTGCTGGTGCATTAGAAGCTAAACGTCTTTTATTCCTCACGGACGTTCCTGGTGTTTTGGATAAACAAGGCAAACTTTTAAAAGAATTGACAGTTTCTGAAGCTGAAAAACTTATTAAAAATGGAACAATTTCAGGAGGCATGATTCCAAAAGTAGAGACTTGTGTGAAAGCCCTTCAAAATGGTGTGGAAGGTGTTGTCATTTTAAATGGAAAAACTCCTCATTCTGTTTTACTAGAGCTGTTTACCGAACAAGGAGTTGGAACGCTTATTGTTTCATAAATTGTATACGGCAAATTGGAGGAGAAGGCCTTTAATGACGAATATAAAACAGTTTAAATATCCTTTATTAAGTAAACCAGAATTGGCAATATTTGCTGCAACAATATTGTGGGGGATTACATTTTTAGTCATTCACATTGCGGTACGCTATAGCGGTCCTTTGTTTTTTGTTGGATTTCGTTTTATTGTTGCATCTCTTATATGTGGGGCAATTTTTTGGCGCTCTATAAAAGGTATAACTGTTTATGAAGTTTTTGCTGGAATGGCAATTGGTTTCTCCATGTTTTTGGGTTATGCTTTTCAAGCTGCTGGGCTTCAAACGATTATTAGTAGTCAGTCGGCTTTTATCACAGCGCTTTATGTTCCAATGGTTCCAATCTTGCAATGGATTGTTTTTAAAAAACCTCCTCGTTTTGCCTGTTGGGTTGGTATTGTTTTCGCTTTCATTGGACTTGTCCTTGTTTCAGGACAAAAACCAGGAAGTTTTGATTTTTCAAAAGGCGAAATTTTAACTTTGTTGGGCGCTTTAGCGATTGCTGGAGAAGTTATACTCATCGGAATTTTTGCCAACAAGGTTGATAGTCGGCGCGTAACCATTATTCAGTTATTCTTTAGTGGTTTTTTTTCATTTGCTTGTATGCCTTTTATGGGTGAAAGCATTCCTGAATTTTCGTGGGTATGGTTTAGTATTGGTATGGGATTGGCATTAATGAGTGCTATTATTCAATTGGCTATGAATTGGGCACAAAAGTCTATTTCTCCTACGCGTGCAACACTCATTTACGCAGGTGAACCAGTGTGGGCTGGTATCGTTGGGCGTTTGGCTGGAGAGCATTTATCGCCTTTAGCTTTATTGGGTGGCTTGCTTATTCTGGTTGGGATCATTGTTGCTGAACTACAACCTTCACAATGGCGTAAAAAAAATAAAGCAATTGAAAACGTTGATTAGCGATGCTCCTTTTTTATGATGATTTTATTGCATGCATTTTTTGCCTGCAGAGTTTTCATTTTTGAGACTGTTTTAAAATATAAAGATGATTAAGAGACTTTATAAGCTGTTCCTGCTTTTGTATGCCAAAGCAAGGGGGGTATTTGTTTATCTAACCTCTGAAAAGGGAAAATAACCTTCATGGAATTAAAGTATGAAGGGGTAAAAATAAAAACCAGCCCTCATCTTTATTATTATTTTTAAATTTGGTTTTACAACTTTCAAAAAACATCGAAAATAATACCTATAATGAGGATTTTGCATTGCTACACGTTATTTTTTTGTTTTTTTATGGGATTTTTTCAAGCAAAATAGAATCCCCAAAGCGGCGGTTCTCCATAATGTTACCATGTTTTTTAAAAAGACAATTTTCTCAATATAGGCCATACTCATTGGTGGTCTATGTGAAGTATATAAAAACCAGAGAGCATCGCTATTTTACGTAAAATAAAAGGCACCAGCATTTTCTTTATCTGTTCTCAATATTACGATAGCTTGTGGCACTTGAAAGAGAAGAGGATGAAGCATCTTTATTCATTTTTTAAACGATTTTATCGACACACTGGTTCTGTTTGTCATGGGGAAGAGGCTCGCGATATTCAGAGTTTTTATCTTTAATGGCAGAAGATAAGGAGTTGTATAAAAAATACATAAAAACTCTATGCAATAGAGCCTATTTCTAGAGTTTTAAATATTGGGAAGAAAATTATCTCTCCCGACATGCATTTTACATGATATTTCTGAAAAAGCAGATTATTGTATACACATAAAAAAGCATTTCTTGCGACCTTTATCAAAAATTTAAATAATACACGCATCCCCTATATATTCACACAAAAATTGATTGATAATGATAATATAGCATTATTTACATTGGGTTAGAATCCTAAATACCGTGAAATTTTTTTCATGTTAAATCGATCCAAACCACTTGCTTGCACGCCATAAGCGGGTAGGCCATGTGGGTAGAAACTGTATAAGAAAAGCATACCTCTTATTATAAACTTTTTCAAGTGTTAAGACTGTCACAACATTGGAGATTGGCAAAGTATGTGATGATACTGGCTTATCCAGCCTATGAGTCATCAAACAAGAATGTAACGAGATCATTTTAGTCCCTTTAGTATTTAATTGAGTAAACAAAAGTCTTATTTTTTAGGCTATGAGAAGTTGTGTTTTGAGAAGCTCTTTTGGTTAATATTCTTTTGAAAGGTTTTCGATAGGGCATAATTGGTCTTTGCGTTTTGTATTATTCTTTGCTAAATCGCCTTATATGACAATAGATCGTAATTATATTCGTAATTTTTCCATCGTGGCGCATATTGATCACGGCAAGTCCACTTTAGCGGATCGTTTGATTCAAATAACAGGGGGGCTTGACACACGTGAGATGAAGGAACAAGTGCTCGATTCCATGGATATTGAGCGTGAACGTGGGATTACGATTAAAGCACAAACAGTCCGTTTACACTATAAGGCAAAGAATGGTGAAACCTATATTCTAAATCTTATGGATACACCTGGTCATGTGGATTTCGCTTATGAGGTTTCGCGTTCATTAGCAGCTTGTGAGGGTTCACTGTTGGTGGTGGATGCAAGCCAAGGTGTAGAGGCACAGACTTTGGCAAATGTTTATCAAGCCATCGATAATTCTCATGAGTTGGTTGTGGTGCTCAATAAAGTTGATCTTCCAGCAGCAGAACCTGAACGTGTTAAAGAACAAATTGAAGATGTAATAGGCATTGATACCTCTCAAGCCGTAGAAATATCGGCAAAAACAGGTTTGGGTGTTCCTGATGTTTTGGAGGTAATTGTTACACAATTACCACCTCCACGCACAGGCGATGTTGCAAATCCCTTGAAGGCATTGTTGGTTGACAGCTGGTATGATGCATATCTTGGCGTTATTGTTTTGGTACGGGTGATAGATGGTGTTTTAAAAAAAGGCCAAACCATTCGTATGATGGGTACAGGGGCGAAATATCCGGTTGAGCGCGTTGGTGTGTTTACACCTAAAATGGTACAGGTTGATGAATTAGGACCAGGCGAGATTGGTTTTATCACTGCTTCTATCAAAGAGGTAGCAGATACACGTGTTGGGGATACGATTACTGAAGAGCGCTGTCCTTGTGAAAATGCTTTGCCTGGTTTTAAGCCTGCGCAACCGGTTGTCTTTTGTGGACTTTTTCCAATTGATGCTGCTGATTTTGATGATTTGCGTGCAGCCATGGGTAAATTGCGCTTAAATGATGCAAGTTTTTCTTTTGAAATGGAAACATCAGCGGCTTTGGGGTTTGGTTTTCGGTGTGGTTTTCTAGGGCTTCTTCATCTTGAAATTATTCAAGAGCGGTTAGAGCGTGAGTTTAATTTAGATTTAATTGCAACGGCACCTTCGGTTGTTTATCGCATGAATATGAATGATGGTTCTGTTAAAGAATTGCACAATCCAGCAGATATGCCTGACGTAGTTAAAATTTCTTCCATCGAAGAACCATGGATTCGCGCAACAATCATGACTCCTGATAATTATCTTGGATCAATTTTAGAATTGTGCCAAGAGCGGCGGGGAATACAGGTTGGTTTATCCTATGTTGGAACGCGTGCTATGGTGACGTATGATTTACCACTGAATGAAGTCGTTTTTGATTTTTATGACCGCCTAAAATCAATCTCAAAGGGCTATGCTTCTTTTGATTATCAGATGACGGATTATGCAGAAGGGGATTTAGTTAAGATGTCTATTTTGGTGAATGGAGAGCCTATTGATGCATTGTCGATGCTTGTGCACCGTACGATTGCAGAAAAGCGTGGGCGTTCCATGTGCGAAAAACTGAAAGATCTTATTCCTCAGCATATGTTTCAGATTCCGATTCAAGCGGCTATTGGTGGTAAAATTATAGCGCGCGAAACAATTCGTGCTTTGCGTAAAGATGTAACAGCAAAATGTTACGGGGGCGATATAACACGTAAACGCAAACTTTTGGAAAAACAAAAAGAGGGTAAAAAACGAATGCGTCAATTTGGGAAAGTAGAAATTCCTCAGTCGGCTTTTATTCAAGCGCTCAAAATGAATAAATAATGCAAAGAGAGTATTTTCCTTCATTAATTTCACTGTTGCTTTTGTCGATTTGTTCCATTGTTCAAGAGTGCTTTTTAATGGAAATTGCGCAGTACTCACACTTTTGGGTATAGTGTTTTCATGGTGTCATGTTGCTTACGTAAAACAGAACTCTTTAAACAAAATACGTTTGTGTTGCATATTTATTTTACATAAATATTTCTCAATGCACCTAACATCATTTCACAAGAGTGTTCGAAAAAATATAACGATAAAGCCTCTGTGAATGATAAAAAAATCCATTTGGCACGATCATCTTTATATGTGATATAAGACGCAGGGTGCTATCATTATATTCTTCGCGCGTTCAAAATGGTACAACAGCTCTTAGTGTTTAAGAGAATTCATTAAAGATATTTTTATCCTTTTATTAAGGGGCATCCTACCCAAACATCGCTGCGTTTGTGATGCGCAAGGAAATGAAAGCGATTGATCCAATACGAAAAGATTTGAAATGGAAGAATCCTTGTTTTTTAGGGTATTATTCAAGCTGAAAAATAATGAATGATCATTCCAAATCAGCCGTGTGTCTAATCACGTAAAAGATCATTAATGGATGTTTTCTCTCTTGTCTTTTGATCAACGCGTTTTACGATAACAGCACAATAAAGGTTTGGACCTGCTTCACCATTCGGGAGTGGTTTTCCAGGGAGAGAGCCTGATACAACAACTGAATAGGGAGGGACTTCACCAGTAAAAATTTCTCCTGTTGTACGATCAATAATTTTGGTGGATTTTCCAATAAAAACGCCCATTCCCAAAACAGCGCCTTCACGAATAATACAGCCTTCAACAACCTCAGAGCGTGCACCGATAAAGCAATGATCTTCAATAATGGTTGGATTTGCTTGCAGTGGTTCTAAAACACCTCCGATTCCAACACCACCAGAAAGATGAACATGTTTGCCAATTTGTGCGCAAGAACCAACGGTTGCCCATGTATCAACCATTGTGCCCTCATCAACAAAAGCACCAAGATTGATAAAGGATGGCATGAGTATAACGTTTTGTGCAATATAAGCAGAATGGCGCACAATCGCTCCGGGAACGGAACGAAAAGCAGCGCTTTGAAAATCATCTTCTTGCCAACCAGAAAATTTTGAAGGAACTTTATCCCACCAATATGTTCCATTGATTCCACCAGCAATAATTTGCATGGGATTGAGGCGAAAAGAAAGAAGGACAGCTTTTTTCAACCATTGATGAACATGCCATTGTCCATTTTTTTGTCGTTCTGCAACACGAATCTCACCTTTATCAAGAAGATTTAATATGTGTTCGACACTCTCACGGATTTCGCCTTTTGTGGTAGTATTGATAGAGTCGCAATCATCAAATGCTTTTTCGATGATGATTTCAAGTTGTGTGAGATGAGCCATGACGAGAGTTCCGTTAAGTAAGTTGAAAGCTTCAAGATTTATTCTCTGTAAATTAGAAATTAGGCGAAGAAATGTTTTCAGTCAATAAAACGATGAGAAAGTAGAACATGTGTATGAAAAAAGTCTGTAAAGAAAAAAGAAAAGAAGAACAAGAAAATTGGACACCGCTTCTTCATACGAAGGATGCTCTACAACAGATCCATGAAATCTCTAATTCTGCACAAATGCGTTCATCTACTTATCGTTTAGCCTATATCGATCAAGATTTTATGATGCGTCCAGAGTTACGCTCACAACGTATTGGCCTTGAATTTTTAAAGCCGGAAATAACACTTAAAGAATATAATATTCAATCAACAATTGTTTTGTTTGGTGGTGCGCGTATTCCTGCCCCTGGGCAAGAAGTGTGGGCTGCAAAAAATGAAACACAAAAGAAAAATTTGCGTGCTATGTCACATCATTACGATGAAGCAAGAGAGTTTGCGCGTTTATGCTCACTCTATTCGGCGAAAACAGAATATCGTGAATTTGTAGTTGTTACAGGGGGCGGACCTGGGATCATGGAGGCGGGAAATCGTGGTGCTTATGATGTTGGTGCCCCAACAGTTGGCTTGAATATTATTTTACCCCATGAGCAAGAGCCTAATCCATATGTGTCGCCGCATTTATGTTTTAATTTCCACTATTTTGGGATGCGAAAAATGCATTTTTTAGTACGAGCGAAAGCATTAGCTATTTTTCCTGGAGGATTTGGGACTTTAGATGAACTGTTTGAGACGTTAACTTTAATACAGACAGGGCGTATGAAACAGGTACCAATTTTATTGTTTGGCAAAGAATTTTGGAACAATGCTATCAATTTGGAGTATCTGTCTGCACAAGGTACAATCTCTCCTAGTGATGTTAATTTTGTGAAATTTGTTAATACAGCAGCAGAAGCTTTTGAAGAAATTCGTTGTTTTTATAAGCTGCCTTGATAGCTTTTGAAAAAGTCATTTTTGTGAGACAGTTAATATTCTACTTTAGTTAAATAAAGTCCTGAAGGGGGGGCAACAACACCACAACGTTTACGATCTTTAGCGTGAAGGGCTTCTTCAAGATCTTGAGTTGTCCAACGTCCAATACCCACTTCCATGAGGCTTCCTGCGAATGAACGGATTTGATGATGAAAAAAAGAGCGGGCTTGCGCATAAAGAAAAATTTCCTCGCCTTCTCTTTGAACATCGAGGCGTTCAAGGGTACGTATAGGGCTTTTGGCTTGGCAATGTGCTGAACGGAAAGTTGTAAAATCATGTTTTCCGACAAGCCTTTGCGCAGCTTCATGCATAGCTTGCGCATTAAGAGGCTTTGGTATCCACCATACGCGTTTGGCATTGAGAGCTGGTGGAGAGCGACGATTGAGAATTTTAAAAAGATAATGGCGTTTGAGAGCGGAAAATCGCGCATTAAAGTCATCAGGAACATTTTCTACATTTAAGATTGAAATCGCTTCTCTTTGTTTACGTAAAAGAGCATTGAGCGCATCACGGATAGTATGAGAATGCCAGTTTTTTTCAAAGTCAACATGGGCAACTTGTCCCGTAGCGTGCACCCCTGCGTCTGTTCGTCCTGCTGTTGTTATGGTCAATTGTTGGCCACTAAAGCGAAAAAGCGCTTGTTCAAGAGCTCCTTGTATCGTGTGAAGTTCTGCTTGACGCTGCCAGCCAGCGTAATTTGAACCATCATATTCAAGAGTGAGTTTAAAACGTGGCATCTTAAAAAACAGAAGAAATGTGAGCGCCTCGCAAAAAGGTTGCGTTATCAAGAATTTTACCGCCAGACCTTTGGAGAGAGGTTATTTCTATCCGTCCTTGTCCGCAATGGATAATCAAAGAATTTGGTTCTATTCGACCAATTTCAAGAGAAGGCCCTGTTGTTAAACGACTTCCAAGAATTTTTACACGTTCTTCTTGTCCACCGATATTCATATTGCACCAGCAACCAGGAGAGGGAGAAAGCGCACAGATATGCCTATGAATAAACTCTGCTGGTTTTGTCCAATCAATGCGGGTTTCTTCCTTTTTGATTTTAGCAGCATAGGTGATGCCTTTCTCTGATTGTGGGGTCAGTTTAAGTTGGCCTTTTTCAAGAACTGAAAGAGTTTCTATCATAAGTTCTGCAGCTATATGTGAAAGTTTGTTTGAAAGCTCAGCACTGGTGGTATTATCAGGAATGGGGATGGAGCGAGAAAGAGCAATAGGCCCTGTATCAAGCCCTTCATCCATTTTCATGATCATGATCCCTGTTTCCTTATCACCAGCCATAATTGCACGTTGAATAGGTGCTGCACCACGCCACCGTGGTAAAAGCGAAGCATGGGCATTAAAACAACCAAAACGCGGCGTCTCAAGAATAGCTTTGGGTAACAGCAGTCCATAAGCTACGACAATAGTCGCATCAACAGAAAGTGCTACAAATTGGGCTTGCTGTTCGGCTGTTTTAAGTGTTTGGGGTGTAAATACGGGAATAGATTTTTCTTCTGCTGCACTTTGCACAGGTGAAGGAATAAGCCTAAGACCACGACGTCCTGCTGGGCGAGGCGGTTGACTATAAACGGCGACAACATCATGCCCCGCATCTAACAAAGCATGTAAAATGGGAACAGAAAAACTTGGTGTTCCCATAAAACTTAACCGTAATGCCATTACAAAACTGCTTCTTTCGTCGTTTTTTCTTTTGCGCGTTTTTTAAATTTCCGGATCACCATATCCCGTTTGATCTTTGAAATATGATCGATAAACAGGCGACCATCTAAATGATCAATTTCATGTTGTAAACATGTTGCCAACAGCTCATCTGCTTCAATTTCTTTTTGTTTTCCTTCACGATCTTGATAGCGAATACGCAGACGTTTAGGGCGTTCAACTTCTGCAAAATAGTCAGGTATAGAAAGACAGCCTTCTTTGTAAACATTGCGCTCATCTGAAAGCCATAAAATCTCAGGGTTGAGAATAACAAGTGGTTTTTTTTGCTCATCTTCAGAATTTCCAGAGACATCTATGACCAGCATGCGTAGCGGTATACCAATTTGAACAGCAGCAAGACCAATGCCTTTAGCATTATACATGGTTTCCAACATATCATCCGCAAGCTTCTGAAGAGCTGTATCGACCTGCTCAACAGGTTTGGATACTTCCCGTAAAATCGGATCTGGTAAAGTCACTAAAGATCTTATTGGCATGGGGAATAGATTAATCAATTCTTTGTTATGGGTCAATATTGAATAACGGATTCTTGCGCTTTTTTACGATAAGAGCGTTATATTACTGTTTATGTTTGATTCGTTTTTTTCTTTTATACTTGCAGAAGAGTCTTTTACGAAACTGAGTGCTCTGCTTTTATTTATATTCGTCTGTTTGGCATTTTTTATGCTGATATATTCTCATCGCAAAAAAGCACTTTTGGAAAATGAAATTGCTGAGCGTGCGCGTGAAGCACAAATGCAGATGGCTACTTTGCTGAAAACACAAGCTGAAATGCAAGGGCGCATGCAAACGATGGCGGAAATCTTTGGTCAACGGCAAGCCGAATTGAATAAATCACTCAGTGAAAAACTCAATGGAATGACAACAAGCTTAGGTCAAACACTTCAAGTACAGACTAAATCCACTTATGAAAATTTGAATCGTTTACAAGAGCGTTTAGCAGTCATTGATGCGGCACAGAATAACATTCAATCGCTTACGGGACAAGTTGTGCAACTGCAATCCATTTTAAGCAATAAGCAGACACGTGGTACTTTTGGTCAAGGGCGTATGGAAGCAATTATTGCTGATGCCTTACCAGCAAATGCTTATGCTTTTCAGGCTGTTCTTTCCAATGGAAAACGTCCAGATTGCCTTATTCATATGCCCAATAAAGCACCTTCTCTTGTTGTTGATGCTAAATTTCCTCTGGAGGCTTGGAATGCAATGCGTAAAGCATCATCAGCGCAAGAGCGCAAAGAGGCAGAACGCCAATTTCGTACCGATATGGAAGTTCATATCCGCGATATTGCGCAAAAATATTTAATTCCTAGAGAAACCCATGACACTGCTTTTCTCTTTGTGCCATCGGAGTCAATTTTTGCGACAATTTATGAGGATTTTGAGCCATTGGTACAAAAGGCCAATAGAGCCCATGTGATCATTGTTTCACCATCTTTGTTGATGCTCTCTGTCCAAGTTGTACAAACCATTATGAAAGATGCGCGAATGCGTGAACAAGCGCATTTGATTCAATCAGAAGTAGCAAAGTTGATGGAAGATTTTGGACGAATGGATACACGTATTCGCGCACTACAGAAGCACTTTCACAAGGCAGGTGAAGATATAGAGGGAATTTTAATATCATCCTCCAAAATTATGAAACGGGCAAATCGCATTGAAACTGTCGAATTAAAAGAGAATTATTCTGGACCACCAAAAATGACAACATCGACAGAGTCGCAAACGTTGCGCTTAGTTGATGAAGAATAAAGTATAAAGTAAAACGAGCTTCTTAACAATCATAGGTTAATAACATATTCTTTATTGATTGGTAATAATTTTTTAGTATCTTTATCTTGTTTTATTTCTTAAACGAGAGGAATAGAGGATATGCGACACCTTTTGTTTTTAGGGGCATTGGTGTTTCTGCTAGAGGGGTGTGCAACAACCACTCCCATCCACATACACAACGCTTGCGCTATTTTAGCACAAAAAAATGGTTTTTTTGATAATTGGGGTAAGGCATCTCAAAGAGCAGAAATGCGTTATGGAATTCCTATGCCGATTATCCTTGCAACCATTAATATGGAATCGGGCTTTCGTCATAATGCGCGTCCTCCACGCAAAAAACTACTTGGTTTTATTCCATGGAAGCGTCGATCGACAGCTTATGGTTATTCTCAAGCACTTGATAGTACATGGGCAATGTATCTTCGCTCTACAGGAAAGTCTTTTGCACGGCGTACAAACTTTGCAGATGCTACTGATTTTGTTGCTTGGTATCATCGCCAAAGTGTTCAACGCAATGGGGTGAGGTTTGATGATGCATATAGCCTTTATTTAAATTATCATATGGGGCATGGTGCTTATGCGCGCAGTAACGGATATGTCAGTGCTGCGCTTTCACAGGCAGCACAGCGCATGGCAAGGATATCGAGCCTTTATGAACAGCAATTAAGGAAATGTGGATGGCGTTAGTAAAGATTCTCAAAATCTCAATTAGAGAATTTATGGGATAAAATTATTCGAGAGAAAAGTTTCTTACGGCGTGATAAGATAGTGTTGTTTTTCCGAGTATCGAATGAAATAAATTTTTACATTTTAGAATAAACTCAAACGGCAGAAAGTTTTTGCGATATACAAATATATTTGAAGATACTCTCGATATTTTTGCCTCCCTTTGTTCAATAACGCAAGCATTGTTCGTGTGGATGAAGGATTTACATTTATTCAATAATTTACAATAGACACGATTTGTCACTTAGTGCTGGCATTTAACTCTGGACGAAATACAAGAAATTATTGAAGCAGAAAATATAATATCGATTTCATTATACGTATTATTGACTGATTATGACATGAATATTCTTATTTATTCGGTGTATGAAATAGCAATTAAAATAAAAATCATTCAAACATTCAATATAAAAAACGGGAAATGCATTAAACAAAAGAACATCATTTCATAAAATGTTGCTTTGTATAAAGGAATAATGACAGCCCACCAAAAAACTCAGTGTATTTTAATTATGAAATGAAGCATTTCTATCCATCTTAATTGAAAAAAGTCACCTTATTGTATGATACTATCGTTTAAGGGGAAAGGTATATACAGCTTTACATATAATACATCTTCAAGGCAAAATTTTCTCGTAGCGTGAAGTAATACACTACCCTCCAATGTTGTGATAACGTCGCTTTTCTCCTATACCTCAACTTTGCTCATAATATACCAAGAAAACAATTTTAACAGATTCAATATGTGCGGAGTTATGATAAGAGAGGCTTACACTGTTTGGAATTATTATTTTATATAGTAGATAATTTATCGTGACAAATCAATATGTTAATTAATTATTAACAGACCTTAAGGAATGAGTTGGTGAAGGCTGCTTAAGGGAGATAATTTTTTAAAGTTAGTAGGACATTTTATAAGGTTAAAAAACACTCGAAAAAAGTTCTGATTCGCAATAATTGAGAAGCATATCCTGTTCTCAAGTCTTTATTGAAGTAGTTCGCACCTTTTAAAAAGATATCCATAATCAATATGTTATGATTTTGCAGAAATGCTGTAACGGGGGAGATTCAAATTTTGTCCTTTAAAGAAAGACTTCTATTAAAAGGCTTATTTTTCATTGTCATGAAAGTAAAATTTTACAATTTAACAAACGATTAAAAGTGCACTATGATAGCGTTGAAACACAAACAGTCCACTATTAGACCAAAGCTTACAAAACACATAAATTTTTCAGATTGATTTCTCTTGATGGAAGTGCTGGCCATTTTGGTGGAGCTAAGCGGGATCGAACCGCTGACCTCTTGCATGCCATGCAAGCGCTCTCCCAACTGAGCTATAGCCCCTATAAAAACAAATTTTCCAAAAGGACAGTATAATTCCAACTTTTTTAAAACGAGAAAAATTGAAGATCAAGAAGAATTTGCATTCAACGGAAAAGATGCCTTCTTTTAAGCATCGTCATCATTAGAAACGCCGCCTCCGAGAATATCGGTGACATCATCATCTTCATCGTCATCATCGTGAGATAAAAATGTATCATCGTCGTCACCAAGATCGACATCACTATCTTCCAAATCAGGAAGATCGTCATCTTTAGAACCGTCATCATCTTCTTCAAGAAGCATAAAAGCAGACTTTTCAAGGGCTGTATCAAGCTCTTCAGTATCCACTTCTTCTTCATTGTTTGCTTCAGCTGCCGCAACCTCAAAATAAGAACGCGGATAAGAAATTCCTGTATAGGGTGACACAATAGGATCGCGATTTAGATCGTAAAACTTTTTTCCTGTTTCTGGATCAACACGTTTCGTTCCAAGTTCTTGTTTTGCCATAAACCGTGCCTCTTTGATTAACTACATTTCATTAAAAGATAAATTTTATGGTGCTTAATCGAAAAATAATACCTTTGTCAAAGATAAATACACTATTCCACGTAGATTTTTTCATGACGTCCTTTAAAGCATGTGCTAAAGAATGCATAATTTTATAAAAGTTAGATAGAATTTTCATGCAAAAAGCAATCCCTGTAACCGCCTATAAATCGAGTAGTCTCTCTGGAAAAATTCGAATACCAGGAGATAAATCAATCTCCCATCGCTCTCTTATATTGGGAGGGTTAGCAAATGGCGAAACATATATCCACGGATTACTTGAAAGCGCTGATGTACTTAATACATCTTTTGCTATGCAAGCTATGGGCGCTTGTATAATGAAGGAAGATGATTTCTGGATCATACGAGGAACAGGGAATGGTTGCCTTTTAGCTGCACAACAACCTTTAGACTTTGGAAATGCTGGAACAGGTGCGCGTTTGGTTATGGGAATGGTTGGTCCCTATCATATGAAAACAACTTTTGTTGGTGATGCTTCTCTGTCTAAACGTCCTATGGGACGTATCCTCGATCCCTTACGTCTTATGGGGGTGGAAATTGAGGCAACAAACGGCGATCACCTTCCTTTAACGCTACATGGTCCCAAAATGGCTAATCCGATTTGCTACCGTGTTCCAATAGCTTCCTCCCAAGTTAAATCAGCGGTTCTCCTTGCTGGACTCAATACTGCTGGCATTACAACAGTTATTGAACCAGTTCTCACACGCGATCATACGGAAAAAATGTTAAAAGCATTTGGTGCTAAGCTTGAAATAGAAAGAGATAAAGAAGGTGCGCGTTTGATTCATCTTCATGGTCACCCCCATCTTACGGGACAAACGATTCATATTCCCGGTGATCCTTCTTCTGCTGCTTTTCCAATTATCGCAGCTCTTCTTGTAGAAGGTTCTGATATCACCATTGAAAATGTTCTGATAAACAATTCTCGAATAGGACTTATCGAAACATTATGGGAAATGGGCGCTCATATTGAATTTTTGAATCAACGCCAAACAGGTGGAGAGGATGTTGCCGATTTACGGGTAAAATCATCAACCCTTAAAGGTGTTACTGTGCCTAAAGAACGAGCTCCATCGATGATTGATGAATATCCTGCGTTGGCGGTCGCGGCAGCATTTGCAGAAGGCAAAACAGTTATGTTAGGGATTGAAGAATTGCGTGTTAAAGAATCAGATCGATTGTCTGCTGTTGCTCAAGGATTAAAAATTAATTGCGTAGACTGTGAAGAAGGTCAAGATTTTCTTGTTGTTCATGGCAAAGGTTCTGCCAAAGGTTTGGGTGGTGGGCATGTCTTTACACATCTTGATCATCGAATTGCTATGTGCTTTCTCGCCTTTGGGCTTGTCTCAGAAAAACCTGTTACCATTGATGATCAACGAATGATTGCGACGAGTTTTCCGGAATTTATTCCTTTTATAAAACAACTTGGAGGAAAAATTGCTTGAAGCCTTTTGTTATTGCCATTGATGGACCTGCCGCCTCAGGCAAAGGGACCTTAGCACGCAAAATTGCCGCACATTATCATCTTCATCATCTGGATACAGGGCTTACTTATCGTGGTGTTGCTCATGCGCTTTTACGACACAATTTAGCTTTCGATGATGAAAAAAGTGCGATCACTTATGCTAAAGAACTTGATTTTCATAGCTTAAATTCTGCTCTTCTTTCTTCTCATGAACTTGGTGAAGCGGCTTCAAAAATAGCGCTTAATCCTGCTGTGCGCAAAATTCTTGTCGAAAAACAACGTAATTTTGCCAAAACTTTACCGGGCAGTGTGCTCGATGGGCGAGATATTGGTACTGTCGTTTGTCCTAATGCCGATATCAAGTTTTATGTTCTAGCTAATGTTCAAACACGTGCCAAACGTCGCTATCAAGAGATGTTAAAAAAAGGGAGGCAAGCAAATTATCATGAAATTCTTAGCAATCTTGAACAGCGAGACAGTCGCGATATAACGCGCAAACAAAGCCCTCTAAAACCCGCAAAAAACGCCCACTTGCTTGATACGTCAGAATTGAGTATAGAAGCAACATTTACAATTGCATGTAGTTTTATTGATCCAATCATAGAAATGCATATAATTGGATAAATTCGTCAAGGTAACTTCCAGCCTAGCGCTAACTTTTCTTCCTTTAATTCAAGGAAAAAGGCTAAGAAGTTGCCCATGTTAACACTAACCTAGCGCTTATACCTTATAAGACAAGGTATATATTAGGAGTTCTTATGTCACAATACAATCCCACAACAGCGGATTTTGAAGCCCTTTTAACAGAATCTTTTCAAACCAATGATCTTAATGAAGGATCTGTTGTTAAAGGTCGTGTTATTGCAATTGAAAAAGACATGGCCATTATTGATGCTGGACTTAAAGTTGAAGGACGTATTCCTCTCAAAGAATTTGGAGCTAAAGCAAAAGATGGTTCTTTGCAAGTTGGCGATGAAGTTGAGGTTTACATTGAACGCATTGAAAATGCGATGGGTGAAGCTGTTTTATCGCGTGAAAAAGCACGGCGCGAAGAAAGTTGGGTCCGTTTAGAAGAAAAATTCAATGCTGGTGTACGCGTTGAAGGCGTTATCTTTAGCCAAGTAAAAGGTGGCTTTACAGTTGATCTTGATGGTGCCGTTGCTTTTTTACCGCGCAGCCAAGTTGATATTCGTCCCATTCGTGATGTTTCACCTCTCATGCATAATTCGCAATCTTTTGAAATTTTGAAGATGGATCGTCGTCGTGGCAATATTGTTGTTTCGCGTCGTACTGTCTTAGAAGAAAGTCGCGCTGAGCAACGTTCAGAAATCGTACAAAATCTTGAAGAAAACCAAATCGTTGAAGGTGTGGTAAAAAATATCACAGATTATGGTGCCTTTGTTGATCTTGGTGGGATTGATGGTCTCTTACACGTTACAGATATGGCATGGCGGCGTGTTAACCACCCATCTGAAGTACTGACAATTGGCCAAACCATTAAAGTTCAGATTATTCGCATCAATCAAGATACACACCGTATTTCTCTTGGCATGAAACAGCTTGAAAGTGATCCTTGGGAAAGCATCAGTGTCCGGTATCCGATTGGTAAAAAAATTACGGGCGCTGTTACCAACATTACGGACTACGGTGGTTTTGTTGAAATTGAACCAGGAATTGAAGGATTAATCCATGTTTCTGAAATGAGCTGGACAAAGAAAAATGTTCACCCTGGAAAAATTTTATCTACATCACAAGAAGTAGAAGTGGTTGTTCTTGAAATTGATCCTTCTAAACGGCGTATTTCTCTTGGCTTAAAGCAAACATTTGAAAATCCATGGGAAGCTTTTGCCAATAAATTTCCTGTCAATTCACAAATTGAGGGAGAGGTTAAAAATAAAACAGAATTTGGTTTGTTTATTGGGCTTGAAGGCGATGTTGATGGTATGGTTCATCTCTCTGATCTTGATTGGAATCGTCCAGGTGAACAAGTCATTGATAGTTACAATAAAGGCGATATTGTTAAAGCTGTGGTTCTTGATGTTGACATTGAAAAAGAGCGTATCTCTCTTGGAATTAAGCAGCTTTCCAATGATAAAGTTGGAGAAGCGGCTGCTTCTGGCGAATTGCGCAAGGGTACTGTTGTAACCTGTGAAGTCGTTGCGGTTAACGACAATGACATTAATGTGAAATTGATTGATCACAACCTTGAGACAACCATTCGGCGTGCTGATCTCGCGCGTGATCGTGATGAACAACGGCCTGAGCGTTTTGCCATTGGGCAAAAGGTTGATGCGCGCATCACAGCATTTGATAAAAAAACACGTAAAATTTCAGTATCGATCAAAGCATTAGAAATTGCAGAGGAAAAAGAAGCTGTTGCACAATATGGCTCTACAGACTCAGGGGCTTCTCTTGGTGATATTCTAGGTGCAGCCTTGAAAAAACAAGAAAAAGATTAATCATCAATCATTAAAGCTTATAGCATTATTAAGGTCACTCATTTTAGGAGTGACCTTTTTATTTTCTAAAGAAGTTATCGACTTATTTTTTAATTGTTGCATGAAAAATTATAAATGCCTGCAAATAAAAACAAAAGTTTGTTTTTTGTTTATCAATGGTTCACTATTCAGATAAAATGCTTACAATGTAAATAAAAAAACGATGTAATTGAATAATAATGGGACATTATGGCGTGCACAATACCTTTCATAAAGTACTTTTTTTCTCAAAAAAAAGGAAAAGATTACTTTATTAATACGGATTTTCCTCTTCGTGCAATTTATAAAGTACAAGAAGATCTTTATAACTTAGGGCATGATATAGCTTCTGGAAAAGAAATTTTACTTCCTGAATATGAAGGAGTAGAAGATTTTCGTAAGAGATTGCATGAAAATACCAAACTTATTCTTCATGCTTTTCACACGAGTTATTTTGCTGCTCGAAATGATGAAACGATCGCACCGTCTGCTCAATGGCTGATTGATAATCATTACACCATTGATAAAACCATACAACAATTACACCGTAACCTCCCCAAGTCCTTCATAAAGCAACTTCCTCTTTCTACACAAAAAGCAGGAATACCAAGAATTTTTGCTTTAACTTGGCTTTATATTGCGCATACCGATAGCAGCTTCTCACAAGAAACGCTTACGGCTATGATCAATGGATTTCAAGAAGTTTGTGCACTCACAATTGGTGAATTGTGGGCTCTTCCTTCTGTTATGCAAATGCTGCTGATTGAAAATGTCCGTCGTCTTTCAGTGCGTATCGAAAAAGCGCGGCATATGTGCCATCTTGCGGCTCAAGTAGCGGATCAAATTTCTCTTGTAGAAAATAAAACGAGTCTAAATTCTCTTTTTACGCAATACAAACCATTTACTGCTGACCCAACTTTTTCAGCACATTTATTCTATCGCTTACGCAGTGCATCTGTCGATTCAACGGTAGCATTAAATTGGCTTGAAAAGCAACTGGAAAGCCAAGGCAGTAGCTTAGAAAGTGCAACAGCCGATGAACACACCCGACAAGCCGCAGATGGTGCAACCATGGGCAATATTATTCGTGCCCTTAAAGCTATAGATGATGTTGATTGGACTGTATGGTTTGAAACAGTCAGTTGTGTTGATGCTATTTTGCGTAAAAATAGCGATTTTTCTGAAATTGATTCTCATTCACGCAATATTTATAGACAAGTCATTGAAAAAATTGCACGTTTTTCTCCTCTTAGCGAGATAGAAATTGCACATAAAGTTATAGAAATAGCCAATTCCACTTTTGAAGATACGCCGCATCATTTTTCTGTTGGGTGGTATCTTGTTGATGATGGTCGTGATACCTTTGAAAAGGCTTGTGGATATATTCCGCCTCCTCTCATAAAATGGGCACGCGCTTTTTATTGCTTAAAACTGAGAGTCATCGCTATTCCTGTCTCTTTTCTAACACTTGCTCTTTTGCTTGCAGTTTACACCTTTTTACAAATATCTGGCACAACACCATGGATGTCTCTTGGCTTTACTGTCTTGGCTCTTTTTCCTGCTATGGATGCTACTTATTCATTCTTTAATACTGTTGTTTCGTGGTTTGTTCCATCAAAACAGCTTATTGGTTATGAATACAAAGAAGGTATTCCAAAACATGCACGTACAATGGTTGTTGTGCCTACTTTAATCACTTCACGCGATAATATTGATGAACAAGTACACAATCTTGAAGTGCACTATCTTTCCAATTCTAAAGGTGCCGTTCATTTTGCGCTCATCACAGATTGGGTTGATTCCTCCTTCGAGCAGACACAAGATGATCTTGATCTCTTAACGTATGCACAAAGAAGTATTGATGAACTCAATTCCCGTTATCATCGTGATGAACTTCCTCTTTTTTTCCTTTTACATCGCCGTCGCCTTTATAATAGTGGCGAAAAATGTTGGATGGGATGGGAACGAAAGCGGGGAAAACTTCATGAACTCAATCGGCTATTAAGAGGCGATAAAAATACGAGCTTTTATCCCATCAATCCACATCTTCCTATGGATTGCCGTTTTGTTATGACGCTGGATGCCGATACACGTCTTACCCCTGAGAGCGTCACAAGACTTGTTGGAAAGCTTAACCATCCACTTAATCATCCTATTTTTGATCCGCAAAGTGGAAAAGTGGTAAAAGGCTATAGCATTTTGCAACCACGTATTATTCCTTCTCTGACAACAGGAAAAGAAACATCAATTTTCCAACGGGTTTTTTCTACCAACTGTGGGATTGATCCTTATGTTTTTGCTGTTTCTGATACTTATCAAGATCTTTTAGGAGAAGGTAGCTTTATCGGTAAAGGTCTTTATAATATTGATGCATTTGAACAAGCACTTGATGGCAAAGTTAAAGAAAATACTGTTCTCAGTCATGATCTCTTAGAAGGAGGATATGCTCGTACTGCTCTTGTCAGTAGCATAGCAGTCATTGAAGATTATCCAACATCTTATAATATTGATGTTATGCGTTATCATCGCTGGATTCGCGGTGATTGGCAACTTTTGCCTTATCTTTTTTTGCCTCGTCAAATAAGCTTGGTGACGCGTTGGAAAATGCAGGATAATTTGCGGCGTTCTCTCACGCCACTGACGTGGTTAATTGCAGCATTTGCAGGATGGGCTCTTTTGCCATTAAAGAGTGCAATCGTCTGGCAAATATTCTTGTTGCTTAGCGCTTTCATTGCACCCATTTTATGTGTATTAAAGATGTTTGTTGCATCGAATATAGATTATTCTTTGCGCGGACATTTTCAATTAATTTGGAATAAAACGGCTTCTACAGGCGCTGATATATTTCTTAAAGTGACGTTTCTTGCTCATTCGGCATATTTTATGACTGATGCGATTATTCGTACACTCTATCGTGTGATGGTTTCAAAACAGCATCTTCTTGAATGGAAAACTTTTGTCGCAACAAAATCAATGCCCAATAGTTTGCCTTTCTACGTGCTTACAATGGCACCAGCATCACTTATTGGTGCTCTTGCTCTAACATTCCCTCTTTTTTTTGCTCGTTCTACAAGCTTTATTGCTTTGCCTTTTGGAATAGTATGGTTTCTTTCACCTTTTATTGCTTGGGTTGTGAGTCGCCCTTCAACATTTCAAGATGGCCTTGATCTTTCTTCAAAAGATGAAAAAATCCTCCGCTCTATTGCACGGCGGACGTGGCTTTATTATGCAACCTTTGTTAATGCGCAAAACAACTATTTGCCTCCCGATAATTTTCAAGAAGATCCTAAACCTATTGTTGCTCAACGTACATCTCCTACGAATATTGGGGTCTATCTCCTTTCTGTTATTGCTGCACGTGATTTTGGCTGGATTGGTTTTGAAGAGACCATCACCCGTATTGAATGTACATTACGCTCTCTTGCAAAAATGGAAAAGTTCCGTGGTCATCTCTATAATTGGTATGAAACCGATACACTCAGACCTCTTTTACCCACTTATGTATCAACTGTTGATTCAGGAAATCTTGCCGGTCATTTGGTAACACTCTCTTCTGCCTTAAGGGGATGGGCTGAAAAACCGCATCTTCTTTTTCAAAGTGATCGAGACGGCTTATCAGATGTTCTTACTATTCTCGAAGAAACGGTTAAAGAAATTCCAGATCCACAACCTCGTTTGCGTTCTTTACGCCAAAGAATCGAAAAAAATATTGCTCGTTTTCATCACTTGGTTCGTACTTTTTTAGAACAAGAAAATACGATTCCTTCTCACATTAAGGATCTTTCACGTGCAGCCCACGATATTCTACATTTAGTCGATGAACTCGACCAAAAAATTCAAACGATAGAATCTGCTCGTGCGCTTTCTTGGGTTAAATGCCTTATCGAAACCTGCGACGCTCATTATCATGATGCAACGGTTCATTGTGATACTGAAAAATTATGCAAAAAACTAAATAGGTTGGCTATAGCAGCACGGAAAATAGCCTTTGATATGAAATTTGATTTTTTAGAACAGCCTAAACGGCATCTCTTATCCATTGGATATCGTGTTCAAGAAAACAAACTCGATGAAAATTGTTATGATCTACTCGCTTCAGAGGCACGTCTTGCAAGCTTTTTTGCTATCGCAAAAGGAGATATAAAACTTAAACATTGGTTTCATCTTGGTCGACTCCTCGTCCCCATAGGTTGGAAGGGTGCACTTTTATCATGGTCTGGTTCCATGTTTGAGTATCTTATGCCATCTCTTGTGATGCATGAACCTTTAGGATCTCTTTTGGATCAAACAAATCGATTGATTATTCGTTGTCAAATACAATATGCTCATATACGGGAATTGCCATGGGGTATTTCAGAGGCCGCATTTAACGCTCGTGATCATTTAATGAATTACCAATATGCTCATTTTGGTGTTCCAAGCCTCGGATTCCAACGGGGTCTTTCACGCAATGCTGTCGTTGCTCCTTATGCCAGTTTTCTCGCGGCACAATATGCTCCTGCTTGCGCTGTTGCCAATTTAAAACGACTTCGTGATCTTGGAGCTTTAGGAACATACGGTTATTATGATTCTGTTGATTTTACCCCTTCACGCGTAAAAACAGGAGAAAAATACGCAATTGTACGCAATTATTATGCGCACCATCATGGTATGTCTATCCTTGCTCTTAACAATGTTATTTTTCAAGGGAGAATGCGTGATCGTTTTCATCGTGATCCCATTATTGAAGCAATGCAATTTCTTTTACAAGAGCGTGCTCCCCATCTTATTCCTATTATTCACACCAAAGCTATTAATCGTATGCGCGATAAATCTCAAGCATTGGATGCGGCTCCTTTGCGCATTATTACAAATCCGCTGCTTAAACCAAGGGAAACTTTGCTTTTATCGAATGGCTTTTATTCTATCATGTTAACAGCGAATGGTTCTGGCTATAGCCGTTGGCATGATTATGCGATTACGCGCTTTATTCCTGATGCAACAGAAGATCAACAAGGGACTTTATTCTTCTTACGCGATACATATAGTGGGCGCTGGTGGTCTGTGACCAGTGAACCAACACGCGTTATTGAAGAAGAAGCTGTCAGCATTTTTACGGATGAAAAAGCTGAATATACAAAAATGGTTGATGGGATCAAATCAACACTTGAATGTCTGATTACATCTGAAGGATGTGGCGAAGGTAGACGTATTCAACTGATGAATACAACAAACAAAGACTGTCTTATTGAAGTTACCTCATATGGTGAATTAGCGCTTGCAACAATGGATATGGACCAAGCTCATCCTGTTTTTTCACGGATGTTTATAGAGACGGAAATTGCTGAGGAAGGCAAAACAATTTTTGCCAAAAGGCGCAAACGCTCACCTAACGACCCTGAAATTTATATTGCTCATTTTATTTCCAGTACAACAAATACTCTCCAAGAAACAGAAGCTGAAACGGATCGCTCGTTGTTTATTGGTCGGGGGCGAACCATTCATCGTCCCGCTGCATTTGATCAAAATGCTCGTTTTAGTAACAGTCAAGGTTGTGTTCTTGATCCTATTATGTCATTGCGATGCCGTATAAAAATTCCAGTTCATGGAAAAGCAGAACTTATCTTTTGGACTTTTGCTGCTCATACAAAAGAAGCGCTGCATAATCATATGAAACATTATCGACAACCTGAAATGTTTCAAAAGGAACTTTCAATGGCATGGACACGCTCACAAGTTGCACTATATCAGAGTGGAACCCAGCTTAAAGAAGCTATTGTCTACCAAAAATATGCAATGCCGCTTATCTATCTTGATCGAACATGGCGTCTTCCCTCTAAAATATTGGCAAAAACGCTTGGAAAACAGTCTGATCTTTGGCCCATGTCCATTTCAGGAGACAATCCACTCTGTCTTCTTAGATTAAATAACGAGGGAAATATAACTGTACTGCGTGAACTCCTTAAAGCACATGAATATTGGCGTACGCGCGGACTCATTGTTGATTTGGTCATTCTCAATGAACAAGCATTTTCCTATATACAAAATACACAACGCGCTCTTGAATGGGTATGCGAATCTTATCAACATCACATGCAAAAAACAGATGAACGCCAACATATTTTTACACTTCGGCGTGATCAAATAAATGAACAAAGTTTTAAAACGCTTCTTGCATCAGCACGCATTATTCTTGATGCCCAAAATGGCTCTTTATCTGAACAGCTTAAACGATTTGATAAGAATGATTTTGATTTCTCAATTCATGAAAATTATCAAGGATCTCATTATCAATTAGAATCCCCCAAATATAACGAAGGAAGGCAAGTTACAACACAAACTGAACAAAATCTTTTTGCTTCCATTGGCCTTGCTGGTCAACGAAAACCTTCTTCTTCTCCCACTGATGGAGAAGGTCTAAAATATTGGAATGGTTATGGAGGTTTTAATCAGAATAACCATTATGTAATACGTCTTCATGGGCGCACCACAACACCGCATCCATGGATTAATGTTATTGCTAATCATGGATTTGGTTTTCATGTTTCTGCTGAAGGTGCAATTTTTACTTGGGCTAATAATAGTCGCGATTATCAATTAACCCCTTGGGCGAATGATACAACGTCTAATCGGCCAGGCGAAGCACTTTATTTGGTTGATCGCCAGTCTTTCAAACGTTTTTCACCCGTTTCTGCTGTAGAATGTGATGAAAATGTTGTTTATGAGGCTTGTCATGGTTTTGGATTCTCAACTTTTAAATCGACACATTCAGAAATCGCCTTAGAACTGACCCATACACTCGACCCAGAGAAACCTGTTCGCTTTTCACGTCTTATCCTCACGAATGAAGGAGACAAACCACGCAGTTTACGCCTTTATAATTATGTCGAGTGGGTTTTAGGAAATGTTCGTACAAAATATGCTCCCTTCATTGTTTCCTCTTATGAGGCTAAAAGAGGGGTACATTTCATTGAAAATCCTTATCATATTGAAAAATCTCAACAAATCACATTTTTATCAGCATCGGAAATGCCAACTAGCACTACAACAAATCGCAGCGAATTTATCGGTGCAACGGGAAGCATCTCACATCCAAATGCGATCCGTAAAGCCAGCGCACTTTCGAACACCATTGAAGCAGGGTGTGATCCTTGTTCGGCATTTGCTTATGATATTGACCTTCTTCCAGGACAAAAAAAAGAAATCATTTTCTATCTTGGCAGCGCTGAAAATAGAAAAGAAGCTGAAAAATTACTCAATAAAGTACGTGCAAGCGATTTTGAAACTTTGCTTACACAACAAAAACAATATTGGAGTGATTTTGTTTCTCCATTTCAAGTAAAAACACCGGATCCCTCCTTTGATATTATGGTCAACCATTGGCTTCCCTATCAAATCTATGCATGTCGCATCATGGCGCGCGCTGCCTTTTATCAAGCAAGCGGAGCATTTGGCTTCCGTGACCAGTTACAAGATAGTTTGTCTTTGTTATTGCTGAAACCACAATTGGCCTATGAACAATTGTTAAATGCGGCAGCGCACCAATTTCTTGAAGGGGATGTACAACATTGGTGGTTGCCTGACACAAATGCTGGTGTTCGCACATATATTTCTGATGATATCGTTTGGCTTGCATATGCAACAGCTCTTTATGTCAATACTACTGGTGATGATGCTTTTCTTGATACGCTCATTCCTTTTATTGAAGGCGATGTTCTCAAAAGTGGCCAACAGGATGCTTATTTTCAACCCACAAAATCCTCAAAGGTTGCAACAATTTATGAACATTGTGCTTTAGCTTTAGACCTTGCCATTAAACGCCGTGGACCCCATGGAATTCCTCTTATTTTAGGTGGCGATTGGAATGATGGCATGAATTTGGTAGGTAGCGAAGGAAAAGGCGAAAGCACTTGGTTAGGATGGTTTTTGGGGAGCACCTTAAAAGCATTTATTCTGTTGGCTAAAAAACGTGGTGACAACAGCCATGTGCAAATATGGAGTACATACCTTGAACGCTTAACAAAATCCCTGGAGGAGAGTGGTTGGGATGGTGCTTGGTATCGACGTGGTTATTTTGATGATGGAACGCCTCTTGGCTCTAAAATCAATGATGAATGCCAAATTGATACCATTGCTCAATCTTGGGCTGTTATTTCTCAAATGGCATCGTTTGAGCGTCAAAAGCAAGCAATGGAATCAATGTTGGAGTATCTGTGTGATAAAAAAAGTGGGCTCATTCGCTTGTTTTGGCCGCCTTTTGATAAAAGTACACTCGAGCCTGGTTATATAAAAGGTTATCCTCCAGGCATTCGAGAAAATGGTGGTCAATATACGCATGGTGCCATTTGGAGTATTTTAGCATTGGCTGAAATGGGACAAAACGATGAAGCTTATGCTTTATTTTCTATGATTAATCCAATTATCCATGGACAAAATCCGGAAACTTATCGCGTTGAACCTTATGTGATGGCGGCAGATATTTATGCTGTTGAACCACGATGTGGTCAAGGTGGTTGGACATGGTATACAGGCTCAGCCGGTTGGTTTTATCGTGCCGCAACACAAGCTATTCTTGGAATAAAGCGTCAGGGAGACTTGTTATTTTTACAGCCACATTTACCTTCTATTTGGCCAAAATATGAAGCAAAAATGAAATTTTATGATGCCGTTTATACCATTAAAGTCAAATGGGGATCTGAAAATACACTTCACCTTAATGGCAGAAAATATACCGAAATTCATACAGGGATAAAGTTACAAAAAACAGGCCAGCATGAAATTATACGTATTGTTAAATCTTAAAGGCGAAAAAAGAGAGCAAGTCTTTTATTCTTGTCCAAGATCTTAGAGTTGTTATAATTCTCGCGTCGTCTATATTGACTGTGTTGGTGCATAATAATTTTAGACTTTATAATATTGAAAGAAAAAGATTATGAATAATCCAGATATTGCTAAACGTGTTTACGATCATACTTGGAAACTTGATCCCATTATTCGTTCACTTCTTGATACGGATTTTTATAAGCTTCTTATGGTACAGATGATTTGGGGGCTTTATCCCACTGTCAATGTTACTTTTTCCCTCATAAATCGCTTTAAAACAATACGTCTTGCCGATGATATTGATGAGGGTGAATTGCGTGCCCAACTTGATCACGCTCTTAGTTTGCGCTTTACAAAAAAAGAAATGATCTGGCTTGCTGGTAATACATTTTATGGACGCAAACAAATTTTTGAACGGGATTTTCTTCAGTGGCTTGAGAATTTTCAACTCCCAGAATATGAATTAATCCGCAAAGATGGCCAATATATTCTTCATTTTTATGGCTCATGGGCTCATAGTTCCATGTGGGAAATTCCAGCTCTTGCTATTGTTAGTGAATTACGTTCACGTGCAGCTATGAAAAAACTGGATCGTTTTGCTCTTGATGTACTTTATGCGCGTGCTAAAGCAAAAATGTGGCGTAAAGTTGAACGCCTTAAAAAATTGCCTGATATTAAAATATCCGACTTTGGTACAAGGCGCCGCCATTCTTTTTTATGGCAGCGCTGGTGTGTTGAAGCATTAAAAGAAGGCATTGGGAGCTCTTTTACGGGAACTTCTAATGTCCTTCTCGCCATGGATACAGATTTAGAAGCTCTTGGAACCAATGCACACGAGTTACCTATGGTCATTGCTGCTCTCAGCAACAACGATGATGAATTACGCAGGGCTCCATATCAAGTTTTGCAAGATTGGAATCGTTATTATGGTGGAAATCTTCTCATTGTTTTACCTGATACTTTTGGTACAGAAGCATTTTTACGTGATGCCCCAGATTGGGTAGCAGATTGGACTGGTTTTAGGCCGGACAGTGCGCCTCCTATTGAAGGTGGCGAACGGATTATTCAGTGGTGGAAAGAAAAAGGAAAAGATCCACGCGAAAAGCTTTTAATTTTTTCTGATGCTCTTGATGTTAATACAATTGAAAAAACCTATCATCACTTTCATGGGAAAGTACGCATGATTTTTGGATGGGGCACTGATCTTACCAATGACTTTACAGATTGTGCACCTCAAGAAATTGCAAATCTTGATGCTCTTTCCCTTGTTTGTAAGGTGACCCATGCCAATGAGCGACCAGCCGTAAAACTTTCAGATAATCCCGAGAAGACGATTGGTGATTCAAAAGAAGTACAACGTTATCTCAATTTTTTTGGTAATAAAAAGCGCGTTGCTAGACCTATAAGGACGTAATTTTCGGCCCTCTAAACGGACTATTGACGCATCATATTGTTGATAGGGTTAATTTTTTCCTACTCTCAGGATGAGGATTCTTGGCTCGTGCAGATCTGTAAATAGTTCGGGTTTTGTTAAGCGGATTCTACTTAGCTTCCCACACATGCGGTTTACTTACATAAGGCTCGATAAAAAACTTAAAAAATATACAAATGCACTTCAAAAACTTAACGTGCCAAGGAAGTTTAGCTAAGGAGGTTTACATGCTTTCTCTCATTTATAGATAAAGATGTTTTACGGCATAACAGGATACTATCATTTTGCATGTTGAGTGAGAGCTCGCGGACATTGTAAGCTTTTTTCATTTCAAACATGTTTTCGAATTAAGCACAATCATTTCCTTGCATGCTACAACTGATGGTTCGTATGGATAAAAACTATAATAAAATAGCTCTTATAAATGCTCTAAAAGGCTATTGTAACCTTTGGAATTGGTGAGACAACATTGGAGGATGATAAAGAGTATAATGACCAATCGGTTCACATCTTACAAAGGAAGGATAGTGATGTCAAAATAGATTTCATTTTACAGGATATTTACCATTATACGTTGTATAAGTCCCTCATGACATGAGTATAAAGCCCATGACATGAGTATAAAGATTGAGAAATATTTCATTAAAATAAACGTGGAAATAACACGATAAGCATGGGGGATTTTTTTATTTTACGTGATTATGTGAAAGACAGGATCTCATAAAAAACAGAGAATACAATAATATTTTTATTTCGAATAAGTTGATGTAAAGTCAGAAAATTTATTTACGTGCATATCATCACAAGAATACGTAGATGGATAAAGTCATTTAAAAAAACTGTTGTTCCTTATGGCTTATCCTGAAGCTAAAAATAGAGGACTGGCTTCTTAACGGTATAAGTATAAAATGATAGGGTTTAATAAGCTTTGTATGATATTTTCATCAAGAGATATGAAAAAAACAAAATGACTTATTAGAAAAAAGACATAATACTAAGGGTTTTTTTAAGAGCGATGTATATAAAAATTTGTACGAGTATGCTTTACAAAAATAAAGCCTCTTTACGAATGTAATTTATTATTATTTACAAAGCAATTTTTTATGATTCTCAAGGGGTTTTTATATAGTTTTCTTTGCTCATAAAAATTATTTCACAAACATATCATTAATCAATTGTTTTTAAGAAGTTCTTTATTTCATATGTATTTTGAACACGGAGAGGTTGTCTTTAAAACATGAAGCAAAAGTCTCTCTCATCGCTCTAACAAATAAGTCAAAGTTAAAAAGAGCATCTCATAAAGTCTTTTTTGTCATTATGAAGATGGACGCGTTACAATATAAATAGCAATCAACAATAATATAACAGCCACAAGTAAAGAAATCCATAAAGGAGGGTGTACCATTACGAAAAAGGATAATCCTCCCCCTGTCATACTCATCACTGCAAAAATTTTAACAAATGGAGAGATAGCTCTTCTTTCTTCCCATCGTTTAAGAGGGGGACCAAAAATACGATGATTATTCAACCACTGATGAAAACGTGGAGAAGAACGCGTAAAACACCATGAGGCACCCAACAAAAAAGGCATAGTCGGCATAATAGGTAATATCACACCGATAATACCTAATATAACCATTGCCCAACCTGCTATATAATAGCAGAGGCGCAAAGGGTGTGATATCTTGAAATATTTTTTCATTCTCTCGTATTATTTTCCTCTACGTAAAGCTTTACGCAAAAAATTAGATCTGTTTCACTGTTCATATATTTGAGTGAACAATTCTTCTCCATCATTTCTTCTCTCTACCATTTCTATGCGCCATACATTTCTATGCGTAAGCGTCTTTGACTTTCATAAGTTCCTTCAAGAGACTCAATAGCTTTGCAATATGATAATGATTTTAAACGGTTTCAAGAAATAAGAAGAAATTTTAGAAAAATGAAAAAATAAGAAGGCTGCAGAATAAATCAATGCAGCCTCTTAATTAAGAATGCAGCGCTAAGGGGGGGAGAATACACACTGCACTCACCTGCTAGACATTAGGAGGAAAAATAACCTAGCAATCCAATCTGTAATTAAAATAAGCATGAGAGACAATATATAAAAATGCATGGCTGGTATGCATGAATTTTATCTTCATTAAGTTTCTTGAACTGTGTTTTGACGAAAGAAAATCATCATGAAAATGGCAATAAAAATCAATGTCAAGATCAATACAATTGTGGAAGCAGAATCTGAGCCGATAAATAAGCTGAGATAAACCCCTACAAAACCAGAAAAAGCTGCGACACAGATAGCAATTATTAACATAACAGAAAACCGTTTTGTAACAAAATAGGCAATTGCTCCTGGCGCTATCAGTAAAGAAATAACAAGAACAATTCCAACAGCTTTCAAAGCCGCAACAATTGTAAGAGAAATCATCGTGAGAAGGGTATAGTGGAGCAGTGATATTCGTAGTCCCATTGCACGACCTTGCACTGAATCAAAAATATACAGCATAAAATCGCGCCATTTTGCTCCTAAAGTAAAAGTAACAATGGCAGAAATGATCGCTGTCTGCGTAATATCAAGCCAATTCACACCTAAAAGATTACCAAATAGAATATGATTTAAATCTAAGCTACTATAGATAGATGTTGCCAAAACAAGCCCTAAACCAAACATCGATGAAAAAACAACACCCATCACTGTATCTTGTTTGATACGACTGTTACTTTCCAAAAAACCTGTTGTCAGTGCACAAACCATACCCGCAACAAAAGCACCGCAAGTAATCAAAGTCATTGTAATATTCTCTGGACGCAAATGCTGGAACCAAGCAAATGGTAAAGAAGTTAAAAGTGCTATCACCCACGGTGTTGTCATATAACCAACAACAACACCTGGAAAAACTGCATGGGAAATGGCATCACCTAACAGTGCCCATCCTTTCAAAATAAGAAAGCAGGAAAGCATCGCCATTGGAATAGAAAGGATCATAACAATAAGCATGCCTTTCAGCATAAAAGAAAACTGAAAAGGAAGTAGTAATTGATCAATCATGATAACATCACACCTTTTTTTGCTGCATTTATACGTAAACGGGCAGCAATATATCCGTGTTTAGGAGCAAAAATAAAAGCTAACATAAATAAGAATGCTTGAAAAAGCACGACAACGCCACCCGTTTGTGCATTCAGAAAATAACTCACATAAACACCTAATACGCTTGTGAATGTCCCAATTATCACTGAAATAATCAAAACATTTACAAAACGGTCACTTAAAAGATAAGCTGTTGCCCCGGGTGTTACAACCAAACAAATAACCAAAAATGCTCCAACCGTTTGCATTGCTGCAACAGTACAAGCAGCAAGCAGTGTGAAAAAGAGAATCTTTAAAAAACTTACGTTCAATCCAATGGCACGTGCGTGTGTTTCATCAAATAAAGAAACAAGGAGATCTTTCCATTTTAAAAGCAATATAAATAAAGAAAAAAAACCAATAAAAGCCAATTGTATAATATCTGATGAACTAACGGCTAAAATATTGCCTAAAACAATTGTATCAATATTAACAGCCATTGGTTTTAACGATTTGAGAAATAATCCAAAAGCAAAAAAGGAAGAAAAAATGAGACCAATAATGGTATCTTCTTTCAGTTTTGTTCGTTGATTAAAAAACAGCATTGCTGCTGCAGCAAGACCACCAGAAAAAAAAGCACCAAGTGAAAAAGGCAACCCTAAAAGGTAAGCTCCTGCTACACCAGGAACAATCGAATGGGATAGCGCATCACCAATCAATGACCAACCTTTTAACATCAAAAAAGCTGAAAGAAAGGCACAAACACACCCAACTAACCCAGAAATCCACATTGCATTCACCATATATTGATAGCTCAGTGGTTCAAGCAACCAAGAAATCATGCAACGTGCTCCACTCTTTGAATATTCTCACAAACTGTAGACTGTTTTCCTCCCATGAAAACATCATTTTTTTTCGTGCCTTGAAGATCAAAAATATGGTGGTGCAAAGAGCCTCCAAAAGTTTTCTCCAGATTTTTCTTTGTAAAGATTTTTTCTGTTAATCCAGAAGCCAAAACGGTTCCTTTTATTAAAACCGTATGATCACAAAATTCACGAACAGAACCTAAATTATGGGTAGAGACCAAGATTACTGCTCCTTCTTTACGAAGATCTTGTAACAAAGCAATGATTTTATCTTCTGTTGTAACATCCACCCCTGTAAACGGCTCATCTAATAAAATAGCTTTTGCTTGCTGTGCGAGAGCACGCGCCAGAAAAACACGCTTTTTCTGTCCACCAGAAAGTTCTCCGATCTGGCGCTTGGCAAAAGGCAACATATCAACGCGTTCCAAGGCAACACGAACGGCTTCATAATCTCGTGCGCGGGCATAGCGAAAGAAATTCATGTGACCGTACCGCCCCATCAAGACAACATCTTCAACCAGAACAGGAAAGTTCCAATCCACATCTTCGCTTTGAGGAACATAAGCTATAAGGTTTTTTTTCAAAGCTATATCAACGGGCAAATCAAACATGCGAATTTTTCCCTTTGAGGGGCGCACAAACCCCATAATTGCTTTAAATAACGTTGATTTACCGGATCCGTTAACGCCAACCAATGCCGTAATAGAGCCCTTTGGGCTTTCAAAATTGACTTCACGTAAAGCGGTATTTCCATTACGATAAGTGACCGTTACTCCTTGGGCAAATATTCCAGATTCTGTCATTGGTTTTTTACTCCCTCTAATAAAGCTTTGCTAATACGGCCACTCGTGACACGTAATAAGTCAATATAAGTGGGGACTTCCCCATTTTTCTCGCTGAGAGAATCAACATAAAGAACACCACCGTATTTAGCCCCTGTTTCTCTTGCCACTTGTTTAGCAGGTGCAGGAGAAATCGTGCTTTCAGAAAAAACTGCATGAATATTGTATTTGCGAACCATATCAATAACATGCTTAACTTGCTGCGGAGTTCCTTGCTGATCAGCATTAATGGGCCATAAATAAAGTTCTTTTAGATCAAAATCACGTGCCAAATAGCTAAATGCACCTTCACTCGTTACAAGCCAACGCTTATCTTGCGGCACTGCTTCTAATTCAGCTCTAATGGGATCAATTGTTGCGCGAATCTTCTGTTTATAAATTTCGGCATTTTCTTTATAAGTTGTTGCATGTTCAGGATCATATTTTACAAAAGCATCGCGAATATTATCAACATAAATCAAAGCAGCGGTTGGTGACATCCAAGCATGAGGATTGGGTTTACCGCTGAAGGGACCCTCACCAATTTTAATTGGTACCACCCCTTTTGAAACAACAACACTTGGAACATCATTAATATTTTGAAAAAACTTTTCAAACCAAAGTTCTAACTCTAATCCGTTCCATAAGATAAGATTTGCGCCTTGCGCACGCATAAGATCACGCGGGGTGGGTTGATATTCGTGAATTTCAGCACCTGGCTTTGTAATTGATTCAACATCAGCAACATCACCCGCTACATTTCGCGCCATATCAGCAATGATGGTGAATGTCGTAACAGCTTTAAATTTGCCAGCACATACCGCTAAATTGGGAGTAAAAAAAATAAAGCTTCCCAGAATTAGAGTAAAAAATTTCTTTATATTCATTAATCGTCTCTTTTTATTGCGAATAATTTGCATTTTCATTTAGAAATAACAGTTATTTTTTGCATTTGCAATGAAGGACTTTTACAAAAGTTAACTTTTCAAACCCTTTAAAGACAATACTTTTTCGCTTTGAAAATTCATCTTGAAAAAAACGGATGATTTTATAGAAAAATTTCTTTGTTGTTTTGCAAAGCATTTTATAAAATGCTGAAATATCTTTCTCGTTCGTTGCGGGTAAGCTTATGTTTTATGGTGCTTTTTATCTCATAAAGCCTGTTTTTGTGTTGCTAATTAATCAACATCTAATCCCAACGATAACATGTTAGTTTATAAGGAAACGTCTCATTTTATTAAGTTAACAAACTGAATATCAAAGATTTTTTTCATTTTAAATCTTTTTATTATGAATCACTGACTATCTTTTATTTGTCCATTCTAGGCAGAGTAAGCTTGTGAACAAAAACGATAAAAAGGAATAAAAAACCTTCTTATGGCCTTTCGTAAAATATAAGAACTTGTCGGCTACGTGAAAGCTAAAAATAGAGTATGATGGAGCCAATTTACCCTTTATTAAGCATAAAGAAAATGATGTGCAATAAACCTTCCATTAACTGATACTGTCGTGAAATAAACTTAGAAGCACTGAAATATGTTTCTTAAAAAGATAACATATTGATTTATAATGATAAATTAATTCATCTTCAACTGTAATCAGAATATAGTAAGATTTTCTTATTTCAAATTTTCTCATATTGAATCAATTAAAATCATTTGCTTACACGTCATAAGTAGGGCTGGCGTGTGGGTAAAAACTGTACAAGAAAGGACTAAAAATGGCTCTTATGAACGCTCTCGAGTGCCAAGGGCTGTGTCAGCAACACCTGCGGGCTGGCAAAGTGTGCGATGGTGCCGGCTTGCTTCTCCACAAGCAAGCACACATTTGAAAAAATATTACGTTTAAAAGCTTTATAAGCAATTCTTGCTTTTATCCGCTAAAATGGCGCAAAAATATTACAGTCTTTTGGGTTTATCTTTTGAAACACAAATGCAGCTTCTTTAGAAAAAAATATGAAGATGCAAAGTAAAAACCATCTTCTGATTATCTTCCCTTTTCAATTTATCTTTACGTAAAATGAATTTTGAAAACCCAAACAAGTTTTAGTATGATACGGGTGGTTATAATAGATTAGGTTAGTCAAGTTATTTACAGCCATTATACAATTTGTGTACTTTTCAAAAGCATTTCAAGAAATGTCTTTTAATTCATGGAATACGTATTGCCCCACATTTTTATTCTCATTTTCCGATGAAATTACGCACCCCTCACAAAAGACAGAACGCGCAAAGCAAAGACTTATCATGTTATTCATGCACTTGTTTTAACAAAACATCTTATATTCATCTCATAACTATACCTGTAAGGCATATACCCAAAAGGAGATGAGATCCATGGGGCACCATCATTGATTTTATAAAATGCGGTACATTATATTTGATTTTTTCAATCCCAATTGCATGATCAATTTTTAAATATTACGATAGGCTTTGGCATCTGAGAACCTTTATAAGGAGAATTTTGATTCATTCAAAGGGAATTTGAAAAAATAAGTCTTATAATATTTGGAATTCTTATTTAAGATAAAAAATTATCGTTCTAAATGAATGCCTTGTGGTAAATTTTATTTCAAAAAAACGCCATAGACTTTGAGCTCTTAAAAAATAAAGAAGCACTCAAAAGTGCTCCTATCTTTAAAAAGTGCTCCGAAAATACTCAACGACGAAGATAAGCACCTGTCATTTTTGTGACATTTTCTATTACTTTTGCAGCAATTTCTTCTAGGTCTTTATCTGTCAAAGTGCGTTCAATCGGTTGGATAACAATCTCAATGGCAACAGATTTTTTATCTTCACCAAGGCTTTGATCTTCAAAAAGATCAAAAACTTGTATGGAATGAATAAGTTTTTTATCGGCTCCATAAGCAGCACGAACAATAAGAGAAGAAGCAATCATTTTATCAACGATAAATGCAAAATCACGCCGCACCATTTGAAAAGGCGAGAGTTTCAAAGCAGGACGACTTTTCGTTGTTTTTTTCTTTGGTTCTGGAATATGATCAAGAAAAATTTCAAAGCCGCATAAAGGACCACTGATATCTAATTTTTCTAAAGTCGCTGGATGAAGAACACCAAAAAAACCAAGAATAATCTTTAAACCAAGTTTTATGATTCCTGAACGACCTGGATGGTACCAATCTGGCGCTCCAACTTCAATCTGTACTTTCCCAACATCTATATCGCATGCTTCTAAAACGGCTAAAGCATCTGCTTTGGCATCAAAAACATCAACTGCGGTTGCATTTCCATTCCAAAAACGCCCAGCGCCTTCAAATTGCTCTGTGCCACGACGAATCCCACTCACAACACGTCGTTGTTTATCAGGGGTATCGCCTTCATAAATGTTAGAAACTTCAAACAAAGCAAGATCAGAAAAACCACGATCAGCATTTCTCTGCGCTGCCATAAGCAAACCCGGTAAAAGAGAAGGACGCATCACTGACATATCAGCGGCAATAGGATTGACCAATTTAAGCTCTTCTTGACCTCCCCCAAAAGCAAGAGCTTGATTTTCAGAGATAAAAGACCACGTTACCGCTTCTTTCATACCGCGATGTGCTAGAGCCAAACGGCTAGCGCGTGAACGAACTTGCACGCATGTTAAAACTTGGTCTTTTTCTTCTGTGAAGTTTTTCAAAGGAATAGGCTGAATTTTATCTAATCCATAAATCCTCATGACTTCTTCCACCAAATCAGCTTTACCCATAATATCAGGACGCCATGATGGTACTTTTACTGTAACGATATCTCCTTTTCCCTCAACACAAAATCCAAGTTTCGTTAAAATAGTGATAACTTTTGCAGGCTCTATTTCCAAATGTGTTAAACGTTTAATTTCAGAAAAAGGAAAAGCGATCTGTTTGGTTTCTTGTTGCTGATAGCCAACAACTTTTACCTTGGATACTTCACCGCCACAAAGACGTAAGACTATCTCTGTTGCAATCTCAAGCCCTGTCTCCATAAAAGCCGGATCAACACCCCTTTCAAACCGATAACGTGCATCACTGATAAGACCTAATGTTCGCCCTGTTTGTGCGATGTTTTGCGCTTCCCAAAGCGCCGATTCAATAATAACGCGCTGTGTTGTTTCATCACAACTCGTTCTTTCACCCCCCATGATACCGGCAATGGAAACAACACCTTCTTCATCTGCAATGACACAATCTTGAACGCCCAAATAATAGGTTTTTCCATTAAGTGCTTGAAGTTGTTCCCTTTCACGAGCACAACGTACATACAAATTTCCTTTGATCTTATCAGCATCAAAAACATGGAGCGGACGACCAAGGTCAAAACAAATGTAATTGGTCATATCAACAAGCGCATTAATCGGTCTTAAACCAATTGCATTCAAACGTTGTTGCATCCACTGTGGTGATGCGCCATTTTGAACATTGCGTACTTCACGCCAAGCAAAACCTAAGCATAACGATGAATCTTGCGAAAAATCGAATGCAACATTGAGAGGGGGATCAAAGGAAGTTTCAAATTTTGGTAAAGATAATTCCTTTAGTTTTCCGATTCCAGCGGCAGCAAGATCACGTGCAATACCACGAACACCTGTGCAATCAGAGCGATTGGGGGTTAAACCAATATCAATGATCGGATCATCTAGACCAGCATAAGCAGCAAATGAACCCCCAATAGGACTATCTTCTGGAAGTTCGATAATGCCATCGTGCTCATTTGATAATTCAAGCTCTGCTTGCGAACACATCATCCCAAAACTTTCAACGCCGCGGATTTTTCCTACAGATAACGTCACATCGAGTCCTGGAACATAAGTGCCTGGTCGCGCAAGAACACCAACAAGTCCAGCGCGCGCATTTGGTGCTCCACAGACAATTTGAACAGGTGTAGCAGTTCCTGTATCCACTGAGAGAATCTGAAGTTTATCTGCATCAGGATGTTTTTCTGCCGTTAAAACTTTTGCAATCACAAAATTTTTTAACGAAGAGCGATCATCAACGTGATCAACCTCAAGACCGATAGCTGTTAGTTTCTCGCAAATTTCAGCCAAAGATGCATCTGTCTCTAAGTGATCTTTTAACCACGACAAAGTAAATTTCATTTTAAAACCTCACATGAAAGCGATGATAAGATCACACATTTCTATTAGGAAAAAAAGCAGGCATATCAAAGCAACGAAAGCCATAATGGTCTAACCAACGCAGGTCAGAATCAAAAAAAGCCCGTAAATCAGGCATACCGTATTTCAACATGGCAATACGATCAATGCCCATTCCCCATGCAAAGCCTTGATATTCATCGGGATCTAAACCAACATTTTTCAACACATGAGGATGCACCATTCCGCATCCTAAAATTTCCAACCAATCCTGTCCTTCGCCAAATTTTACTTCTGAACCAGAACGATCACATTGAATATCCACTTCCATAGATGGTTCAGTAAAAGGGAAAAAAGAGGGACGAAAACGCATTTTTACTGAAGCAACTTCAAAAAATTCTTTACAAAAGGTTTCATGTAGCCACATCATATGGGCAATGGTGGAGGTTTTATCAATAACAAGACCCTCAACCTGATGAAACATGGGCGAATGCGTTGCATCTGAATCCATACGGTAAGTTTTTCCAGGAATAATGATCCGTATCGGTGCTTTTTGTTTTTCCAGTGTGCGGATTTGTACAGGTGATGTATGGGTCCGCAATAATTTCCGCTTTCCTGTATCATCAACATCAAAAAAGAAGGTATCGTGCATTTCACGCGCTGGATGCCCTTCAGGAAAATTCAAAGCCGTAAAATTATAATAGTCTGTTTCAATATCTGGACCTTCTGCAAGAGAAAAACCCATTTTTGTATAAATAGCTATAATTTCCTCAATGACCTGTGAAATAGGATGAATACGCCCTCGTTCTATAGGTGAAGAACGAACAGGCAAGGTAATATCGACCGTTTCACGAGAAAGACGGGTATCCATTGCTTGTTTTTTCAGAAGGTCACGCTTTTGTGCCCATAATTCTAAAATACGATTTTTTAATTCATTAAGAACTGGTCCAACTTTTTGGCGCTCACTAGCCTCCATCTTTCCTAATGTTTTTAATTTTTCAGAGATGCTCCCTTTTTTACCCAATGCTGCAATACGCACTTCTTCAAGTGCCTGTTCATCCCCCGCAGCCTCTAAGGCTAAACAAATTTCTTGTTCCAGACGCTCAATATCGTTCATATTTTTGCCTATTTTTTTAATAAAAAAAACCCGCACTCGCCATAGCCAGCACGGGACCTCGAATAAATAAACGCTTTAAGAGAACACGACTGGCTTACTTAACAGCGCCTTCAAAAGCATTAGGTGTTGTGTCTTTTAAATATTCTAAAGCTTTTTTTGCCGAAGCGACTAAAGCAGAAAATGCTTCTGCCTCATAGATTGCTATATCTGAAAGAACTTTACGATCAACTTCAATACCGGCTTTTGATAAACCATCAATAAAACGTCCATAAGTTAAACCTTCTGCACGAACAGCCGCATTAATTCTCTGAATCCATAAAGCACGGAAAGTACGCTTTCTATTTTTGCGATCACGATAAGCATACTGCTTTGAACGATCAACTGCTGCTTTAGCAGCACGAATGGTATTTTTACGACGACCGTAAAATCCTTCAGCTTGTTTAAGAACTTTTTTGTGCTTAGCGCGCGCTGTCACACCTCTTTTCACACGTGCCATGTTATAATCTCCTCAAAATCAAAAGCGTAAGGTTTAAATACCATTCGGCAAATAATACTGAATGACTTTTTTCGCATCTTGTTCACACAAAACCATTGTTCCACGTGCATCGCGAATAAATTTATTCGAACGCTTAATCATGCCGTGGCGCTTACCTGCAGCTGCTACTTTAATTTTGCCTGACGCAGTGATTTTAAACCGCTTTTTAGCGGATGATTTGGTCTTCATCTTGGGCATTTTGCTACTCCATAATATTAATTGATTCAATCAAACATTTTATTCATTCAAGCGGACCAACGCTTGAATAAGCATTCAAACAGCCACGGCATGCCCTGCCGGGCAGCTCTTTAAAGGACTTTTCATAAGCTAGTATACACAAAATAGCAAGAGTGTATTACAAAAAAATCGGCGCTCCATTGCCTTGAATTTCAACCAAAGGTGCCGGAATAGCATTTGTTTTGCTTGCGGCTTTACATAAATCGGCAATAATGCATTGCGTACATTGTGGTTTACGGGCTTGACAAATATAGCGACCATGTAAAATCAGCCAATGATGCGCATGACAAAGATAATGAACCGGTATAATTTTTAATAATTTTTTCTCAACAATCTCTGGTGTTTTTCCAGGCGCCAAACCAAGACGGTTGCTTAAGCGAAAAATATGTGTGTCGACCGCCAATGTAGGCTGACCAAAAGCAACATTCAAAACAACATTAGCTGTTTTGCGTCCCACGCCTGGAAGGGCCATAAGTGCTTCACGCGTATTAGGGACTTGACCGCCATATTGATCAATTAAATAGTTAGAAAGTGTATAAACATTGCGTGCTTTTGCACGCCAAAGACCAATTGAACGGATATGACGTGCTATTTCTTCTTCCCCTAATGCAACCATTTTTTCCGGTTGATCAGCAAGGCGAAAGAGTTCTTTTGTCACTTTATTAACACCTACATCGGTTGCTTGAGCTGAAAGAACAACGGCAACCAAAAGCGTAAACGTATTTATATAGTTAAGATCACTCTTAGGTGTCGGGCGTTGCACAGAAAAACGGCGAAATATTTCTGCAATTTCATCTTCATGATATAAGATACCAGATAAATTTCGCACTTTTGATAATTTTGTGGTATTTCGAGATGTTTTTATGTTACTTTGAGGCATTAAACTCTCTTAATCGTCTCTCTTGAAGTTATCATTCACGCTCGCCATATGAGAGGAATGCAGCGAATACTTTAATATAGAGTTTGGTCAAGTAAAGCAGCTTTAAAGAGGATACTCATGAATGACACATGTGACACCTTTCTCCAATCCTTTTCTTTTAGGATTTGAAACCGTAGAAAAAATATTACAACGTATTGGTAAAGCTGATGAGGCTTACCCAGCCTATAATATTGAACGTTTACATAAAAACGATAATGCAAATCATATCCGGATAACTTTGGCTGTTGCTGGATTTAAGATTAATCATCTTAATATTTTGCTTGATGATAATCAATTGGTTATTCATGGTAAACAAACAGACAACCAAAATCCTCAATATTTATATCGCGGTATAGCCGCACGACAATTCCAGCGGACCTTTGTCCTTGCTGAAGGGATGCACGTCACAAATGCTGAGTTGAAAAATGGTCTTTTATCGATTAATCTACATCAACCGAAATTAAAAAAAGAAATAAAACAGATTCCAATTGAAGTCAGTAGTAGTGAGTCATAAAGGTTAAGGCGTAAAGGAATAGTGAAATGGGAGAGCATAAACAAAACTTGTCGTTTCAGAATACGTCCTACTCTGAGGCGGGACAGATTGCCTATTTAAAAAAGGTTTGTACAGATGATCTGGCTAAAAACTTTCCAGATCTTCCCCCCATGACTCCAGGCATTACCATATGGGCGCTTTTTGGTGAAACAGGTTATCCTATCATTTTGTCTGATGAGCGCTCTATCGCTCTTGCTGGAGCCAATGAGCATGAACTCCAAATTGTAACGCTGCACTAGATTGCGTTTTACGAGAAAAGCTGGTCCCTTTATAAATTCTATCCGGTTTTTCTCAATTAGGGGGGTCTTGGGCTGTGGAGCAGTATTGTTAGGCTTTGTGCTTCTTTTGTTGGTGAGGGCGTGTGGTGCCTTGGTATTGTGTGTGGGAGCTTAAACAAGGATTAGCGATCTGCTGCAATGTGCGTTATCATATCAATAAGATATTGGTAAGTATTCATACTTATTTTTTTGCAACCGGAATGAGGGACCCGTAAAACAAAACGCCATTGGTTTGCACATTCGCGGGCTTATTTTAAAGAAACATCTTTCAAAGCGCACCTAAGCCCATCTCAAAACGGCGTTCGTGAAAGGTATGATGGTAAATCCATTGAGCGCCTCCATCTTTACGCTTAAGGAAAAGCAAGCCGGTACTATCACACACTTCTCCAGCTACCAATGTTGCGACAGTCCTTGGCACTTGAGAGCGTTCATAAGAGACATTTTTATTTCTTGTCTATACAAATTTGATCCATACGCTCATCCCGCTTGTGATGTGCAAGCGAATGGTTTTGATTGATTCAAGATAAACAGATTTGGAATGAGAGAATCTTACGATATTCGGGATTCTCATTCAACATACAAAACAGTTAATTATCATTATAAATCAAAATATTGTACAAAAATCATAAGATTTTCTCATATAAGGTTCTCTTATATTGGTCAACTAGAATTATTTGTTTGCCCATTATAAACAGAGTTGGCGCGTAGGTAAAAATACTTGAAGAAAGAACTAAAAATGCCTCTTATGAACCATCTTAATTGCCAAGAACTTTTGCAACATTGGGGATGAGTAAAATGTATGATTTTGCTAAATTTTTCTTTACATGAGTGTAAAGGGGGATGATGCTCTATAAGTTTTATTTATGGGGCCGTTATACGGCTTACGGGTTTGGTGATGAAATAGGCTAGAGCGATATTGAGAAATATTTCTTAAAAACGATAGTAGGACGAGTGTATTTTGTTGGGTATTCTGTTCTTCGTGAAGGGTGTGACTTCATGAAAGAATGCGAAAAACAAAAGCATAAAACAATGCGTAGCCATTATTTAAAATGATATTGCTATGTCAGCTTTTGAAAGGTGTAAAGCTAAACTGTAAGGAGATGATAGTTTTTTACAATTGGGTTGTCTTTTTGTTCCATAAATTACGCCAAAAGATCGATGCAATATACTTAATACTTACCAAATTTGGCATGTAAAAATCTGGAATAGTTCGTGTTGCACTGAATTGTTTTGATATTTGTCTCAAACGTACAGTTGCGCAGGGATTATATGTTGATTAACAGGTAATAAAAAAATAAAATTTTATGAGAAAATCTATGTATAACTTTTAATTTTGTGCTCCATATGCCTCAGTACAAAGTATTTTTCTCTTTTGAAAATTAAAGCTCTTGTTTTTATAGTGAAGTTACAGCACAACAAGCCAAGTGGAATTATTTGAGGGGAAAAAAAATAATGCCTTCTTACCGTTCAAGAATATCGACTCACGGGCGTAATATGGCAGGAGCCCGCGGGCTTTGGCGTGCAACAGGGATGAAAGATGCGGATTTTGGTAAACCCATTATTGCGATTGCGAATTCTTTCACACAATTTGTACCAGGGCATGTTCATTTAAAAGATCTTGGGCAATTGGTTGCACAACAGATAGAAATTTCCGGAGGTGTTGCAAAAGAGTTTAACACCATTGCTGTCGATGATGGAATTGCGATGGGGCATGATGGAATGCTTTATTCTTTGCCCTCACGTGAAATTATTGCTGATTCTGTAGAGTATATGGTCAACGCTCATTGTGCGGATGCTCTTGTCTGTATTTCTAATTGTGACAAAATTACCCCTGGAATGTTAATGGCTGCTTTACGGTTGAATATTCCAACAATCTTTGTTTCAGGCGGTCCTATGGAGGCCGGTAAGATTAAATGGAAAAATCAAGATTTAAGGGTTGATTTGGTTGATGCTATGGTTGCGGCCGCTTCAGAACAGAATTCAGAAGAAGAAGTTGTTGAAATGGAGCGTGCTGCTTGTCCTACATGTGGTTCTTGTTCAGGAATGTTTACGGCCAACTCCATGAATTGCTTAACGGAAGCTTTGGGGCTTTCGCTTCCTGGAAATGGATCAGTGCTCGCAACACATGCAGATCGACGGATGCTTTTTGAAGAAGCTGGCAGGCAGATTGTTGCATTGGTCAAGCGTTATTATGAAAAAGATGATGAAACAGTTTTGCCACGCTCTATTGCTTCACGCAAGGCTTTTGAAAATGCCATGACCGTTGATATAGCCATGGGAGGGTCAACCAATACCGTCCTGCATCTTTTAGCTGCGGCGCAGGAAGGTGAGGTGGATTTTACCATGACAGATATTGATCATCTTTCACGTCGTGTTCCAGTTTTATGCAAGGTTGCTCCTGCTGTTGCGAATGTCCATATGGAAGATGTTCATCGCGCGGGGGGTATTATGGGGCTTTTAGGTGAACTGGATGCGGCGGGACTCATTGATACATCAACTTATACGGTTCACGCAAAAACGATGAAAGAAGCTCTTGATCATTGGGATATAAAACAAACCGATGAATTAACAGTTCATGCATTTTATCGTTCTGCTCCAGGGGGTATTCCAACGCAGACAGCTTTTAGCCAATCTTGTCGCTATGAGACTCTTGATCTTGATCGTGAAAAAGGTGTGATTCGCGATAAAGAACATGCCTATTCACAAGATGGAGGATTAGCAGTTCTTTATGGAAATCTAGCCAAAGATGGCTGTGTTGTAAAAACAACGGGCGTTGATCAATCAATTTTGACCTTTAAAGGTCCGGCAAGAATTTTTGAAAGCCAAGATTCAGCTGTTTCAGCTATATTAACGGATAAGATTAAAACAGGTGAAATTGTTTTAATCCGTTATGAAGGTCCACGTGGTGGACCTGGAATGCAAGAAATGCTTTATCCAACGAGTTATCTCAAATCTAAAGGATTGGGCAAGGTTTGTGCACTTGTTACGGATGGGCGTTTTTCAGGGGGAAGCTCAGGGCTTTCGATAGGACATATTTCACCAGAGGCTGCTGAAGGAGGAGAAATTGCGTTGGTGGAAGAGGGAGATATCATAGAAATTGATATTCCAAACCGTAGCATTCATATATTGGTTGATGACGTTGAGATGAAGCAGCGTCGTGCTAGGATGGAAGCAAAAGGAAAAGGCGCTTGGCAACCGGTTGAGAAGCGTCAGCGTAAAGTTTCAAAGGCTCTCAAAGCGTATGCTGCGATGACCACATCTGCTGCAAAGGGTGCAGTTCGCAATATTTGATAAGGTGATATCATAGAAATTGATATTTCAAATCGTAGTATTTATATGTTTGTTGATGTTGTTGAGATGAAGTGGTGTTGTGTAAAGAGGATAGTACTCTAGAGATTTTGCTGCATCTTTTGCACGATATTCTAAGCGAATTATTTTATGAATTCGACGCTTATCAGAATATTTCGAGTCGTCGTGAGGACAAGAAAAAAAGCAACTGAGGATTTTTTAGCAACTATATAAAATCGATAAGGCTGGACATAGCATTTCACTTTTCACGTCATATTCTTGTTTTATACGCGATGACAATTTCCTAATTTATCTTATGAAAGATATTTATTGTACTGGTGATATTATCTTATTGTGCTCTAAAACACTGTCATTGAGAAGTATGATATAAGACAGCCTTCAACATTAAGTGTTTTTAACGCGTTTGGTGAATATTCTAGATTGTCTTGTCAACTCTTGTGTCATTGAATCACATGACTGGTAAGCGAAGAGAAAACCGTTAGATCTGGACTGTCTACAGACCAGATTTGAATGAAAATTTTCATCCTTTGAAGAGTTAGAAGGAATTCAACAGTTTTTGAGGAAAATCAAATGCTGCTGGATTTATTAATATATTTCATTATCTGTTTCATATGAAAATAGCAATAGAGCTCTTTATCGTAGAAAATGGATGACTCATTATCTATGAATTTATCATGCAAAATTAGGGGCATTCCAACACAGACAGCTTTAAATCAAAACTGTCTGCGATGATAACAATAATATTGATCGTGAAAAAGCATAATTTATTAGATGTTGTATATTTGCAAGATGGAGGGGACTTACAGTCTTTGCAAAAATGATTGTTTTTTTTAAAAAGTCGATGTTGATCAATTTTTTTGTATAAGAGTTAGCCTTGATCTAAGGAAATATGAAAATACGTAGGATTTTTTCTCTCTATGCTTAAAATATATTATGCAAATAAAGTGATAAGGAGACGGTCAATAACACTTTTATACTGAAACATATCCCAAAAGGGTACTGAATTTCCTATTAAGAAAGCTTTTTAATAAAAAAACATTTATTTTTTATAGGGGGTTATTCTTTTCAAGCTGTTTGAGGTAGTAAATTGCTTCTAAAGCTTGCTTAGGCGAGAGCTCATCGGGGCGAATATTTTTTAAAGCTTCGTGAAGTACATCATGTTTGTTTTTCTCTTCGTTGAGGGGCGAGGTTGCTTTAAGAGAAAAGAGAGGTAAATCATCAATGAGTTTATGTCCTTTTCCAGACATTTCACCTTGTTCTAATTGATGAAGAACATCTGTTGCTCGTGTAATAACGGCTGGAGGAAGCCCAGCAAGCTTTGCAACCTGTACACCATAGGATCGGTCAGCGGCTCCTGGTGTGACCTCATGAAGAAAAACCACATCACCATTCCAATTTTTGACTTTCATGGTTACATTATGCAGTCTGTCAAGTTTTTCGGTCAGTGCTGTCATTTCATGAAAATGGGTAGCGAGAATAGCACGACAATGGTTAACTTCATGGAGATATTCAACGGCAGCCCAAGCAATAGAAAGTCCATCAAAGGTTGATGTTCCACGTCCTATTTCATCAAGAATAACAAGAGAATGGTGACTCGCATGATTGAGAATTGTTGCTGTTTCAACCATTTCCATCATAAAGGTTGAGCGCCCCCGTGCAAGATCATCGGAAGCACCAACACGACTAAAAAGGCGATCAACAACACCAATATGCGCTGAGGTTGCCGGAACAAAGGAACCCATTTGCGCCATAATAGCAATGAGAGCGTTTTGTCGCAAAAAAGTTGATTTTCCTCCCATATTAGGTCCAGTCAAAAGCCAGATTACTGCATATTGTTGATTTTTTGGCACAGAAAGATCACAATCATTGGCAATAAAGGGTTCGGCTGCTTGTTTGCGGAGTGCTTGCTCAACGACAGGATGGCGCCCCCCGCTGATATGAAAGGTTAGTGAATGATCAATTTTAGGGCGACAATATCCTTGTTCTTCAGCAAGATGTGCTAAAGCGACAGAGACATCTAAAATAGCAAGTGCTTCAGCGGCTTTACGAATAAAATCAACGTGTTCGGTAATTTCCTGAACGAGAATATCAAAGATCTCTAGTTCAAGTGTTAATGCGTGATTGGCAGCATGGGCAATACGGCTTTCAAGGTCAGCAAGCTCTGTTGTTGTAAAACGCATGGCGTTTGCCATTGTTTGTCGATGAATAAAACGGGTTTTAGCTTGTGGATTATTTGTAAGGGTAGATGCTTGTGTACTGGTGGCTTCAATGAAATAGCCTAGAATATTATTATGCTTGATTTTAAGCGTCTTAATGTTTGTTTCTTGGGCATATTGCGCTTGAAGTTCAGCAATGACACGGCGCGATTCATCTCGTAAAGCACGCATTTCATCGAGTTCTTTATGATAATTGGAGCGAATAAAACCACCATCACGTTTAAGCAGAGGAAGATCATCAGCCAATGCTTGATCTAAATGACAATGTAAAGAAACGGGTAAGTTTGAGAATATCTGTTGTACATCACTGATTTCTTGAGGCAGAAGCTCATTATTAAGAAGTTGATACAGTTCACGAATGATTTCAAAGCCGCGCTGGATTGTTGCCATATCACGGGGGCCTCCTCGTCCAAGAGCCAAACGTGAAACGGCGCGGGGCATATCTGGTCCCCCTTTTAAAACGAGCTTTATCGCTTCTGCAAGAGAAGAATTGCGGAGAAAAAAATCAATAGAATCCAAACGTGTATCAATCGCTGAAGGGGTGGTAAGGGGAGCAATAAGACGATCGATAAGAAGGCGTGAACCTCCTCCTGTTACAGTTCGGTCAATCGCTTTTAATAAGCTTCCATCTCGTTGACCTGATGTTGTTCGAATAAGTTCAAGACTTAGTCTGGTTGCAGCATCAATAAAAAGGGTAGCACTTTCATTTTGGCGCTCAGGTTGCATGAGGGGAGGACGATGTGTGATTTGTGTTTTTTCGATGTAACGAATAGCAGCGACAATGGCAGACAGTTCACAGCGTGAATAATCAGCAACACCTTCAAGAGTTGAAAGTTTAAAATAAGTGCAAATATCGCGTTCAGCGGTGAGGGTCTCAAAGAGACAAGCCGGTTGAGGTGAAACAATACGATCAAGAACATTAAAAAGTGATTTGTGCGATTTATCATGAAAAAAAGAATCAGCAACAATAATTTCTTGCGGATCCACACGCATAATATCTGCCAAAAGTTTTTCTTGGCGGCTTTTTGTCACACGAAATATGCCTGTTGAGATATCAATCCAAGAAAGGGCAAATTCTTCTCCATCGCTGGTTTTTGTACGGGAGAGTGTCATCAAATAGTTTGCGCGTGTTGGATCAAGGAGTTTTTCTTCTGTTATTGTTCCAGGTGTTACAAGGCGAACAACATCACGTCGAACAACAGATTTTGAGCCCCGTTTTTTTGCCTCAGCAGGATCTTCAGTTTGTTCACAAACAGCAACGCGATAACCACAAGCAATCAATTTTTGCAAATAATCGTCTGCCGCATGAACGGGAACACCACACATAGGAATATCTTGCCCTAAATGTTTTCCACGTGCTGTGAGTGTGATTCCTAAAGCCTGAGCAGCTTCAATTGCATCATTAAAAAATAATTCATAAAAATCCCCCATTCGGTAAAAAAGAAGGGAATCATGATGGACGGCTTTGATTTCTATGTATTGCTCCATCATAGGTGTAAGGCGTTCTTGAGAGGAAGCAGATGAGAAGGCAGGCTGTGGAATTAAATTATTTTTATGGTCGTTTTTTTTATCCATTTTTACGTGGCCTGTTTCCTTTAAGTGAAGTTTTTACTCTTTGTTTTTTACTTCGATATTTATTTATCTCTAAATTGAAACACATCATCAGATTTGCTAAAGAGAGAATAGCGACTTCTAATATATGAATCAAATTTAAAAAATTGAACGACTATACGCATTATCAAGCAAAATTTACACTGTTTTTGGAGAAAATAAAGTGAGATGAAAAAGAGCGAGCAGGATCAAAAAATGTCTCAAACGGTTTACAGTGCGAGCGAAAGAGAAGCTCTTGATTTTCATAGTCGAGGTCGACCAGGAAAGCTTGAGATTATTGCAACAAAGTCTATGGCAACACAATATGATTTAGCCCTTGCTTATTCACCAGGTGTTGCGGTTCCGGTGAAGGCAATTGCTCAAAATCCGGCGCTCGCTTACGATTATACAGCGAAAGGCAATCTTGTTGCTGTTATTTCAAATGGTACAGCCATCTTAGGGTTAGGCAATTTAGGTGCCCTTGCCTCTAAGCCGGTCATGGAAGGTAAAGCAGTGCTGTTTAAGCGTTTTGCGGATATTGATTCCATTGATTTAGAAATTGATATAAATGATACGGAAAGTTTTATCAATTTGGTGCGTCATTTAGAATCTTCTTTTGGTGGAATCAATCTTGAAGACATTAAGGCGCCTGAGTGCTTTATGATTGAAAGTCGTCTACGTGAGGTGATGAACATTCCTGTTTTTCACGATGATCAACACGGCACAGCAATTATTGCGGCTGCTGGTGTTCTCAATGCTTTGGCTTTAACAGGGCGCGATATGCAAAATACGCGGTTAGTTTGTAATGGTGCTGGTTCTGCTGGGATTGCTTGTGTTGAACTGATTAAAGAGATGGGCTTTCGTTCTGAAAATATCATATTATGTGATACAAAGGGTGTGGTTTATGAAGGTCGTAAAGAGGGAATGAATCCGTGGAAATCGGCGCATGCAGTTCGAACGGATAAACGTACGCTTATGGAAGCAATAGAAGGAGCAGATATATTTTTCGGGGTTTCTGTTAAAGGTGCATTGACCCCTGAAATGGTAAAATCTATGGCGCCACAGCCAATTATTTTTGCTATGGCCAATCCGGACCCAGAAATTACGCCAGAAGAGGTTTTGCAAGTGCGTCAGGATGCCATTATCGCAACAGGGCGTTCTGATTATCCAAATCAGATTAATAATGTTCTCTGTTTTCCTTATATTTTTCGTGGTGCCCTTGATGTGCGTGCAACGGTTATTAATGAAGAGATGAAAATTGCTGCGGCAAAGGCTCTTGCCGATTTAGCGCATGAGGAAGTTCCTGACAGCGTTGCAGAAGCCTATCGTGGAAAGCGATTAAAATTTGGCCCCGATTATATCATCCCTGTTCCTTTTGATCCGCGTTTATTCACGGTTGTTTCAAGTGCGGTAGCAAAAGCAGCAATGGAAAGCGGTGTTGCGCAAAAGAACATAGATGATTTAGAAGCTTATGAGCGCGATTTGAAAGCAAGACGTGATCCTACTTCTTCGGTGATGCGTGGGGTTTATAACCATGTTCGTCAAGCACCAAAACAAATTGTCTTTGCAGAAGGTGAAGAAGAGCAAGTCATGCGGGCTGCTGTTTCCTATGTTCATCAAAAGTTAGGACAAGCGATTTTGGTTGGTCATGAAGGGCAAGTCAGAGAAAGGGCTATTATCGCTGGAATTGATCTGGATCGTGAAGGTATATCAATTATGAATGCTAAGCTTTCCTGTCGTACAGATGCTTATGCAAATTATCTTTATAAAAAGATGCAACGTCAAGGTTGGCTATTGCGCGATTGTCATCGCCGTATCAATAATGATCGAAATTATTTTGCTGCGTGTATGGTGGCACTAGGAGATGCGGATGCAATGGTTACAGGGGTGACACGCAATTATGAAACAGCGCTGGTTGATATACGTCGGGCCATTGATGAAAAACCAAAAGAACGATTAATTGGTATTTCAATGGCGATTTGCCGTGGTCGAACTGTATTTATTGCGGATACTGCTATTTATGAAAATCCTAATGCCGAAGAGCTTGCGGATATAGCAGAACAAACCGCTTTGTTTGTGCGTGGATTTGGGCATCAACCAAGAGTTGCATTTTTGGCATTTTCTACGTTTGGTTATATGAAAGGGCCGACGACGCAGCAAATTCAGGATGCGATTAATATTTTGCATGAACGCAAAGTTGATTTTGAGTTTGATGGAGAAATGAGTGCTGATGTAGCGCTTAATTCTAAATTGATGCAGCAATATCCATTTATGGGATTAACAGAGTCTGCGAACATTTTGGTTATGCCTGGATATCACGCCTCTTCCATTGCAAGCAAAATGTTACAAGAACTTGGTGAAGCGACCATCATTGGTCCTATTTTAATTGGATTGGAAAAATCTGTCCAAATTGTACCGTTTAGTGGAAACGATACAGATGTTGTCAATATTGCAATGCTTGCAGCGTATCATGCGGAAAAAGTCTCCTAAAGGAAAAAAGCCCCACATACTAATAATATATAAAGGGGCTTTATGATAGCAAAGGAATAAATTTTTAAGAGGGCTGTATTTGATTGTCTTTTTGTTCTTCAGCAAGACGCTTTTGGAAGAGGGCTGCAAAATCAATAGGGTCAATCCACAAAGGCGGAAAACCACCATTTTGAGTAGCATCAGATATAATTTGGCGAGCAAATGGAAATAAAAGGCGGGGACATTCAATAAAGACCAATGGCATAACATGTTCTTGTGGAATGTTTTTAAGGTGAAAAACACCACCGTAAATCAGTTCTACATGAAATAAGGTTTCAGTGTTATCATTGGCTTTAACAGAAAGAGACAAAACGACATCATAATTGTCATCACCAATTGGGTTAGCATTGACATTAATATTGATATCAATTTGTGGTGATTTTTCACGCGCACGCAATGAATGAGGGGCGCCTGGGTTCTCGAATGATAAATCTTTTAAATATTGCGTTAATACAGCAAAAACCGGCTCTCCGCCACTGTTGTTCATTTCACCTTCGGCCATAAGACGAACCTCTCTCATTATAATATGTAATATTTATTTTAAAATCTAAAGATTGGACTGGTTATCATGCCTTGCAAAAGGTTGCAAGGAATGCGCTCTTCATCTTAATTATTTTTTTGTTTGTTACAAATTTTTTAGGCATTTCAATGGTTATCATCATTTTTGCGCCATGGAGATTCTGTCGTATCATGAATTTTGTAATCTTCAGCGTTAAGATCAATTATTTTTTCAGAGTCATTTTTTCTTTTCGTATTGGGATTCATTTTGGTTTTTAATGATGAAAAGAAATGCCAAGCACCAGAGCGAATTGGTTTAATAAGCAGTAATATTCCCAAGAGATCACTTACAAAACCAGGCAGAATAAGCAAAATTGCACTCAACATGATACAAGCATCGTTAAGAATATTTTTTTCTAATGTGCGCCCTTGGATAAGTTCGCTTTGTATATTTTTTAAAAGGCTAACCCCTTGAATTCGCAATAAAACAACCCCAACTATGGCGGTAAGAATAACCAAACTCAAAGTTGCCAAAATACCAATTTCTTGACCAACAAAGATAAAACAAGCGATCTCGATTAAAAGAAAGCAGAGTAAGATAACGACAGAAAAACGAGGATTTATAGAATAAAGTTTTATCACATGAAAATTTCCTTCTGGATAAGTTAAGAGGAGAAATTCTTGAGAATACTCCTTATATAAAATCTATAAAAATATTTAAATGGTAGGATTCCCTATTTTACATATTTATTGATAAATGGTATTGACTGCAATGTTTATTACAGACTTAGGTTTTGGAGATTGACAGCGCCCATGGAATTTGACGTTATACTTGTTATCGCTCTTGTTGTTATGGTTGTTGTTTTTGTGCAACTCCGTAGTGTATTAGGGAAGCGAGTTGGATTTGAAAAGCCTCCCTTTGATCCTTATTCACGTCGCTCTAAAAAACAAGCTGAGGCAGAAACGGCTGATAATATGGTTTCGTTCCCTCATCAAAAAAATTCACAAAAAAGCGATTTTAGTGAAATTGATAAGATTGCACCAGAGGGAAGTATTTTGAATGAAAATTTGCGCGCACTGCGTAGAATTGATCCTCATTTTTCTCCTCAATTGTTTATAAAAGGTGCGCAAATTGCTTATGAAATGATTGTAACAGCTTTTGCCAAAGGTGATCGCAATCAACTTAAGAGCTTGCTTTGTCATGATGTTTTTGAGAGCTTTTGTGCTGCTATTGAGCAACGAGAAAAAAACAAAGAAAGAATAGAGTTTACTTTTGTTGGAATTAATAAGATCGAATTTGTTGCAGCGGCAATACAAGAAAAGGATGAATTTTTAACGATACGTATTGTCAGTGAGATGATTTCTGTTACTTATAATGAACAGGATGAGCGTATAGACGGCGATCCCGATGCTATTATAGAAATTAAGGATATTTGGACTTTTGTTCGCAATAGCCTATCATCGGATCCAAACTGGAAGCTTTTTGCCACAGAAGATGAAAATTAAAGTACTTTATTTCTTCCATAAGCACTCAATGATTTATGAGAAATTAAAATGTCCTCAACGGAATGGAGACAAAAAAAAGATTTATTGGTTTCCCAAGATCACCTTTTATGGGAGAGGATTTGTCGCACGATAACACCGCTTCATGGTAAGAAACCCTCTTCTATTTCAGATATTTCAGAAACGATTGCAAATATTAATGATCAAAAACAGGGCATAACTCAAATTCTCTCAGCTTTTCAGGAAAACAAACAACACGCGAAAATTATTAAAAAAGAAAAGAGAGCGGTTACACAAGCGCATAAGATTCATTTTTTTGATCATGTTGCACATCGTAAAATTTCCCAAGGTCGTTATCCTCTTGAGGCGCGTCTTGATCTTCATGGTTATATGCAGGAAGAAGCTTATTTTTTCTTAAAAAAATTTCTACAATCTTCTCAGCAGAATGGATTGCGTTACGTCCTTGTGATTACAGGAAAAGGACGATCCGTTGGGAGTGATGGGGCTTTGTATAGATTTGTTCCCTATTGGTTATCAACACCAGCTTTTCGATATTATGTTCATGCGTTTGAGCAAGCAGCGCGTCAGCATGGCGGTGAAGGTGCGCTTTATGTTTGGTTACGTCGTTTTGTATCGGAAAAAGGAATATGATGCTGTTTCAGTCGTTTCAGTATTGATTTCAAAAGATCTCATCTATTATAGGTCATAGAAGAGATGTAATAACACATTGATTTATAAATATAGTTTATTATTTTCGTCTATTGCGTAAGAATCTTGATGCAGTATTTCCTTATTTTGAATTTTTATATAAAGAGTTATAAAGTCTGTTTGTTTTACACTCTACGCATTGCATCATGCTTTTGTTTTTTACGGTTTAAAGACATTGCACCACTCACGAAAAACAGAACATTTCAAGCAGAATATTTTTAGAAAGAAAATGGATGTGTTCAGTGACTTTCCTTGCTTTTTATGATAAAGGCATATGAAGCTTTTTTTACAGTATCACGACGTTCTTTCATATTCTCGAGCTTGGGATTATTCGTATATTCCCATCAATCTGATCTTTATAAATATGATGACGTGTAGGGCTTTGTACAAACGTCGGTAAGAATAAGTAAACATAAAGTCGGATGTGTCATGGTTGTTATGTTGCAAAGTTTTTTATAAAAATCCGGCATTTTTTTTGCAATTTATCGTTGGTATATTTTACGTTTTATGACGTCATTTCTCTAAGTAGGCTTTTGCTTTTGTCGTTGCTTATCAATCAACATTCAAACCTAATGCAGCCGCATGTTTGAGATAAATATTAAGGTGATTCATTGCTCTGTAAACTGTATCAACTTTTGTATATCAAATAAGGGTAAGCGTCTCTTTGTTGGTGTATTCTCTGAAACTGGAAAACAGCCTAATTTGAGAAGGGTATGAGGTTTTAAAGGCCCCTCCAGTTTTGCTATCTCTCTTAAATTTGGTTTTACGGTTTTCAAAAGTATCTCAAGCAATCTCTTTTAAATAAAAAAGATTACGCATTGCTTCACGCTGTTTTTGATCGCCTTTTGAGGGAACGCCCCTCACGCAAGACAGAGTATTTCAAGTATAATACACTTATGTTGCATATTCACGTGCTTATTTTAAAGCAATATCTCTTAATACTTATCAGGCTTATTGCATGGCAGGGCACGTGAAATAGTAATCTCCATGGTGCATATAACCCCTATCTTTATGCCTAATAAAAGTGCAAGCTGGGGCACTATGAAACACTTTGCCAAGGCATCTAATATTGTAAAACCCTTGACACTTAAGAGGGGTTATCAGAAGCATATTTTTCTTTAAGTATTTTTACTCTGCATGGCTTCTTTTGCTTGTGACGGACAAACGAAAGACTTTGATTAATTCAATATAAGAAAGCCAAAAATGAGAGAGATATTTGTGGACTTCACTCAGGTTGCCAAACAATACATTATTTTTATAAAGCACGACATTATTCAATTAAGTAACACGAAGAATAAAAACATGATAAATGGCATTATTCAAAACATATTTCTATGAATAGTTTTAAAAGCAGCATAACCAAATTAAAGATAAATTAAAGAGAATCGCTAAAATAAATAAGACGTGGCCTTATAACACATAGCTGCGCAATAGCACTAAAAGATATAATTTCGTTGAATATTTTACGGAAGAAACGTTCTCATTCAAGCCTCATTAAATTTCTATCTCATAATAATTCGATCATTGAAATTTAATAATGGTGCGCAGAAAACGCAGAGAGAATATAGAAATTATATTGCAGATCTTATATTCTTATTCGCCGTCTTTCAGATATTGGCTGAAATGCTAGCTTAGCATGAAAAGCACAATAGGGGCTGTTTTCATCAGAATCGGCACCACAAAAATGAAAATCGGCTGATAATGGATCGCCAACAGGCCATCTACATGTATTTTCACTCAATTGTAGCAGATTAAGTTGACGTGATATAGGCACCACTACATTAGATTTTGTGGACACATCAACTTCTTTTACATCTTCTGCTACAAACTCTGTTTTTAAAGCTGTTTCTTCAACATTGATAGATGATGTGTTTATTGGCGATACTGTGGATGTGTTGCGACGTGCACGTGGAGATGATGGACTGCTTCCTGCAGGAGTTTTTTGCGCACGCGCGCTTCCTTGTGCTGTCTTGCCACGTCCGGGCAATTTTAATCGATGCACTTTTCCAATGACTGCATTTCTGCTGACCCCACCTAATTGAGTAGCAATTTGACTCGCACTTAATCCTTCACTCCAAAGCTTCTTAAGAAGCTCAACGCGTTCATATGTCCAACCCATATCAGCACTCCATTCCGATTACGTCACTGAGATGCTTCCCCTTTGCACCTTAAAATGTTTCAATAATGTTTTCAATGTCCTGAATGAAATAATTTTACACTCTAAGTGAGCATAAGAAAATCATCCAATCTGTGGAACTTACAAATCAAAACACATCATTTTGCTTAACTTAATGTAATTTACAATACACACTTACTCCATGACAAGAGTCCTTACCTCTTGAGGAGTTTATTGAGAATGTTTTCCCCAACTTGCAAATCAATTATAGGTTAAACGCTCCCTTTTGTTTAAAGTTTTTCCTCAAAATGTTTATTTGTAGAACCTTCATTGACTTTTTTTTAATTGGTGTAATGATCTATTTCATAGATTTAGTCATTAATCCAGCAAAATGTTGAAAACATCATAACGAAATGTATCATGTTATTTTATTTGTCGTGCTGCTTTGTATATATATATTGAAAAGATTAAAGTATAAAGGGAATAATGATGGATGCCATCTCTATACAACCACTTTATGAATGCTTTGTGCGACGAAATTTGCATTTTGAACAGGGGCATGGTGTATGGCTTATTTCCGATAAAGGAGAACGCTACCTTGATTTCACATCTGGCATTGCTGTTAATGCATTAGGGTACGCCCATCCTAAATTGGTTGATACACTCAAAAGACAAACTGAAAAACTTTGGCATGTTTCTAATCTTTTTCAATCTCCTGAACAAGCAGCTCTTGCCACGCGGCTTTGTGCAAATAGTTTTGCGGATAAGGTTTTTTTCTGCAATTCAGGTACTGAAGCATTGGAATGCGCCTTCAAAACGGCACGTCATTACTATTATGCTGCAGGTCATTCAACACGCATTGAAATAATTAGTTTTGAAGGGGCATTTCATGGGCGTACACTTGCAGCACTTGCTGCGACTGGGCATGAAAAATATCTTGAAGGCTTTGGACCTAAAGCTGGTGGATTTATTCAAGTCCCTTTTTGTGATGAAATCGCTTTGCGTAACGCTGTTAATAAAAATACTGCTGCTATTCTTATTGAACCTATTCAAGGGGAAGGAGGAATACGAACGGTTTCTCTTAAATATTTAAGATTTTTGCGCAAAATATGCGATGATAATGGTCTGTTGTTGATTTTTGATGAAGTCCAAACAGGCATGGGACGAACAGGAAAGCTTTTTGCTTATGAATGGAGTGATATCACGCCTGATATTCTTACTCTCGCAAAAGGATTGGGAGGTGGATTTCCATTAGGTGCTTGCCTTGCAACAGATCAAGTTGCAAGAAGTATGACGTCTGGGACTCATGGTTCAACCTTTGGAGGAAATCTTCTTGGAATGGCTGTAGGAAATAGTGTTCTTGATATTTTATTAGAGCCAAGTTTTCTCAACCATGTTCAGCGCATGGGGGATAGGCTGAAAAGTGGACTTTTGCGTATTCTCAATATCTATCCTGATATTATCTGCGCAGTTCAGGGGATGGGCCTTATGGTGGGCATTCAGTGTGTTGTTCCTTCAAATCTTGTCGTTAATGCTTTGGAAAATGAATATCTCTTAAGTGTTGCAGCCAACAACAACGTTGTGCGTTTATTGCCTCCCCTTATTATCAGCGAAGAAGAAATAGATGAAAGTTTGCACCGTATTGAAAAAGCAATTTCTTATCTTTCGCAAATCAATAAAGAAAAACAAATATCACACACATGACAAATGCTCTTCGTCATTTCACGGATTTATTCATTTTACACGAGCAAGAGCACACGCTTTGATCGATTATGCAAAAATTCTTAAAGCATCTTTTAAAACAGAGAAAGGTTCAAAACTTTTTATGGGTAAAACACGCGCGATGATTTTTGAAAAACCATCCACAAGAATCCGTATTTCATTCTATACCAGTATATGCTAGCTTGGGGGAGAGAGGCCATCAGGTTTATGGGGTTGAAGATGCAGCTTGGTGATAGTGAAATCATAGCTGATACGGTACACTTTTTATCTCGTTTTGTGGATATCGTGATATTGCGAACAACAAAACATCAACGTATGCTTGAATGAGCATAATATGCATGAATTCCTGCCATTAATGCCTTTATAGATGATACACATCCTTGCCAAATTCTAGCAGATATCTTAACCTATGAGGAACATAGAGGGCCAATGACTGGCAAAATATTTGCATGGCTGGGGGATGGTAATAATGTGCTCCATTCCTTAATTGAAACTGTGACTCTTTTTGGTTTTCATTTGTGTATTACTATTTCAAAGGACAGTGAATCATAAGAACAATTTATTCATTGGGCACATGAGCAGGAAGGGCATCTTACGCTAACTCATAATCCTTAAAAAGCAGCTTAAGATGCTGATTGTATGATGAGCGATACACGGGGGGTCATGGGATGAAAGTTTTTTGCGCGCAGTCACTCTATTTTCAGCCTTATCAAGTCAATGAAGCTTTCATGAAATGAGCAAAACTTGATGCTTTATTTATGCCTTTTTTCCTGCTCATCGTGGTGAAGAAATTGTCGATACTGTGATTGATGGATTGCATTCAGTCGTTTTCGATGAAGCTGAAAACCGCATTTATTCTCAAAAAGCAATTCTTTCTTGGTGTTTACAAGATGCATTTTTCTCTCCACAATAGCCTCCATACAACAAATTATGTAAAAGGCAAATCCATGAATGAACAAGCAAAAGATGAAGCATGTCTAAACAATAATTTTTTGCATGAAGATGACACTGTTATTCCCTTTCAAGTTGAAGAACTTGATATCCGTGGACGTGTCGTACAACTTGGAGAAACTTTAAATTCTATTCTCACAAGACATCAATACCCTGAACCGGTTTCTTATCTTCTGGCAGAAGCTTTACTTTTAACGGTTCTGCTTGGGACTTCTCTCAAGCTTACGGGAAAATTTATTTTACAAACCCATTCTGATGGACCAGTTAATATGTTGGTGTGCGATTTTTCTCCTCCTTCCAGTTTACGGGGATACGCTCGTTTTGATAAAGAACAGCTTCAACAAGCCATAGACAATGAACAAACCTCTTCAGAAATACTTTTAGGAAAAGGCACTTTAGCTTTCACGATTGATCAAGGACCTCACATGCAACCCTATCAAGGGATTGTTGCATTAGATGGATCAAATTTACAAGAAGCTGCTCGTACCTATTTTGATCAATCAGAACAAATTCCTACCGACATCCGCTTGGCTGTTGCTATATTAATCAATCGTGACAACCAAGGAAAACCGCAGAAAAGCTGGCGAGCCGGAGGTATTTTGACACAACTTTTGCCCCAAGCATCGTCCCACCATAAAATGGAATATTCTCATCAAAAGCGAGAAGAAACGAAAACAAAAACCCAATTAGATAATCAATGGCAAGAAGCTAAAATACTCATGAAAACGATTGAAAGTTCAGAATTAACAGATCCTCAAGTTGGGAGTAAAAAGCTCTTGTTCCGTCTTTTTCATGAACAAGGTGTGAGAATTTTTAATCCTTTTTCTCTTGTCGATCAATGTTCTTGTTCACGTGAAAAAATTAAAGGAATCCTAGAAGGTTTTCCGATTGATGAGCGCAATAAAATGGTTGAAAATAACTATATTTCAGTCACATGTGAATTTTGCTCAGAAACGTATCGTTTTACTGCCCAAGAATTTTTGGAAGAAAAAACATAGTCAAATTATTTATAAAAATAATAAGTGCAACAAAAGCCTATTTTATTCATGTTATAAAAGCTTAAGCACAGCGAATATGAACTTTTAGAATATTTCTGTCAATAAATCCTTTTATAATATTCATTAATAGGTTGATTTTTATTCATAATTTTTTGTTCAATGAGACTTTTTGAACATAGTTATATTTTCATACTCGAATTTATCTGAATTAAGAGTCAAAAAATCATTCGTTGTGATCATAAGAGAAATTATCGAGAAAATTAAGAACGTATAAAAAAGACTCTATATGGAGTTTATGAAGATTCTTTCAAACAAGATAGTGCGCTGAAAATAAAGATAAAAATGACACTGTGAAGGAATGGATTTGTTATTTTATAGAGACGAGAATAGTGATAAAGCCGCTTCATAACAATGTGTAAAAGTAAAGACAAAACACTCTATGAATTTGAAAATGACAGTTGGCCACCTTTACTGATTCAACAATGTTTCCATGGCAATACTGTTTTCGTCAAAATGATTAAAAATAAAGTTACAAAACAGATAGTTAATTGCTTAAGAAACATAAAAATCACTCAAAATTTCCTAAGCAGAATAAGAATTCGTATAAATAAAATAGCTTGCATAGCATGGATAAAACTTTATGTTTTTACAAGCCCTACATGATTATATTTTTTAACTTAAAATACGGCCAATTATTTTTACGTTTAGACGATTCATAAAAGGTATTTTTAGCCTTTTCTTAAACGTTTTTTTAATTCAACATACAGAAATTTGAAAAAATACTTATAGTATTGGATATTTTTATTTAAGAGACAAAAAGAGTAAATTACATTTACGAATCAATATGTTGGTATTTTATTTTTCTTCTGTCATAAGCGCTTGTTCAATTTTTGGTAGAATTTTTTTTTGATAAATTTGCCATGTTAAAGGCCCAACATGTTTGGCAATAATGATGCTCTCTCTATTTAAGAGAAAGGTTTCTGGGGGGCCATATACCCCCCAATCAATGGCTGTATATCCTGAAACATCAAAGCCAATCAATTTAAAAGGATTACCAAAACTATTTAAAAAGCGCAGGGCGTTTGCTTTATTATCCTTATAATTAACACCAATCAGATCAAAACGTTTATCTTGTGCAATTTTCATAAGAAGAGGATGCTCTTCGCGGCAAGGCAAACACCAAGATCCCCAAAAATTGACCAATGTGACACGTCCTTTAAACTGTTTTGAATTAAGATAACTTTCCTTATCAAGAAGGGGAATGTACGTATTGGGCGCAGGTTTTCCAGCCAATGCAGTTGGGAGAAGAGAAGGATCTTGAGGGTATTTTTTATCTATAAAGTTGAAAAAAAATACCATGAGAAGAAGAAAAAGCACAAATGGTCCAAAAAGAACAAATAAAACAGGTAAAGATATATTTTTTTTAAGTTTTGGAGGGATATTCTTCATCGTATTTTTCTTTTTGCGACAACTCTTTTTTGTTTAGCTGTTGGAGAATTTTTTTTTGGTATAAGGCTTTGCAAAGAATATAGCCAATAAGACAGAGGAGGGATATTGCAGAAAGCGTATAACTTAAAATAACAATTTGCTCGTGTTTAAGGGTACCAAGGAAAAAATCAATTTTCAAAGACAAGTTTCCTAAAAGTCCACTGTGGATGCCATTTAGGTCGAGCATGATGAAGAGTCCTGCTGTTGTACACGACGAGATTTTTTAATCTGAAGTATTTGAATATAACGACGGTTGATTTCATTTCGCATAGCCATCAAATAGAGCACAACAAACATAAAGATGAAGCAAAATAGCATTGTTATAAGGGGCCATAACATAGCTTTGTCGATTGTTGATCCACCAGCACGTAACAGGGATGCTGGTTGATGCAATGTGTTCCACCAATTAACTGAAAATTTAATAATAGGGATATTAACAAATCCAACAAGGGTAAGAATTGAAGTAGCACGAGCAGCTTTTACTTGGTTGTCAAAAGCACGCCTAAGCAGGATAATGGCAAGATAGATAAAAAGCAAAATTAAAACGGATGTTAATCGTGCATCCCATACCCACCATGTTCCCCATGTAGGGCGCCCCCAAAGGGCTCCTGTCATGAGAGCCAAGGCGGTAAAAATTGCCCCAATGGGCGCACCACATTTGAGTGCCACATCAGCAAGATGATATTTCCAAATAAGATTTGCTAATGCTGCTGCACTCATCGTTATATAACAGAATATAGACACCCACGCGAAAGGTACATGAATGTACATAATCTTAACAGTGATACCTTGTTGATAGTCATCAGGGGAATGTATCACAAGAATAAGCCCTAAGATAAGAAGACATAACGTTATGCTGGCTAACCAAGGTATAATGATTTTGCTTATTTTCACGAAACGGGTAAAACTTTCAGGGAGTGACCTCATTTTATGTGTGTGAGATAGTTTATTCATGAAATTCATCATAGGCATAGTTTTGTTATGCGGCAATCATCTTTTATTATTCTGATAAAAGCTTAAGCGTTAGAGCGGCAACAAAAGAGCTAAAAAGACTCAAAAAAAGTGAAAAAGCACTAAGAAGAGCCAAAGAACTGAGAAAAGATGCATTTGGATTTGTCGGAGCTGTAGCGGCTGAAACGCCAAAAATCATAATTGGAATGATCCATGGTAAGATAATGATGAAAATAAGAAGAGTACTGTGCAACAATGAGGTTGCAAGTGCTGCTCCTATAGCACCAATAAAAATAATGGCTGGTGTTCCGCATAAAAGGGTAAGTATTGTTGTAAAAGTTATCGTTACATCTAAATGGAGCATAAGGGCCAAAATAGGCGTAGCAAAAATGAGAGGAAGCATTGTTCCTACCCAATGGGCAATGCATTTGGTAAGGACAATCAGTGTGAAACTTTGTCTTTGTTCTGAAAGGATAAATTGGTCGAGATTGCCATCATCACGATCGATTTGGAATAGTGTGTTCAGATTGAGGAGTCCTGCAAGAAGGGCCCCAAACCACAATATTCCTGGCCCTATTTGTGCAAGAATTTTGGGATCTGGTCCAATAGCAAAGGGGGTTATGACAACAACAGCGATGAAAAATAATAGTCCTGTTAGTGAAGAGGCTTGTGGCGCTAATAATAGTTTAAGATCACGCCAGAACAGTGCTTGCATTTTATTCTCTCCTAGAGAGGTAAAAATTTTTCCAGAGCGATTTTATGGTTTTCTGGAATACCTAAAGAATGATGGGTTGCGGCGATAATCATACCACCTTGATTGAGATGACGCTGGAAAATACAAGTAAGGCGTTTTTGAGCATGGCTATCAAGCCCCGATATTGGTTCATCTAAAATCCAAATAGGACGATAAGAGAGCAAAAGGCGAGCAAGAGCGACACGTCTTTGTTGCCCAGTTGACAGAGTGTTAAAGGGTAAATGTTCAAGATCAGAAAGGCCGATATCGGCAAGGGCTTCATAGGGGGAGTATAGAGGTTGTCCATAAAACTCTGCCCAAAATTGCAAATTATCAATGACAGATAAAAGAGGTTTCATGGCATTTTGAGGACCAAGATAATGACACGCAGTTGTAACAGGATAGCTTTGTTCATAGTCTTTAAGTATGATATGACCTTCAGCAGCTTCAAGAAGACCAACAATGATTCGGAGTAATGTAGATTTTCCGATGCCATTTGGTCCAGTGATTGTCATAAGTTGCTGTGGAAATAAACAAAAAGAAAGATTTTTGAACAGAATTTCCTCATTTCTGTAAGCTGCTAAATCTTTGCCTGATAACACCATGTGATTGCCCATTTTTTTATTTTCCTATTCTTTATTGCATTATAGGATAAAAAACACGTTTTTTTATGCAATTGTCCCTAGAATAGTTCTAGAAATAGTTCTATAAGGAGTGCGTTACATCAATATCTGGTGTAGAATAGTTTTTAGCGCTGATTTCCGCATTTACCTATGAAAGGTGGAGGGGGAAATGGATAGCGGAGGTAGTTGCATCTGCGCTCAAGCTGCGACCTTGACTCGTAGTTTGTGTTGTTCATTCCTGGGAATTGGGTGGTTTGTAGTATGAGGGTGGACAGTTATGATTCACATTGATAGCTTTAATTGTCGCAGAACGTTAAATGTTGCTGGCAAAGAATATACTTATTATAGCTTGATCGAAGCGGAAAAAAATGGACTTGAAGACATTTCTCGTTTGCCGTTTTCGATGAAAGTTATTCTCGAAAATTTATTACGCTTTGAAGATGGTCGCACAGTTAAAAAAGAGGATATCCTCAATGTTGCTAAGTGGTTAAGCGACAAAGGGGGTGCAGGGGCAGAAATCGCCTACCGTCCTGCGCGTGTTCTTATGCAAGACTTTACTGGTGTTCCTGCGGTTGTTGATCTTTCGGCTATGCGGGATGCTATGGTTAAACTTGGTGGTAACGCTGAAAAAATTAATCCTCTCATTCCTGTTGATCTCGTCATTGATCATTCAGTTATTGTTGATGATTTTGGCACTCCCATGGCTTTTAAGGAAAACGTTGAACATGAATATGAACGCAATGGTGAGCGTTATCGTTTCTTGAAATGGGGGCAACAAGCCTTTAAAAATTTTCGCGTTGTTCCTCCAGGAACAGGGATTTGTCATCAGGTTAACCTTGAATATTTAGCACAATGCGTGTGGATGAAGAATGAAGAGGGGGGTGAGACGGTTTATCCTGATACCTGTGTGGGGACTGATTCGCACACAACGATGGTCAATGGTTTGGGTGTTCTAGGTTGGGGTGTTGGTGGCATTGAAGCAGAAGCGGCAATGTTAGGTCAACCTGTTTCTATGTTGTTACCTGAAGTGATTGGTTTTCGCCTAACAGGAAAACTTAAAGAAGGTGTAACAGCGACCGATCTCGTGTTAACGGTAACCCAAATGCTCCGCCAAAAGGGCGTTGTTGGTAAATTTGTTGAATTTTTTGGCCCTGGTTTGGAGCATATGACGCTTGCTGACCGAGCGACGATTGGGAATATGGCACCTGAATATGGAGCAACCTGTGGCTTTTTTCCAGTTGATAAAGAGACAGTGCGTTATCTCAATATGACAGGGCGTGATGAAAATCGGATTGCCTTAGTGGAGGCTTACTCCAAAGCACAAGGGATGTGGCATGATGAAATGGTGGCTAATCCCATTTTTAGTGATACAATTGAATTAGATATGGGAACCGTTGTTCCTTCTATGGCTGGTCCTAAACGTCCGGAAGGACGTATTGCACTGGAAAATGTTGGGCAAGGTTTTGAGAAAGCTTTGGTCGAAGACTATAAGAAAACTTCAGGACAAGGTGAGCATTATCCGGTTGAAGGTGAAGAATATACGCTTAGTCACGGTGATGTGGTGATCGCTGCGATTACTTCCTGTACAAATACATCAAATCCAAGTGTTCTTATTGCCGCAGGTCTTTTGGCACGAAATGCGGTGGCAAAGGGTCTGAAAAGCAAACCATGGGTAAAAACTTCTCTTGCACCTGGTTCACAAGTTGTTGAAGCTTACCTTAAAAATTCGGGTCTGCAAAAAGATTTAGATGCATTAGGATTTAACTTAGTAGGGTTTGGGTGTACAACATGTATTGGAAATTCTGGTCCTTTGCATCCCGCTATTTCCAAAACGATTAATGACAATGGTGTTATTGCATCTGCTGTTCTTTCAGGAAATCGTAATTTTGAAGGGCGTGTTTCTCCGGATGTGCAAGCAAATTATTTAGCTTCACCCCCATTAGTTGTTGCACATGCGCTTGTCGGGACGGTGTGTAAAGATTTAACCAAGGAACCCCTTGGTGAAGATTTAGAGGGTCAACCGGTTTATTTGAGAGATATTTGGCCAACTTCTCAAGAAATACAAGCATTTATCGAAGAAAATGTTACGCGTAAGGTTTTTGCCGAAAAGTATGCTGATGTCTTTAAGGGAGATGAAAATTGGCAAAAAGTTCAAATCCCTACAGGGTCTACCTATTCTTGGGATGAGCAATCCACCTATGTCCGTAATCCACCTTATTTCGATGATATGCAGAAAACACCTGATGTGTTACCAGATATCAAAGATGCACGAATTTTAGGTTTGTTTGGTGATAAAATCACGACAGATCATATTTCTCCTGCTGGTTCTATTAAGGCAGATTCTCCTGCTGGAAAGTATTTAATGAATCATGGTGTTCACGTGGCTGATTTTAATCAATATGGAACGCGTCGTGGGAATCATGAAGTTATGGTTCGGGGGACCTTTGCCAATATCCGCATTCGTAATTTCATGTTAGGAGAAAATGGTCGAGAGGGAGGTTATACGGTTCATTATCCCTCAGCTGTAGAACAAACTATTTACGATGCAGCAATGGCATATAAACAAGAAGGTATTCCGCTCGTTGTTTTTGCGGGTATTGAATATGGCAATGGATCATCACGCGATTGGGCCGCCAAGGGAACCAATCTTCTTGGTATTAAAGCGGTGATCGTGCAATCTTTTGAAAGGATTCATCGTTCTAATCTTGTTGGTATGGGCATTGTTCCTTTTGTCTTTGAGGAGGGGCTAAGTTGGAAATCTTTAGGCTTAAAGGGAGATGAAAAGGTAACAATTGAAGGGATTCATAATTTGAAACCTCGTCAAAAAACCGTGGCGACCATTACTTTTTCTGATGATACGGTAAAAACCATTCCATTATTATGCCGTATTGATACTGAAGATGAGTTAGATTATTTGCATCATGGTGGAATTTTGCAATATGTCTTGCGTAAGCTAGCTGTTTAAATTCCTTTGTTTGTTAAGGAATATCTTTAAACTATTAAGTGATAAAGTTGTGGATCAAAGAGTTTGGTATCGTTTTTTATGTCTGTCTTTGAAAATTTAATTGACGCTGGCTTTGACATTGCGCTATAAGCCACGTGGGTTATAAGCAGCTTTATAGTTTTGCTTGGATTAGGTTTGTTTATATTGGTAGAGTTGTTATTGAGGCTCGTTTTACCAAGGTATTGAAAGAGAGATTATATTTATGGCGAATACACCTTCTGCTCGAAAAGCGGTGCGCAAGGTTGCAGCACGCACACAGGTTAATAGAGCCCGCCGTTCGCGTGTTCGTACTTTTATGCGTAAGTTTGATGATGCTTTAGCAGGGGGTGATAAGGCGTCTGCGGAAATCGCATTTAAGAATTTTGAGCCTGAGATTATGCGTGCGGTTTCTAAAGGGGTTTTTCATAAAAATACTGCTGCGAGGAAAGTATCCCGTTTAGCAAGACGTTTGAAAGCTCTCAGCGTTTAAGCTTTTTATATTTTATTAAGAAGCAAGCCAGTATCTGTAGGGATGCTGGCTTTTTATTTATTTGTTGTTTCAAAAAGTTTCTATTGAAAGCAAGAATCGACAGCGATTCTCTTCTTGAAAAAGGAGAGAAAGTTTATAGGGGGCATATGGTTATCCACAAGCTTTGTGGATTTTTATAGAGTCTTTTTTGTCAAGCATTTTATTTTTTTTTTTTAATCTGAAGAGATTTTTTAATGATTGGTAAATTTAGAGAAAAAAAATGAGTTGAATCAATAATTTTTCTCATTCTGCATTGAAATAAACATTTTGGGGGGAGCTTTTGATTTTATTTTGACCTCTTGCATTTTACCTCTGCTGTTTTGTATGGTTCTTAGTGAAGATTAGAAAGCATGAAGGGGCCACATCAGCGCATTATCCCGTATTTTATTGAATATGAAATGCTTTGGTTTAGCCTTTTTGAGGTTTTTTAGTTTTCTTGATTGGTATGTTTACCATTTTAGAAGTGTGGATCATATCATGAATGCAAGTAAATCTTATTGGTCATCTTTGTTAGTGGGGTTGTGATGAGGCTATCCTAGGGGATGAAAAGTAATCTTATTTGGGGTAGGGCGTTTTGCTTTCGCTGGATTTAATTTTAGCTGTTTGGCAGGACAGAATTTTATTTTTATCAGGATGGAAGATGGTGGATAAATTGAACTCTAAAGCTAGTTCCTTTAAAAGGGTTTCGGTGAATATCCTGTCGGCAGAGAACATAATAAAGAATAGGAGAACGCAGAGTGATGGGGTTGTTGATAAAAATGCTTCTATAAGGCATGCTATCATTTCAGAGGAGGAGGGTGCGGCAGCTTTTACACGTGTTATGGCACAATTAAAAGCACAGGTTGGTGTTGAAGCTTATACCAGTTGGTTTGGTCGTGTAAAACTTGCTGAGTATAGTCATACTCTTGTAAAGCTTTCCGTTCCTACCGCTTTTTTACGTTCATGGATTAATAATCACTATGGTTCTCTTTTGACTCATTTATGGAAGCAAGAGAATTCAGCAGTTCTTCGTGTTGAGGTTATTGTTCGTGGTATGGAACGCGTTTCCAGAGATGTTGTTTGTAAAACAAGTGTGCCTTCTGTTGTGCTGGAGGAGCGGGCGACTTCACTTTTTGTTGAGAGTTGTGTAGAGCATTCAGTTAAGAGTTCTCAAGCGGGAGTTTTTGGATCTCCACTTGATTCTCGTTATACTTTTGAAAATTTTGTTGAAGGAGCTTCTAATCGCGTTGCTTTAGCGGCAGCGCGTTCAATTGCGGAGGGGCATAAGAGTGCTCTGCGTTTTAATCCTCTTTTTATTCATGCGTCTGTTGGTTTGGGGAAAACACATTTGCTTCAAGCGATTGCAGGTTCTGCATTGAAGCGTTTAACGTCTGCACGTGTTATTTATTTAACTGCTGAATATTTTATGTGGCGTTTTGCAACAGCTATTCGTGATAATGATGCTCTTTCTTTTAAAGAACAGCTTCGTGATATCGACCTTTTAATTATTGATGATATGCAGTTTTTGCAGGGTAAGTCGATACAGCATGAATTTTGCCATTTGCTTAATATGTTGCTTGATAGCGCAAAACAGGTTGTTGTTGCTGCAGATCGTCCACCAGCGGAATTAGAATCGCTTGATCTTCGCGTTCGCTCTCGTCTTCAGGGAGGGGTTGCCCTTGAAATTGAGGCGCCAGATTATGAAATGCGTTTGCAAATGTTGCGTCAGCGGTTGAAGGTTGCACAGCAAGATGATAGCATGATATCAATTTCTGATGATGTCTTGGAGTATATTGCAAAAACAGTTTTAGGATCGGGGCGCGATATTGAAGGCGCATTTAACCAGCTCTTATTTCGTCAATCTTTTGAGTCTGATTTATCTTTAGAACGGATTGATGAGTTATTAGGTCACTTGACACGTCCAGGTGAACCTAAGCGCATTCGGATTGAAGAAATTCAGCGTACGGTAGCGCGCCATTATAATGTTTCTAAACAGGACTTGTTATCTAATCGTCGAACGCGTACGATTGTAAAGCCACGGCAAGTTGCAATGTATTTAGCAAAAGTATTAACGCCTCGCTCATTGCCAGAAATAGGACGCCGTTTTGGTGGGCGTGATCATACAACGGTTTTACACGCTGTGCGTAAAATTGAAGATTTGGTTTGCGGTGATCAGACCTTGGCCAAGGAGCTTGAATTGCTAAAGCGGTTGATTGGAGAACAAGCTGTGTAGTGTTCTTTTTTTTGAAGAAACTTTAGAGAATTTAATAAAAGGATTTGTTTTTTCTTATGGAGTAGTGACTTGCTATTTGAATAGTAGGGGTTTAATAAATTCTAACAGATGATTCTTTAAAAAGGACCTATTATTTAGTTCTAAGGAATTCTTATAGTTTTTGGTAAATCATACGGGGCTTTTATGCGTATTACAGTTGATCGCAGTCAGTTTCTCAAGTCTCTTGGTCGTGTTCACCGTGTGGTAGAGCGCCGTAATACTATTCCTATTTTATCGAATGTGCTCATTGATGCAGAAAATGGTCATGTGCAGTTAAAGACAACAGATCTCGATCTAGAGGTTACAGAATCTTTTACAGTTAATGTTGAGCACGCTGGAGCAACAACTGTTCCGGCACATTTGCTCTATGATATCATTCGGAAACTTCCTGATGGCAATGAAGTTGTATTATCCGTCGATGAGAATCAAGCGAATACACTGTCTGTTGTTTCCGGTTGTGCACATTTTCAGCTTCAATGTCTTCCCAAGGCAGATTTTCCAGAGTCACTTCCTGGGCAGTTTGGTTATCGCTTTTCTCTATCGACATCAGGGCTGAAACATTTACTTGATTGTACGCAATTTGCCATTTCTACTGAAGAAACCCGCTATTATCTTAATGGTATTTACTTCCATATCATTAATGATGATGTTTTGAAACTACGTTTGGTTGCTACTGATGGTCATCGTTTGGCACAAGTTGAGATGGAAGCGCCTTCAGGAGTTGAGGGAATGCCTGGTGTTATTGTTCCTCGTAAAGCTGTAGGAGAGTTGCAAAAGCTTCTTTCAGAAGAAAATGATGGTGATGTATGTATAGAGCTTTCAGAGACAAAGATTCGTTTTTCTGTAGGTTCTGTGGTTTTTACATCAAAGTTAATTGATGGGACATTTCCAGATTATCAACGTGTTATTCCTCTTGGAAATGATAAAGAATTGGTTGTTAATAGGCAGGATTTTTCTTCTGCAGTTGATCGTGTTTCAACGATTTCAAGTGATCGGGGGCGTGCAGTTAAGTTAACGATTGGGCAGGGACAATTAAAACTTGTTGTTAATAGTCCTGATTCGGGCAGTGCGGAAGATCAATTATCTGTAACTTACACATCGCAACCCCTTGAGATAGGGTTCAATTCACGTTATCTTTTGGATATTGCTGGACAGCTTTCAAGCAATGAAATGGTTTTTATGTTGGCTGAAGCTGGAGCACCAGCTCTGATTCGCGATAATGATGATGCGGATGTGCTCTATGTACTGATGCCTATTCGCGTTTAGGGGCAATTATTTTGCAATGCATGGCAAGTCATGTACACAAAGTAGCTGTGAGGCAGCTGAAGCTTTTACGTTATCGCAATTATTCTTTTTTTAATATTCATTTTGCGGGTCGGCATGTAGTTTTCACTGGGCACAACGGTGCTGGTAAGACAAATCTTTTAGAGGCATTATCTTTTCTTTCTCCGGGACGTGGTTTGCGACGGGCAGCATATTCTGACGTTAGCTTTATAGATGGAGGCGGTGAAGGATTTGTTGTATTTGCCTGTCTTGAATGTGCTCTTTATGGTGAAGTAAAGATTGGTACTGCTTTGGAGGTTAGCGATAACAGTCGAAAGGTCCATATTAATGGTGTGCATGAACCAAGTGATTGCTTAACAGATTATTGTCATATTAGTATCCTAACACCGTCTATGGATGGTCTTTTTACGGGTCCTTCGCTTGAGCGCCGTCGTTTTTTGGATCGTATGGTTTTAGCGATTGATCCTTTGCATAGTCGCCGCATAGCCGATTATGATAAAGCGATGCGTGCACGGAATCGTTTGTTTTTGGATGGCAATGAAGACAATGCTTGGTTTGATGCTTTAGAAAAGCAGATGGCAGAATTAGCGACAGCTATTTCTGCAGCGCGTATTGATGTTATTCGGCTTTTAAATGACATGTTTACACAAATGCCATCTCAGATACCTTTTCCGCGGGCTTTTTTGCAAATTGATGGTTTTTTAGAAACAGCTCTTGGTGAAATATCAGCCACTGAAGTTGAAGAGCAATTTTGTGATTTGTTGCGGCGTAATCGCGCAATAGATCGTGCTGCTGGACGGACATTAGAAGGACCACATCGCACAGATTTACAAGTTTTTTATGCGGATAAAAATAGAGCAGCAGCATCTTGTTCAACAGGTGAACAAAAAGCGCTACTAACAGGTTTGGTTTTGTGTCATGCACGTCTAACAGGTATGGTATCACAAAGGGCTCCCATTCTTCTTCTTGATGAAATGGCAGCTCATCTTGATTCGCATCGACGTGCTGCTTTATTTGATATTCTTGATGATTTAGCTGTACAAACATTTATGACAGGAACAGATCATCTTTTATTTGATGATTTAAAAGGGCGCGCAGAATTTTTTGAAATTAAGGATGGTGCTTTATTGCTGTAAAAAACATGCTAAATATTTTTTAAATTAAGTGATGATCGATAAGAAAAGGCTTGCTATGTCTGTTGTGATAACGATTTTAAATGGTCCTAATTTAAATTTTCTGGGGCAACGTGAGCCAGAAATTTATGGAACAGAAACTCTGGAAGATATTGAAAAAAATTGCAGAGAATGGGCAAAAAGAGCTGATATTGTAATAAATTTTTATCAAAGTAACCATGAGGGGCAGCTAGTAGAATGGATACAAGAAGCCATAGGGACAAGTTTTGGATTGATTATCAATCCAGCGGCTTACAGTCATACATCTGTTGCCCTTCTTGATGCCCTAAGAATGTTTTCGGGGCTGAAGGTAGAAGTTCATTTATCCCACATTTATCAGCGTGAATCTTTCCGCCACCATTCTTATACATCTGCAGGTGTAGATGCTATTATAAGTGGGTGTGGAAGTGATGGATATCGATTTGCACTTGAGTATATTGCAAAACAATTAATCAATTATGAAGGTAAAGAGTAAGCGTTGGATAAGAGTGATGCAGGGATTGAATTCACTTGATAATTATTTTTAAATTTGTACAATAAAAGGTATTATATTTATGACAATTTTTAGTGCGTATGACGGGGGTAATAAAGATGAAGAACTTTGTTAGACAATTAGAAGTGCTTATGATTTTAGGGGGAGCAGCGCTTCTTTTGTCTGGTTGTAAGGTTGATGTTCTACAGCCATCAGGTTATGTTGCGCGCCAACAGCTCGTTTTGATCGTTATTTGTGTGCTTGTTATGCTTTGCGTTGTCATTCCGGTGATGGTGAGTGTGGTATTTTTAGCTATAAAATACCGTGCATCGAATGTGAAAGCGAATTATTCTCCTGATTGGGCGCATTCAAATAAAATTGAAGCATTGATGTGGGGTATTCCAATTGGAATCGTAACGGTTTTAGGTGCATTAACAGCTTATTATACCTATAAGCTTGAACCTACAAATCCTCTTCCAGTAGAGGTTGTAGGTGAAGAGAAGCCATTGCAAGTTGATGTTGTAGCTCTTGATTGGAAGTGGCTTTTTATTTATCCTGAATATGGCGTTGCATCGATTAATGAAATTTACGCGCCTAAAGGACGTCAAATTTTATTGCAATTGACATCAGAAAATTCTGTCAATGCTTTTTGGGTCCCTAAATTGGGGACAGTTCTTTATGCTATGCCGCAGATGAATGCTAAGTTGCATTTAGTTGCTGAAGAACCAGGAGTATTCAAAGGAACTTCGGCAAATTACAGTGGTGATGGTTTTTCAGGAATGCGGTTTAAGTGGCATTCTGTATCTTTGCAGGATTTTGAGGATTGGATTGTAAAAGCTCGGGCTAATGGTCGAGTGCTTGATCGTACATCTTATCGTAAACTTTCTATTGCGCCTCGTATGGGTGATATTGCTGCGAAGGAAAAAGATGCTGAAGTTCGTTATTTTGCACCTGTTGAGAAGCGGCTTTACTATCGTGTTGTTAATCGATGTGTCGATGAAAATACGGTGTGTAATGAAGATTTAATGAAACGTTCTGCTGCTCAGACGCTATGGGGTGCACTGTGTTCAGTATTTGATCCTGATGTCATTTAAAGGATCAGTAGAGAGAGAGCCCTTTTAAAAGAAGGTTTCTTTTGAATTTAAATTTCATTTGAAATGGATTGAGAAATGTTTGGAAGACTTACAGATCCTGCAGCGGGTGCTTTTCATGCGCTTGCACATGAACCGATCGTTTTGTATACATGTATTGCGATTGTTTTGGTTGGTTTAATTGCTGTTGTTGCTTTAACAGTGCTTGGATGGTGGGGGGTTTTATGGCGAAATTGGATTACAACAGTTGACCATAAGCGCATTGGCATTATGTACATCGTGCTTGGTATTATTATGCTCGTTCGCGGTTTCGCGGATGCGATTATGATGCGAACGCATCAAGCTTTAGCTCTTGGGAGTGAAGCAGCAGGTTATTTGCCTCCTGAACATTTCGATCAGATTTTTTCGGCCCATGGTACGATCATGATTTTCTTTATGGCTACGCCGATTTTATTTGGTCTTTTCAATTATCTTATACCACTGCAAATTGGTGCGCGTGATGTTGCTTTTCCCTTTGCAAATAATCTGGGTTTTTGGATTACAGCAGCTGGGGCGATTTTGATTAATATATCGCTAGGTGTTGGTAATTTTGGTCGTGGTGGCTGGTTGATGTATCCACCTTTTTCAGAGTTGCAAACGAGCCCAGATACAGGGGTAGATTATTATTTATGGTCGCTTCAGCTTTCTGGTATTGCAACAACAATGGGGTCAGTGAATTTTGTTGCAACGATGATTAAAATGCGTGCTCCTGGAATGACAATGATGAGAATGCCTGTTTTTTGTTGGAGTGCTTTTGTCAGCAATATTCTTATTTTAGTTATTTATCCTGTTTTGGCTGTAGCATTTGCACTTTTGGCGTGTGATCGTTATTTGGGCATGAATTTCTTTACCAATGTTGGTGGTGGAAATCCAATGGTATGGATTAATTATGTTTGGATTTTTGGTCATCCTGAAGTGTATGTTTTGGTTGTTCCAGCTTTTGGTATTGTTTCTGAAGTTGTCTCCACTTTTTCTTCAAAACGCCTCTTTGGTTATACTTCGATGGTATGGGCAATGTTGGTTATTTTAATTTTATCGCTTCTTGTTTGGGGACATCATTTCTTTACAATGGGCGGCGGTGAAGCTGTCAATACCTTCTTTGGTATTGCTACGATGATCATTGCAGTTCCAACCGGTGTAAAAGTCTTTAATTGGCTGCTAACGATGTATAAAGGTCGGCTTCGCTTTGAGCCTCCTATGCTTTGGTGTATGGGGATGATCTTTACTTTTGTTGGTGGTGGGTTAACAGGTGTTTTATTATCTATTGTCCCTGCTGATTGGCAGTTTCATAATTCACTCTTTTTAGTAGCGCATTTCCATCATACAATTATTGGAGGTGTGGTTTTTGCTTATTTAGCAGGGATTGCTTTTTGGTTTCCTAAAGTTTTTGGTTATAAACCAAATCGCATACTAGGTATTGCATCTTTCTGGTGTTGGTTTGTTGGTTTTTATCTTGCCTTTTTCCCTGTTTATGCCCTTGGTTTAATGGGGGCAACGCGTCGTCTTCAGCATTACATGGAACCTAGTTGGCAGCCGATGTTTATTATTGCTGCTCTGGGTGCTTTTATTATCTTACTTGGTATCCTTTGTTTTGTGTTACAGGTTGTTTTGGCAATTTGGTACGGTATTAAGCATAAAGGGCATTTGCCGGTAACGTTAAATGATTCTTGGGGTGATGCACGTACACTTGAATGGTTTACTTCTTCACCACCTCCTTCTTATAATTTCGCTCTACTTCCGAAGATACAGTCTGATGATGCTTATTGGAATATGAAGAAAAGTGGTTATCAGCGTCCGACAAGTGGATTTACGAAAATTCATATGCCCTCGAATACGTCGGCTGGAGTTATTGCAGGATTCTTCTCATTAATTGTTGGTTTTGCGCTTGTTTGGCATATTTGGTGGCTTGTTGCGGTTGGAATGATTGGCTTTGTTGCGACACTTGTGTGTCATTCATTAACAGGTGATCACCATGGTTATTATATTCCAGCTGAAGAAGTGCAAAAAACTGAAGATGCCTTTACAGCTGTTCTTAAAGAACAAGGAGTGACAGTATGAGTGCAGTAACAATGAATAATGCGAGTACAGTGGATGAACTTCACCACGATAATAGCTCGGTAATGACGTTTGGTTTTTGGGTCTATATTCTTTCAGATTTGATCCTATTTTCGACACTTTTTTCGAGTTTTGCTGTTTTTTCTGCTTCTTATGGCGGCGGTAAAGCGGGTAATGAATTTATTGATTTAAAATTTGTTTTGGTTGAGACTGCTTTTTTATTGTTTTCATCCGTCACTTATGGCTTTGCGATGGTACAAGCGCATAAAAATAACATCAGTGGTGTACGTTTATGGATGGCTATAACCTTTGTATTGGGGTGTTGCTTCATTGCTATGGAACTTTACGAGTTCCATGAACTTTTGAGTGAGGTATTTTATTACGATCCAAATGCTTATGCTGGTATTGATCCTGCAACAGGTTTACAGCTTTTTGGACGGGAGATACTCTCTGCTTATTGGTCAGCATTTTTTGCTTTGGTTGGTACCCATGGTCTTCACGTAAGTGTTGGCCTTCTTTGGATGGTCGTGATGTTTTTTCATCTTCGTCGTAATGGCTTGGATCAGAATAATAAAACACGTTTAGCATGCCTTTCCATTTTTTGGCATTTACTTGATATTGTATGGGTTGGTGTTTTCACTATGGTTTATCTATTAGGAGCGTTATGATGAGCATGCAAAATGAAACACATGGTCCCAGTATTGGTTCCTATTTGGTTGGTTTTATTCTGGCTGTATTTTTCACTTTAGGTTCTTTTATTCCTGTGATGTATGGAATGATGGAAAGTTGGGCAATTAGTACAAAGGTTGCATATCTTATTGGGATGGCACTTATTCAGATTATAGTACAAATTGTTTTCTTTTTACACTTGAACTCTGGTCCAGATGCTAAGTGGAATTTAAGCGCTTTGTGGTTTGCTGCTATTTGCGTTTTTGTGATTATTGGGGGAACTTGGTGGGCTATTTCCCATTTGAATTATAATATGATGGGTGGTTCAGGACGGGTTATTGAACCAGGAATATCAAGTATAAATGATTCTTCAGAATCTGAGCAATTATCGAACAAAGATATATCCTTAAGAAAACAGCCAGAAAAGATGCCTGRTTCAGAAGTTCCCATGGAGCAAGTTCCAAGTCAGCAAACTCCTGTAGATCAAGTRCCTGGTTCAGAAGTKCCYATGGAGCAAGTTCCAAGTCAGCAAACTCCTGTAGATCAAGTGCCTGGTTCAGAAGTTCCCATGGAGCAAGTTCCAAGTCAGCAAACTCCTGTAGATCAAGTGCCTGGTTCAGAAGTTCCCATGGAGCAAGTTCCAAGTCAGCAAACTCCTGTAGATCAAGTRCCTGGTTCAGAAGTGCCTATGGAGC